>DAOTWA010000017.1:0-45175 GCA_034435955.1 Anaerolineaceae bacterium | reverse complement strand
GCCTGGTCGGCCTGAGACCAGGTGCGACCCAGATCGTCGGAGTAGTGGGTGGTGGAACCAAAGACGTAGCTGACGATCGCGGCGTGCATGCGCCGGTCGCGCGGATCGAGGGTCATGTGCATCACCTGCCAGCCCTTGAAGAGCATCTCATCCGGCTGCCAGGATTTGCGCGCCGCATCGCTGCGGAAGACAAAGCCGCCCTTGTTTGTGCCGACCATGACTAGGACTTGCTTGCCGTTGCCAGTTTGTGTGTGCGCGTTCATAACATCCTCCGTTCATAACATCGATTTTTCGGACATTCACCGGCCCAAGTACGGCGACGTCCATTTCTTTACGCCGGGCCTTGAAACCCATGACCGCCTCATAAAGTCAATCGAACACAGATGCACCTCCGCAATAAGGGGGCCGCCGGCATCAACGGCTGATTGCAGGCAGATACGCGTGCTCATTCAGTAGAATTAACGCAAAAGCGCTCAGGTTGCCGCCCTCGTCGGTGATGTACAGCATGCCATTGGCGACGATGGGACTTTCCCAATGGATCCCTCCGCCCAGAGTCGCGCTCCAAAGCATCTGCCCGTTGAGCGGGTCGAGGGCGTAAATTGTCGAACCGCCAGCGTAGTAGATAACGCCGTTGGCCAGGATGGGCGACGTACCGCCTTGCGGGCGGCTCCACTGCTGAGCGAGCGTGGGTTTTCCAGCGCTGACGGCGGCTTTGTATCCGGCGATGCCGCTGCCGTTGGCCACGAAGACCCACACGTTCCCATTGGAAGGATTCTTCCAGACGGCCGGCTGGGTCAATACCCCTGTTTTCCCGGGAGCATCCACCGCGCTGCCGATTTCCCCGCCCGTGTGCCCTGTTCCGCCCTGGCCGCTCAGATTCTCCAGATTGAGCAGGCGCAGCAGCCCGTCTTTGCCGCCCTGCACAGCCACATAGGCCACGCTGCTGCCGGTCAATGTTGGCAGGATGGCTGGCGCCGTGCTGCCCAGATCGGCGTCGGCGTCGTCTAGCTGTTGGAAGTTGGTCGGCGTATAGGTATCCAGCGGGTTGCCGCCAGCGCCGGTGCCATCCGGGTTCAAGCTGAAGACTGTGTCGCCCCAATCGTGGTTGTTGGGATCAAAATTCCCGTTACCGGTGGCCATATAGATTCTATCGTTTCCAGGGTTATAGACCACGCCCGCTCGCGCCCAAATGGCCGACTGCACTGCTGGGCAATCCGGGCTGGCGGGAGATTGTTCGAAATGCACCGGGGCGTCGGAGCACAGTGCGTTGAAAATATGCCACGCGCCGGTGGCCAGGTCGATGGCGGTAATATGGCCCTGGTAGTCCCCCTGGTCGCCGGGGTAGCCGCCGTTGGCTACGTACAGGTAGCTCTTACCGTTCTTGGCTGTGGCGATGCTCAAGGCCGAGGAACCCTTTTCGTTCCAGCCTTTCAAAGTCGCTATCGCCGGCCAGCCGCCGGTGGTGATCTCGTTCCCATTCCCCACCTGGTACTTGTGCACCTTGCCGTCCAGTCCGTAGGAGAACACGTACTGCCGGTTCGGATCGATGGCCGGCGAAGAAGTGGTGTAGCAGGCCTCGTTGCGATCGAGATTATTGTTGACCAGGCACCCATTCGGCCCGTACTGATGACTCCACACGATTGCGCCGCTGTGGGCGTCCACGGCCAAAATACGGCCGTCCTTCGTGGTCATGAAGAGCAGATCCTTAACTCCCTCAGAGGTGCTGACCCCGCTGAGATAGGCCGGAGAACCATCTGCCACCGCAGGCAGCTTCACCCGGAAGAGCAGTTGCAGGCTGGCCACGTTGGACGCGCCGAGGACCGCCTCCTCAGTATTGTTTCCGCTGTGCTGGGGGTCGAAGTTGAATTGCGGCCAGTCGTAACCGGCTGCAGCCGGAGCTGCGGCGGGCGCTTCTGACGCGCTGCTGGTGGATACGATCGTGGGGGTGTTGATCTGCTCAGCCGCGCCTACAGGTGCAATAGATATCTGGGAAGAAGGAAAGCAGCCCGCGACGATCAGTAAAAGCAGGCACAGAACCAGCAGGGCCGGATATTTTGCTGTTTTCCACATTTCGTTTGTTCCTTGACTTATTCGGTTGATTCAGTTTTCCCTGACAGAACCGTCAGGGCAAGCCTGAGCCTGCTTCTCTCGCCTGAGGCCTGCTCTGCCAGCCTCGGCCGCCCTGCGAAGAGGCTCAGCGGGCGATCAGCGGCAGGTAGACATGCTTGTCCAGGGGCGGTGGGACGAATGCGGTGAGGTTGGAGCCGTAGTCGACCATGTATACCACGCCGTTAGCGACGATCGGGCTCTCCCAATGGATCGCGCCGGGCAGATTCGCGCTCCATAAGACCTCGCCGGTGGTGGGATTCAACGCCCAGATGCCGCCGGTCGACTGCGACGTACTGCCAGCGTAAAAGAGTACTCCGTTCGCCACAAGCGGCGAGGAGCCGCCCTGGGCCACCTCCCATTGTCTGGAAAATTCCGGGATGCCATTCTGCACCAGGATCTTCAGGCCGACGGCGTGGCTGTCGGTCACAACGAAGATCCACACGCTGCCATCCTCTGGATTGGTCCACACGGCCGGAGCCGTGTGCAGCTCATCTTCCGGCTGCTCCTCGCTGACAGAATAAAGCTGCAGCGGTGCGCCGATCTCGCCGCCGGTATTCCCCGGGCCGCCCTTACCGCTCAGGTCGTCCAGGTTAACAAACCGCAGGGTGCTGTCCTTGCCGCCCTGCACGGCCAGATGGGCGTAGCTGCTGCCCGGTATGGGCGGGAGGATCACCGGCGGCGTGCTGCCCAGGTCCATGTCGGCCTGTCTCAGAACAGGCCAGTCGACCGGTGTATAGCTATCTACCGGCTTCCCGCTTGAGCCACTGCCGTCGGGATGAAGCGCCAGAATGCTGTTGCCCCAGTAAAGGTTGCCATCGAAATAACCATTGCCTGTTGCAAAGAAGATACGGTCGACATCCGGGTCGTAGACCACGCCGGAGCGTGCCCACACGCCGGCTTGCTTTTCTTGGCAATCTGGATTTCCGGGATATCCCGGCCGATCACTGACGAAATGCACGATCTGGTCGCTGCACAAGACGTTAAATACCTGCTGCGCTCCGGAGGACAGGTTGATCGCGGTAACGTGGCCCTGGTAATCGCCGCCGTCGCTGGGATAACCGCTGTGAGCGACGTAGAGATAGCTGATCCCATTCTTAGCCGTGGCAATGGACAGGTTGGCGGAGCCTTTTTCGTCGAAGCCCTTTAAAGTGGTCACTTCCGGCCAATGCTCGTCTTTAATCTCAACGCCATCGCCGACCTGATATTTATGCACATACCCATCCAGACCGTACGAATAGACAAACTGTTTGTTGGGGTCGACCGCCACAGAAGAGGTGGTCCAACAGGGCGTCGCCCCATCATTGTTCATGGTGCAGTCCCCGGGGCCGAGCGGCTGGCTCCAGGCCAGCGCGCCGGTTTGGGCATCCACAGCAATGAGGCCGTCTTTGGCGGTGTCCATGAACAGAAGATCTTTGACCCCCTGTGCAGTGACCACGCCGTGAAGGAAAGCCGGAGTGCTGTCAACCCAGGCGTTCAGGGCTACCTGATACTGAACGCGAAGCGCAGCCACGTTGTATCGATTGATGCGTATTTCCTGGGTGTTGTTGCCGCTGTGTTGGGGGTCGCCGTTGAACTGCAGCCAGTCGTAAATGCCAGAACCTGATGCAACCTCCATTTTTCCGCGGAGGAGCGCCAGAGCGAAAAACAGCATCAGCAGGCAGCGTAATTTTCGTAAACCCGGCATCAGGCATACCTCGCCGTCTCAAGAGATGAGCGAACTTTTTGGGTCATACCCCTCGGACGGGAGGCAGCGGCAGGAAACCCGGGATATCGGGCGTGGATACGTCCAGGATGGCAGGACCTCATCCTATTTTACCGGATTTAGGCCGAGTTTATCTTAATAATTTGACCGATAGAAACAAAATGATTATAAAAAAGTCCTCATGTCCCTGCGTCAGATGCTGACAACTCAGCGGTTTTCACCCAGCCGGTTCCAAAGCGTCAGTATGCGCTCCAACTGCCGCTCGAAGCCTGGATCAACTTCCTGACGGGCGGGATCGGCGTCGTACCAGGCGATAATCTCCTGCGCGCCTCTCCAAAAGGGCACCACCGCCTGGAAACCCGGCACCAGGCGCTTGATCTTGCTGTTATCGAAGATCACGCTGAAGGATTTATCCCCCAGCAGGCTGGCGCCCCACATCGGATCGACCGTCGCGATGACCCGCGAGGGGATGTGCACCAGCAGGCGCTCAGCCTCCCTCACGCCTGCAGCGTTGGCCAGAGCCAAATAAATCTGGTCCCAGGTCAGCAGTTCATCGGAAGTGATGTGGACAGCCTCGCCGATTGCATGGGGGTTGCCCATCAGTCCGACGAAGCCTCGGGCGAAGTCGGTATGATGGGTAAGCACCCACAGCGAGGTTCCGTCGCCGTGCACCACCACCGGCAGGCCTCGGCGCATACGCGCGAGCATGGTGTAGCCGCCGTGAAAAGGCAGCAACGTTCGGTCGTAGGTGTGCGAGGGGCGCACGATGGTGACCGGGAAACCCTCATCGCGGTAGGCTCGCATCAGGCGTTCCTCGCAGGCAATCTTATCGCGCGAGTACTGCCAGTAGGGATTGTGCAGGGGTGTGGATTCGGTGATCGGCAGGCTGCGCACAGGTTTGTGGTAAGCCGAGGCCGAGCTGATAAAGATGAACTGGCCCGTCCGTCCACGAAATAATTCCAGATCAGCCTCGATGTGCCCGGGTGTGTAGGCGATCCAATCCACCACAACATCAAAGCTTTGCCCGGCCAGCAGGTCGCGCGTGGAGGCCAGATCGCGAATGTCACCTTGGATGACGCGCGCGCCGGCAGGAACCGGGCGCTTGGATTGGCCGCGGTTGAGCAGGGTCAGCTCAAAGCCGCGCTCGATGGCCAGCGGTGAACAGGCTGAGCTGATCACTCCTGTGCCGCCGATGAAAAGAGCCTTCATAACTGCCTCCCAGTTTCTCCAAAGGAACGATAGGACACGATCATCAATTCGACAGGATTCGGTAGATATAAACGCCGTCGCGCTGGTAGACCGTCTCCAGGCGTGGGCAGCTCCTCAGCCCTTGCGGCTGGAGCGAGCCGGTGCCTTCCCGCACATAGACGTAATCCAGGCGCGCCTGGGCCACGATGTCCCAAAAGGTCTGGTTGCACCCCTCGACCTGGCTGGCCAGCTCACCCCAATGGTTGATTTGCGCCACCTCCGCCGGGTCGCCCCAGGCGAAGATGGGCGGAAGCGCCAGCGACCAGCGGCCGGTGATGGGCAGCAGCCAGGCTGCTCCATCCACGCCCCGGTAGACGCCGCTTTGCCAGAAAGCCGTGTTGATGAAGAAACGCGCATCGGCCGGCGTGTTGGCGGCGATCCACTCGAGCGCCTGCCGGTCAGCCTGGGTGCCCAGGATGGTGACCGGATTGACCACATCGGCGGTGGCCTTCAGCCCCCATACGCCCACGCCGATAGCCACTACGCCCAGGATAACCCATTCGCTTGCCGGGCGTGTAAAGCTGCCGATCCGCTCTGCAACAGACACCAGGAAATGAGCGGCCAGCAAGACCGCCGGGAGGAACAGCAAAATAGCGAAGTGGTGCGGCTGAAACGGCCCCAGGCGCAGCCCCCACGGGATGGTCAACAGGGCCGCCGCAAGTCCCCACAGCGCAACGGCTCGGCTGGGCAGACGCCAGCGCAGCGCAAGCGCCAATCCGAATGCGGCCAGCGCCAGCAGCACATAATTCTGCTGCGGACCGAGCAGGTAACCGATATACTTCACGTAATCGGAGGTGACCGGCGAACCAGCTTCGCCCGGCAGCACCGCTCCCAGGCTGAACTGGCTGCGCGAGTATTGCCATACGCGCAAAACCCACGGCGAGGCCATGGCCAACCCGAGAGTCGGCCCGCTCAGCAGCGCAATCCAGGTTCCCCGGTCGGCGCGCCGCAAGCGCAGGTCTCGCATCAAGAGATAGGCCGCCAATATAACCAGGAAAAGCGCCAGCAGGATGGCTGCGAGATAATGGGTCAGAATCGTCCCGCCGGTCAGCACGGCCAGTCGGGCGGCGGATTCGCGCCGGCGGGGCGAGCGGGCGACGTCTATGGCGGCGGCCATGGCCAGCGGCAGCAACACCAGGCTGGCGGCCAGAGTGTAGCGCCCCCAGCTCAGGTAATAAGCCGGCATCTGAGAGAAGAAACCCACCAGCAGCGCCGCCAGGCCAGCGCGGCGAAAATCGCCCCACACAGCCATGCCGAGTCGATAGACAGCGGCGGCGATGAGCGCGCTTAGCGTCTGACCCATGATCAATACGGCTGCGTCCGGAGCCAGATTGCCCACCACGGCGAAGGCCGCCGTGATGGCATGGAAGCCGAAATGATAAAATAAAGGCACCTGAAGGTAGGGGGCCAGGGTGGCGGGGATGCCGCCAGCCTCGATGATCTTGCGCACGATCAGCGTGTGATGGAGCGGGTCAACCCAGGGGGTGAAGGCCAAACCGCGCGCCTGATACAGGCGCCAGGCGATCAACAAGGCCACACCGGCCAGGGCAGCGGCGCTCCAGCGGGTGAAGCGCACAGTTAGTTTTCGGCGTAGATAGCCAGCCGCCCCGATGCCGGCCAACAACACATAGATCCCTGCCAGCCAGCCAGCGCTCAGATGAATCCCCAGCACGAAAGTCGCCAGACCGGCCAGGGCGGTTAACGCCAGACTCAGGCCGCACGCGTCGCCCAAACGCTGGAAGGGATCGCTGCGAGCGCGCGGGAACCAGGCCAGCCATACGCTTCCCGGCAGTAACAGGACGATGGCGCCTGCGGCAACCAACTGCAGGGCTTGTAAGAACGAAATGCTCATCGTAAATTCTCAGGGGTCACTCCGGCCGGGCGCGCCGTGCTCTCATTCACGGCCCTCCTCAGGCGGTGTATCGGGACGCCCGGCAGCCATCTCCAGCTTGCGCAGGCGGTAAAGCGCCTCTTCCATGATTTTACGGTTGAAGCTGATCAGATCGGCCACCAGCCCAATCAATCCGACCTGAAAGCCGACGATCAGCAGAATCGCGGCAAGGATGACGGACTGCACGTGGCCGGCGCCCAGACCCTGCACATAAAAGACGAGGTAACGAATCGCCAGAATCAGCCCCAGCAGGATCAAAATGGCGGAAAGTGTGCTGAAGACTCGCAACGGCCGGTACATGGTATAGGCGCGCACGATGGTTACCCCCGAATTGGCCAGGTAATGGCCCAGGCTGCGGATCAAACGGGAAGGGCGCGTGCTTGGATTGGTGCGCACCCGAATGTGGGCTACCGGGATATGGTGGGCCCCCGCCTGGATGAGCGTCTCCAGAGTGTAGGAGTAATTGCTGAGCACCATGGTGCGCAGGGCGGCTTCGCGGGTCAGCGCGCGGAAACCGCTGGCTGCGTCGGGAACATCCAGCCCGGATGCGCGCGCCACCACCCGACTGCCCAAACGCTGCAGCCAGCGCTTGAACGGCGAGAAGCCTGCGTGAGTGGCCACACCCCGGTCGCCGATCACGATCTCAGCCTTCCCATCCAGGATGGGTGCGACCAGGCGGGCGATATCCCCGGCGTGGTACTGGTTGTCGGCATCAGTATTGACGATCAGATCGGCGCCCAGACGCAGGCAGGCGTCCAGCCCGGCACTGAACGCGCCAGCCAGCCCTACATGGGCCGGCAGGCGGACCACGTGGTGGGCGCCTGCCGACCGGGCCACCTCGGCTGTCCCGTCCTGGCTGCCGTCATCCACCACCAGATACTCCACACATTCGATGCCATCGAGCGCGCGGGGTAGACTGCGCAGCGTCTCGCCCAGGACTTGCGCCTCGTTATAACAGGGAATCTGAATGATCAGCTTCATGGCGGCCGGGTGCATTACCCTCAGGATGGTTAAAGTATACACGCAAATGTCTTCTTCTGGCGCTTCATCAGCCGTCAGCTTCTTGCCTACGATCAACCTTTAAACGATAAAATAGCTCTGAAAGAGGTGTGTTGATACAATTTTATGTCCAAGTCATTCGGAGGCACTCCATGACAAACCGATTGGATGAATTCCGTTCCTATCGCGCGCGCATGAATGCGCGTATCGCCGAGATCGACCATCTGGGAATCAAACGCTTCTTCAATCTGGACACCAACGCCTACAAGGACGGCGCCCTGGATGGCAGGACCAAAGAATTGCTTGGTCTGGTCGCTTCAATGGTGCTGCGCTGCAACGACTGCATTGATTACCATATTCTGCAGTGCGTGGAAGCCGGCTGGAGCGACGAGGTCCTTTATGATGCCTTCAACGTCGCGCTGGTGGTTGGCGGCAGCATCGTGATCCCGCACCTGCGCCACGCGGTCGAGACGCTGGACCTGGCGCGCCAGCAGGATTCTGCTCGCTGATAGGGCTGCCAAACTGGACTGTCCCTTCGGCTTGTTCTCCGCGCACAGTGTATATAAAATAATAGACAGATTTTGTGAATGATTTTTTCGTTCACAACTGAGTAAGGAGGCAGGCATGGCTGGTGAAAGGATGCGGGAGGGGATTCTGTCTGCATCCGCAGGCATGAGGAGACGGATACCGGCCTGGTACTGGTTCATGGTTGCATTTCTGGCGGGTTTCCTGATCCTGCTGCTGTCACGCTGGATGCGAACCCGGCCAGAAAGGTCCGAAATTCCGCTGACCATGCCGGAGGAGAAACCCGCACCGGCGGACGATCTGACCGTTATCGAGGGGATCGGACCCAAGATCGCCGCCTGGCTTGGCGAGGCCGGAATAAGCAGCTTCGCCCAGCTTGCCGCCGCAGATCCGCACGACCTGGCGGCTATCTTGCACGCGCGTGGTTTCCGCCTGGCCAATCCAGCCACCTGGCCGCAGCAGGCCGCCCTGGCCGCTCGCGGCGATTGGGAAGAGCTCGCGAAGCTGAAAACGCGCTTGAAGGGGGGGCGAGAGCCATCCTGAAGGAAGATCCGGGCAGTCTTTTTTGAAAGGAGGAAGGAATGGCGCGCTTGGAGGAAGTGGAGGGTATCGGCGCCGCCTATGCGGAAAAGTTGGGTAAGGCGGGCATCCAGAGCACAGACGACCTTCTTGAGATGGGAGCAACTCCCGAAGGGCGAAAACAGATCGCCGAGAAGAGCGGCATCAGCGAGAAGCTCATCCTGGAATGGGTCAACCACGTAGATCTGTTCCGTATCCAGGGCGTTGGCTCTGAGTATGCCGATTTGCTCGAAGAGGCTGGGGTGGATACAGTCGTCGAGCTGGCCCAGCGCAAGGCCGAAAATCTGCACGCCAAGCTTCAGGAGATCAACGTGGGTAAGAAGCTGGTCCGACGCCTGCCGACCCCCGCACAGATCGCTGATTGGATTGAGCAGGCGAAATCCCTGCCCCGCAAAGTTACGTACTGACAGGCTTCGGCAACCAACCCAACGAGAGAAGTGCCCCACGACAGAGCGGAAATGATCGCAGGAATCTGCTCCGTCGGGCATTTCGACAGGTCAATCCATTGAGCGGCCAAATCATCCACCCGGCAGTTGCCGGATATGGATGGGTATTTCCTGTGCGGGCCTTTTTGTAAGACGGCGGAACAACTCTGCCACAGCGCCGAGAAGCAGACGCTTCGGGGTGAGCACGCGTACCTCGAGACCTGTTTGGCCGTCAGTTGCGGAGGATGCCAGCCAGACGGCCTTTTCCGCCGGCACTTCCGGCGGGTTCGCCCACATGCGCAACACGGTTTGAAAGGCCCGTAAACGACCCTCATACCCCGGAACCACCTCTACTTCCGTGACCAGATCGGTGAGCATCAGACCAGGTTGCAGGGCATAGACGCCCACGCCGCAGTCAGAATATTCTTTTGCCATCGCTAGGGTGAATGAGCGTACCCATGCTTTCGTGGGCGCATATGCATTCTGGTAGGGAACTGGATTGCGGTCACCTCGCCCGAGGATATTGATCAGCTTACCCGATTTTTGGGCCAAGAAATAACGCATGGCAGTCAAAGATCCATAATAAACGCCCTCGATGTTGGTGCGCAGCGCACGGGTGAAGTCTTCCACCGGCAGCGCCGCAGTAGGACCATACGGTCCGCTCATCCCGGCGTTATTGACCCACACGTCCAGTTTCCCGAATTTCGACACCGCCTGCCTGGCCAGATCTTGGACCGCTTCAAGATTGGCAACATCGGTCGGTACCCCTATAACCTGGCCGCCGGCAGCGCGGAGCTCTTCGGCAACCCGCCTGACGGCCTCCTCCGAGCGTGATGCGATGGCCACTGCAGCCCCCGCACGCACAAATGCCCGGCTGATGGCTAAACCCAACCCCCGCGATCCCCCGGTAACGACAGCCACTTTGCCTTCTAACCGATGTGACGAAAAATTCATCGCGCTGCCCTCAATGATGAAATGATCAAATCCTGCCCCTCCCTTCGGCGAGTTTCTATCCTACCACCGATCCACCATTTTCCGCAATTAACGGTGAGGTCATTCATGACCTGGATCAGATGGACAAACCAGAAGTTCCTACGGCGGAAAATTAAAAATAAAGTCGTTTCGGTAAAATCTTTCCCATCCTCGTCATTGCTGCGACATCCGCCTCGGCAGCTCGCCGTTCATAAATCGCCCAATAAAAAGGACCGGATCCCTCCCAGGTGACCCGGTCCCCGGTAATGTCGAATCAGACCTAAACGGCTTGAGCCACGAACTGCGCCCCCCGGCGCAGCGCCTGGCGGTTGGGCTGGAGCAAATTCTTGTGGCGCTCGGGCATATGGACTTCCAGGGCGCGCTCGACCAATTCGAGCGGGAGCACATCGAGGTTCGCCAGCAGCCCCCCCAACACGACCATGTTGGTCAGACGCCGGTCGCCTATCTCCTCGGCGATTTCGTTGGCCGGGATGGCCACTGAGCGGATGTCGGCGCGCTTCACGGCCCTGTCCACCATTGAGGCGTTGACCACCAGCAGGCCGCCCGGCTGCACCAGCGGCTCGTACTTATCCAGCGAGGGCAGGTTCAGCACAATGGCGGCTTTTGGGTTACGTACCAGCGGTGAGCCGATCTCTTCGTCGGCGATGATCACCGTGCAGTTGGCCGTGCCGCCGCGCATCTCCGGCCCGTACGAGGGAAACCAGGTCACCTCCTTGCCGGCATCCATGGCCGCGTAGGCGAGCAGTTGCCCGGCAAACAGGACGCCTTGCCCGCCAAATCCGGCGATAATGATCTCTGTCTGCATGCTATGCCTCCTGGTCTCAAACCCGAATGCTGGCCACCGCCGGGTGGACCTTGTAGTCGCCGAGCGGATAGTATGCCACCATCTTGTCTTCCACCCACTGCAGCGATTCCAGCGGGGTTAGCCCCCAGTTGGTTGGGCAGGTGGAGAGCAGCTCGACCAGCGAAAAGCCCAGGCCGCGCACCTGGGTCTCGAAAGCGATCCGGATGGCTTTCTTGGCCAGGCGCACACTCTTCAAGTCGTGCAGGCTGCGCCGCACCACGTAGCTGGAGCCTTCCAGAGTCGCAAGCAACTCGGCGGTGCGGATGGGATAACCGGCCTGTTCCACGTCGCGACCATTGGGGGAAGAGGTGGTCTTCTGGCCGGGCAGAGTAGTGGGAGCCATCTGGCCGCCCGTCATGCCATAGTTGGCGTTGTTGATGAAGATGACGGTGATGTTTTCTCCGCGCGCGGCCGCGTGGACGATCTCGGCCATGCCGATGGAAGCCAGATCGCCATCGCCCTGGTAGGTCATCACAACGCGATCGGGCAGCAGGCGTTTGATGCCGGTGGCCATGGCCGGCGCGCGTCCATGCGGCGCCTGCACCCAATCGACATTCAAATAATTGTAGGCGAACACTGAGCAGCCGACCGAGGCCACGCCGATGGTCTTCTCGCGGATGCCCATCTCATCCAGCACCTCGGCGATCAGGTGATGAGCCACGCCGTGGGTGCATCCCGGGCAATAGTGGGTGGGCGTCGCAGTCAGGGACTCGGGTCGGCTGTAAACGATCTGATACGTATCCTGGATAGTTTCCATAATTTTATGGTCCTGCTCCGCATCAATTCATGGCAGCCATGCGCTTCAGCCAGCGCTCGCGCGGATGGCCCTGGGTGGAGATCGCTCCGCCGGCCATGCGCCTGACCTCAGCCAGTACCTCATCGGGTAAGGGCATCACCCCACCCAGGCGGCCGTAAAACTCAACGGGGGTCTTCTCTCCCACCGCGAGGAGCACGTCATCAAGCATCTGGCCGGAGTTCATCTCCACCACCAGGATGCCCTTGACGCGTTCGGCCAGCTCGGCCAGCGCCTGGCGCGGATAAGGCGCCAGGGTGATCGGCCGCATCAGGCCGACTTTAATGCCTTCAGCCCGCGCGGCGCGCACTGACGTGAGCGCCACCCGCCCAACTGAGCCGAAAGCCACCACAACATATTCGGCGTCCTCGAGGAGATAGGTCTTGTAGCGAATCTCGTTGGCCTCGATCTGCTCCCAGCGATGCAGGATGCGCAGATTGGTGGCTTCCATCAGCGGCGGGGCAAGGGAAATCGAGCTGAGCACCCGCCGCTCGCGGCCCTCTGCTCCTGAGACAGCCCACTCGGGCACGTCCTTCTTCAATGGCTTCATCGGGGGCAGCTCGGCTGGCTCCATCATTTGGCCGATCGAACCGTCCACCAGGACAGCGACGATGGCGCGATACTTCTCCGCCAAGTCAAAGGACAGCACGGTGAAATCAATGGCCTCCTGTACGGTGGAAGGGGCCAGGACGATGGGGCGGTAATCGCCATGGCCACCGCCATGTACGATCTGGTTGTAATCGGCCTGGGATGGAGCGATATTGCCCAGTCCTGGGCCGCCGCGCATCACATCCACCAGCACCATGGGCACTTCGGTGCCGGCGATGTACGATAGGCCCTCCTGCATCAGGCTGACGCCCGGGCTGGAGGACGAGGTCATCACCCGTTTGCCGGTGCAGGCCGCCCCGTACACCATATTGATGGCGCCCAGCTCGCTCTCCGCCTGGACGAAAACCCGCCCCAGTTCAGGCATACGGCGCGCCATCCATTCCAGCAGCTCAGTTTGGGGTGTGATCGGATAACCAAAATAGGCCTGCACTCCTGCGCGGATGGCCGCTTCAGCGATGGCCTGATTGCCTTCAATCAATTCTTTCGCCATGATCCCGCCTCCTACGACACCGCCGGCTGTTTGACCGTGCGGTAAACGGTGATCGCGGCCTCAGGGCAAACCACCGCGCACACCGCGCACCCCGTACACCCCTCGGCGACCAGCGCAGCCGGGTGGTAGCCAGTGGGTGTCAGCCGATTGGTGTCCAGCGCCAGGACCTTTGGCGGGCAGGCCGCCACGCAGAGCTCGCAACCCTTGCAGTACAGCTCGTTGACTTCGATCCGTCCCTTGGGGGGCATTCTACCTCCTGGCAGATTTCCGAGAACTTAGATAAACCATGGAAGGAATCCATGGCCAAATTTTATTATCCCGTCCCTCGATTTTTTGGGGTAGTGTCAACCGTCACGAGGAAATCATACAAAAGTACTCAGAGGCGGGCGCTAAACCGGCCCTGGCCTCCAATCACAGGTTAATCAGCGGAAAAAAAGGCACCTGCTCAGATTTGTGACGGGTGTGGGGCAGAAAAAACCGTCGGGATTCATTTTCCCGACGGTGGATGGCTTTTGAACTCCCGAGATGACAGGCCCACGGTTATTGGCAGTTCACCTTGAAATTGGGGCCGCCGAAATTCTGATGGTTGGGTTTATCGTTGTAGAGACTGATTGACGTGTCGACGGAGGTGCTGAAGGGCCACTCATAGGTTACCGTCAGGGTATCGGCTTTGGAGAAGGTCAGCGATTGGGTGGCGCTCTTTTCGCCGGTGCCGAGCTGCCAGTAGTAGGTGATGGTGCCGGCAGCTGAGGTGGTGATTTTGGCGGTGAAGGTGACAGTGTGCGGACAGGTACCGGTGAAGCTGGCGTTGTCCACGCTGATGGTCACGCTGGTGACCGCGAAAGGCGGCTGAGTGGCGCCCACCTTGATGTCCACCCAGAAGGGTTTGCTCCCATCTGTGCCGAGGCCGAACTTCACCCCGTTGGGGGTCTGGAGCATCCAATTGCCTTTGTATTCACCGTTGCTAGCAGGAGCGGTTAGATTGATGGAGATGTCGATCTCCTGGCCGGGGATGACCGAGGCGGGCAGATTCAGCGATGCAGGCCCGCCCATGGCGTTGCCGCTGTCAAAGACGACCTTATAACTGGTAGTCCAGGTGCAGCTCCCGGTGTTCTTCAGCCGCCAGGTCTTGGTGAAGGCCGCACCCGGGGCGAGCTGGGTGCCGTCCGGAATGGTGACATCATCGACAAAGCCGGCCCGGTTGCAGGGGATGACTGTGCCGGTAGCGGTTGGCGTGGCGGCCGGGGTGGTGGCAACCGGAGCGGTGGGAGTCGTGGTGGCGACTGCCAGGGTGGCAGTGGCCGCGCCCGGCGGCGTGGCGGTGGCCGGCTGAGCGATCTGAGTTTCGATGGCGATCACGGTGAGAGCGGCGGCGGTCTGCACAGCACCCTGGCTGGTGGTCGGTGTGGCGCCGCCGGCGGTTGGCAGGTTGCAGGCGGACAAAATGACTGCGGTCAAAAGAATGACGGACGGTAAGAGCGCTTTCCTTTGCATGTGATCTCCTCCTTACAAAGGGTTGACCCACGGGTTAACGGTGCAACTTCCGCGCCGGGCGGTTTGTGAATGACGCACGGATCAGCCCACACTCATTATAAAACGTCAAGGATGGCTGGAAGGTTCCCCCAATTAAAAACAGAACGACGCTAACGCTCCGGTTATTTACCCGTCAGCGCCAATCGCTGGTAAAATCGGCTTGTACAGCAAAGAAGGTTAAAAGATGAATACGAACCCCCGGCAAATAGGAATCGCTTCCATAATTCTGGCTGCAGGTCTGGCTATTGGGATCGCACTAACCATTTTAGCCTCGGCCGCCCACGCCGGCGCTCCTCCCGCTCCTCCTTTCCAGGACACCGCTTACCCGATAGGGACGACGGAAGACCTTACCGAAAATCCCGCCACGGCCTACCCGGCCGGCAATACCCCCAGCCCGGCCGTCCCCACCGCGACGGTCTTCAGCGGATTCCCCACGCCGACCGTAACCCTCGCGCCGGGCCTGTTGCCCAGCGCGACGGCGCCCACGCTTGTGATCGGCAGCCAGACCCCCGCCAACCTGTACCTGACCGAAGCCGCCCAAATGGCCCAATCCTCCGGTACACCCCTGCCCAGCGAGACGCCTACCATCACCCCCACACCAACGCTCACCCCGACGCCCATCCCGCCAGCCCCACCGCCCTATCGCCTGAACTGGGGCGCGTTCGTGCTGGGCTTCTTCGCCGCCCTGCTTCTGCCATCGGCCGGCTGGATCGGATATCGCTACTATCAATCGCGGAAGAATCAGGGGCCGATGTTGTGAGACCGTCGGTTAATCTGCAGTAGATCCCCCACCCGCCCCGTTTTATTGCGCAATTTCATATACCCCACAAAGTCAGCAAACCAGCCAGCTCCCGTGCGGCGTGTCGGCAAACGGGTCATCCAAGGTAGGTGGTACTCGAAACTGGGAGCGGCGCCAGCGTACGGCCAGATCGGCGGCCAGGGGGGATGACTGAGGGGCAAATCTCCCTCAGGCGCCAGACAGGCGAGCGCACGGCTGTCAAGAAGAATGGCTGGTCATCATCAGGATCAGCGCTCTTATTTCAACCTTCCCCATCACTTCACGCGACCACGTCCCCACCGACCAGCCGCCTGGCCCATACAATAGCGATCCGCCCACCAACGGCGCTCATTACCCCACCACATTACCGGCCAGGTTTTACAACGAGAGCGATCTGGCTTCCTTGCCGCCCCACCCGGAAGGCTACCTGGTGCACAATCTTGAGCATGGATACGTCATCTTCTGGTACAACTGCCAGGCCGACCCGACCATAGATTGCAGCACGCTCAAGCAGCAAATCCAATCTGTCATGAACGAATACGGCGGCGCCAAGCTGATCGCCTTCCCCTGGAAGACGCTCGATGCGCCCGTTGCGATGACCTCGTGGGGCCGGCTGCTGAAGCTGCAAAGCGTGGTCCTCGATATCATGCGTCAATTCGTGCGCAGCAACCGCTACCAGGCCCCCGAAACAACCGGCGAGTGAAAGCCAGCCGAAATCATCCCGTCCGACGGATCAGAGAAGATGCGCTGGATGACGGATAACATGTTGCGGATGCGATAAAGGAAAGCAAATATTCCTTGCACTATTCTGCGTAGCATGTTATAATTTGAGTACTGGGATTCATGGGTGCTGTAAGGCAATACCATTGAATCGCCGCTGTGGGCGAGACCCACAAGCAGCAGAGAAATCAATCTCTTCCCTGTCGTCACCTTTCAATCGAGCAGCGATTTATCCGGGGTAAACCTGCTCTCCGCAGATAAAGGTGGCCTGCTGAAATCCTCGCTATTGTGAAAACCTTTTGGTCTATATAAAGAGATCCCGAGTCTATGAAAATATTAGAGCTTGAAAGTGCTCCACTGGCCACACTACGCCAGATTGCGAGCGACCTCGGCGTACCCAACGCCAACCGTTTGAAGAAAGAGAACCTGATCATCCGCATTCGCCAGGCGGAAGCCGAGCGCGAGGGCCTGGAAGTGCGCGGGGGTGTGCTGGAGATCATGAGCGAAGGCATCGGCTTCCTGCGCACCAATTACCAGGTGGGCCCGGACGATGTGTATGTGTCTCAGGCGCAACTGCGCCGCTACGAACTGCGCGACGGCGACCTGGTGATCGGCCACGTACGGCCCCCGCGCGAATCGGAAAAGCATTATGGCCTGCTCAAGGTCGAGACGATTAACGGTCTGCCTCCAGAAGAGGCGCGTAACCGGCCGATCTTCGAGAACCTGACGCCGATCTTCCCCGATAAGCGCTTCGATCTGGAGACCGACCGCAGTATCCTCTCGATGCGCTTGATCAACCTGATCGCCCCAATCGGCCGCGGTCAACGCGGCATGATCGTCTCCCCGCCCAAGGCAGGCAAGACCACCATCCTTAAACAATTAGCCAACTCCATATCGGCCAAATACCCCGATGTTCACATGATCGTCGCTCTGATCGGCGAGCGCCCCGAGGAGGTGACCGATATGGACCGCTCGGTAGACGGCGAGGTGGTCGCTTCGACCTTCGACGAGCCGGTAACCTCCCACGTGCGCACCGCCGAGATCGCCCTCAGTCGGGCCAAGCGGTTGGTGGAAATCGGGCGGGATGTGGTCATCCTTATGGATTCGCTCACCCGCCTGGCGCGCGCTTACAACCTGGTGGTCAACCCTTCCGGGCGCACCCTGTCCGGCGGCATGGATCCCTCGGCCCTCTACCCGCCCAAACGCTTCTTCGGCGCGGCGCGCAACCTGGAGGAGGGCGGCTCGCTCACCATTATCGCTACGGCGCTGATCGACACCGGTTCGCGCCTGGATGACGTGGTTTACGAGGAGTTTAAGGGCACCGGCAACATGGAGCTGCACCTGTCGCGGCGCCTGCAGGAGCGGCGTATCTTCCCCGCCATCGACATCGAGCGCTCGTCCACCCGCCGCGAGGAGTTGCTCCTCGGCCCCGACTTGCTGCAGCGTGTCTGGCTGATGCGCCGCATGTACCTGCAGATGATCGGTCAGCCCCCGCAGGGCGCCGGCATGGATCCGGCAGTGGCCACGGAGGCCATCCTCCAGCGGATGATGAAGACCAAGACCAACGAGGAGTTCCTCGAGACCCTCACCGAAGGGTAAGAATGCCTCGGATGATTAAAATTCACGGGGAGAACCCGTGAATTTTAATTTCTGAAAAACTCGACGGCTACAAGCGCTCTCATCTAATCATTCCACTCGGATGTACAACGGCGTTTTGCCGCCCTCTGTAGGGGCAGAAAATTGCAATGAAAATTCGGGGTAAAATTGCCCCCGTGGATCAGTCCCAAGTCGAGCGCTTCCTGGCCGGGTTGCCGCTCGCAGGCGTGCGCTATAAGCCGACCACCGGCAGCACCAACGACGATGCAGCGGCCTGGGCGGAAGAGGGCATCGGTGAATATGCCCTGGTGCTGGCCGACGAGCAGACCAGGGGCCGCGGCCGCCTGCAGCGCCGCTGGGTGACCGTGCCGGGCGCCGCCCTGGCGGTCAGCCTGGTGCTGCGGCCAAAACCGCACGAGACTGCCTTCCTCCCGGCCTTCTCGCCCCTTTCGGCGCTGGCGGTTGCGGAGGCATTGGAACGCCTTTATGGCCTGAAGGCCGAGATCAAGTGGCCCAACGATGTGCTGCTCAACCGCATGAAGACGGCCGGCGTGCTGGTGGAAGGCGGCTGGCACGGCGAGAAACTGGATTACCTGGTGTTGGGGATCGGTATCAATATTGCACCATCATCGTTGCCGCCGGCTGAGGAGCTGCTCTACCCGGCCACCTGCGTGGAGAGCGCCGTGGGCCGCCCGGTGGAACGCCTCGAGGTGCTGCGCGCCTTCCTGGAGGCGATCATCGCCTGGCGCCCGCGCCTGGGTAGCGGCGAGTTTATCGCCGCCTGGGAACAGCGCCTGGCCTTCAAAAACGAGTGGGTTTCGGTCGGCGATGGCATCCACCCCGACCGCACCGGCCAGGTGATCGGTGTGAGCCCCAACGGCAGCCTGCGCCTGCGCGACCCTTCCGGCGAGGAATTTTCAATCCAGGTGGGCGAACTGCACCTGCGCCCGGCGTCTTGAGGCCGGTGGTACAATCACTTCGTGATGATCGTTCAACCGCCGATGCGAAAGATGGGAGGATGAGGATATGTTCGATAACCTGCGCGACGAGTCCAGCCAGTCCCCCTTCTTCAACGAAGAGGATCGTTCCACCGAAGTCAAGCCGCGCTTCGTAATGCCCGGCGAGAATTTCCTCGGCATGACGCCGGTGCAGCGTTTTATCGTGGCCCTGATGCTGTTCCTGATGGTCTGCGTGACCGGCACATTTTTCTTGCTGGTCACCGAGAAAATCGTGCCGATTTTCTAACCAGACCTGACCCCTGAAAGATCACAGAGCGAGACCTCGCCAGGGCGCCAAACGCCCTGGCGAAATTTACTTATTACGGTGGTCGTTGTTGTCCCCATCGCCCTGCAGCAGCTCGGCGTTGATGCGCGCCACTGAAGCGACCGCGTCCCCTTCGCTCACGCGCATCACGTGCATCCCGCGCGCCGAACGCCCCATCGGGCGCAGCTCGCTCACCTTGACGCGCAGCACCGCACCGCCTGCTGAAACCAGCGTTAATTCATCCTCATTTTGCACCACGCGCGCCACGCTGATGCGCCCGGTCGTCTTCAGGTTTTTCTGGTCGATGGTCGCCACACCGCCGGTGGCGCGCCCCCTGGCAGGATAATCGGCCAGCGGCGTGCGCTTGCCATAGCCGCGCTCGGTGACCACCAGCAGATATCCACCCTGTTCGACCACCTCCATCCCGGCTACCTGGTCGCCGGCGCGCAGGCGGATGCCGGTCACTCCCGCCGCCGGGCGGCCCATCGGACGGATGTCCTCCTCGGAAAAGCGCAGCGCCTGGCCCAAAGCGGTGACCAGCACCAGGTCGTCCTTGCCGTGCGTCAGCCGCGCCCAGCCCAGCTCGTCGCCCTTCTCGAGGGTGATGGCAATCAGGCCCGATGGACGCACACTGGCGAACTCGGATAAGGCCACCCGCTTGACCCTTCCCTTCAGCGTGGCCATGGTCAAATATTCGGCCCGCCCGAAATCGGGCACGGCCACCGCGGCGGTAACCCTCTCGCCCGGCTCCAGCGCGAGCACATTGACGATCGGGATGCCGCGGTCGACCCGCCCCGCATCCGGAATCTGATAGACCTTCTCGGAGTAGACCTTGCCGCGGTCGCTGAAGAAGAGAAGGGTGTGCAGGGTGCGCGCCGGGATCATCATCAGCACCTCGTCCTCCTCGCGCATGGACTGTCCGCTCACCCCGCGCCCGCCGCGTGTCTGCGCGCGGAAAGTGGTGGCAGCCAGGCGCTTGATGTAGCCGCGCTGGGTGATGCTGATCAGCGCCGCCTCGTCCGGCACCAGATCTTCCTCCGAGAAATCCTCTTTCTCCTCGACCACGATGTGGGTTCGCCGTTCATCGCCGTATTTCTCAGCCAGCTCCTTGAGATCGTCCTGGATCACGCCCAGAATCTTGCGCGGGTGAGCCAGCAGGTCCTCCAAATAGGAGATGCGTTCGAGAGTCTCTTTGTGTTCGGCCTCGATCTTCTGGCGTTCCAGGGCGGCCAGCCGGCGGAGTTGCATATCGAGAATGGCCTGTGCCTGAAGCTCGCTCAGCTTGAAGCGGGATATCAGACGTTCCTTGGCCGCATCCGCATCCGGCGACTGGCGGATGGTGGCGATAACCTCGTCCAGGTTGGCCAGGGCAATGAGCAACCCCTCAAGGATGTGTGCGCGTGCGCGGGCCTTCTGCAGCTCGAATTGCGAGCGGCGGGTGATGACCTGCTGGCGGTGCTCGACATAAATCTGCAGCGCGCGCCGTAGGGACAGTACGCGTGGTTCGCCGTCCACCAGAGCCAGCATCTGCACACCGAAAGTGGACTGCAGGGGGGTGTATTTATAGAGCTGGTTGAGCACCTTGCGCGGCTGCGCCCCGCGCTTGAGCTCCACCACAATGCTCATCCCTCGTCGGTCGGATTCGTCGCGCAGGTCGGTGATGGCGTCGATACGCCCATCGCGTACGAGATCGGCGATGCGCTCCACCAGGCTGGCTTTGTTGACCTGATAGGGAATCTCGGTGATGATAATCGCGTAGCGCCCCCCCTTGATTTCCTCGATGTGGGCGACGCCGCGCATCACCAGGCGGCCGCGCCCCGTGGAATAGGCCTGGAGGATGCCCTCGCGCCCAACGATCAGCCCGCCGGTGGGGAAATCTGGGCCGGGCAGGCGCTCCATCAGCTCCTCCACGGAGACGTCGTCGGCATGGTCGAAGTGCTCGATCAGGTAGTCGAGCGCGGCGGCCAGTTCGCGCAGGTTGTGGGGTGGGATGTTGGTGGCCATACCTACTGCAATGCCGGCCGAGCCATTAAGCAGCAGGTTGGGCAGGCGTGCGGGCAGCACCGTTGGCTCCTGCAGCGACCCGTCGAAATTGTCGACGAAATCAACCGTATCCTTGTCGATGTCGGCCAGCAGCTCCTCAGCCATGCGCCCAAGGCGGGCCTCGGTGTACCGCATGGCGGCCGGCGCGTCTCCGTCCACCGAGCCGAAGTTGCCCTGCCCGTCAATCAGCGGATAGCGCATGGAAAAATCCTGAGCCATGCGCGCCATGGCGTCGTAGACGGCCATGTCGCCGTGCGGGTGATACTTGCCCAGCACCTCGCCCACAATGCGCGCGGATTTCTTGTACGGCGTGTTGGAGCGGATACCCATGTCCTGCATGGCGTAGAGGATGCGCCGGTGGACAGGCTTGAGGCCATCGCGTGCATCGGGCAGGGCGCGGGCCACGATCACGCTCATGGCGTAATCGAGATACGCGCTGCGCATCTGATGATCAATGTCGACTTGCTGAATGGTGCCGAGTTCCATAAGCTTCACCTGGCTGGAGTTTTAGCCACTAATTATACCATCCGGGGTTGCAGGGCTTTTTTAGTTGCTTCGTAGGGCGCGGAGCGGAGTGGATGGGGTGATCTGCGCTGGCAGCCAGATGCGCATCGAAGGCGCCTTGAAAGGGTGATCGCACTACCGCGCAGCCTTTACGATGTCCATTGAAAACACAATGATTTGGAAGATTGGATCATTTAAACCTGTTCGACCACGAGACTCACGGCCACTCTCTCCCGAGGTCGCTGGAATTGGATTGCCCTTTCTTCAATTTTCATGTTTAATTAGTTAGATAGAACATATCCACCGTTTGTTCAGGAGGGAGATTATGAAAGGGAATGATCAGGTGCTGGCCGTGCTGAACAATCTGCTGGCCGATGAGCTGACCGCCGTCAATCAATACATGGTGCATGCCGGAATGTGCGCCAATTGGGGATATGGGAAGCTGCACGACGCCATCGAGAAGCGCGCCATCGAGGAGATGAAGCATGCCGAGAAGCTGATTGACCGCATCCTGTTCCTGGAGGGCACTCCCATCGTCAGCAACCTGCGCCCGATTAAGATCGGCGCCCAGGTCGAGGCGCAACTGCGCAATGATCATGACTCAGAATTGGGCGCGATCAAGGCCTACAACGACGGCATCCGCCTGGCCGTTGACCAGGGCGACAACGGCAGCCGGGAGATCATGGAAACGATCCTGCGGGATGAAGAGCGCCACACCGACTGGCTGGAGGCGCAGCTCGATCAAATCGCTCACATGGGCATTCAGAATTATCTTGTGGAGCAGGTGGATTGAGGCTGTCCCACACCCATAATGCGCCAATACAAAAAAGGGCGGGCAAATCGGCCTGCCCTTTGCTTATCGCATCGACGGGTATGGCTCCGCCGCCATCTGCGTGTGGATGATCTGCGCACCCGCTCAGCGGCCGGAAGACGACCGGTACGTCTCATGGTATACTACAACGAGCGATCATTTCAGGCTTCCCGGCCTGTTTAATCTGGTGGTCTTGTATGCCGCGTATCGAAATCGATATCAAGCCGGTCACAAATATCACAACCGACGCGATCGGGAAACCCGGCGATCGGGTGTTCTACTTGCAGGCGACCAAAGATGATCAGGTGGTGGTTCTGCTGGTAGAGAAGTACCAGATCCAATCGCTGGCCATCGGCGTGGAACAGTTTCTGGAAGAGCTGAGCAGGCAGTATCCCCATCTTTCGGCTGCCTCGGCAGATTATATCGAGGATGAAATGCATATCGAGACGCCGGTCGATCCCCTCTTCCGGGTAGGTGAAATGGGCCTGGGATACGACGTCGAAGAAGATCTGGTGGTGCTGGTCGCCAGGGAGCTTTTGAGCGAGGGCGTAGATGCGGAGGAGGCGGGAGTGGTGCGCTTCTGGTGCACCCGCTCGCAGATTCGCGCTCTGGGCGCCTGGGGAAACGAGCTGGCCTCCCGCGGCCGACCGATTTGCCCATACTGCGGCGAGCCGATGGACCCAGAAGGGCACTTCTGCCCCAAGAAAAACGGTCATAAGCACTGATATCCTTTCCACCTTCCGTGCGCTGACCGCCGGCCAGCTATGCCCATCGAACTGGACGAAAACCGCATCCTTGAGGCCTTACAGGAGGGAACCATCACCCTGCAGGGCCAGTTCATGAACGGCTCTAATGACACGTTTCTGGGCCAGGTCCAGCATAGGGAAACAACCTATCCCATCGTCTATAAACCCAGGCGCGGTGAACAGCCGTTATGGGATTTCCCCACCGGGACGCTGGCCAGGCGCGAGGTGGCCGCTTACATCCTCAGCCGTGCGCTTGGTTGGAACCTGGTTCCGCCGACCATTTACCGCCACAGAGCACCATTCGGCGCAGGCTCGGTGCAACTCTTTATCGAACACGATTCGAATTACCATTACTTCAACTTCACCGAGGTGGACCGCGAACGCCTGCGGCCGGTGGCCGCTTTCGACTACGTAATCAACAACGCAGACCGCAAGGGAAGCCATGTGTTTCTGGACGAGCACTCCCACCTCTGGCTGATCGACCACGGCGTGTGTTTCAATGTGGATGACAAACTGCGCACGGTAATCTGGGATTTCGCCGGACAGGCCATCCCCCAACCGCTGCTGGATGACCTGGCCAGGGTGCTGCCTGACCTGGCGCCGGGCGGCGGACTGCATGCCAGCTTGCGTGAGCTGCTGGCCGATGCCGAGATCGCCGCCACGGCCGCGCGGATTCAGCGCCTGCTCACCGTGCGGCGTTTTCCCAAGCCGGATCCCGACCGGCGTTCCTACCCTTGGCCGCCTGTTTGAGCCAGGCGCCGAAACCTTCATCTACTCAGGAGCTCGTAATGGGACACTTTCGACTGGTACTGCTCGGCTTCGGCAACGTGGGCCGCGCGTTCGCGCGCCTGCTGCTGCGCAAACGCTCCCTGCTCGAAGAAACCTATGGGGTCACATTTTCGGTGACTGGCATCGCGACCGGTCGGCATGGGAGCGCCATTGATCCGGGTGGATTGGACCTGGAAAGAGCCCTGCAAATCGTGGAGGACGGCGGATCGTTAGCGGCCCTGTCTCGGCAGCCCGCCCCCCGCGATAACCTCGCCTTGATCCATGCCTGCCCTGGGGAGGTGCTTTTCGAGAATACCCCGGTGAACCATACCACCGGCCAGCCGGCGATCGACCACCTTAAAGCCGCGCTGGAAGCAGGCATGCACGCCATCACCGCCAATAAAGGACCGGTAGTGCACGCCTATGCTGAACTGAAAGCCCTGGCTCAAAGCCGGGGGCGAAAATTTTTGTTCGAGTCGACTGTGATGGACGGCGCGCCAATATTCTCCCTGTGGCGCGAGACGCTGCCCGCCGCCGAGTTGCGCGGCTTTCGCGGCATCCTCAACTCGTGCACCAATCTGCTGCTCGGGCGTATGGAAAGCGGGGAAAGCTTCGCGGACGCTGTGCGCTACGCCCAATCGATTGGCATCACCGAAACGGATCCAAGCGCCGACATCGACGGCTGGGATGCGGCCATCAAAGTGGCCGCCCTGGCGACCGTGCTGATGGGCGCGCCGCTGACGCCTCAGGAGGTGGACCGCCAGGGCATCCGCGGCATCGACGCCCCCAAGCTGGAGGAGGCGCGTCGGGCGGGCAGGCGCTGGAAGCTGGTCTGCACCGCCTGGCGCGATGGTGGGCGCGTAAGAGGGCGGGTGGCTCCCGAAATAGTAGCCCCCGATTCACCGCTGTTTGCGATCAACGGCACCAGCTCCTACGTGCAGTTCGAAACCGACACGCTGCCAGGGCTGGGGGTGGTCGAATCCAACCCCGGACCCGAAACCACCGCTTATGGCCTGCTGGCCGATTTCCTGCGAGCTACCGGAGCGCTGTCAAATGGCTGAGGTCTTTCTGGTCGAGGTGCGCGCCTTTCAGCCGGGTAATACCGTTCAGAGCAATAAAGACATGCTGAGCGACTGGGCCATGAGCCTGCTGCGCGAAGCCAGGGTGCCGGCCCCTTGGGTGGAGGACGCCTGGTGGGGCGGATCGCCTCCGCCGGCGGGGGTGCGCCGGGCGCTCTCTGCCGCAGGCGTTTTGGAGCGTTTGCCGGCAGCCGGCGTGCATCGCGCGCCCGGATTGGACGGTCAATCCGCGCTGCACGCCGCCGCTCAGGCAGTAGCCAGCGGCGATGTACACCTGGCCCTGGCCGGAGCAGGTGGAGAGGATTGGACCGCGCTGGCGCTGCTCGCCTCGACTCATGCGGTGGGCCGCCATAATCTGGCGCCGCGCGCCCAACTGCTCCGCCGGTCAGCGTTGCCCCCCGCCGGGAGCGTTCCGGAGCTGACCCAGGCCCTGAGCCAGCTGCTGAAAAGGACCGAGCTGCCGCCCGAAGAATTGTGCGCGGCGGCCTGCTTTGGCATCCATGCGCTCACTTTGCAATCGGCCCTGGGCGAATTGGGCGCCCCAGATGTGCGCGTCCTTGCGCATCAGGGCCTGGCGGACAGTCTGCTGCTGCTTCCGCATCTTCTGGCAGCTTTGAAACCCGCTGCCCCGCGAGGCATGTTGCTGAGCGCTGCGCCGGACGGCGCGCTCCTGGCGACGGTCGTGCAATCAACCTGATTCCCATGCAGGGAGGAAGGATGAAGCACCGCATCTACCTGGCTTTAGGGACGAATCTGGGCGACCGCGCGGCCAATTTGTGGGCCGCGCGCGATGGCCTGGCCCCCAAAGTGCGCGTCACGGCGGCCTCGCCGGTCTATGAGACTGCTCCATGGGGTTACCCCGATCAGCCAGCCTTCCTCAACCAGACCCTGGAAGCCGCCACCGACCTTGAACCCGGCGAGCTGCTGACCTATGTCAAAGAACTTGAGGTGCGCCTGGGGCGCACGCCCTCTTTCCGCTACGGCCCGCGGGTGATCGACATCGATGTGCTGTTCTACGATGAGCAGGCAGTACAAACGCCCGCTCTCGAGATCCCCCACCCGCGCCTGGCGGAGCGCGCCTTCGTCCTGGCGCCACTGGCCGATCTGGCTCCTGAGCTGCGCCATCCCGTCACCGGCCGCACCGTGGCCGAGATGCTGGCCGGGCTGGATCGCAGCGGGGTGAAGCGCATGCGGACGCCGCGCCCCTATCCCTTCCCGTGGGGCGCGCGCACCTTCGTCATGGGCGTGCTCAATGTCACCCCCGACAGCTTCTCCGGCGACGGCCTTCTGCAGAGCGGGCAGGCGCTCCAGGCTGCGCTGGAGCAGGCGCGGCGCTTCGTCGCCGAAGGGACGGATATCCTGGACGTGGGCGGGGAGAGCACGCGGCCAGGCGCGCGGCCAGTCAGCGTGGAAGAGGAGCTGCGCCGGGTCTTGCCGGTTGTGGAGGCCCTGGCGAGGGAGTTCGATGCCACCATTTCGGTCGACACGTACAAGGCGGAAGTCGCCGAGGCGGCGCTCAAGGCGGGCGCCGATTGGATCAATGACGTATGGGCCCTGCGCGCCGACCCGCGCATGGCCGCAGTGGCGGCCCGGGCGGGCAGCCCGCTGATCCTGATGCACAACCGCTCCCGGCCTTCCTCCGCCGAGCTTCAGGACCGCCTGGGCGGACGCTATGTGGGCGTGCATTACGACAACCTTCTGGAGGACGTCAAGCGCGAGCTGATGGAAAGCGTGGCCGTCGCCCGCGCGGCTGGGGTGTGCGACGAGCGTATCCTCCTCGACCCGGGCATCGGCTTTGGCAAAACCGTCGAGCAAAATCTGGAGCTGCTCGACCGGCTGGGGGAGGTGCGCGCATTGGGCTTCCCATTGCTGCTGGGACCGTCGCGCAAGTCGTTCATCGGCTACACCCTCGACCTGCCGCCCGAGGAGCGCCTGGAAGGTACAGCTGCGGCTGTGGCCATCGGCATCGCCCGCGGCGCCGATATCGTCAGGGTGCACGATGTGGGCTTCATGGTGCGCGTGGCGCGCATGGCGGATGCGATCACGCGCAGAACCTCCGGGCGGGGAAATCCACTATAATCGGGGCATACTTCCGCAGAAAGCTGGCGTTCAGTTTATCCAATCATGCGCACAAATATGCGCAAACTGGACACGTACCTGGTTGTGAAACGGCACCACGCCCGCGAAATGCGCGGGCGTGAGGCGGCCGCTCGCGGCTGGCGCAGGGCCGGACTTGCGCTGGGGATGCTGCTGGTCCTGGCCATCGGCGCAACGTTGCTGCTGGCAGGGGCCGTCTACGCTTCGGTGACCACGGACCTGCCGTCCCTCCAAAAAGTGTCAGCGCTGCTCGAGCCGCCGAACGGCTTGTTCCTCCAGCCAACCCGCCTGTACGACCGCAGTGGTCAACATTTACTGCTGACCCTGGAGAACCCCGGGACGCAACGGCGCTACCTGCCGCTGGACGAGAGTCTGCCGGTGCACCTCTCTCCTCAACTGGTCCGGGTAACCGTCGCAGCCCTCGAACCGGACTTCTGGTCAAATCCAGGCTTCCGCCTCGCCGGGAGCCAGACGCTCGCCCAGCGCCTGGCTGCCGATCTGCTGCTGGAAAACGAAGCCCCCGGATGGCGCAAGGATTTCCGCGAGCGCCTGCTGGCCGCGCAGCTTACCGCATCCTTCGGGCGAGATAAAGTGCTCGAATGGTACCTGAATAGCGCCTATTACGGCCACCTCGCTTACGGCGCGGATGCCGCCGCTCAGGTCTATCTGGGTCATTCGGCCGCCCAGCTCGACCTGGCCGAGGCCGTGTTGCTGACGGCAGTGTCGCAGGCGCCTTCACTGAACCCGCTCGACGCTCCGATCGCCGCACGCGAAGGCGCGCAGATGCTGCTCGCTCGGCTGCTGGCCCAGGGCGCGCTGAGCGTGGAGGAGTACATGTCGGCTGCCCAAGAGCTGGCCGGCATGCAGTTCAATAAAGAGCCGCAGGCGCCCGCGAATCCGGCCCCCGCCCTCACCCGCCTGGCTCTGGAGCAGGTCGCTGCGCATTATGGCAGCCGGCGGGTGGAACGCGGCGGCTTGAAGGTGATCACCACGCTGGACTACGACCTGCAAATGCAGACCGTGTGCGCGCTGAGGACCCAATTGCTGCGCGCCGCAAACGACGAGCGCGATATCAAGGCGCCGGATGGGAGCGATTGCTCCGCCGCTGATTGGCTTCCCCCTCTGCCGCCAGGAGCGTCTCCTTCATCGCCGACGCTGGCCGCTTCGGCCGAGGTCCTTGACCCGCTCAGCGGCCAGATCCTCGCGCTGGTCGGGGAAACCCGTGCAGATCAGGGTGAATACGCCGGCGGTGAGTTCTTCGCGGGGCGCCCGCCCGGCTCGCTGCTTACACCATTCGTATATCTGACCGGCTTCGCCCGCGGCATGTCGCCCGCCAGCCTGGTGTGGGATGTCCCTGCCAGTCTGCCCGTGTCGTTGACCGGCCAGACCAATCCGGACGGCAAATTCCACGGTCCGGTGCGGGTGCGCATCGCCATGGACAACGACTATCTCGCGCCGGCCGCCGAGACGTTGGCGCAATACGGAGCCAGCAGCGTCTGGCAGTTAGCCGGGCAGCTTGGCCTGAGTGGTTTAGACGATGGCACGGAACGGATGATTTACGGCGGTGGGGAGGTTCACCTGGTCGAAGCGGCTCAGGCTTACGGTGTGTTCGCCGCCGGTGGGGTGCTGGCTGGAGAGGAGACCACACCGCACCGGCTGGTCTCGGCTACCGTCCTGAGGGTCGAGAGCCTGGATGGCGTCGATAGTTCCGATTGGAGCGTACCGCAGCAGCGCACGGTGCTGAGCGGGCCGCTCGCCTACCTGGTAAACAACGTCCTGAGCGACGAGACCGCGCGCTGGCCCAGCCTGGGACATCCGAATGTGCTTGAAGTCGGCCGCCCGACGGGCGTAAAACTCGGCCAGACCGCCGACCGGCAGGATGCCTGGACGATCGGCTACACCCCTCAGCGTTTGGTTGCGGTTTGGTTTGGGGATTCCGCCGGCCGGGTAGATTTGCGCCTCCCGGCGGGTCTGTGGCGCGCAGTCATCCAGTACGCCAGCCGTGATCTTCCGGCGGAGGGCTGGAGTGCGCCGCCCGGCGTGAGCACTGTCGAGGTGTGCGACCCATCCGGGTTGCTGCCCACCCAGGATTGCCCCAACGTGGTGAACGAGGTCTTCCTGCAAGGAAACGAACCGACCCATACCGATACGCTTTACCGCAGCTATCAAATCAACCGGGAGACGGGGCGCTTGGCAACGGTCTTCACCCCGCCCGAGCTGGTGGACACGCGGGTATACATGAGCGTGCCGCCCGAGGCGCAGGATTGGGCCCGCGAAGCGGGCATCCCCGCTCCGCCCAGGGATTATGATGCCATCCAGGTGCCTCCGCCTTCTCCAGACGCGCACATCACCACCCCTGATTTGTTCGCCGTCGTGCGCGGTAAGGTGAACATCACCGGTACGGCCGCCGGCAAGAATTTCGGTTATTACCGCATTCAGGTCGGGCAAGGCTTGAATCCGCGTGCCTGGGAACAGGTGGGGCCGGACGGAAACAAGCCGGTGAATGAGGGCCTGCTCGCTTCGTGGGATACGACCAGCCTGGACGGCCTGTACGCGGTCAGGCTGCTGGTCGTCAGCCGCGATCAGCAGGTAGAGATGGCCACGATTCAGGTTACGGTTGATAATACCCCGCCAATCGCGAAGATCGTGGAGCCATCCAGCGGTGAAAAGCTCGTCCTCTCTCCTGGGCGACCGCCGGTTTTCCAGATCATGGCAAGCGATAACGTCGGCGTGGCCCGGGTGGAATATTACCTCGACGGCCGGCTGACGGCCATACTTGGCGATGCGCCCTATAACTATCCTTGGTCAGCAGCGACGCAGGGCAAGCACAGCCTGATGGTAAAGGTCTTTGACCGGGCGGGCAATCAGACCGACGCGGGGCCGATCGATTTCATCTTAGCTCCCTAACGGTACCCGCTCAATCCAGGCCCCGATTCAGGCTGCCCGAACTGCCGCAACTTTCCGCGCTGTAACGTTGAGCCGCGGGTGGCGGGTCAACTGTGGCCCTGCCTGAACCTTCGCCGATGAAGAAGCCGCTTAGCGCCGGCCTGATCAGGTCTACCTCCACGGAACCATACAACCACGTTGCATATGCCTGGAGGACTCTGGCGGGTGGAAAGGCTCATATACGCAACAGGGTATCAGTCTGTTTGCCTGCTGAGACCCTGACCACCGGGATGGGAATGTCCAAGGCGTCCGTTACAACCAGTCACCCAAGGACCAGCCGCTGACGGTTGAAGCGGGACAGGAGCAGCGCTAACAATACGCCATCGATCACGCACAGGAACAAGCCAACCGCTAAAATCACACTCGTGGCTTCCATATCCGAGAGCGCCGAGATCATTCCGGCCTTCGCTTCGGCTGGCATAAACTGCAGGCCCAGCATCGGAACAAACCACAAAATCAGAAAACCTGCGCTCAGGCGCTGGTAAGCCTGACGCACGGTCTCCGCGCGCAGCGACACCAGGATGCCCAGGCAGGCCATCAACAGGCTTCCCTGCAGACTGAGCAGCAGCCCGCCGACCGCGATCGGCAAGGGATAAAGAAGCAGGCTGCCACTGTGAGCGGTCACATTCACGGTCGCCAGGGCGAGCAACATTCCGGCCGCGGTGGTGCCCCAGGCGTACAAAACCGCCGCGCCCAGCTTGCCGAACAGGATGGCGCGCTCAGGCAGCCGGCTGGCCAGTAAGGTCTCGAGGGTGTGGCGCTCGCGCTCACCGGCCACCGAATCGGCCACCACGCCCATCACCAGAAAGAGCGGCAGCCAGGACCAGGTAATAAGGAATAACGGATTTTCCACCCAGGCCCGTCCAGCTTGAAAGGGCAGGAAGACGCCCACGACGAACAACAACAGCAGGACGCTGAAAAACCCTCCGCGCAGGCTCCCGCGTTGTAAAAAGATTTCTTTGAACTCTTTCCACAAGACCGTAAGGATATCGGTGATCACGATTTTTCCTCCACCAGATCAAGAAAAGCTTCTTCCAGGCTGGGAGCGCCCTTGCGCACCTCCTCGATTTGAGCGCCTGAGGCGGCCAGCAGGGCTACCAGCGGGGCCGCATCGCCCGCCTGACGCAACTCGATCTTTAGCCCGCCCTCGGACAGTTCCACGCGGGCGACTTCGGGGCGGGCGCGCAATTGGTCGATCATGATTCCTGTAAAACCATGCCCGCTGATCTCGACACGCGGAGCGCCACTGCGCGCGCGCAATTCCGCCGGTGCGCCGACCGCCGCCAGGCGGCCCTGACGGATAACAGCCACTTCGTCGCACAACTTTTCAGCCTCGGCCAGGTTATGAGTGGTGAGAAAAATGGTCACCCCATCCCCGCCAGCCAAGCCGAGCAGATCCTCGTGCAGGGCGGCAGCCGCCACCGGGTCCAGTCCGGAGGTCGGCTCGTCCAGGAAGAGCACCTCCGGGCGGTTGAGCAGCGCGCGGGCGATGGCCAGTTTCTGCTTCATGCCGCGGCTCCAGCTTCCTACGGCCTCCCCGCGCCGTTCCCACAGCCCGAAACGGGTGAGCAGCTCCCTGGAACGAGCGCGGCGCTCGTTCGACGTCATGCGCCAGACGCGGCCGTAGAACTCCAGATTGTCGGCTGCGCTCAACCGTTCGTACAGGCCGGTGTGCTCCAGCAAGGCTCCGCATCGCATGCGGGCCTGATCGGCTTGAGCGGGCAGCTCGTTGCCCAACACCCAGGCCCGCCCGTCGGTTGGATGAATCAAGCCCAGCAGCAGGCGGATGGTGGTGGTTTTCCCGGCGCCGTTGGGGCCGAGGAAACCGAACAGGGCACCGCGCCGTACTTCCAGATCCAGATGATCGACGGCGCGCAGAGAACCAAAGTCGCGGGTCAAGCCCTGCGTGCGGATGGCGGGTTCCATCAGGTATTTTCCTCCGATAGACTTGCAACGATTTTTTCGAGCTGCCGGCGATAGGTCTCGAAGGCCTCCCGGCCAGTCGATGTGAGGCTGATGAGGGTCAGGGGCAGCTTTCCCCGATAGGTTTTCTCGATGTTCACGTAGCCAGCTTCCTCCAGTCTCGATAGGTGAGCCGACAGGTTGCCCTTGGTTAGGCCCGTTTCGTTAAGCAGGTAGAGAAAGTCAGCCTTTTCCACGGCATATAGCAGGCTGACGATCATCAGCCGCGCCGGTTCGTGGATCAGGCGGTCTAATCCGGCGGCCTGGCGAATGACCAGATTCACATCCCCTCCTCTAAGGTGGGTCGAGTGCTGCGCAGGTAGAGATACAGGGTGGCGCCTCCGGAGATCAGCCAGCCCAATCCCAATGAGCCGAAGAAAAAGGTGCTGCTGAGTAAATCTGGAAAATTCAAATATGCAGTGATCAGACCCAGGAGGAAAGTAAAGACCGCCAGGACATACATGCGCGCCAGGTCAAAGCGAATTCCAAACCAAACGGTGAGCAACGCAACCAGTCCCCCGGTGATGATCGGTATCCAGTTGGCGGATATCCGGCGGAAGAGCAGGCTGAAGGCAAAGCCCATCAGAGCAGCCAGCAGGCCCGTCGAAATGACGCGAACGATCCGCTGACGCCGCTCCATGCGGCGGTAGGTGACATAACCGGTGCGCGGATAGGTGATGCGCTCCTTCAAGCGGGCTACCAGCCTGGGCGCGAGCCAGATGGCGAACACCAGTAAAATGGGCTCGCCAATACCGATCGCCAGGGCGGTAGGACGACGACTGCCAAAAAAGAAGACCAGCACATAATAAACCGCTGACAGGATCAAAATCAAACCTGCGGCCATCTCCGCCAGGCCATCCACATACCAGTAGCGCAATGTGCGCCGGGTTGCATCTTTGACCGGATCGTGCATATCATTTCTCCTCTTATAGTTTGTATTACAAACTAGTTTGTATTATATAAACTTGAATTGATTTGTCAAGAGGATCATTTCACAATCATCCTTCTGATGGATTGATCTCCGCCACCATCGACCTTTATGATGATCCTGTAAGGCTGTTTCTTGAGATCAGACGAAAACCTTTTGTCGGGATCAAAGATGTATTCTCTATTGATAACAATCCATTCATTCCTACGCTGGCTGGTGATCCTGGCGGCGGCCTATGCTCTGGTGCGCGCCTACCGCGGCTGGCTGGGCAGACGACCCTGGACGGCAGCCGACCGTCGGGCGGGGACGCTCTTCACCTCGTTATTCGATCTGCAGGTGCTGGTCGGCTTGATCCTGTACTTCTTTGCCAGCCCGATCACGCGCGCCTTCCTGACCAGCCTCGGCGCGGGTCTGGAAAATCCGGTCGAGCGTTATTTCGGCGTTGTCCACATCGGCTTGTTGCTTCTGGCGGTGCTGATCGCGCATGCCGGCAGCGCGATCTCGCGCAACGCGCAGGCGGAAGCATCGCGACACCGCATTGCCGCGCTTCTCTTCAGCCTGTCGATATTAATCGTGCTTTTCGCCATTCCCTGGCCGTTCAGCGTCGTGCCACGGCCGTGGATCCGGCTGGGATAAGGGGATCTGCCGGATGAAGTAAAAGTGGACGGCCCGGGCCGCCCACTTTTTTATCAACAGGCGTGCGTAAATCGCCCTTATTTATCTTCCAGGTCGAGTTTGATGTGCAGCTCTTTGAGCTGCTGTGGATCGGCCGGAGAAGGGGCGCCGCCCATCACGTCGCGGGCAACCTGATTCTTGGGGAAGGCGATCACCTCCCGGATGTTGGGCTCGTCGGCCAGGATCATGCAGATGCGGTCAATGCCCGGGGCGATGCCGCCGTGGGGCGGCACACCGTACTCGAAGGCTTCCAGCATATGCCCGAAGCGCTCCTGAGCCACTTCAGGCCGCAGACCAATCAGCTTGAAGACTTTTTCCTGCAGCTTGCGGTCATGGATACGGATCGAGCCTCCGCCGACCTCGTAGTTGTTGAGCACCAGGTCGTACTGCTGCCCACGCGCTTTGCCAGGATCGGTATCCAGCAGAGGGATGTCTTCAGGCATGGGCGCCGTGAACAGGTGGTGGCTGGGATCCCAGCGCTGCTCTTCCTCACTCCACACCATGTAGGGAAAATCGATCACCCAGCAGAAGGCGAGCACGTTCGGATCGCGCAGGCCAAGCACATCGCCGAAGTGCACACGCAGGCGGCCGAGTACATCATAGACCACCGCCGGGCGGTCGGCAACAAACACCAGTAGATCGCCGGGGACGGCCTCCAATCGAGAGAGCAATGCCTGCAGCTTTTCCTGCGGCAGGAATTTTGCAAAAGTAGAGCGCATCTCTCCAGATGGATCGAGGGCCAGGTAGGCCAGGCCCCTGGCGCCCCATTGTTTGGCCATTTCGGTCAATTCGTCGATTTGTTTGCGCGAGTAATGACCCAGGCCTTTAGCGTTCAGGCCGCGCACGTGGCCGCCCGAAGCGGCCGTATCCTCGAAGACCTTGAAACCCGAGCCGGCCGCCAGATCGGTGATGTCCTTGAGCTCTAGGCCGAAGCGGATATCGGGGTTGTCCTTGCCGAAACGGTCCATGGCCTCCTGGTATTTGAGTCGCGGCCAGGGGCTGGCCAGCAGGCGCTTGTGGGGGACGACCTGAGCGACCATTTCCGTAAACATGCCTTCGATCAGACTCATCACGTCCTCACGCTCGACAAAGGACATCTCCAGGTCAAGCTGAGTGAATTCGGGCTGACGGTCCCCGCGCTGGTCCTCATCGCGGAAGCACCGCGCGATCTGGAAGTAGCGCTCGATGCCGGCGACCATGAGGAGCTGTTTGAGCTGCTGGGGCGATTGCGGCAGGGCGTAAAACTCGCCGGGGTGCAGCCGAGAGGGCACCAGGTAGTCCCGCGCTCCTTCGGGGGTGGTCTTGAACAAGATGGGGGTCTCGATCTCGAGGAAGCCGCGGGCGTCCAGGTAATCGCGGATGAACTTGACCACGCGGTGGCGCAGCTCCAGGTTGCGGCGCATGCGTTCGCGGCGCAGGTCGAGGTAGCGGTATTTCAAACGCAAGTTCTCGTCGACATCCTCATCCTTGTTGATCATGAATGGGAGCGGTTTGGCGGGATTGAGCACGCGTAACTGGTGAGCCTCGACTTCGATTTCCCCGGTGGGGAGGTTGGGGTTTTCAGCTCCAGCCGGCCGACGGCGCACCAGCCCGCTCACTTGGACGACCCACTCATAGCGTAATTCGGATGCCAGCTCGGCGGCTTCTTTGGATATGGTCGGATTGGCAACCACCTGCACCAGCCCGAAGCGGTCGCGCAGGTCAATGAAGGTTACCCCGCCGTGATCGCGGTAGCGATGCACCCATCCCGCCAGCGTAACCGTCTGGCCGACGTGGGAAGCGCGCAGTTCCCCGCAGGTATGTGTTTTGTACATGTTCTCCTCCAACCGGATGATAGCCGGCAATTATAAGTTCACCAGAAAGAATTGAGTAATTTTACCGCAAGGCTGTCATGGACAGTGTGAATAGGAAGCCCAAAGGCGAAAATGATTCGGCAAAAAAACGCTCAACGTATCGAGGGACGGGGGCTGACCCCGCCCCTCTTTCCAGGCAGAGATCGCATTCTCAATCGTATTCAGTTTCAGATCGAAAAATCTTCCCCCTGCCAGACGCCGCGTTCGGGTGGATGGGGCAGGCCGCCGTTCTCGTGTACATCCACACGTTGTTCGAGCTTCTCCACGCGCCTGAGCAGCGCGGCGAGGGTGACCCCCACCAGGTCCGGTAACTGGCCGTGCTCCAGATCGGGGCTGGAGTGGGCCCGGCGTTCCTTGCTGCGCGTGACCACCTGACCGGGCACCCCCACCACCACCGAGTTCGGCGGAACAGACTTTACCACCACAGCATTGGCGCCGATGCGACTGTTCTCACCGATGGTGATTGGTCCGAGGATTTTCGCCCCGGCTCCCACCACCACGCGGTCGGCCAGGGTGGGATGGCGCTTGCCCTTGTGAAGGCTGACGCCGCCCAGGGTAACGCCATGATAGAGGGTCACATCTGCGCCGATCTCGGCCGTCTCGCCGATGACCACGCCCATACCATGGTCGATAAAAAATCGAGGCCCGATGCGAGCCCCAGGGTGGATTTCAATACCCGTCAGTGCGCGCATGAAATGGGAAAACCAGCGCGCGAGCAGCCTGAGCCTGTGCGTCCACAACCAGTGAGCCAGGCGGTGTCCCCACACGGCGTGCAATCCCGGATAAGCGAGGAGCACCTCTAACGGGCTTCTCGCCGCCGGATCGCGCTCGAACACGGAGCGGATATCCTCGCGAAGGGTCTTCAGCAGCCCCATGCGCCGTTCCAGGGTAAAAGAGCCGAGATCGACTTCCGTCTCCATCACGTTTTCCATGACTACCTGCCTTCCTCATCAGCCAGATCGGCAAACAAGGGTGTGCTCAGATACCTCTCCCCAAACGAAGGGACGATCACCACGATCAGTTTGCCGGCGCTCTCCTGACGGTGGGCCACCTGCAATGCTGCCCAGAGCGCTGCTCCAGAGGATATCCCCACCAGCAGGCCTTCCTCTCTGGCCACGCGTCGAGCGGTGGCGAAGGCCTCTTCAGCCTTGACGCGGATGATCTCATCGTAGATGCGCGTGTTGAGCACCTGCGGGATGAAGCCGGCGCCAATGCCCTGAAGTGGATGGGGGCCACGCTGGCCGCCCGAGAGCACTGGCGATGCGTCAGGCTCCACGGCGACCACGCGGAAGGACGGCTTGCGCGCTTTGATCACCTCACCAACGCCGGTGATCGTGCCGCCAGTGCCGACGCCGGCCACCAGCACGTCGGCGCGGCCGTCGGTATCGCGCCAGATCTCCTCGGCAGTGGTGCGGCGGTGCATCTCCGGGTTGGCGGGGTTGGAGAATTGCTGGGGGATAAAGTACCGCGGGTCCTTGGCGGCCATTTCTTCGGCCACCCGCACCGCTCCGGGCATGCCTTCGGCGCCCGGGGTGAGCACCAACTCGGCTCCGTAGGCGCGCAGAAGCATGCGGCGCTCGACGCTGAACGTTTCAGGCATGGTCAGCACACACTTATAGCCGCGGGCGGCGCACACCATGGCCAAAGCGATGCCAGTATTGCCGCTGGTTGGCTCGAGGATGATGGTATCAGGGCCGATTTTGCCGTCGCGCTCGGCGGCCTCGATCATGGCAACGCCAATGCGGTCTTTGACCGAATGGGCAGGGTTGAAGAATTCCAGCTTGGCGACGACCTCGGCCGGGCAGCCCTCGGTGACGCGGTTTAGGCGCACCAGGGGTGTATTGCCGATCAGCTCGGTCACATCTTGAGCGATTTTCATAAGTGCTCCTTCTCTTCTATGTCCCCCGCAGAATGAAATCACACCGTTGCACCTGCGGAAACCTTAAAATAAATAGCCAGTTGGCGCAAAAAAAACAGCGCCGGCGCCGCCTGGAAAAACCTTTTCGCGGGGCCGCCCGCTGCCTGCGTCAACTGGCTATGAGTCGCTCTTCGCGCCGGATCGCGAGGCAGAGGCTAGCCGCCCCGCCCCGAACAGATGCACACGATCACAAACGCGAACCTCATGCCTGACATTTGATTCTATTATAGACACGCACCACAGGCTGTCAAGAATGAAAAGGTGCAATTTGTAGTTTGCGCAATGACCACGCCGTTACGCTTAGGATTGCCGGCTATCGCATGCCAGCACCAGGAGGTTGCCGTCGGGGTCGCGAACGCGCATCCGCCCGTCGTCCACCTCCACGGGTATGCCTCCTGCGCGCAGGCGCTCGCCCAACATCAGAAAACCCTCTGCATTGGGTATCTCAAGGGTGAATGAGAGCAACCCGACCGAATCGGGCGGTGGCGGAGGGGCGCCGCGACCGGCCCAGATGTTCAGACCCACATGGTGGTGGTAACCTCCGGCCGAGAGGAACAGCGCGCCCGGGTATCCATCCTGGGTCACGTCGAGGCCAATCCTGTCATGATAGAAGGCCCGCGCCTTTTCTAGATCGGAGACATGTAGATGGACGTGGCCGATGTCGGTTCCTGCAGCGATTCCTCGCCAGGTTGTCTCGTCATAGAGACCCTTGGCCAGGGCGCCGCGCAACTGCAGCGGCTCGGTTGCCATCTGGATCGAGCCGTCCATCTGACGCCAGGTCTCGCGTGGACGGTCCGCGTAGAATTCCAGTCCGTTGCCGTCGGGGTCGGCGGTGTAGACAGCGGCGCTGACGTGGTGGTCCGCCGCGCCCTGCAGAGGCCATTCCTGCTCCTGCAAGCGGCGCAGCAGCCGGCCAAGCTCGTATTCGGATGGCAGGCGCACGGCCACGTGGTACAGGCCGGTGGTGCGTGGCGGCTTCGGGCGGGCGCCGGGCAGTTCGCTCAGTTGGATCAGAGCGGGGGGCTGGCCTGAAGCAGACAGGTAAGCCTTTCCTCCGCCGCGATCCACTTCTTTGAACCCAGCCAAATCACGATAGAAGAGCAGCGCGCGTTCCAGATCGGCGACCTGGAGATGGACCGATAAAACGTGCGTATCTTCGGGAAGGGAATATGTTTCCATATATAACCTATATTGTCCTAATTATACCCCAAAAAGGAGACCAAAAATAAGGCCCATGAAGGTCAGAAAGATGATATGATCATATTGATCAAACAGTAATTTCAATCCAAGGAGCTGCTCGATGGGATTCTTGAGCAATTTGTTCGGCGGGGGTAAGGTGCGCTTGAACCCGCATCAGCGCCAGGAGGTGGACAGGCTGGCCGAGGAGCTGATTCGCATCGGGCGCAACGAGGATTTCCTCTCCGAGCGCCCCGGGATGGGATTCAACGCGCAGTGCCGCCACATACGCGCCCGACAGATCGGCACGCGGCTGAATGAGATCGGTGGGCTGGAGCTGATGCTGGCAATACGACGGCAGGTGCGCAAGAAGCTGGGGGAAAACCTGGCCTCCCACCTCGATTACGCCTGGAGCGAGATCGGCCAGTGGACCCCGTAACCGTTCTCCGCCGCGTTATGAGCGCATATTTCTTCGAATCAAATTACAAGCGGTGAAGCTCGCGCGCATAGGATAACAGCAGGCTGACGTCCGGCTCGGGAAAAGGAGAAGACCCGCTCGAATCGGGCGTCTTGCCTTCATTGGCCAGAGCAGCCAATACCGCCCGAGAACCTTCATAAAGCGTATCCGGATCGTAGCCCCCCTCGAGGACAAAAACGATCTTCCCTTGACAGAATTGCTGGGCCAGAAAGACCAGCCCCTGGCACAGGTGAAAAATACCGGTGATGGAAAGTCCCAGGGCGGTAATTGGATCGTCCCAATGGACATCAAACCCGGCGGATATGAAAACCATTTCCGGGCGGACGCGCTCAGCCATCGGAAGGATCACCTGTGACATCACCTGAGCGTAGACGCCGTCTCCGGCATAGGCAGGCAGGGGAAGGTTGACGATCCGACCGCGAGCGTGAGGTGCGTCCTCCAGCTTACCGCTGCCTGGATAAATCCCCCCTTGATGAGTTGAAATAAAGGCCACGCGGCCTTCGTGGAGGAAAGCGGCCTGGGTGCCGTTGCCGTGATGGGCATCAAAATCTACGATCAAGACGCTGCTTATACCCTGCTCCATCGCCGAGCGCACGGCGACGGCGATATTGTTGAGCAGGCAAAAACCCATCGCGCGGTCCGGCTCGGCGTGGTGGCCGGGCGGTCGCACGATGGCAAAGGCCGAGGAGGCCGATCCTTCCAGGACGGCGCGTGTGCAGGCGACCGCTCCACCTGCGGCCATCAAGGCCGCCTCCCATGAACCGCGGGTGACGTAAGTTGGAGCCGGATCGATAACAGCCGGCCCTCGCGCTGATTCCTCTTTGAGTTCCTTCAAAAATGCAGGGTCATGGACGCGCATCAAATCCGCCATCGACGCCGGTTCGGCATCCAGCCAGGAAACCGGCTCACGAAAGCGCAGTTTCTTCAGGTTCCCGAGCTTCGCGAAGCGGGCCGAATTCTCAGGATGGTCGTTCATCGTATGTTCGCGCGAGGGAACCAGCGTACATTGAACGGTCATAGGACACCCGAATTCAATCCGCCCTGATCCACAATGTAATTATAACCGCAAGCGGATATAAAATCGATAAAATGTGACCACCAGGCATGGGGGGGACATGCCTGGTGGTCTTCAGGGAGGGAATGCCACCAGAGGCACTAAATCAGCACGGGGGGGACGTGCGTATCCAGGCCATCCAGTGGAGGACACCACACATACCAGTAAGGAAAGGTGTCTTAGAGGATAATATACACCAAATTTGTCAATTTATCATTAAAATCAGATTAGAGATCGGGGGATTTCCGCTTCTGTTCCCGGTCGAACTCTTCCAGCCAGCGCTGCACATCTTCGCCGCTGGCAGCGGGCTTGCTTTCCTCGACCCCCGGCTCGGACCTGGCCAGAAGCTGGGCGAATTGCTCTGAGGTGAGCACTCTGGCGTGGACGGCGCGCGCTTCCGCTTGCACCTGGTGATCCGAGCTGACCACCGTCCAATTGCGCGCATCCCCTCCCAGCCGCCGCAGGCGATGGCGGATGGCTTCATCGGCGGTGAGGCCCTCGCGCACAAAATGTACCGTTACCGACCCAACCTTTCGAGAGCCCTGCCGCCCTGCCGGAGCTCGATCAAAATAAACCTCAACGGGCTTGCGCTGCAATCGATAGAAGGCTTGCAGGCGCTGCGCCAGCTCCAATTCGTCATCGAGAGCTCCCAGACTCATCCCGGGGATCTTGGGGATCAGATTATGGCCGTCAATAATATAAGGCACTTCACATCCTTCCTGTTTGCACCCTATTGTACAACGCTTCCGCAGGCGCATCCATCGGACAGAAGAAATCCATCAGGGTGGGGACCGGTAATCTGGATGCCGTATGCTGTAGCGATCGCGGCCCACGCCGCCCCCTAAAGCCCTGGCAGGCGCGCAATCAGTTCGTGGGCAGGCACACCGACAGCCACCGCAAAGATGGTATAAACGGGCATTGACTCGCCGCCAGCCTTTTGTCGCAATAGAGGGAATATGCTATGATTCAATCTACAGGATTGCCCAGATGAGCCAATGGAAACGTCTTCTGTTTTACCTGGCTTTAAACGTTCTGGTTTCGGCCTGCACCACGTTGGCGGTGCTGTGGATCTGGGGCCGTACCCATCAACCGACGCCGCTGCCCACACCGTCTGCCCTCCAGACGACCCGCTCCCCGACCTCCACCGTAACGCAAAAGGCTGCGACGCAGGCTACTCCCCTGCCCGGCGAGATCTCCATGGCGATCACCAACGTCTTCGGCGTCGGCAGCCTGAAAGACGAGGTGGTGGTGATCAAGAACCAGAGCCAAAAACCAGTGCTGCTGGCTAACTGGAAGCTGGAGGACGGGAAGGGCAACGTGTACACCTTCCCCGGTCTGACGCTAAACGCCAATGGCGCCGTGCAGGTGCACACCGCCGCGGGCGCCGATACGGTGATCGATCTGTACTGGGGACGCGACGCTCCGGTCTGGCAATCCAATGACGTGGTGACCCTGATGGACGACCAGGGGAACATCCGCGCCACTTACCGCATCCAGTAGCATGGACGCCATCGAGTGGATCGCCGAACAACGCATTCGCCAGGCCATGCAGGACGGGCGTTTCGACCATCTGCCCGGCGCCGGCCAGCCGTTGAATTTGGATGATGAGCCCCTGGTGGACCCGGCCTGGCGCATGGCCGGACATCTGCTGCGCGTCCACGGCTTTAGCCTGCCTTGGATCGAGCTGCGTCGGGAGATCGAGGCCGAGTGCCAGGCCGCTCGAAAGGCCCTGGCGAGCGACTGGGCGGGGGCCAGCGGCTCAGCGGGCGAAGCCGCCCTTCAGCGTAGAGCTTTCGAACGATTCAAGGCCGAGATCGAAAAGCTAAACGGCAGGATTTTGAGTTACAATTTGCAGACGCCCCTGCCGCGTTTTCACCTCCGGCCGCTCGACCCGGAACGTGAGGCGGCGCGCATTCTTGGCGCCCTTTCCGGTTGAGCGCCAGGGGTACGATTGCCATGGTTTCAACCGGCAGGTAAGGTTCACCCGCAACCCAACGAGCACAGAGTTATGTCTCAGGCATTTTATCGCAAGTGGCGCCCACAACAATGGGACCAGGTCGTCGGCCAGCAGCACGTGACCCAGACGCTCCGCAACGCCGTGGCCAACGAGCAGATCAGACACGCCTATCTGTTCGCCGGACCACGCGGGACTGGCAAGACCACCACCGCGCGCCTGCTGGCCAAGGCAGTCAACTGCCTCGACCCCGACCCCGCCGCGCGTCCCTGCAATCACTGCGACATCTGCGTGGCGATCAACGAGGGACGCTTCCTGGATTTGATCGAGATCGATGCGGCCTCGAACACCAGCGTGGAGGATGTGCGCGACCTGCGCGAGAAGATCAACTTTGCACCCACCCAGGGGAAATTCAAAGTCTACATCATCGACGAAGTGCACATGCTGTCCTCAGCGGCCTTCAACGCGCTGTTGAAGACGCTAGAGGAGCCGCCGCCGCACGCTATCTTCATCCTGGCTACCACCGAGGTGCACAAAATCCCAGCCACGGTGCTTTCGCGCTGCCAGCGGCACGAATTCCGGCGCATCCCGGTGCCTGAGATCGTCGCCCGGCTGAAAGAGATCTGCAAGGAAGAAGGCCTGAAGGCTGAGCCGGAGGCGCTCACCCTGATCGCGCGCCAGGCCACCGGCAGCCTGCGCGACGCGATCTCGCTGCTCGACCAGCTTTCATCGCTGGGGAAGAAGATCAGCCTGAAAGAGACTCAGGAAGTGCTCGGCACCGCTACCAGCCAGGTGGTGGTGGACCTGGTGGATGCCATCCTGGAGCGCGACGCAGCCAGGGGGCTGGAACGGCTGCACGCCGCCCTGGATGCCGGCGCGGATGCACGCCAGCTCGCCCGCCAGCTGGTTGAATACCTGCGCAGCCTGCTGCTGGTGCGCATGGGCAACGCCGATCAGGTGGAGGCCACTCAGGAGCAACGCGCGACCATGGCGAGGCAGGCAGCGTTATTCGAGGTTCCGCGCCTGCTGGAGGTGATGCGCGCTTTCAATGAGGCCGCCACCGACCTGCGCGGCGGTTGGCAGCCCGCTTTGCCGCTTGAGCTGGCGCTGGCCGAATCGGTGGTCGAGAAGCCGTCCAGCCCCCCGCTGGATGCAGCCGCGACGACCCCGGCGCCACGCCCGGCGCATCTGGAAAGGCCGGCGGCCCCAGCCGTCCCTTCAGCAGCCAACGCGCCGCCACCCCAAAATACCGCTGCCGAAGCGGATAAAACAGTCATATCCCCGGAAGCGAAGGGTCCAAAAGCGCCTACGATCCCCGCTGTCAAATCAGAGGCGGCGCTGCCGGAGGCGCGCCCAGATGAACCTGCGCAAATCTCCGAAGGACCTATCAGCTTTCAGACGGTGAAGCAGAATTGGGCGCGGATTAAAGCGCAGGTCAAGAAGAGCCGCACGCAAACCGAGGCGCTGCTCAATTCCTGTCGGCTGCTGGGCATCAAAGACGGGGTGCTGGTGCTTGGATTCAGCACCGAACTGCTCAAGGGAAAGATGGAGAACGGCAACAACCTGGCGCTGACCGAGAAGGCGCTGGAACAGGTTTTGGGAGCAAAGCTGCCCATCCGCTGCGTGATCGCCTCGGGGAAGACCGGCGGTATGCCGGAGGATATCACCATCGAGGAGGATGGCATGGTCGCCGCTGCGCTGCGCGACATGGGCGGCGAAGTGGTGGATTACCAGGAATAGGCGCATAATCGAGAGAGGAGACATTCATATGGCGAAAGGCTTCAACCGGCCTGCGGGCGGCATGCCCGGCGGCGGAATGATGCAGCAACTGCGCAAGATGCAGGAACAGCTCGAGGCCGCCCAGGCCCAGCTTAAAGAGGAGACCGTTACGGCATCGGCGGGAGGTGGGGCGGTCAAGGTGACCATGACCGGCGATCAGCGCTGCACGGCGGTGGAGATCGATGCGGAACTGCTGAAGGACGGCGACGCCGAGATGCTTCAGGACCTGGTGCTGAGCGCGGTTAACCTGGCCCTGGATCAATCCCGCGCACTGGCCGAACAAAAGCTGGGGCCGCTGGCCGGTGGGCTGAGCGGCCTGGGATTGTAGAAAAGTCAGGCTGGAAAGACCATGCCAAATCTCCCTGCGCCGGTCGAGAATCTGATCACCGCGCTGGAACGGCTGCCTGGGATCGGTCCGAAAAGCGCCTCGCGGTTGGCGTTCTTCCTGCTGGATGCGCCGGATGACCTGTCGCTGGGATTGGCCGAGGCGCTGCAGGCGCTCAAGCGGGGCACGACTTTCTGCCGGCTGTGCTTCAATATCACCACCATCGACCGGGAATTATGCGAGATCTGCGCTGACCCGCAACGGGACGAGAGCGTGCTGTGCGTGGTCGAAGAGCCGCTGGACGTGCTGGTGCTGGAGCGCACCGGCGGTTTTAATGGCCGCTACCATGTGCTCCACGGGGTGCTCTCGCCAATCGAAGGCATCGGTCCGGAGGATTTGAAGATCCGCCCGCTGGTGGAGCGGGTGAAGGACGGCGCGGTGAAGGAGATCATCCTGGCGACCAACCCGAGCATGGAGGGCGACGCAACCGCGCTGTATCTCAAGCAGCAGCTCGAACCGTACGTGGGCAGAATCACGCGCTTGGCGCGCGGCTTGCCGGTGGGCGGAGACTTGGAGTACGCCGACCAGAGCACGCTGCTGCGCGCGCTGGCAGGTCGGCAGGATATGACTTGACCATGCCTTCCGAATCGAAAGCTCACGGCGTTATGATTTTTTCTAAAGCTTCCGCCACGAATTTATTCATGGTCATTCCTCTCTGCTCGGCCTCCATGGCGACCATCTTGTGCAACTCGGGTTTTACTCTGATCAGAAATCTGCCGGAATAGGGTTTATCCGGTTCTTTACCGTTCCGAGAGCAGTAATCGAGATATTCATCTATCGCATCGCGAATAGCTTTACGCAGCTCTTTAACGCTTTCGCCTTCGAACGTGATCACATCGCGGGTGTTGATCACAATCCCATGAAAGATTCCTGCGTCATCGTCATACTCGATTTTTCCCTGGTATCCCTTGTAAGACATTAG
>DAOTWA010000016.1:0-5096 GCA_034435955.1 Anaerolineaceae bacterium | reverse complement strand
ACCATTTTCGTTCCTTTAGAATGCGGATCTGGACAGGATCCCAAGGAGAGACTATCATGCGTACTAAAGTTCTAGCCCTGCTGATGCTTATCAGCTTTATATTGGCCGCCTGCGCCGCCCCCGCAGCCCAGCCGCCGCCCCCCACTTCGGCTCCGGTCGTGCAGACTCAGCTCGTGGTGCAAACCCAGGTGATCGAAAAGCTGGTCACCCCCACACCCGGTCCCAATCCTGAGGCGGTGATCGAAGGCGTCGAACCGAACGCTGAGATCAGTTTGTGGACCTTCTACCTCTCGCCATGGTTCGACGATTACATCAAGAGCACCATCGCCCGCTTCGAGGCGACTTACCCCGGTGTGAAGGTAAATTGGGAGGATCACCAGGCCACCTTCTTACAGGACTATCGCAATGCCATGGCCGCCGGCACCGCCCCGGACGTCGCCAACCTGTCCGATACCGAGGGATGGGTGCGTGAGTTCGCCGCCCAGGGCAAGCTGCTTAGCATGAGCGACAATCTTCCGCAGAGTGTAATCGACCAGTACTTCCCTGGTCTGTTCAACCTGCAGACCGTCGGGGGGAAGAGTTACCAGGTGCCTTGGTATCAGGCTATCGCCATCGAGCTGATCAATCACCAAATCTACGACAAGACCGGCCTGAAGGTCGAAGACTTCCCCAAGAAATACGAAGATCTGCCCGCGCTGTGCAAGACCATCAAAGAGAAGACCGGCACCCTCTGTGACATCCGCCTGACCGTGACCGATCTCCTGCGCGACATGGCCTACCAGGGTGGAGTCAAGGTGATGAGCGACGACGGCAAGAAGTTCACCTTCGACTCGCCTGAGGCTGTGGCCTGGCTGCAAATGTACGTGGACATGGTCAAGAACAACCTGGTCGACCGCAACGCCCTGATGACCACCGATGACCGTGTGGGCCTCGAGCTGTTCACTTCCGGCCATGCCGCTTTCTACCAGACCGGACCGCAGCTCATCCGCACGGTGCGGACCGACAACCCCGGCCTGTACGGCTACCTGGATGTGGCCCCGTTGCCTGACGGCAAGTCTGGCAAGACTGCGCCGACCTCTATGGCCATGTCGGTGAAGGCCGACACCAAATACCCCAAGGCAGCCCTCGCTTTGGCGGTGTTCTTTACCAACCCGATCAGTCAGCTTGAGTTCGCCAAGATCGTGAGTATTTACCCCTCGACCCCGGCTTCTTATGATGATCCCTTCTTTTCCGCCAAACCGGTCGCGATCGAGGACTACGCCAAACCGCTGGCGAAGGAGCTCATCTCCAAACAGGCCGACATCATGCCCGAGATCCCCCAACCTAAGGATGTAAACGAGATCGTCCTGCAAGCGGTCCAATCCGCCTTGTTCGGCGGCGTTAATCCGCAGAAGGCACTGACCGACGCGGTCAACAAGGCCAACGCCCTGATCGGACAGTAAGCCCAAACCATCCCGCCAGCCCTCTTCCTCCGGGGAGAGGGCTGGCTCTCCAGGCCGGGAGATACCATGCCCCGTAAATCCGCGCTCACACCCTATCTCTTCCTTGCGCCGGCTTTGATCGCCATCGCCGTCTTCGTGCTTTATCCGATCTTTGCGGTGGTTTACTACAGCTTCACCGACTTCGACATCAGTACCCCACCTGTCTGGGTCGGCCTCAAGAACTACCAGCACCTTTTCAGCGAGCCGCTCTTTGGCCAGGCCCTGCTGCACTCGTTCATTTATCTGATCGCCACTCCAATCCTGATCATCCTTTCCATCGCGCTGGCTATCATCGTCAACCGAAAGCTCCCCGGCATCAACTTCTTCCGCGGGTTATATTACATCCCCGCCATCAGCGGCAGTATCGCTGTCGGTATCATCTGGCGCTGGCTTTTCGACGCACAAGGCGGCCTGCTGAACGGCGTACTTATGTGGCTGGGAGCCATCAAGGAGCCGGTGCAGTGGCTGACCGAACCGGCCCTCACTCTGCCGATCGCCATCTCGCTGACGGTATGGATGGGCGTCGGCTATTATATGATGGTCTTTCTAGCCGGCTTGCAGAACATCCCCGAAGATTTGTACGACGCGGCCATGATCGACGGCTGCAACTCCTGGCAAAAGCACCTGCATGTGAGCATCCCCGGCTTGCGTCCGCAGATCACCCTGGTGGCGGTCATCTCAAGCCTGGCGGCCATCGAAGTCTACAACGAGATCCTGGTGCTGTTCGGGCAGCTAGGCGGTATTCTCAACAGCGGTGTGACCATGGTGTTCTACCTATGGCGTGAAGCCTTCCGACTGAATCACGCCGGTTACGCATCGGCCATTGCCATCGTGCTGCTGGTCATCACCCTGGGCTTCTCGATCCTCAACATGCGTCTGCTTGAGCGCGGCTCGGAGTCTGATTGACATGGAGCTCAGCCACGCCTCGATCTCGCCCCTCCATACCGCTGCTCTGCGCCGTCGAGCGTTGAGCAACGCCCTCTGGTACGCCTTGTTGATCCTCATCGCCGCCGGGATGGTGTTGCCTTTCCTGTGGATGTTCCTGACCTCCTTCAAGGGCCCCAACGATGTAATCTTTTCGGTACCTCCCCAGCTCATCCCCAAGGATCCGACCTTCGCCAACTACGTGCGCGTTTGGAACAACCTGCCTCTGCCCAATTTTTTCCTGAACAGCATTGTTGTTGCGGGCACCACGGTGATCTTCAACGTGTTGATCACCTCGCTGGCAGCCTACCCATTCGCCAAGATGAAGTTCCGCGGACGCGACGCGATCTTTTACGGGCTGCTGGCGCTGTATATCGTGCCGGTACAGCTCACCTATATCCCCAGCTACGTATTGGCGGTTAAGGTGTTTCATTACTATAACCACATATCCGCGCTGATCTTCCCCAGCCTGGCGAATGTGTTCAATATTTTTCTGATGCGCCAGGCGTTCAAGTCCGTACCGGATGATCTGATCGACGCCGGACGAGTGGACGGCGCCAGCGAGTTGCGCATTTGGTGGGACATTTTGCTGCCGGTCGTGCGCCCCTCGCTGGCTACTGTGGCCATCATCACCTTCGTCAACCAGTGGAACGATTTCCTCTGGCCCTCGCTGATGCTTCAGTCGATGGACCGTAAGACCCTGACGGTCGGTCTGCTGGCGCTGCAAGGCATGTTCAGCTCCGATTTCCGGGGCGTGGCGGCCGGCGTTACCATGACGGTCATCCCCATCCTGGTCTTCTTCGTCGCGCTGCAAAAATACTTCGTGCGCGGGCTGACTGGTGCGGTGAAAGGCTAAGTGGGGGTCAGCAGGAGTCTGAGGTGAAATCCGATCTGGAATCCGCGCTTGCGCAAAAATTCCTCCTCTCCTTCGATGGTCAACAGCCGCCCACCGGGTTCCTCGAGCTTGTCCGCCGCCATCCCATCGGCGGGGTCGTTCTCTTCCGCCACCTGAACATCGAGACCCCTGCCCAGGTATGCGAGCTGACCGCCGCCCTTCAATCCGCCGTGCGCCAGGCGGGCCAATCGCCCCTGTTGATCGCTGCGGACCAGGAGGGAGGCCAGCTCACGGCCATCGGCGAAGCCACACCTTTCCCTGGCAATATGGCTTTAGGCGCAGTCGCCTCGCCCGATCTGGCGCAGCGGGTGGGCGCCGCTATCGGCCGCGAGCTGGCCGCCATGGGCGTCAACGTGGATTTCGCTCCGGTCGTGGACGTGAACTGCAATCCCCGCAACCCGGTGATCGGGGTGCGCTCGTTCGGCGAGGATCCGGCTCTGGTGGGCCGGCTGGGGGCAGCCATGATCGCAGGGCTGCAGGCGGCTGGAGTGGCTGCCACAGTCAAACACTTCCCCGGATTGGGCGATACAGACATAGACGCCCACTTCGGCACTCCCGTGCTGCCATTCGATGAAGCGCGCCTACGCCGCGTGGAGCTGCCGCCTTTCGCCGCAGCGGTGAAGGCTGGCGCGCGCCTGGTGATGACCGCCCACGCCGCTCTGCCTGCGCTTCACGCCGGGGCCGACCTGCCGGCCACGCTTTCCCCGCGCGTGCTGCAGGAACTGCTGCGAGGCGAGCTGGGCTTCACCGGCGTGATCGTCACCGACGCGCTGGACATGCGCTCCGTAGAACAGGGTACGGAGCTGACGGTAGAATGCCTGGCTGCCGCCCGCGCTGGTGCCGATCTGCTGATGCTCGCCTCGCATTCGGCGCGATTCGGCGATATCTATGCCTCGCTGCTGCACGCCGTGCGGCGCGGTCTGCTGGATGCTGGCGAAGTGCTCTCCTCGGCGAAACGCATTCTGGCGCTAAAGGAATGGCTGGCCGCTCAGGAGCGCCCACCCTTCGAGGTGATTGGCTGCCGCGAGCACCAGGACCTGGCGCTTGAAGCGGCCGCCCAATCCCTCACCCTGGTACGCGACCGGAAAGGCTGGCTGCCGCTGCGTCTCGCTCCTGACCAGCGCCTGCTGGTAATCCTCCCGCGCCCCGCCGATCTGACCCCCGCCGACACCTCCTCTTATGTGACCATCGGCCTGGCGGACGAGCTGCGCGCCTACCACCTCCAGGTAGACGAGACCGAATGTCCCATGGACCCTACGGATGAGGATGTGGCCGCGCTGCGTGCACGAGCCGAAAAATATGACGCCATCCTGGTCGGTACGATCAATGCAAGCGCACACCCGGGGCAGGCGGCCGTGGTGCGCGCCCTGGTAGGCAACGGCTCGCCAATCATTGTGGCAGCGCTGCGGCTCCCCTATGACCTGGAGACTTTCCCTGAAGCGCCGGCGTTCGTCTGCACCTACAGCATCCAGCCGCCGTCCATGAAGGCCTTGGCGCGAGCGCTCGTTGGCCAGGCAGGCTTCCCTGGGCGGCTGCCCGTGACGGTGAGGGAAGCTTGACCGCAAAGGACGCGGAGCCCGCGCAGGAAATTGGATTTTTTCCAAGCGCGCAGCCGGCTGCATTTTTCCACCTTTAACCTAAAATCCCGTACAATGATGTTGGCATTCCTGGACTTGATCTTGAGGCCTAAAGGAGAGGGGGAAGAGGGGAGCCGCTTCTACTGCTCGATCTTTAGATATCGGCTACCGCCGGTCTGGATGGCGCACCAGCGTCCATCGCCAATGCGCGCCCAGGCG
>DAOTWA010000015.1:0-29128 GCA_034435955.1 Anaerolineaceae bacterium | reverse complement strand
CCTTCTTTCGCCATTCTTCATCCCGGCTGGCGATCTCGTAAGTCCTGCCAATGCGCAGCAGCGTTTCCTCGCTGAAATCAGGGCCGAGCAGCTGGATGCCGATCGGCAGCCCATCCCTGTCGAGTCCGCCCGGGATCGAAATGCCCGGCACGCCGGCATGGTCGGCTGGAACGGTGAGCTGGTCGGCATACTGCATGAGCACCGAATCGCCGTAGATCGCGCCGATAGGGAAGGCTGTCGTAGGCGTGGTGGGGGTCAGCAGAGCGTCCAGGCGGTAAGGACCGTTCGGATCGAAAGCCTGCTCGAAATCCCGGCGGATCAAGGTGCGCACGCGCAGGGCGCGGGTGTAATACTGTTCTGAATATTGCGCCGCACTGACATACATACCCATCAGGATGCGCAGCTTGGGCTGCTGGCCGAAACCCTCGGCGCGCGTCTTGCGGTACATTTCCCCCAGGTCAGCCACCCGCTGTGGCGTCCGATAGCCATACTTTACGCCGTCATAGCGGTGCAGGTTGGAGGCTGCCTCCACCCGGCTGATGACAAAATAGACCGGAATACCGTAACGTGTGTTGGGCATGGGCACGTCTTCGACGATTTCGGCGCCAGCCTCCGCCAGAAGCTGGGCCGCCCGGCGTACGGCCGCTTCGATCTCGGGAGCGATGGCGGTCTGAGTGAAACCACCCTGGCCGTCGGGCACAGTGATGCGGAAATAGTCTGGCGAGAGGCCGATGCGCAGGCCGCGCACGCCGCGCTCCAGCCCGGCTGTATAATCGGGCACCGGGACGTGGGCTGCGGTGGCATCGCGTGGGTCGGCGCCGGCAATGACCTGGAGCATCATGGCCGCCCCGGTCACGTCCCTGGCGATCGGTCCCGGGCAATCGATCGAGGATGCAAAGGCGATCAAGCCGTAGCGCGACACGCGCCCATAAGTCGGCTTGACGCCCACCACCCCGCAAAATGCGGCTGGCTGCCGTATCGAGCCAGCCGTATCTGTGCCGAGCGACAATATCACCTCGCCCGCCGCCACCGACGCGGTGGAACCGCCCGAGGAGCCGCCTGGCACACGGCTCAAATCCCATGGGTTGCGCGGCGTGGGCTTGAAGGCCGAAGATTCATTCGATGACCCAAAGGTGAATTCGTCCAGATTGACCTTACCGACCATTACCGCCCCCGCCGCTTCTAATCGCGCCACCGGCGTGGCCGTGTAAGGTGCAATGAAGTTGGCCAGAATGCGCGAACCGGCGGTAGAGGGCGTGCCCTGGACGCAGAAAATATCCTTCACACTGAACGGCACGCCTGCCAGAGGCCCCGGGTCTTCGCCGACGGCAATCTTGCGATCCACCTCGGCGGCCTGGGCTCGGGCGCGCTCGGGCGTCAGGCTGATAAAGGCATGCACACGCTGCTCGTCTTCGGGCGTCAGGCCACCGGGGTCCAGGCGTCCCGGCCGTCCATCCACCGCGGCGATGCGCTCCAGGCAGGCATCCAGCACCTCGACAGCGCTGACCTCACGCCGGCGAACCATCTCGCGTATCTGGATGGCGCTAAGATCGCATAATTCTGTGGCAGTCATTCCAGCTCTTCGTGAGGAATATCGGGGACGACGATGTAGCCATCCTCGAACTGCGGCGCCTGGGAGAGGATGTCCTCCGGATGTGCGAATGGCCGCCACTCGTCGGCGCGCGGTGCCGGGCTGATCTGCGGCGTATAAGGGATGCCATGCGAAGTGATGGCCAGGTCGGGGTCGAGCGGGATGGCCTCCAGCTCGTGGATGGCGCCGAGCTGGTTATTGAGCTGGCGGCGCAGGTACTCGGCTTCCTCAGCGCCCAGCTCCAGGGCGGCTAGCTGAACCAGGTGCTCGAAGATTTGAGGGGAGATTTCTTCGCTCATGACGCCTATTATAGTGGCGCTATGAGCAAATCATCAAGACGTTGGAGGAGCAGATGTCGTGGGGGTATCAGTCGGCGACGGGGTGGTGGGCGTCTCAGTCGGAGCCGTGGTGGGCGTCTCTGTGGGTTGGGCCGTAGCGGTTGGTGTGGGTACGGTTGTGAAAGTCTCCGTTGGCGGGAGACGGGTAAAAGTAGCCGTCGGCGGGACGGGCGTATTGGTCTTCTCGGCCGGCTTCTCCGTGGGCGCGGGGGATTTGGTGCGGGTCGGTGTACGGGTGAGGTACAGGGTCGGGGATGGCGTCAATGTGCCCAGTGAGAAGACCGTCTCGCTGGCTGTGGGCGAGACCTCGGGCGTATCGGTAGCTGTTTCCTCTTGGGCAGGCGCCTCGGCAGTTTCGTAAAGGTTGGCCGTCGGCGTCCATGTGGGCGGGAAGAAAGAGGGGAACGTGGGCGTAAACGTGGGCAGGGCCAGATCTTCGGGCCCCGGCGGGGGTGGGAAGGGATTGAGCGCCGTGTGGGGGTTGGCGAAGACAATGGCCGAGAACAGGCAGAACATCAGTGTGGCTGCCAGCATGGCCAGGGCCAGGATGTCCCAGATGGAGCGTTTCATGAGTGGCAACACCTTCCCGCGCATGGCATCGATGATTTGCCTGCCAGCCGTTTATAACGTCAGTATAACCAAGAACTTCGCCATGTCAAGCCGACCCCCCTCTGGTGGGGACAGGGGCATATGGGTACAACTCTTGCATATAAAAAACGAGTTCGATAATGAATAGTTTCACGTTAAACGGCGCCCGTTGCGGTCATCACAGCCCATTTCACTCCCGCCTGGTGCTGTATAATGATTCTGCGAGTTGCAGTTTGATTGCGAGTTCCGCGCTGTTAATCAGAGAATAGCGATGCGGCGGCCGCCTACAACCGCCCAGCCGGATTCATTGCACAAGATGTCCCCATGGCCGAAAACTCCTTCCTGTATTGGGTCGTCCTCATATTGATGGCCGCGCTCCTCGATCTGGCCTTGATGGTCTGGATGAGACGCCGCAGCCAGCGTCCCGGCCCAGGTGAGCCGTTGCATCGGTTTGGGATTCGCTCGCCGGTATGGACCTGGTTTGCCGACCTGTTTCATGGGAAGTTATTCCAGACTGAAGCAGACTCGCATCAAAAAGAAACCGGTGACCCTGTGAACACCAGCGGGATACAGGAATCGCCAAAAAGGGATTGGACCCCTCAAGAACCCCCCAGTGCCTCCGCGTTTCCCCCCGCCCCTGCGTCAACCCCCGCCCAGCCGGAGAGGCAGGCTGCCGATCAAAATCCGGGCCAGCCTCCCCCTCTGCTTGAGATCGAGTTTCACCTCAAGATCCACTGGCCGTGCCGCCGGGGGGAACGGCCAGCCGTTCCCCCGCACAGCGTGATCAGCCCCGCCGGTGCAACGCAGGTCTGGCTTCAGCGCCTTGATCGCAGCTTTGCCGATCTGTTTGCGGGCAGCCCCTGGCCCCTGGTCATGCTGGCCGTACTGGCCATGGCGGCAGGTTACTCCGCGCAGGTGCAACTGATCGAAGCTCGCCAGCTAACCTCCGGGGTAAGCTATCTGCTCGCCGCTGGCTCGTTGTTCACACTGGCCGCGCTGGCCGGCATCGCCTATCTGCACCTGCGACCCTTTGGCGAAGGCGTATCCGCCCATGCGGCGGACGGCGAGCGCTACATGATTTCCAATCTCACCTTGCGCCGGGATATGATTTGGGCTGCGCTCGGCCTGGCAGGCATCAACGTGATTCTGCTGAGCCGGCGGCCCGATAACGCCTATCAGTGGGACATATTTGCCCTGTGGCTGGCCAGCATGGTGATCATCCTGCTGGCCTTCCTCCCGCGCGGCAGGCCTCAGGCCGATCGGTTCGAGGAAAGACACTCCACCGGCTGGCTTGCCCCAGCCCTGCTCACAGTCATCGTCATCCTGGGCGCCTTCCTGCGCTTCTACCAGCTTGGCGCCATCCCGCTGGTGATGGAGAACGACGAGGGCATCGTCGGGATGAAGGCCGTCGAAGTGTTGAACGGGACGCTGAAGAACATGTTTGCCACCTTCGGCGGCTATGGCACGCTGGAATTCTTCCTGATGGCCCTGCCGGTCAAACTGCTGGGCCAGACGCGCCTGGCCGTGCGCCTGATCACCGCCATCGCGGGTATCGCAGCCATCCCCATGATCTATCTGCTGGCGAAAAGGCTGTTCGACCAACGCGTGGCCCTGGTGAGCGCCGTGTTATTGGCCTTCTCCCACTTCCACATCCAGTTTTCGCGCGTCAGCCCAACCGCCGGCAGCCTCGACCCCTTGCTGTTCACCGTTACGCTGTATTGTATCTATAAGGGTATTCAGGAGCGACGCATGGTCCATTGGGTTCTGGGTGGGCTGGCGATGGGCCTGGGTATGTTCTTTTACGTAGGCGCGCGCGCCGTGGCCGTCGTTGCGGCCGGCTACCTGATCGCGCTCGCCGTGTTGCAGCGGGGCAGTCTGAAGGAAAACGAACGCGGCATTTTTGCCCTGGCGGGCGCCTATCTGGTCGCCGTCGCGCCGATGATCCCCTGGGCAGCCTTCCACGCGGATCAGTTCAACGCCCGCATCCGCCAGATGGGCATCCTGCAGAACGGCTGGCTGGCCCGCGAGGTAGCCAACACCGGCCAATCCACTCTCTCCGTCATGGCCAAACAAACCGCCAACGCCCTGCTGATCTTCAATTACCATCCCGCCCGCTGGTATTACGAAGCCAGAGTCCCCATGCTCGGCCTGTTGACCGGCGCCCTATTCGTTATGGGCGCCATGTACGCCCTCCTTCGCATCCGCGACCGTCGCTTTCTGTTGTTGAATGTTTGGTTCTGGGGCACTTTCATCCCCGGCCAGGTGCTGGTCGTCGATCCTGCGCCGAGCGCCTACCGGACTCTCGGCCTGCTGCCAGCGGTGTGTATCATGGCCGCCCTGGCGTTGGTGACGCTGGCCGAGCTGGTTTTTTCATGGCTGAAGAAGGGGCGCCGTGTACTGGTGACGGCTTTCATCGTGGCCCTGCTGGCTGTCGAAGCTGTGTGGAACCTCAATTATTACTTCCGGGTATGGGCGCCAGCCTTTCTTTATTCCGATGTCAAGAGCCGCACCGCCTCTCTGGTCGGCGATTTCCTCGCTGGATTGCCAAAGGGTACGCAGGTGTATCTCGTCGGTGGCAAGGACTTGCTGGCGAACAACTGGTCCTCGCTCAAATATTTGAGCGCTGGGACACAGGCCGGGCCCGTCCAGGCTCCCCTCAATGAAGCCCTTGACGAGATGCCGGTGCTCCCTCCTGCGGTATTCGTGTTTACCCCTGACCGCGAGCGGGAGATGGCTATCATCGAGCAGGCTTATCCGGGCGGTCGTCGCTTCGAGGAGAACGTGGCAGGCACCTCTTACTTCCTCGCCTACGAGCTGGGCCTGCCGCCCGCAACCCGCAACCGATGAAACCCGCCTGTCGAGGCAGTTTGGGTTATAATCCTCCCAGTATTGAGATTTTCGATGTAAGTCAGGGTCTTTCCTTTGTCCGCACCATCCAGCCACAGCCGTCGTCCTCGTTTGCTAAGTTTCTTAGCGGTCCTGTTCTGGATGATGTCGGTTTCAGGCTGGTTGCGCGCCTACGGCGCGATAAGCGAGTGGGGGTTGCTTACTCAACTTCACCTGTCGGTCGCACCGCTGTACCTGGCGCTTAGCGGCGTTGCCTGGGGGCTGGTTGGGCTGGCCGCCGGCTTGGTCATTTGGGCGGGTTGGGTTTGGGCGCCGATCTTGGCTGCAGGAGCCGCACTGTTTTATCCTGTCACCTATTGGGCCGACCGCCTTTTTTTCTCCGCGCCAGGCAGCGGCGGAGCCAACCTGCCATTTGCACTTGGAGTGACCCTGATCTGGATCGCTTTCGCTGCCGGGACGCTGTTTGGCCAGGCCGCACGCCGGTATTTTTTCGCCAGCGGAGCCAGTCATCCTATGCCAACCGGTGCGGGACACGCTTGGAAGCGAACAGGCGCCCCCGTCCATCCTGAGGGCGCCGGGAAAGGACCTCTGTCATGACGGATCAGGAATTGGAAGTCAAATTCTACCTGCAAAACATGCCTGCTCTGGAGAAAAAGCTGCGCTCGCTGCCCGAGGCAACCCTCATCCAGCCGCGCACTCACGAAATCAACCTGCGCTTTGACGACGCAGCGGGCGAGCTTTCGCGCGGCCAGCGCATACTGCGCCTGCGCCAGGATGCCGAGGCTGTGTTGACCTACAAGGGGCGCTCCGAAGATCGCCAGGACGTGGCTGCCCGCCAGGAGATCGAGGTGGTGGTGAGCGACTTCGCCGTAACCCGCCGCCTGCTGGAAGCGCTCGGCTACCACGTCTATGTCACCTACGAGAAGTACCGCAGCACGTACCGCTTGGGAAGGGTGCGCGTCACGCTGGACGAGATGCCATACGGGGATTTCGCCGAGATCGAAGGACCAGACCCGCTTGAGATCCAGGCGGCTGCAGAACAATTAAAGCTGGATTGGTCGGCGCGGGTGATGGAAAATTACCTCGCCCTGTTCGAACGCCTGCCTCCCACGCTCATCGCCGGCAAACGCGATTTGACCTTCGACAATTTTCGCGGCCTGACGGTCAAACCAGCCGACCTGGGTGTACGCCCCGCGGACGTGCCCCTGCCGGCCGCTTCATAACCAGAGGGAATAGAAATCAGGCAGCGATGCAGTCCGACGTCTGCACCGCCGCCTGATTTCCATTCCCTCTCAGTTTTCGATCGCCTCGCCGCTCAGACGTAGCGTCCTGCCCCGATCCACCCACTCGGCCGTCTCCACCCGACCGGCTTCTCCCAAGAGACGCGGCAGCAAAGCTGTCAGGCGACCAGCATCCCCGCTGGTGATGAAGCGCACTCGTCCAACGCTTTGCCCGGTATTGGCCAATCCGTGCATCTGCAGCAGCCGGCCTGCCTGGCGCGCCACGGCTGGGGCCGGGTCGATCACCCGCACACCCGGCCCCACGATCTCCTCGATGAGCGGGATCACGAAGGGGTAATGGGTGCAGCCCAGCACCACAGTGTCTATGCCACGCTTTAACATCGGCCGCAAGGCGCGCTCGAGGATGGCGCGCGTCTGGCCATCCTCGAGACGGCCGGCTTCGATCAGTCCGACCAGCCCCTCGCAGGTGTCCTGCAGCAGGGTGACGCCCTGTGCGAACCGTTCGACTACCGAAGCGTACAGCGCTCCCTGGAAAGTGGCGGGGGTGGCCAGCACGCCCACCACGCCGCTTTGAGTTTGCTCCGCGGCCGGCTTCACCGCCGGTTCCATGCCCACAAAGGGCAGCGTCGGGAAGCGCTCGCGCAAGTAACGCAGGGCGGCCGCCGATGCCGTATTGCAGGCCACCACCATCAGTTTAATTCCCTCGTCCACCAGGAAACGCGTGATGCCTTCGGAGAAGGCGCGCACCTCCTCCAGGGAGCGGGAACCGTAGGGTACGTGTGCCTGATCAGCCAGGTAGATCACGTCCTCGGCGGGATACTGCTGGCGGATAGCGCGTAGCACCGAAAGGCCACCCACCCCAGAATCGAATACGCCGAGTGGAGCAAAAGGCGAGGGCGCAGCCATCCTCATCTCTCAGGATGTACGTCCGTTCGAACAGCTCTCGACAAAGGCCTGGAATAAGGCCCGCTGGATCGGATCGTCTTGAAGCCATTCCGGGTGCCACTGGACGGCCACCGCGAAGGGGTGGCCAGGCAGCTCGACCCCTTCGATCAGCCCATCCTCTGCTGTGGCCGAGACCGTTAACCCCGCTGCCAGATCACGGATGCCCTGGTGGTGCAGACTGTTGACTCCCACCCTGCCCACCTGCAGGATTGCGGCCAGGTGCGTCCCGGCCTGCACTTCCACTTCGTGGCTGATCCGCGTGCGGGGAGCGTCCGGCGCGCGTTCGTGGTTAAGCGCACCGGGAAACTGGTCGGCGATATGGGTATACAGGCTGCCGCCCAGCGCCACGTTGATTACCTGGGCGCCCCGGCAAATAGCCAGCACTGGCTTCCCACCCTGAATTAATCCTCGCGCCAGCGTGATTTCCAACTCGTCGCGGGCGGCATCCACGTCGTAGACTTTGGGATGAGCCTCTCCGCCGAACAGCGCCGGATCGATATCGCCCCCGCCGCTGAGCAGAACGCCGTCCAGACGCGCCAGCAACTCGGTGATGCGCTCTTTGGGCAGGCCTACCGGGATCAGCACAGGTAGGCCGCCCGCCTGCAGCACGGCTCGCGAATAAGCGTCGTTCAGGTAGACCTGGGCCCCGTCCTGCCCGATGGGCTTGCGGGAGGTGGTAATGCCGATCAATGGAGCGGGCATAGGCGTATCAATTTCTTATCCGAAAAAAAGCGCAACCTTTGACGGGCTGCACCGGCGGCATCCGCTCTTGAAGGGATGGCGAAACGGAATCAGGAGAATTGCTGCTTGAGACGGGCACGCTTTCCCGTTCGACCGCGCAGGAAATACAACCGTGCACGGCGCACCTTATTATGTCGTTCGACCACCACTTTCTCTAGGCGGGGAGAGCGCAGCAGAAAAGTGCGCTCCACGCCGATACCGTTGCTGGCCACGCGCCGTACGGTAAACGAGGCGTTGTTGCCGCCGTCGCGCACGTAAAGCACGGTGCCCTTGAATTCCTGAATGCGCTCGCGGTTGCCTTCTTTGATTTTCACATGGACGCTGACCGAATCGCCGGGCCGCAGGGTGGGGATATTCGGGTTTTCGGGGGCCTCGACGGCCTTGAGAAGCTCGCTCATATTCTTATCCTTACTAACTATTCAGCATGCGATCATGTTTCGCGCGTATGTCCGCCGCCTTCTGGCGCGGGGGGTTATTATAGCACGCTTTATCAGCCGGTCAAAGGGAACGAACGCGGAATCCTGGCGATTCCTTTGCAGATGTGATATACTTCGCGCGCTCCCGCCTCAGGTGGGAACGATTGTGCAGGATGACTTTATCTCACACGCTTCCCGATCTAACCGGTGCGTGCCGCCAGGGGCGGTGCCGGGCGGGCGTGACGGAAGCGGAGGCCTAACGCGAAAGGAGTTTTTTCCCAGAATATGGCCACCATCATCTCCATGAAAGCCTTGCTGGAGAGCGGCGTCCACTTCGGCCACCGCACCAACAAGTGGAATCCCCGCATGCGCCCTTACATCTTCACCGAGCGCAACGGCATCCATATCATCGACCTTCAACAGACGGTCAAGGCCTTGAACCAGGCCTATAACGTGGTGCGCGACACCGTGGCTCAGGGCGGCACCATCCTCTTTGTGGGCACCAAGCGCCAGGCGCAGGAAACCATCCGCGAGGAGGCCACCCGCGCTGGCATGCCTTACGTGACCGAACGCTGGCTGGGTGGGATGCTCACCAACTGGGTAACCATGTACCAGCGCATCCAGGAACTGGAGCGGCTGGAACGCATGCGCGATAACGGCGAGCTCAGCCGGTTGACCAAAAAAGAAGGCCTGCTCATCGAGCGCGAAATCAAACGCCTCGAAATCCGCCTCAGCGGCGTGCGCAATATGAAGCGGTTGCCTGACCTGCTTTTCGTCGTGGACGTGATGCGCGAAGAAACCGCCGTCCACGAGGCCAATCTGATGAACATTCCCGTGATCGCCATGGTGGATACCAACTGCGATCCCAGCGGGGTGGACTACGTCATTCCCTCGAACGACGACGCCATTCGCGCCATCAAGCTGCTGGTGGGCAAGATGGCCGACGCCGTGGTGGAAGGAAAGGCCATGCGCAAGGAAGAACCCGAGGCGGCGGAAGAAGGTGCACTGGCGGTGGCCATGCCTGCCCGCCCGCGCATCGAAGTCGAAGCCGAGCTGGAGGATGAAGAGCTGCTGGGCGAGGCCACTCTGGCGAAGATGGCTTCAGCCAGGAGCCATGAGGTTGTCGAAGAAGAACTCGAGGAAGAGGAAGAGGAAGCCCTGGCCGAAGAGGAAATGGCTGAAGCAGAGGACGAATCCGGTCAAGGCGAAGAAGAGGAGACCCCCGCTGTCAAAGAGGAATTTACGGCGGATCAGAAAGAGAATGAGGAATGATTGCTTCGCATTTATCCCCATCGAAAGGGTATTGTTAGCATGGAAATCACGATCGAGATGATCAAGCGTTTGCGTGAGGCAACGGGGGCGGGTGTGCTGGACACCCGCAAGGCGCTGGAACAGGCGGATGGCGACTTTGACAGGGCCATTGAATACCTGCGCGAAAGAGGTCTGGCCCTGGCTGCTAAACGCGCCGGCCGCCAGGCGCGAGAAGGAATGATCGAACTGTATTCCCACGGCAACGGCCGGGTGGGGGTAATGGTCGAGGTCAACAGTGAGACCGACTTCGTCGGCCGTTCGGAGGCCTTCCGCACCTTCGCCCACGAAATCGCCCTGCAGATCGCAGCCTCTTCACCCAAATATATCAAGGAAGACGACATTCCCCAGGAAGTCCTGGACCGCGAAGCGCGCATCGCCGCCGACAAAGCGCGCGGGGAAGGCAAACCCGAGGCCGTCATCCCGCGCATCGTCGCTGGTTACCTTGAAAAATTCAAGGACGAGACGGTTCTGCTACGCCAACGGTATATCCGCGACGAAGAGGTGACCGTACAACAGTTGCTCAACCAGTTGATCGCCAGTGTGGGCGAGAACATCGTCATCAGGCGCTTCGCCCGATGGGAATTGGGCGAGGAGGATGAGAATTAGCCAACAGGCCAACCGCAAGGTTGGCCTTTTCTTAACCAAGGGAGAGCCCATGGAAAGCCTAAAATACCATCGCATTCTGCTGAAATTGAGCGGGGAGGCGCTGGCCGGCGAGCAAGGCTTCGGCATTGATCCCAGCCGCGCCGCCGAGATTGCCGAGCGGGTGCGCGACGTGCGTGAACTCGGCGTGGACGTGGCCATCGTCATCGGCGGTGGGAATCTGTGGCGTGGCAAGGTTGGCCTGGACGTGGGCATGGACCAGGCCACCGCGGATTACATGGGCATGCTGGCCACCGTGATGAACGCCCTGGCGCTGATGGATGCCCTGGAACGTAAAGGCGTGGTCACCCGCGTTCAAACCGCCATCGAAATGCGTTCGGTGGCCGAGCCATACATCCGCAGACGCGCCATCCGCCACTTGGAAAAGGGGCGCGTGGTAATCTTCGGCGGCGGAACGGGTAATCCGTATTTCTCCACCGACACGGCCGCCGCCCTGCGCGCTATGGAGATCGACGCCGAAGTGGTGATCAAAGCCACCAAGGTCGACGGCATCTATGACCGCGACCCGGCTCACTATCCCGACGCGGTGCGCTTCACCAATCTGACATACATCGATTTCCTCAACCGTCGTCTGGAAGTGATGGACAGCACCGCCGTCACCCTGTGTATGGAAAATAAAATGCCCATCCTGGTGCTGGATTTGGGCGACCCCCATGCCCTGCGGCGCGCCCTGCTGGGTGAAGAGGTGGGCACGTTGGTGGCGGGTTGAATTGGAAGAATGGCGTTTTTTTCGCATTTGGAGTATCCTTAATCCGCGCTTTTGGGAAAGAGAGTTCGTTGGAGGTGCCTGTGATTAAGGAGACGTTGAAAGAGGCCGAGCTGCGCATGAAGAGCGCCATTCAGGCACTCGAGGAGGAGCTGGCCGGCATTCGTACAGGCCGCGCCAGCCCGGCTTTGGTCGAACGCCTGTCCATCGATTATTATGGCATACCCACCCCCCTGGTGCAGTTGGCCAGCATCAGCGCGCCAGACTCGCGCACGCTGATGATCCGCCCGTTCGACCCGTCGACGTTGCGCTCCATCGAACGAGGCATCCTGGTCTCGGACCTGGGGTTGACCCCCAACAACGACGGCAAAGTCATCCGCCTCAACCTGCCGCCCTTGACCGAGGAGCGCCGGCGTGATCTGGTCAAGGTCGTCCATAACCGCGCCGAGGATAGCCGCGTGGCCGTGCGCAACGTCCGCCGGGACATGATCAAAGACCTGCGTGAGTTCGAGAAGGAAAAGCTGATTTCTGAGGACGAGCTCGAGCAGTCTGAAGAAGAATTGCAGAAGCTGACCGACCGCTACATCAAACAGATTGACGAGATCAGCGAGCGCAAAGAAAAGGAGATTCTGGAAGTTTGAGCGCAGTTCCAGAGCGCACTATGACCCCGGCAAAACAACAGCCGAAGATCACCAAATTACCCCGTCATGTGGCCATTATCATGGACGGGAACGGGCGCTGGGCAAAGGCGCGCGGTTTGCCGCGCCTGGCGGGCCACCGCGCCGGCACCGAGAACCTCCGCCGGGTGATTTCGGCCTGCGTCGAGTTTGGCATTAAATATTTAACCATCTACGCCTTCTCGACCGAGAACTGGGGCCGACCCAAAGAGGAAGTCGACGGCCTGATGAATATCATCGAGGACGTCATCGATACCGAGCTGGAGGAGCTTCACCGCCAGGGCGTGCAGTTGCGCCATATCGGCCGCCTCGACCGCATCAACCCTACCCTTCAGCAAAAGGTGCGCAACGCTATCGAGCTGACCAAAAACAACGATCGCCTGATCCTGTGCATCGCCTTTAATTACGGCGGCCGCGATGAGATCATCTGCGCCATCCGCCGTATGATCGCCGACGGCCTCAGCCCCGATCAGATTGACGACGCGCGGGTCAGCGATTACCTCTTCACCGCTGGCCTCCCCGATCCGGATCTGATCATCCGCACCTCCGGGGAGATGCGCATCAGCAATTTTTTGATCTGGCAGGCGGCCTATGCGGAATGGTACGTCACGCGGACCTTCTGGCCGGATTTCGATAAAGAGGAGCTGCGCAAGGCTTTGGTATCATACAGCCAGCGGCAGCGTCGTTTCGGACGATTGTCGGAATGCGCTGAGGATACCCGAGCCGATGTTGGTTAAGCGCCTTCTCGTCGTCATCGTATTAATCCCCATCGGTATTGGCGTCATCGTAGTGGGCGGGCCGCTCTACGCCCTGGCAGCCACCGCCATCCTGTGCGTGGCTGCCTGGGAATACTGGCACATCTTCCGCCTCGACGGCCTGGCACCCTCGGCCGCTCTGGTGATCGGCGGCGTGGCCGCCATCAGCGTCGCGCGTGCCGTCGCCGGTTTCGCCTTCGGCGATCTCATCCTGGCCGTGGCAGGCCTGGCGGCGTTGACCGTCCACCTGGTCAGCTTCGAACGTGGCCGCGAGAAGGCCGGCACCGATTTCGGCGTGACGCTGGGCGGCATCCTTTACCTGGGCTGGATCGGCGCATACCTGATTTCGTTGCGCGACCTGCCCGACGGCAAGTGGTGGGTGCTGCTCGTTCTGCCAACAGTCTGGATCGCCGACAGCGGGGCTTACCTCATCGGTCGCCGCTGGGGCCGTCACAAGTTGGCCCCACGGCTTAGCCCCCATAAGACCTGGGAGGGTTATTTCGGCGGCATCCTCTTCGGCATCCTGGGGGGAGCCCTCCTGGGCGCACTGTGGAGCCTGGTCGTCCCGCGCATCACCGTGTGGACCGGCGCATTGCTGGGCCTGATCCTGGCGACCCTCACCCCGCTGGGCGACCTGGGGGAGAGCATGTTCAAGCGCCAGGCGGGGTTGAAGGATTCCAGCAACATCATCCCCGGCCACGGGGGCTTTTTCGACCGGATCGATTCCTGGTTGTGGGGGGCGGTAATCGGATATTACCTGATTACCTGGTTTTGGTAACCCTTTCGTTTTACTGATATGAGGAGGCGGCAGATGAATACCCAACCTACCCGCAACTTGGCCCTTGAGCTCGTGCGTGTGACCGAAGCGGCTGCACTGGCCGCCGGCCGTTACGTCGGCCGCGGCGATAAGGTCGCCGCCGATCGCGCCGCTGTGGACGCCATGCGCCTGGTGCTCAACACCGTTGCCATGGACGGCGTGATCGTCATCGGCGAAGGCGAGAAGGATCAGGCGCCCATGCTCTTCAACGGCGAGAAACTTGGCACCGGCGAGGCCCCTCAGGTGGATATCGCTGTGGATCCGATAGACGGCACGCGCCCGTGCGCCCTTGGATTGCCGAACTCGATCTCGGTCGTGGCGCTCGCGCCGCGCGGCACCATGTTCAACCCCGGCCCATTCCTGTACATGAAAAAGATCGCCGTCGGCCCGGAGGCCAAAGATGTGATCGACATCGAAGCTTCGGCCGAGGAGAACTTGAACCGCATCGCCAAAGCAAAAGGCGAGAAAGTCAAGGATCTGACCGTGGTAATCCTGGACCGGCCGCGGCACGAGGAGCTCATTGCTGAAGTACGCCGCTGCGGCGCGCGCATCCTGCTCATTCCCGACGGGGATGTGGCCGGAGCGCTGATGACCGCCTGGCCCGAATCGCGCGTGGACGTGCTCCTGGGCGTCGGCGGCACGCCCGAGGGGGTGATTGCCGCCTGCGCCATGCGCGCCATGGGCGGCAATATCCAGGGCAAACTTTACCCGCGCAATGAGGATGAGATTCGCCGCGGCGAGGAGCTGGGCTACGACTTTCGCAAGGTCCTGCGCATGGAGGATCTGGTCTCCTCGGACGACGTGTTCTTCGCCGCCACCGGCATCACAAATGGTGAGCTGCTGCGCGGAGTGGATTACTTCGCACATGGCGCGCGCACCGATAGCCTGGTAGTGCGCGGGCTGACGGGCACCGTGCGTCAGATCATCTCCACCCACCGATTGGAGAAGCTGGACAGGATCAGCCGGATACAGTATTAGGCAGGGGTTGAGCAGTCAGATGACGCGGCAATCGCTTTTGAGCGCCGCGCCCTTTGCCACCACAGGGGCCGTTCCGAACGGCGGCGCCGCGCAAAGCGCAGCCCCCTGGCGGCGTTGCCCGCCACCGCAAAAGGTCCATCCGCTGCTCCGGCTGCCCGCCGCGTAAAAAAATCCCACCACCAGATCGTCGAAACCCTGCTTTCGGGTGCGCTCGAGCGGCGAAAGGTGGTCGGCCAGCAACGCCGCAGATCATCGGCCAGCATGATTTTAATATAAACAAGCCCCCTTGATGACAGGGGCTTGTGGGGTAATTTAGCTTCTTCTGATCGCTGATTACTTGATCTCGTAGACCATACTGGCGCTTGCAGTGATCACCAACTGTCCAGCGGAAACCGGCACCTGGCCAGCAGCCGATGCTCCTGCGCCTCCTTTGGCATCGAGAATGGGGATGGGCTGCGGGTTGGAGTACACGTTCAGCGTCTGAATCGGGCCAAGGGTCACGCCGGCGGCCTTGGCCAGCTCTTCCGCCTGGGCTTTGGCGTTGGTGATGGCCTGTTGCCGTGCCTCAGACAGGGCCTTGTCTTTGGTGCTCGAATCGAACTGGATGCCATTGATGTTGTTGGCGCCCGAACTGACTACCTGATCCAGCAATTGACCCAGCTTGCTCAGGTCTCGAACGGTCACGTATACGGTGTTATCCACCACATAAACGATCCCTAGTTGTTCACCCTGAGGGCCTGTTTTCTGTTGCGGATAAACATTGAAATTGCTGGTCTGAATGTCCTTGGCGTCGATGCCCATGTTTTGTAAGACCTGGGCCACACTTTGGGCCTGTGAGGTGTTGCTTTTCAGCGCCTCGCCCACACTCTCTCCTTCTGAATGCACGCCGACGGTCACGTAGGCCAGATCAGGGGTGATGGTCACCCGTCCCTCTCCGGTAACGCTCATCGAACGTACCGACGGCTGGCTTCCGGCGGTTCCCGCCGCGCACGCGCCCAGCAGGCTCACAACGATCAGGCTGGCGGCGACGAGCAAGATATTCTTACGCATGGCTTTTCTCCTCTCCTTCTTAGGTAGTAATGAGTTCTTTCTCAAAAAACAGGGACTTGCAGCGATGTGCAGCGGCTTCGCCACCGCTTTCAGCTCCCAAAGCCATTCTTGAGATAAGGACTGTACTTATGACGCAGGCTAAGCCAAAAGGTTCCCAGCGTGCGCCCATTTGCCCCCTATATCCCTGATGCGCTCCGCAGGTCGCATTTAGACCAGCCAGGCCTCATCGGAGGATAAAGGTAAGCCAAGGATCGAGCGCAGCTTGATGGCGGTAAGCTGAAGGCTCTGCCGGCTCCTGCTGAACTTACCGCGCACCACCACACGCCCCTCCCACATGCGGCTGCCGCGCGACCAGTCCACCGTACGTAGAGGTTCGAGCCTGGCATGCCAGTCTTCCGGATGCTCGCGGATGAGCTGGCGGCCGGCGATGCCCAACGCATGGAGCATCATGTTGTTCACGCACACCGTTTTCTCGCGCAGCTCGGCAATACTGACCGCCCGCCTGGCAGCCAGATCCCATTCGCCGATCACCCGGCAGAGCTCGCTCCAATAGCGGCGCGCAGTGTTTCGCTCTTCTTCATTAATTTTGGCGTATTTGCGTTTGCCCAGCAGGGCAGCCGTCGCCGCATAAATACCGCCCAGGGTGAACAGCTTGGAAGAACGGCGGCTGATGACCGTGCGTTCCTTCTCGGTCAGTCCCTTGAAAACCGGCACCTCCTCAGAAAGATCACGGACCAGCGCCGCGAGTGGATCGCGAAATTCGTAGAGGATGCCCAGCGATCCGGAGGGGTGCACGGCGTGTTTGTTCAGGTCGGCGAAAATCTGCTGGCTGCGGCGTAGCCCGGCATCCAGATAGAATACCACGCTGATCGTCTCATCCCCCAGCTCGGGCGATTGTTTCAGGGCCTCCTCGATGGCAGCGCGGCGATGCTGGCCGTCGTTCAAAACCACGCGCGCAGAAGCGGGAATGCGAAGAAACCCAAAACCCGCCTGATCCGTGGCGATAAAACGTACCGAGCCATCCACCGACGCGGTGATGGAGGAAAAGACGTAGTCATGACGATTGTCCAGCACATAACGGACGATTTCCGGTACGCGCGCCTGGTTCAGCACACGCTGTGCACGCAGCTCGGAGGGCAGCGCTGGATCGTCGAAGTGAAAAAGGCGCGGCAGCAGCCTGAGCGGGCACATAGCGACGTAATATTCTCGACCGGCTTGAATGCCTTTCAAAGCGGGAAACGCATAAGTTTCAACCTCGGCCATAAGCCCCCTTTTCAAAACTCAACCATCACCTCCAACCGACCGGCAATGGAGCCATTATAAAACCGGATGGGAAACGCAACCGGCTCAGCTTTCTGCTCCCTTCCAGAACGCTTCCAGCGCGCGGGCGGTTTCAGCCAGCTCTTCAAAATGCGGGAGACCGCGCGTGTGTGGAATGCGTACGGCCTTCACCCGCGGGTTCTTCTTCATCACCTCAGGGAGGAGATCGAAGCGCGTATATGGGTCACGGTCGTACAGCACCAGGGTGGGCGTTTCGACCAATTCGTAGGCGATGCGCGCAATATTTGGGCTGAACAATATCCCGCTGATGAAGCATAGCGGCGCAAATTCCGCGTCGGGCTGGTGGGCGCTGGCGTAAGCGTAGTCCACGAAGCCGGGCGGAATCGGCCCGGAAAAGCTGCGCTGCAGGAAATAGGCGATGCTGCGGCGTGTGGTGATTAGGTCATAGAGCGGCCGCGCCCACAGGCGGAAAGCGAAGGCGCGGTATAGGCTCCGTTCGGCCGTCTCCGGCGCCGCACGGCGTGGGCGGCCAAATCCGGTGGGCGAGATCAGCGCCAGGCTGTGAAACAGTTCCGGGCGGGTGACCGCTGCGCGGGCGGCAAACTCGCCCGACAGGGACAGGGCTACCACGTCGGCCGGCGCGCCCGCCTGCGTCTCCAGCAGGTCGAGGATGGCATCCTCGTACAGGTGCGGGCTGTACGCTCGCTGGCCCCGTTCGGAAAACCCGAAGCCGGGCAGGTCCATCGCCAGAACCGGCCGCCGCGTTCGGTACAGATCGAACAGCGGACGCATCTCATAGGCGCTGGCAGCCGCATTAATGGCGTGGATCAACACCAACGGCCGGCCTTCCGCCGTACGGTCCACGTAATAGCTGATCTTGCCGGCGTACTTGCTGAAGAAGAGCTGGCGGGGCGCCGGGATGGCGTCGGGCAGATCCATGTGATGGTTCACGCCAAAGCGGCTGTATACCATCCAGCCGCCAACTGCAGCCAGCAGCCCGGCCGCGAAACTGCCTGCGCCAGTGCCTAACAAAGCCGCTGGAGTAAGCCGCCTGCGTTTTCCATGCGCTCCGTCGGACATGCTCCACCTCCGCAGGTTATTATACAACCCAACCCGGTCTCACCGCTGTTTAAGGGGCTCTTAAACTATTGATAAGTGCAATATAAGGACAATAACGCTTGGTTAAGCGCTTAATGAGAGCTGATGATGCGACATAGAAAAACAGTGGATCGTCCCTTCCAGAATGGGCTCTCTAGCGGGTTTTCGACGATTTCCCCATTCCGCGTCCTGCGGATGTACCGCACACAGTTTTCCGCAAACCAGCCAGTGGGCTGGTACGATCCATCGTGCCAGGCTTCCGTTCATCCTGACAGTGCCTGGTCAGGCGTCGGGCGATACCCGGCGTACCCGCAAGCCCGGCGAATCCCACATCATCCACACAGTGCTTCAACATTTTTCTGGCCTTTGCGCCTGTCTGGAGCGCCGCTTTTTCATCACCCTAAGGAGGTCATTTGCCATAGGATAAATTGACAGTGAAACTGCCCCTTATCAGGGCAGATGTACAAATCTCCAACTTTCCCACCCGTGAACCCCTCCAACAATTGAATACTGCACATTGCAATGAGGTCTTGAATTCCTGGCCTTTCCGTCGGGTGATTTCAAGGCTGTCAGATCGAGCTTTTGTGCAGTCCATCCACCTGAAACGACTGAGGTGTGTTTCTCATCAAGGAGTTGAGAAGATGAATCGCAAATTGTGGCTATCCCTATCCGTTGTGGCGATCGGGACCATGGTGCTTGCCGCCTGCGCCCCGGCGGCTTCGGCCCCCACCGCCACCGCGGTGCCCCCAACTGAAGCGCCAACCACACCGCCAACGGCGGCTCCCACGGAAGCGCCTACAACCGCCCCGACTGAAGCAGCCACCGCCGCACCCACCGCCGCCGCCACGGCAACCCTACCGCCGTTGCGCACCGCTCAGCAGGCCGCCCTCGATGCAGCCGGAGGTAAGCAACTGGGCGGCTCGGTGTCTTTCGTCGGACCGTGGGGCGGCTCAGAGCAGGACGCCTTCATGGCAATGGTGAAGCCTTTTGAAGACGCCACCGGCGTCACCGTGAATTACACCGGGTCGCGCGACGTAAACGCATTGCTGGTCACCCGCGTGACCGCCGGCAATCCGCCCGATCTGGCCGACTTCTCCACCCCCGGCCTGATCGCCCAATTCCAGCAGCAGGGTAAATTGGTGGACCTCAGCAAGTTCATGGACATGAACACGCTCAAATCCGAGTACGCACAGACCTGGCTGGACCTGGGCACTTTCAACGGCCAGTTCTCGGCCATGATCATCAAAGTGGCCACCAAAGGCCTGATCTGGTACGATCCCAATGTCTGGCAGGCGAACAATCTGCAGATCCCCCAGACCTGGGATCAGATGATCTCGCTCTCTAATCAGCTTATATCCCAGGGCAAAACCCCCTGGTGTGTGGCCATGGAGAGCGGCTCGGCCAGCGGTTGGCCGGGCACAGACTGGCTTGAGGATATCGTCCTCCGCCAGGCCGGCGCGGATGTCTATAACCAGTGGTGGCAGGGCAAGATTGCCTGGACCTCACCTCAAATCACTCAGGCCTGGCAGACCTGGGGTCAAATCGTTGGCAACCCGAAAATGCTTTACGGCGGTGTGAACCGCACGTTGTCCACCAACTTCGCCAAGGACGCCGATCCGCTGTTCACCAACCCGCCGGGCTGCTACATGGAGCACCAGGCCAGCTTCATGGCCGGCTTTATTCAGACCGATAACCCCAGCCTGAAGGCAGGCACAGATTACAACTTCTTCCCCTTCCCGGCGTTCAGCTCTTCAACCGCATCGAGCGTCGAAATGGCCGGCGATCTGGTGGGTATGTTCAACGATACGCCCCAGGCCGAGGCGCTGGTGAAGTATCTGGCGACTCCAGAGGCGCAGGACATCTGGGCAAAGATCGGCGGTGGATACCTCTCAGCCAATAAGGCCGTCCCGGTGAGCGATTACCCGGACGTTTTGAGCCAAAAGTCCGCCCAGATGTTGATCAACGCGCAGGTGGCTGTGTTCGATGCCTCGGATCAGATGCCTACCGCGATGACCAACGCCTTCTACCAGGCGGTTTTGAACTACATTCAGAATCCTGGCAATCTGACCAGCATCCTGCAGAACCTGGATTCAGTACAAAAGACGGCGTATACCACGCCGTAAAACCCTTCTCCTGCGCGAGGCGGCGATCTCTGCGGTCGCCGCCTCGCTTTTGGAAAGGAAATGATCATGTTACTCGGCTCCCGTTTACTGACCGGCGCGGCCGTGGTCGTGGTCGTGCCGGCCCTCATCGTTGGATACATCGCCCTGGTGGAATGGCTGGTGGCTCGTCTGCCATTCGTGTGGCAACCCAAAGTTCGCCCCTGGTTATGGCTCTTACCTGCCCTGGTCATCCTGGGCTTTTTTCTCCTTTACCCGGCCGTCGATACCTTCTATCTGAGCCTTTTCGACACCACCGGCAAGCAGTACGTCGGTCTGCAAAATTACACCTATTTCTTCACCACGCAGGGCACGCTGATCGCGCTGCGCAACACCGCCTATTGGCTGATCTTCCTCTCGATTTTTACCGTTGCCCTCGGTCTGATCTTCGCCGTACTCTTCGACCGGGTGAAATACGAAGCAGTGGCTAAGGGCATCCTCTTCCTGCCCATGGCCATCTCTTTCACCGCCGCCAGCATCATCTGGAAACTGCAATATGATTATCAGCCGCCTGGCGCAGCACAGACTGGCACACTCAATCAAATCATCACCTTGCTGGGCGGTCAGCCAGTCGCCTGGATGGTCGACCCGCGGGTCAACAACCTGGCGCTGAACTGGGTCGGCATCTGGATGTGGACCGGCTTCGCTTTGGTGATCCTATCGGCAGGCCTGAAAAGCATCCCCGGCGATATTATCGAGGCCGCGCGGGTGGACGGCGCCAATGAATGGCAGATCCTCCGTTCCATCATGATCCCCATGATGAGCACCACAATCATCGTGGTCGGCACCACAATGGTCATCAACGCCTTGAAGATCTTCGACATCATCTACGTCATGACGGGCGGCTTTTACAACACCGACGTGCTGGCAGTCCACATGTACATCGAGATGTTCGATAACCTCCAGTTTGGCCGCGCCAGCGCCGTCGCCACCTTGCTCTTGATCACCATCATACCTTTCATGTTGATCAATATCCGCCGCTTCCGCGAGCAGGAGGCGATGCGATGAAAGCCGAATGGATTACCCACGCCGTAATCACCGAACGCGCCCGCATCCGCCACCGCAGCCATTTTCTGACCCGCGCCCCTCTGCATCTGATCATTTTTCTCGTCTGCCTGATCTGGTTGGTGCCGACCTTTGCCCTGCTGGTCAGTTCCTTCCGCCCAGAGAATCTGATCGCCACCACCGGCTGGTGGACGGCCTTCGTCCCTCCCTTCCACTTTACGCTAGACCTTTATAAACAGGCCCTCAGTCAGGCTGGTATGGGGCAGAGCTTTCTGAACAGCCTTTTCATCACCATTCCGGCGACGGTGATCCCCATCATGATCGCGGCCTTCGCAGCGTATGCGTTCGCCTGGATGGACTTCCCTGGCAAGGACGTGCTGTTCGTGATCGTAGTCGGCTTGCTGGTCGTCCCACTCCAGATGACGCTCATCCCGGTTTTGAGAGTGTACGACAAACTGCATCTGAGCGGCACATTCCCCGGCATCTGGCTGGCGCACACCGGCTACGGCCTGCCCTTCGCCATCTACCTGCTGCGCAACTTCTTCGGAGGGCTGCCGCGCGAGATGCTCGAGTCGGCTTACCTGGATGGCGCATCCGGCTTCACCGCCTTCTTCAACCTGGTGCTGCCGCTTTCGGTGCCGGCCATCGCCTCGCTGGCCATCTTCCAGTTCCTCTGGGTGTGGAACGACCTGCTGGTGGCGCTGATCTTTCTGGGTTTCAACCCCAGCCTGCAGCCAATGACCGTCAACATTGCCAACCTGGTAAATTCGCTGGGCAGCGGCTGGCAGCTCCTCACCGCCGCCGCCTTTATCTCCATGGCCCTGCCGCTGGTGGTGTTCATCGCCTTGCAGCGCTATTTCGTGCGCGGTATCCTGGCCGGCTCAATCAAAGGCTGATGACGCCTTTTGCCCCCCGGCGATCTTCGATGCGAACTGGCATACGCAAACCAGGACCGCAAAAGCGGCTTAATGGGCGCTTAAACTGAGGATAAATTAGCCATAAAGTCTGGGTGGATTTATTCAGGTTTAATTGAATCACACAAAAATAGGGCGAAAAATAGAAGTTTTTCTCCAAAACCTATTGACTCTCTTAATAAGAGTTGCTATACTATTAACGCGCGTTACTAACACGTGTTAATTAGGAGGGTAGTGGGTGAGCCCCAAAAAGGTCACCAGCCAGATGGTCGCTGACCGCGCAGGCGTATCCCGTACCACCGTCTCCTTCGTCCTCAATCATATCGAAGGTGTGCAAATCACCGAAGAGACGCGCCAGCGCGTGTTGAAAGCCGCCCATGACCTGGGGTACGTGCCAAACGCCAGCGCCCAGGCGCTGGTCGGCCAGCGCACCAAAATCATCGGCCTGGTGCTCACCCGCAGCCCCGGCCACATCGCTTCGGACACTTTTCTCAACCAAATCCTGTACGGTTTAATCGAAGTGACTCAGCGTCACCAGATGCGCCTGCTTCTGGAAGTTGTCGAAGACCTCGATCACCGCGACACCTACCTGGAACTGGTCTGGTCCAAGCGCATCGACGGCATCATCCTTTCTGGTCCCCGTTTCGACGATGAAGCGCTGCGCGCCCTGGATGAGGATGGTTTCCCGACCGTTTTGTTGGGACAGCTCCCCGGCAGTTCTTTCTACTCGGTCGACGTGGATAACATCGCAGCGGCCGAGAAAGCCGTCGCCCACCTGGTCCAACTGGGCCACAGGCGCATCGCTTGCATCACCCACGCCCAACCGCAGTACTCCACTACGGGCCAGCGTCTGGAAGGCTACCGCCGCGCCCTGGAAGCGGGCGGAATCCCTTACGAAGACCGCCTGGTACGCTATGGGGATTTTACCTTGGAGAGCGGTTACCAGCAGATGAAAGATCTGCTGGCTTCGGGGGAAACCTTCGACGCAGCCTTCGTCGCCAGCGATGTCGTCGCAATCGGCGCGCTGGGCGCGCTGCGCGAGGCAGGCCTGTCCGTGCCGCGCGACGTCGCCCTGGTGGGCTTTGACGACGTGCCCATGGCGAGATACGTCGAGCCGCCGCTCACGACCGTCCGCTTGCCGGCCATCGAGCTGGCGCGGAAGGCCTGTGAGATGCTGATTCCCATGATCGACGGCCAAATGCCGCAGCAAAACCAGGTCATCCTGGACACTGAGCTGGTCGTCCGCCAATCCAGCGGTGCCTGAACAGGCCATTCCTCCCTGCTGTTCGAGACGCCGCACTTGATCCCGTGTAAAGGAGGTGAGCGAATCGACAGATTTCAGCGATACCTCAGAGAAATTCTGAGGAGCGGGTGCGCCATCAGGGTGCCAGCACCCTGGCGCAGCCACCAGGCGTTACTCGACCAACCGAATTGCAGATTGATGGAGGAGAGATCCTCAGGAGGAGTACGAGAAGATGAACAAGCGTTTGTGGTTCTCACTGTCCGTTCTGGTGATCGGCGCAATGGCGATCGCCGCCTGCGCCCCAGCGGCCACGCCGACCACCGCTCCCACCCAGCCGCCGGCCACCGAAGCCCCCACCACGCCTCCGGCGACTGAAGCGCCAACCACTGCCCCCACCCAGGCGGCCACCACTGCCCCGGCTGCCGCCATCGACTGCGCGGGTGCACAAAAAGGCGACACCATCTCAATGCTCTACCAATGGTCCGGCACCGAGGAACAAAACTTGATGAAAATCCTCCAGCCTTTGGTGGATGCCTGCGGAATCGTACTCAAACCCGAGTCCACCCGCGACCAGGGTTTGCTGGACACTCGGGTCAAGGCTGGCACGCCGCCGGATATTGCCTTCTGGCAGGTGACCACCCTCAAGCAATATAAGGACAAGCTCGTCCCCATGACCGACCTGGGTGTCAATGCCGCCAATTACTCGGATTCGTGGAAGTCGGCTGGATCGGTCGACGGAGTTTGGCTGGGTCTGCCTGTCAAGACGGACATCAAGACCATTATCTGGTACAGCCCGGTCAACTTTAAAGCGTTCGGCTATACGGTGCCGACTACCTGGGATGAGCTGAATGCCCTGGTGGAGAAGATGGTCAGCGATGGCAAAGTGCCGTGGTCGACCGGCTTCGAGAGCGGCGATGCCACCGGCTGGACCGGCGCGGACTTCATCGAAGACATCATGCTGGTTCAGAAGGGCCCCGCTTTCATCCGTGGGTTGATCGACGGTTCCATACCCTACAATGACCCGGGCGTCAAGACGGCCTTCCAGACTTACGGCAAGTGGGCTGCTGATCCAAAATACGACGTGGGTGGAGCTCAGGGCACCCTTTCGACCGCCTTCCTGGATGCCATCTACAAGCCTTTCCTGGATCCCCCTCAGGCGATGATGGTGCGCCAATCTGGCTTCGCTGGCGGGGCCATCGCTGCCCAGTTCCCCAACCTGAAATACCCGGACGACTACGACTTCTTCCTCGTCCCCGGCGCCCAGGGCATGCAGGTCGGTTGGGACTGGATGATGTCCTTCAGCAACAAGCCGGCGGTGAAAGCTCTGATCGAGTACCTGAGCAGTGACGTTGGCGGTAAGAAATGGGCCGAGGTCGGCTTTGATCTGACACCCAATTCGGCCGGCGCCGCCGGTTACACCGACCCGCTCTTGAAGAAGAAGGCTGAATTGCTCTACAGCGCGAAAGAAGTCGTGCCTTCGGTCGGCGACGTCGTCCCAGGCGGCTTCAACAATACCCTGTGGAAGGGCATCATTGACTACATCAACGGTGGTAACCTGGACACGATCCTCAACACGTTGGCAACCGCCCAGGCGCAGGCCGTAAAACAATAACCTCCCGGGGTTCCTGCAGGCTTTGCGGGCGAAATTTGCCCGCAAAGCCCCTCTTTATGACCACGATCGGGCGGCGTTTGGCGGCATCAAGCCGCCAAACGCCGGGCAAGTCCATCATTTTCTTTTCGCTGAAGTCCGGCAATCAATGATCGGAGGTGGTTTATGGCTGCGCAACCTGTCCCCCAGATCATGAAGCAAGGCCGTGTTATCCCTTGGTTTTATCTCGCCCCCGCCATCCTGGTGATGGCATTTTTTATTGTTTACCCGATGTTCAATACGATATATCTGAGCTTCCAGAACGCCGATGGCACTGGCTCGGCCGCTACCTCGTGCATTAAGGGACAGCCCTGTTGGGGCATCTTCGAAAACTACCGCTACGTTCTTACCGCCGAGCTGGACTTCAGCTCGCCCGGTGCGATCTGGAACTCCTTTTGGGTTTCCTCTTTCGGCAACAACATCAAATGGATCCTGTTCATGGTCAGCGGCACGGTCATCTTTGGGCTGATCTTCGCCGTGCTGGCCGATCGCGTGCGCTACGAAACAGTGGCCAAATCGATTATTTTTGCTCCTATGGCCATCTCATTCGTCGGCGCAGGCGTCATCTGGAAATTCGTTTACGCCTATGGCACCGGCGGCACGCAAATCGGCATCCTTAACGCGATCCTCACCGCCCTTGGCTTCCAGCCAGTCTCCTGGCTGACGGTGCCGCAGGTCAATACCCTCGCCCTGATTGTGGTGGGGGTATGGATCTGGACCGGTTTCTGCATGACCATCCTGGCCGCGGCGTTGAAAGCCGTTCCGGTGGAGATGCTCGAAGCTTCGCGGGTGGATGGAGCCAACGAATGGCAGGTGTTTTTCCGCATCATGGTGCCCACCATTGCCCCCACCATCACCGTCGTGGTGACCACCATGGTGATCAACGTCTTGAAGCTGTTCGATATCGTCTATGTGATGACCGGCGGTAATTACGGCACGGACGTTATCGCCCTGCGCATGTACCGTGAGATGTACACCAACTTCCAGACCGGGCGGGGCACAGCCGTGGCAGTCGTCCTGGTGATCGTCATCCTGCCTTTCGTTTACATGAACATCCGTCGTTTCCTGGAACAGGAGGCCTCGCGATGAACCCCCCGAAACTGGTCGTTCTCATTCAGCGTATCCCGCTCCATCTGGTGATCATCGGCTTGTGCCTGATCTGGATCATCCCTACCCTCGGTTTGCTGGTCACCTCCTTCCGACCCATCCAGGCCATTAACACCTCCGGCTGGTGGACCGCCTTTGGCGCAACTCCCGGCTCGAGAGAATACAAACAGTTCTGCGCCGCGTGCCATGGAAATGACGGCAAGGCCATCCCCGCCGCCAACCTCACCGACCCCAAACTGGTCAACCAGTTTTCCCGCTCACTCCAGCTCCTGGCGGCCTTACGCGCGGATTTCAACGGGCAGCCGCACATGCAGGGAAAACCACTCCCCAACGAGAATCAGACTGCCCAGATAGCCGTATATCTGAAAAACATCTCCGGCGTCGAGCGTATCCCGCGCTTCACGCTGAGCAATTACATCGACGCCCTGATGGGTTACCGCGGCACGGCTACGTATCAATCCGATTGCGCCAACCACACTCAGTCCAGCGACCTGCATTGCGACCTGAGCGACCTGCTCAACCCTCGCGGCATCGGCCGGGCTTTTATCAACAGCGTCATCGTGACCATACCGGCCACAATCCTGCCCATCCTGTTTGCCGCCTTCGCGGCTTACGCCTTCGCCTGGTTCGATTTCAAAGGCCGTCAGGTGATGTTCGGCATCCTGGTGGGCTTGCAGGTCATCCCACTGCAGATGACCCTGGTGCCTATCTCCCGCATTTACGCCCAGCTCGGTCTGAACGGGACCTTCTTGGGCGTGTGGTTGTTCCATACCGGCTTCGGTTTGCCTTACGCCATCTATCTGATGCGCAACTTCCTCGGCTCACTGCCGCGGGATTTGTTCGAATCGGCTTATCTGGATGGCGCCTCCCATTGGACCGCCTTCCTGCGCATGGCCCTGCCCCTCTCCATGCCGGCTGTCGCCGCCCTGGGTATCTTCCAATTCCTGTGGGTCTGGAACGACCTGCTCGTTGCTCTGGTCTTCCTGGGCGGCACGACGCCGGTTCTTACCTATCAGATCAGCAACATGGTTACCTCCCTGGGCGCCGGCTGGCAGTTGCTGACCGCCTCGGCATTCCTCTCCTTGATCCTGCCCCTGATCGTATTCTTCGCCTTCCAGCGCTATTTCGTGCGCGGCTTGCTGGCTGGCTCGGTCAAGGGTTAGAATCCGGCGGTCTCGCATCCGGTATAAAGATTTGTGATGATCGTCAATAATTCAATTCTTCGATATCCTCTATGACAGAAGATGCACTCTGGTATAAGGACGCTATCTTTTATGAAGTCTACGTCCGCGCCTTCTACGACAGCAACGGCGACGGTCAAGGCGATCTGCCCGGGTTGATCGAAAAGCTCGATTACCTCCAATATCTGGGCGTCACCTGCCTGTGGCTCCTGCCGATCTACTCATCGCCCATGTGCGATGACGGCTACGACATCTCCGACTACTACACCATCATGCCCGAATACGGCAGCGTGGCTGACTTTAAACGCCTGGTGGATGAGGCCCACAGGCGCGGCATTCGCATCATCGCCGACCTGGTGCTCAACCACACCTCGGACCGCCATCCCTGGTTCCAGGCGGCGCGCTCCAGCCGCTCTTCCCCTTACCGCGATTATTACGTGTGGAGCGACAGCGATCAGAAGTACAAAGAGGCCCGCATCATCTTCGTCGACACGCAGAAATCCAATTGGACCTGGGATCCGCAGGCTGGCCAGTATTACTGGCACCGCTTCTATCCCTGCCAGCCCGACCTGAACTACGATAATCCGGCCGTGAGGGCCGAGATGCTGAACGTCATGAAGTTCTGGCTGGACCAGGGCATTGACGGCTTCCGCGCCGATGCCGTCCCCTATCTCTTCGAGCGCGAGGGCACCAACTGCGAGAATCTGCCCGAGACGCACGCTTTCTTGAAAGAAATGCGCCGCTTCATGGACGAGCATTATCCCGGGCGCATCCTGCTGGCCGAAGCCAATCAGTGGCCGGAGGATGTACGCGCCTATTTCGGCGACGGCGACGAATTCCACATGGCTTTCCATTTCCCGGTTATGCCGCGCATCTTCATGGCGCTTCGTCTGGGTGATGTGACCCCCATCGTAAGCATCCTTGCGCGCACGCCCGCCATCCCTGCCGGCTGTCAGTGGTGCACCTTCCTGCGCAATCACGACGAACTTACTCTTGAGATGGTGACCGACAAGGAGCGTGAGTGGATGTGGGCCGAGTATGCGCCCGATCCACGTATGCGCCTGAACCTGGGCATCCGCCGGCGGTTGGCCCCCCTGCTGGACGGCCAGCGCGCAAAAATAGAGCTGGCCTACTCGCTGCTTTTCACGCTGCCGGGTTCGCCTATCCTCTATTACGGCGATGAGATCGGCATGGGCGACAACATCTGGCTGGACGACCGTGACGGCGTCCGCACCCCCATGCAGTGGGACAGCGGCCCCAACGCCGGTTTTTCCACCGCTCCCGCCGAGAAGCTGTATCTGCCGGTGATCTCCAGCGAGGAATACGGGCCGCACGTCGTCAACGTCCACGATCAGATGCGGGATTCGCTATCTCTTCTCAACCGCCTCCGCCACCTGATCGCGGTGCGAAAATCTGCCCCAGCCCTGGCGCACGGCTCCCTGCGCTGGGCAGAGGTGGAAAATACAAGTGTGGCCGCCGCCTGGCGTGAGATCCCCGGCCAGCGCATTCTGGCCTTGCACAACCTGAGCGCTTCCGCGCAAGACATCGAGGTGGACGTGGGTGCTGGCATGCCTCTCACTGCCCACGATCTGCTCACCGGCGCCGAGTATGTCTTCTACCATGGAGAAAAGCTGGCCGTTCGCCTGGCGCCTTTCGCGTATCACTGGTGGGAAATAAAGACCTGATCGGCCAGGGGGGATATAATACAATAAACCGCTGCAAGCGGAGAGTGCTTACGGATGAATCTATTCGTTAATCCAGAAGAGCGCCGCCTGCGCGCCTTCTGGCGCCTCCTCATTCAATTCGCCATTTTTTTCATTGGCGGACT
>DAOTWA010000014.1:0-9756 GCA_034435955.1 Anaerolineaceae bacterium | reverse complement strand
TGCCGGAAAACGATTGACCCATGCGCCCTTTCCATTGGCCGCCTCCGCCGGCCCCGCTTTCCCCTGTCCTACCCCCTATTTTGGCCGCGCCAGCCGCCTCCCGGCCGCCTATCCCTGGAAAACCTTGCTGTCCCTTGCGCCCTCCGTGGTGAAGACCTCTACCTCCATTCACCGTCCCCGCCATGCCCCGGCCGTGGCCCACAAACCTTGCATTAGCCATCCTCCCTGAGCCCCAGCCCCAAATGGCGCATCCTTCCGGAATTGTTTCAAAACAATTCCCCATTTTCGAGCTTGAAATGAATTGTTTTCTTACAAAATTTTCGGATTTGAAACAAAAAACAAATCCCCCCGGCCGCGGCAAGACATTACTTCTTGCTGATTTCCCGCAAGAACGCCGGCGTGTTCAGCCCTCGCTCCAGCAGATAAGTGAGGTAATGCTGCAGCAGCGCCTCCATCTCCGCCCGCTGCCCCGCCTCCACCCGCGCGCGGACCGCCTCGGCGTACGTGCTGCGCTGATAATGGCGCAGATACTTGAGCGCCGCCAGCGAGACCGGGCGCGCGTCGGGCGCCGCGGACCTGCATCCCGGGCGCGGGCACAGCACACCCCCCAATTGGGCGGAGAAATACTGGTCCTCGGCCTTGATCTCATTGTGGCAATGGACGCACTGGAACAGCTCCGGCCGGAAGCCGAGCAAGTCCAGCAGACGCACCTCGTAATAGCGCGCCGCTGGCCAGGGTTCCTCGCCGGTTGCCAGGCGCGCCAGCGTATCGGTCAGCAGGCTGTAGAGCGGGCGGTTCTCCCCCTCTTCGTAGGTGAAGCGGTCGAGCAGCTCGACCACGTAGGCGGCGTAGCCGGTGCGCAGCAGATCCTCGCGCAGGGGCAGGTAGGCGTCCACCGTCTCGGCCTGGGTGACGATCAGCAGATCGCGCCCGCGGGCCAGCAGCAGCTTGACGCGCGTGAAGGGTTCCAGGTGACCGGCCTTGCGCGAGCGCAGCCGGCGGACGCCTTTGGCGACGGCGCGCACCTTGCCCAGCTCGCGGGTATAGAGGATGAGCAGGCGGTCAGCCTCGCCCCAATCGGAATGACGCAGGACGACCGCTTCGGCGCGGAAAGAGCGCGGCAGCTCGGCCATGAGCGATTCATCCGACCTTCCCCTTCCTCCCTGCCCTCTCCCGCTGGAAGAGGGGAAGGGGCGGGGGGAGGGGGTGATGGGCTATTTCGGCAGGTCTTCCGGCGTGAAAGCGGCCGGCAGCAGATCACGCACGGTCGTATCCATGCTCACTTGGCCGTTCTCGTCCGTCACCAGCACCTGCGTATCCAGGCCGAATTCGGCCAGCACCTGGCGGCACGCTCCGCAGGGGCTGCCGCCGTTGGCGGTCGCCACAGCGATGGCGGTGAATCGCCGCTCGCCGTCCGAGACGGCCTTGAACACGGCCACGCGCTCGGCGCACATGCTGGTCGGGTAAGCCGCGTTCTCGACGTTGACCCCATCGTAAATGCGCCCCGATTCGGTCAGCAGCGCCGCGCCCACCTCATAATGAGAATACGGAGCATAGGCGTAGCGCCGCGCCTCGCGGGCGGTTTCAATCAATTCCTGACGTTGCTCTTCAGTCAGCATGAGACTCCTCTGTTTCGATCTGTGAGGCCGGTTGGATGCGTTTGGCGCGCACCTTGCGAATGCGCCGCCCGCTCACCTGCTCGACGGTCAGCACCACGTCCTCCGCCTGGATCTGCTCGCCGCCGGCCGGCACGCGGCCCATCTGCCCGTAAATGAAGCCGCCCAGTGTGTCGGCCGCCTCCTTCGTCAGGTGGGTGCCCATGACCTCGTTGAAATCGTCCAGGTCGATGCGCCCCTGGAAGACGTACTCGTCCGGCCCCACCTGCTGGTAGAGCATCTCTTCACCCGCGTCGTATTCGTCGCGCACCTCGCCGATGATCTCCTCGACGATGTCCTCCAGTGTGACCAGGCCGGCCACACCGCCATATTCGTCCACCACGATGGCCATGTGGACGCGTTGGGCCTGCATCTCGGTCAGCAGTTCGTCCACTTTCTTGGCCTCGGGGATGAAGTAGGCCGGGCGCAGCAGCTCGCGCATGCTGCTCAGCGGCGCCTCCGAGCGCTCGACGCGCAGCAGATCCTTGGCGTAGAGCATGCCAACGACGTTGTCGATGGTTTCTTCGTAGACGGGCACGCGCGAATGGCCGGAGCGGGCCAGCGCGTTGATCGCCTCGCTAAGCGGGGTGTCGATCTCCAGCGCCAGAATGTCGATGCGCGGCACCATGATCTCGCGCGCCAGCGTCTCGCCGAACTGGAAGATGGAGTAGATCATGCGCCGCTCTTCCTTCTCCAGGCTGCCTTCCGGCTGACCGCTCTCCACCCAGGTGAGCAGCTCGGCGTCGGTCACCGCCGCCGTTTCCCTGGCCTGGCCTTGCGGATAGCCCATCACCGCCAGCAGCAGTGCGGAGAAAGGGGTGAGCAGAAAATCGACCAGCGCGCCGAGCGGGGCCAGGCGCAGGGCCCACTCCTCGGCGCGGCGCAGCACGCCCCCATCCACGGCGTGCTCCAGCAGCAGCAGGGCCAGGGTGACCAGCGCCATCAGACCGATCACGGCCCCTGTGCTCCAGGGAGAAACCGGCCGCCGCAGCGCCAGCACCACCACCAGCCCTGCCACGATCAGGTGCGTCAGGGCCAGGGCAAGGCGCATGCTGGTGCGCAGCCGCGGACGCTGGATCACGCCAATGGCGCGGTTGACCGCCAGCTCGTGTTGTTCTTTCAGGTTGAGCAGCAGCGGCAGGCGGGCGTTGACCAGGCTGGAGCGCGCCGCCGAAAGAATCAGGTCGAGGGCCAGGAAGACAAGCAGGTAGATCCAAAGGGCGTCGATCGTCTCACTCCACCGTGCGCAGCGGGCGGGCGGGGACCCCCACCACCAGCGTGTGCGGGGGCACGTCGTGAGTGACCACCGCGCCGGCTCCGGTGCGCGACCCTTCCCCCAGCTTGACCGGCGCAACCAGCATCGTGTCGCTGCCAATGAACACGTCGTCGCCCACCTCAGTCTGGTTTTTCCGCTGGCCGTCGAAATTGCAGGTGATCGTGCCCGCCCCAATGTTCACATTTGCCCCTATGGTCGCATCGCCGATGTAGGAGAAATGGCCCATCTTCGTGCCGGGACCCAGATAGGAGCTCTTCACCTCGCCGAAATTGCCCAGGTGAACGCCGCTGGCCAGATGCGCACCCTTGCGCAAATGACAGTAAGGCCCCATGTCCACATCGTCCTCCACAACCGCCCCCTCCAGCACAGAGGCAAGCAGCGTGCAGCCATTCCCCACCCTGCTGTCTCTGACGATCGTGTTGGGGCCGATGGTGCAGCCCTCGCCGATGCGCGTCTCGCCTTGCAGGTAAGTGCCGGGCCAGATGACCGTGTCCCGCCCGATTTCCACGCCTGCCTCGATGTAGGTGCTGGTCGGATCGACGATGGTGACGCCGGACAGCATCCACTCGGTGTTGATGCGCCGCCGCAGGGCAGCCTCGGCCTCAGCCAGATGCACACGGGTGTTCACCCCGATGGCCTCGTCGGGATCTTCCAGAGTGAGAGCCTGCACTGGCAGCCCCTGAGCGGCGGCCAGGCCGACCGTTTCGGTCAGATAGTATTCGCCCTTCGGGGAGAGCGGCACGCGTTTGAGGGCGTCCCACAGCCAGGCGGCATCGAAACAGTAGACCCCCACGTTCAGTTCGCGGATGGCGAGCTGCGCTGGAGTGGCCTGGGCCTCCTCGACGATGGCCTGCACACTGCCATCGGCGCTGCGCACCACCCGACCGAAGCCGCGCGAGTCGGACGATTCCAACGTCAGCATAGTGATTGGGCCGGAGTTGGTGCGCTGTGTCTCTACCAGACGCTGGAGGGTCGCGGCGCGCAGCAACGGCATGTCCGCATAAGTGACCAGCACAACGTCCCCCTGCCCGCGCAGGAGCGGTTCCGCCTGGCGCAGGGCGTGGGCCGTGCCGAGCTGCTCCTCCTGCACGGCGAAGCGCACCCGTCCGCCAGCCGCCTGGCGCACAGCGTCTGCGCCATCACCCACGACCAACACCGGGGGCTCATCGCTCAACGTGCTTACGACCTGCAGGACGTGGAAGATCAGCGGCTTGCCGGCCAGCCTGTGCAGCACCTTGGGCAGAGCGGAACGCATGCGCGTGCCCTGCCCGGCGGCCAGGATTACGACGTTGGTTTTCATGCTGAACTCCTCTTTTTCAACGCGCCTGATCTCCGCCCACGGCGATTAAACAAAAGGAGCCCGGCGCGTCATGGCGGCGCAAAGCTCTGCAAACGAGGGCGGCCAGCCTGCTGGCTGGTTTCGGCGCTCAAACAGTCCATCTCGGCGGTGAACCATCAGGCTGGGGCACCTGGACTCGAACCAGGATCCACAGATCCAAAGTCTGGTGTGCTGCCATTGCACCATGCCCCACTGTCCGCCGTGAATGGCGGGATAGAAATTTTAACATATTCCCCCCGGCTTGGGGAAGGAAACCGCCAATGGAGTGCAGAGCGTATCAGGCGTCGCTATCCTTATCTTCGGGAGCGAGGCCAAGCTGACGGGCCTGATCGTAGGTCAGCATATCCGGAGAGACGGGCGGCTCCACCGCGCCGTCGGCCAGCTCCCAGTAGGCATCCACCTCATCCGCGGCGGGTTTCCAGGAAGCTCCTTCCTCCAGCAAGCGCTGCAAATCCGAGAGTTCGGCCTCATCGCCTGCGCCCAGGTCGCGCTGAGATGCAGGCCGGAGGGCGGCTTCAGGAGGTGCAACCGCGTCCTCGCCCCCGGACGGAACGGCTTCCCGCGCCAGTTGGACGCCCATGCCTGAGAGGGCTCCCACCAGGCTGGAATGCGCATGGAGCAGCTCTTCGCCGGCCATGATCAGGCGCGCCGGGCGTGCGACGGCCGCCATCACCGCCAGGGCGGCGTAGCCATGGCCGAGGGGCATCGCCAGCATCTCATAGGTTGACCCGCGGAAAGCCAGCAGGCTTTCCCTTCCGCTTCCATCCAGCACATCCGAGACTTTCTCCGCTGCGCTCACCGCTGGCAGCAGCGCAGGGATGACGCGGCCCGGAATCAGCGGGGCGGGAAGCTCGCCAGCCGCGGCGGCAACGCGCCCCTCGGCGTCCAGCAAACAGACGGCTATGGCCGACAGAGAAGCGCGCAGATCAGCCAACAACCCGGACAGATCCATCGGCGCAGCGGCTGCTTGCTGCGAAGGCTCGGCCATTTCGCGCAGCTCAGGAGGCAGTTCCAGCTCCAGCAGCCTGCCAACCGTGCGCAAGAACTCGGTCATCGCCAGCGGCTTGAAGAAAAAGGCGTCTGCGCCGGCGTCACGCGCCTGCTTCTCCAATCCGGGCGCCTTCAGCGCAGTGATCACCATGACTTTGCCGACCTTCTTGCGCTCCTTCAGCCGGCGGATCAATTCCAGACCAGGGATGCCCGGTAAACGCTCATCGGTGATCAGCAGATCCACCCCGCGGCGAGACGCGACCAGGAGAGCCTCTTCCGCGGAGGGCACCACCGCTACCTCCAGCGGCGCCTTCAGCGTATCCAGGGCAGAGCGGATCAACCGACCCAGCTCGAGCGCATCTTCGACGATCAAAACCCGATGATTGCCCATTGGCTTTAGGACCTCATCCGACCCGCCAGCAGGCAACCCAATGCTGCGGGACGACTTCTTTGAACTCCGGCTCCTGCAGGGCGCATTGCGCCATCGCCACGGGACAGCGCGGGTGGAAGCGGCACCCTTTGGGCGGGTTCAACGGGCTGGGCACATCGCCTTTCAGGATGATCCGCTCCCGTTTCACCTTCGGATCCGGTATTGGGATGGCGGACATCAGCGCCTGGGTGTAGGGGTGGAGCGGGTTGCGGAAAAGCTCCTCGCGCCCGGTCATCTCGACCATCTTGCCCAGGTACATGACCGCTACCCGGTTCGAGATATGCTCGACCACGCTCAAATTGTGGGCGATGAACAGGTAGGTCAATCCAAATTCTTGCTGCAAATCTTTGAGTATGTTGAGAACCTGCGACTGGATGGATACATCCAGCGCGGAGACTGGCTCGTCGCAAACGATGAACTTCGGGCGCAGGGCCAGTGCGCGGGCGATGCCGATGCGCTGCCGCTGGCCCCCGGAAAACTCGTGCGGGTAGCGCCGCGCGTGGTATTCCTCCAAGCCGACTTTCTTCAGCATCTCGATCATCATCGCGTAGCGCTCTTTGGGAGTGCCAATGCCGTGGATTTTCAGCCCTTCCATCACCGACTCGCCGATCGGCGTGCGTGGATCCAGCGACGCGTATGGATCCTGAAAGATGATCTGCATGTCCCGGCGGATCGCCTTCAGCTCCCGTCCCTGCAGGTCGAAAATGTTTTTCCCCTCGAAGCGCACCACCCCGCCGGTGGGTTCGGTCAAGCGCAGCATCGTGCGCCCCACTGTCGTTTTCCCGCACCCCGATTCGCCCACCAGACCCAGCGTCTCCCCTTGATAAACGTTAAAGCTCACGTCGTCCAGCGCTTGTACCTGTCCCACCACGCGCTGCAACAGGCCGCCGCGAACAGGGAAATATTTTTTCAGATGCTCGACTTCGATCAGCACCCGCCCATCACGATCTTGATTCACGCCGACTGTATCTGCTGCCATGGTGATGCTCATCGTTCGGCCCCGCGCTCGAATTTGCTGAAGACGCCCTCGTAAGCTTTCAGGGGTGCATTGTGCCCCCCGCGGCTGGAGTAAAGCCAGCAGCGCACGCTGTGGTCGGGTAACAGCTCCTCCAGCGGTGGCTCCATCTCCGTGCAGATCTTCAATTGATGGGCTACTCTGGCCCGGCAGCGCGGCGCGAAGCGGCACCCGACCGGCAGATCGATCAGGTCCGGAACGCTGCCGGGAATCACGTCCAAGCGCTCCTGCACCCTGCCCAAAACCGGGATCGAGGCGATCAACCCCTGGGTGTAAGGGTGTAAAGGCCGCTCGAACAATTCACTCACTTCTGCTTGCTCGACGATTTGGCCTGCATACATCACCGCCACCCGATCGGCCATCTCGGCAATCACACCCAGGTCGTGAGTGATGAGGATGACCGACGTTCCCATCCGCTCCCGCAGGTCCCGCATAAGATCCAGGATCTGCGCCTGAATGGTGACGTCCAGAGCTGTGGTCGGTTCGTCCGCGATCAATAGCTGGGGGTTAAGCGCCAGCGCCATGGCGATCATTACACGCTGCGCCTGACCGCCGCTCATCTCATGCGGGTATGCGCGCGCCTTACGCTCTGGATCGGGGATACCCACCAGGCGCAGCAGTTCGATGGCCCGATCCCAGGCGTTCTTCTTATCCAGATTCTGATGGATTTGCAGCACCTCCGCCACCTGGTCCGCCACCATGAATACCGGATTGAGGCTGGTCTGCGGCTGCTGGAATATCATCGATATACGGTCGCCTCGCATTTCCACCATTTCCCGCTCCGAAAGCGTCAGCAAGTCCCTGCCATCGAAGATGATTTCCCCATCCACGATCTTTCCCGGCGGCCCCACCAGGCGGAGGATGGACAGCGAGGTCACGCTCTTTCCGCAGCCCGATTCACCCACCAGACCCAATACCTCTCCTGCTTTCACGTTAAAATCCACGCCATCCACCGCCTTTACCACCCCTTCGTCGGTGAAGAAGTATGTCTTCAGGCGGCGGACCTCCAGGATGTTCCCATTATGGGCAGAGGTCTGAAAGCTGGTCATTCCGGGCTCTCCTTAACAAATAATCTCCATGATGATCACTTTCTGATTGACCTGGCACAGGCGCGGTACTGAGACGAATCAGCAGAAACAAGGCTTTTTCGATCTTCCCCTGTGGCAGGATTGTCTTCCATCCACTCCAGGATGGGGCGGAGCGTGATCTGAAAATTATAATAGGAAATCATTGCCAACATCCGGGTTATTTGCATCCGTTGCCGTAATCGAAGGCCTCCAGGTTCCACAAATCGCTGCGCTCGGTGGGGTCTAGCGCCAGACCGCAGAAATCTGGGCGGGCGGCTGCAATCTGCAGGTGCAGGAAGAGCGGCACGACCGGCAGGTCGCCGGAGAAGATTTCCTGGGCCTTGATCTGGTCGTCTTTGTAGGCAGGTTGATCTGGCCAGGACTGCAAGGCTGCGCTGCAAGCCGCGTCGAAGTCCGGATTGGCGTACCCGCTCACATTGACGCCCACCCAGTGGTTCTGCGCGTTGGGGATCTGCGTACTCTGGAAGAGGTAGCACAGCGGCTGTGATCCGCTCTGCCAGGTGAACTCTACCAGATCAAATTTGCGCCCGAAGAGTGGCCCATCCGGTCCTTCGGCGAAAAGCTGGTCGGGGGTGTAATAATTCAACGTGACGCCAATTCCGCAGGACTGAAGGGAATCCGCCAGCATCTGGCTGACCTGCTTGCGCAACGGCGCCTGGGTCGTCCAAAAATTCACCTGGAGGGGAGTGCCATCCGGAACCCCCTTTACCCCCTGGGCGATGCGGGGGGTGGCCGGATTGCCATCCGTATCCTTCCAGCCCACTTGATCCAGCAGCTTCTCGCCCTCAGCGGGATTGAAATCGTAGGACCTCACGTTGGGATCGTAGAGCGGATTCTGAGGGGGCACGTAGCTGTTCATCACGCTGGACAGATTCATCATCAGCAACCTGACCACCCGCTGGCGGTCCATGCACAGGGCGAAGGCCTGACGGGTGCGCGGGTCGCCGAAATAGTCAGGCCGGTCGCCGGCCGCCGGATTATAGCCATCGTCGTAAGAGGCCGGTCGAATGCCAAAGTCGACATGCTCCCATTCCGGCCCTTGGGCGACGGCCAGTTTCAGCCGTTTGCTCTGCTGCAGGTCTACCAGGGTGCTGAGCTGCTCCTCAGATAGCGCGCTTCCGTCAGCCAGATCACATTCCCCGGACAGCACGGCCGAGATGCTGGCTTGAGGATTCGAGCCGACGAAACGAAAGATCAACTGGTCGAAATGAGGGAGGCCCTCATCGGCGCGGAAATAAAGCGGGTTTTTCGTCAGACTGATGTGGTCGCCTTTGACCCAATCGGTAATGGTATACGGCCCCCAACCGAGTGGTTTCTCCGTCGAAAGGGGGTCTTTGAGCAGTTCGGCGGGCGATAGGCTGCTCCAGGCATGTTCGGGGAGAGGCAGCCAGAAAAGGCTCGCATAGCTGTCCGGCTGGTAGCCCGGTAAGCCGACCCATTGCACGGTTTGCGTGTCCACAGCCTGATAGGCTGCAGTGCGGTCAGAGTAATATTTTGAAGTCGGTGTGTTCGGGTCAGAGGCCAGTTTGTATGAATAAACCGAATCCGAGGCGACGAGCGGCGCGCCATCCGACCACTTCAACCCGGCCTTCAGATGATACTGGATGGTTACCTGATCCATCTGCAGATCGCTCTTGCCGTCGTAAGTTTGGGTGCAATCCGCGGAATCACAGCCGCCGGGGCGCACCTTCACCCCCGCCTTCAGCACCGTCAGGTCGCCGTTCACATCTACCACCTGATCACCCGGATGAACCGTCGCTGCCTTGATTTCCACGCCGTCGCCAGGCTGGGGTAGACCGGCGAGGATCACCGGCTGAGCGGCGTAGGAGCGCGTGTCCACCGGTCCGTCGTAGATGGCTTCCAGCACGCTCCACATCGCGGCCGAAGATCCGCCGTAAAGATACAACGTCTGCGGCTCCTGCCCCAGACAGATTACCAGTGTGCGTGGTGCTGGGGTAGGCGT
>DAOTWA010000013.1:0-82199 GCA_034435955.1 Anaerolineaceae bacterium | reverse complement strand
ATTGATGGGAGACCGCTATGGTTTGATTAGAAGGCGATTAGAGGCAACGGGGTAAGCGGAGTATAATCTCACCCTGGCACACAACCTGAAAATTACTGGAGGGTATTCATCGCATGGTTGAGCACCTGTGGTGGCAGAAAGCCGTTTTTTATCAGATTTACCCGCGCAGCTTTGCTGATGCCAACGGCGATGGGATCGGCGATCTGCCCGGCATCATCTCTAAATTAGACTATCTACAGGATCTGGGTGTGGATGCGATCTGGCTATCACCGCATTACCCCTCGCCCCTGTGGGATTGCGGGTATGACGTAGCCGATTATTACGGCGTGGCTCCTGAATACGGCACGCAGGATGATTTTAAGCGTCTGCTGGATGGCCTTCATCAGCGTGAGATGCGCCTGATCATCGACCTGGTACTCAACCATACCTCGGATCAGCATCCCTGGTTCATCGAATCGCGCTCCAGCCGCGACAACCCCAAACGAGACTGGTACATTTGGCGCGATGGCCGCGGCGATGGGCCGCCCAACAACTGGTATTCCACCTTTGGCGGCTCGGCGTGGGAATACGATGAGCGCACCGGCCAGTATTATTATCATTTCTTTTTCAAGCAACAGCCCGACCTCAACTGGCGCAACCCGGAGGTCAAAGAAGCCATGTTCAATGTGGTGCGCTACTACCTGGACATGGGGGTGGATGGCTTTCGGCTGGATGCCATTGGCACGCTTTTCGAGCGTGAAGATCTGGCGGACCAGACGGCGGGGATCACCCAGCAAGAACTTTACCGCCTGGCGAGGACGACCACGGCTCCCGAGAAGAACGGTGAAATCATCCGATTATGGGAGGCCATGTTTGGTTATCAGGTCGAACAGCCCGAAATGCACGATCTGTTGCGCGATTTGCGCGCTTTGGTGGACCGTTACCCGGGCGCTGTGCTGGTGGGTGAGACGGATGATCTCTCCTATTATGGGCATGGCACCGACGAGCTGCACATGGTGTTCAACTTCCCGCTGATGAAGACTCATCACCTAACGCCCGAATGGGTGCGCGCAAATCAGAAGGAGCGGCTGGAGAAAATGCCTGCCGGCGCCTGGCCATGCAACACATTTGGCAACCATGACAGTCCGCGGGTGTACAGCCGCTTCGCCGATGGGCAAAATGATGATCAAATTGCGCGCCTCGCCCTGGCGGTCGTGCTCACGCTGAAGGGCACACCGTTTCTCTACTACGGCGAGGAGATCGGCATGACCGATCTGTTGCTTCAGGACTTGAGCCAATTCCGCGATAATTTAGGATTGTGGGCTTATAAGATGGAGCTTTCGTTACCAGGGGTCACGCCTGAAGAAGCGCTGCGGCACGCCGCCCAAGAAAGCCGGGATAAGTGCCGAACGCCCATGCAATGGTCTGAGGAACCAAACGCGGGTTTCAGCCCGGCAGGCGTTCGCACATGGCTGCCGGTCAACCCCAATTACACCAAAGGGGTCAATGTGGCCGCTGAAGAAAAAGATTCGGGCTCGCTGCTTAACTTTTATCGGCGTCTGCTGAGGGTGCGCAAGTCCACCCCTGCCTTACAGGCAGGCGAGTACCGGCTTGTTCACGCCGAGGCGAAAGATTACCTGGCTTTCTTACGGGAAATTCCGGATGGACAGGAATGCCTGGTGGCGATGAATTTCTCCCCGCGCTCTCGGCGCATCCGCTTTGCGGATGTCGGGTCGCGCGCCCGTGTGCTGTTTTCCAGCCGCTCGCGGCCGAGCGAGATTGAGAGTATCGAGAGCCTGCGTCTGGAACCATTCGAGATTTACATCGGCGAATTGATCTGATTTTAGAGGTGAATCTGTTCGATGGTCGACTTGAGAATACTGGCCGAACGCCGAAGACCTTCAATCTCTTCATCGGCCAGCTCGAGGCGCAGGACCCGCTCCACGCCGCCGCTGTGCACCACGGCCGGTAAGGACAGATAGACATCGTTGATGCCGTAAAAGTCCTCCACCAGGCAGGAGACGGTCAGCACTGTGCGCTGGTCGCGCAGGATTGCCTCGACGATGCGCACCAGGCCGGCGGCGATGGCGTAGTACGTGGCTCCTTTGCGCTCGATGATTTGGTACGCAGCGTCGCGGGTGCGTTTGAAGATCTCTTCCAGATCTTCGGGACGGCAGCCAAGCTGGTTGGCGGCGCAAAAAGCCGGCAAGCGCATTCCGGAAATATTGGCAAGGGACCAAAGCGGCACCTCGCTGTCTCCGTGCTCGCCGATGACGTAGGCGTGTACGCTGCGTGAATCGACCTTGAAATATTCGCTCAGCAACTGGCGGAAGCGGGCTGTATCCAGGATGGTGCCGGAGCCGATCACGCGACTGGAAGGCAGCCCCGAAAATTTCCACGAGGCGTAAGTCAGAACGTCGACGGGGTTGGTGGCCACCAGAAGCATGCCCTGCGGATTATGGTGCACGATCTGCGCGACGATGCTGCGGAAGATGGCGGCGTTGCGTTGCACCAGATCAAGGCGGGTTTCGCCAGGGCGCTGGGCTGAGCCGGCGGTGATGACGGTGACCGCCGCGCCTGCGCAATCAGCGAAGGAACCGGCCCACACACGGGTAGGCTGGGTGAGGGGCGCGGCGTGGTTCAGGTCCATGGCCTCGCCTTCGGCTTTGGCCTGATTGCTATCGATCAGCACGATCTCTGAGGCCATGCCGCTCAGCAGCAAAGCATAGGCAAACGTGGCACCCACATTACCTGCGCCAACGATGGCGATACGCACAGGGTGGGGGTGAACGTCGGTCATTTAATCTGCCGGGGAGACGGGGGTTGGTCCGCATCGGCTGATGAAGACGGCGGCAGGGCGTTTCTGGAATCCTTTATATTTTCCTCATCAACGGTTGCTGCCTGGCTTTTACCGTCCGATGCGAAAGTTTGAGGTAGATCCGATTGAGAAGCCGCTTCCAACTTGGGCGGTTCGTTGATCTTGCGGAGCTCTTCATTGAGCGGCTCAACCAGTTCGCGGGTTTGCCGTCTGAGCTCTACCAGATCTTCTTCCAGGCCGGCCTCGCGCACCATTTTGGTGGGCAGTTCGCGTATCTCACGCGAAGCGTTCATCATCGTCCTCCAGGCATCCGAAGTGATGACCTGGCGGATCACTTTACCCAGCTTCTGGCCGGCTTTGACCATGTCGCGCGGTCCCAGGACGACCAACATGATCAGTAGGATTAGGAGCAGCTCGGGCAACCCGATGCCGAAGATTTCCATGCTACCTTTCAGATCTCAATCAACGGTACAGGTAATGAGACAAGATCAGGTCATTATTCCGACTTGGGCTTATCTTCAATGGTTTCCTCTCCGCTCTCGGCATCCTTTTTATCGCCTTGCAGTCCCTGGCGAAAAGCGCGGATGCCGCTCCCCAGCTCACCGAACACCTTGCTGATCCGTCCTACTCCAAATAGCAGGACCACGAGAAACAATATGATCAGCAGTTCTGGAGCCCCGATATCGCGCAACATGGCATTATTCTCCTTAACCTGAACCTGTACGTTATCTGCAAAGAGAAATTTATTATAATCCTTTGGAAGGCATCCAGGACATGGGATCAACTCCTTCCCGGATTGTCCTCAGTCCGTGATCCATTGAGGATAGCGTTCTCTCAATTAACGCCGCCCGAGGAGGCAAAGATGGAATATCCGACGCCGATACGTTTACCTTCCTGGTTATCTCCCGCCACCATCACCGCTCTGGCGAAGCTTGTTTTCATCCTTGTACTGACGGCGGCGGCGTTGCGGGGTCTCGCGTTGTTGTCCAACCGGTTAGGGAAACAGCTTTCCCGCCTTGAAACGGATGAGGCGCGTCTGGCGAGCATGCGCACCTTGCTTCAAGTCATGCGCAGCGCAATGGTGGTTCTGATCCTGGCGCTGGCTATCGCCGAAGCATTGCTGGCGCTGGACATCAATATCACGCCCCTCCTGGCGGGCGCAGGGGTAGCTGGCCTGGCTATCTCGCTCGGCGCACAGTCGCTCATAAAGGATTTTATCAGCGGCACATTAATATTGCTTGAGAATCAGTATAAGGTGGGCGAAGTGGTGACGGTGGGAGCGATGAGCGGCACGGTAGAGCGCATCACACTGCGCGCCACGTATCTGCGTGACTGGACCGGCGCTTTGCAGATCATCCCCAATGGAGATATTCGCGCGCTGACCAATCAGAGTCGGGATTGGGCGACGGCGGTGGTAGATTTCAGCGTCGCTTTCGGGGGAGATGTAAGCGGGGTGCTGCGTGTGTTAGAAAAGGTGGCCAGTGAGTTGAAACAGGATAAAAATTGGAAGGACTTACTGCTTGGGGAACCCGAGGTGCGGGGATGGGTCGGCCTGGTAGACAGCGCAGTTTTGGTGCGCCTGATGGCCAGAACGCGCCCCTCGATGCGGGAAAGGCTGGCCATCGAACTGCGCCGCCGCGCGCTCGAGGCGCTCAAAGCTCAGGGGGTCATCGCTGAGGCGAGCGGCGATCAGAACATCCGCGGCGTTCCCGGCGGATGACGAAAAGCGGCCAGCCGCGCAGGCCGACTTCTAAATTTTCATAAAATGAATGCTTCCGCCTCAGAAGTTCAGGGAGGGCCAAAACCTTCACTGCCCAGGGTTATGGTTGGTTGACTTTTTCACCGAAAACAATCTGGCGGAGGGCTGCCTCACCCTGTTCGCTGGCCACAGCCAGGACGTGATCTCCGGTTTGCAGCATCGTATCGCCGGACGGGATAATGCTCTCCTTGCCCTCACGCACCACCAGAGAAAAGATGCAATCTGCAGGGATGCCCAATTCCCGCAGGGGTTTGCCGATCGCCGGTGAATCAGCCGGCACCTCGACCTCGATCACATGGATGCCCGCATTGCGCAAGGTCATCAGGTGCACCAGAAGATGGGCGGGGATGGACTGCTCGATCTGAGAGAGGATCAGCTCGGTGCTGGAGACGGTCACGTCGATGCCCAACTGCCGGAAGACTTTCCGGTTCTTGGGGTTGTTCAGGCGGGCGATGGTGCGCGCTACGTTGAACTTGTGTTTGGCGATCTGACATACGACCAGGTTGTCCTCATCATCACCGGTTACGGCGATGACCACGTTCGCGCGAGAGGCACCGGCCTGTTCCAGGAAGGTCACATCGCTGCCGTCTCCTTCCAGAATGCTCACCCCCAACTCGGTATTCAGCACGTTTACGCGCTGGGGATCCTTTTCGATTACCAGCACCTCATGGTTGCTTTCTATCAAGGATTTTGCCAGATAATAACCAACTTTGCCACCACCGACAATGATGATATACATGATGCACCTCTCTTATTTATCCTGGGCGAGGATTTCATCTACTTTGGCGACTTCCCAGATGGTGTGGCAGATGATCTCCAGGCCTAGATTGCGGTATATCTCCTGCCGGGCGGGGTCTTCAACCCGGCAAATAGCGCGTGGCACCTGGAAGGTATATTTGGCCACCTGCGCTGCCATGAGGTTTGTGTTTTCATGATTCGTGACCGCGACAAAAGCATCTGCATTTTCGATGCCAGCGCGGATGAGCACATCCTCATCAATGCCGGTGCCCAGAATCAGTTCACCAGCAAAGTCAGGTCCAAGCAAAGCAAAGGAAGTACGGTTGCTATCCACCACGCTGACCTGGTGGCCCTCCATCACCATTTTCTTGGCCAAATACGACCCTGTACGGCCGCAGCCAAGGATAACGATATTCATTTTCCCTCCGTGTTTTCAATCATTTCGACCTGGACGCCCTGAGAGGTGATCCAATCCAATCCTTGCTGGATTTTATCCGCCTCACCGCTGACGATCACTTCCAGCCAGCCGGTATCCGTCATCACCTGGGCCTTCAGAATATTTGTAACCAGGTCGAAACGCTTGATTAAATTATAAATCAAAGGCTGGTTCAAGAGATGAGCCGGGTATGTGAGACGCACATGTTTCTGGACGATCATATGCTAATTTCCCTTTCGACTTTAACCAGCTCGGCAACTTGATGATTGGATCTCAGCGGTGCTGTCCGCGGTGGGACGCGATCCAAAATAACCTCACATTCGGCGCGCTTGACGACCTCATTCGCAGTACCGCTTACCCCTTCCATGAAACCGCTATGGACGCTCATTACAATCGCGTCTACCAGTTCTTCTCTGGCCACGGCCAGAATACCGCCCCACACGGTGCGGTGGTGGATCAGTTTGGGTTTAACCTGCAGCCCGTGCTGCTCGACGATGAAGCGCGCCGTTCTGATAGCCTCCTGGGCTTTAGCCTCCGCACTGGGCAGCGGTGTATCCATCGAGAGGGTGTAGGGCACTTCGATCACATAAGTAAGAATGATCTCGGCTTGCTGGGCTTCGCCCAGTCGGCAGGCTAGCTCCACAGCCCTTTCCGAGGCGACCTCCTCGCGCGTGGGCACCAGGATTTTGCGGATTGCGGCGATGGACTGGCGCGCCTTTGCTACCGTGTAGGGCATCTGAGGCGGTACGCGGAACATCCAGCGGAACAGATTCAACATCAGAATAATAAAGGATAACGCCAGCCCGATGCCTATTGGGTTGAATATCGCCTGACCCGGGTGGGAATTGACCGGCGGTGGAGGAGTGGGACTGGCGGGTTGATATGGGCTCGCTGCATCGGAGACGGTCGGCGGCATCAAGGTGCTCATTACCAACAGGAGGAAAATTGTGACGGAAACCATGATGAATAGCCGCTCATGGTTCCTTTTTTGACGGAATAAATCGTTGCACATAATAAGGCCTTATCCGTTTTTATGACTTTTTTGATGGATAGCGCGATATTGCTGATAACGGACCACTCCTACATACAAGCGATAAACACCGAAGGCAATAAACAGCACTCCCAATAAGATAGAGGGTGGAGTAATTATGCCCGCCAGGATAGAGCGTATCAGGATTGCAAAGCCAAGCACGAGGCTCAACACACCCAAGACAAAGCGATAACCATCCTGCCAGGTCACTGTTTCGGGAGGCGGGACAAGTTTTCGTGGTTTCATTCTATTTCTTCTTCGGCCCAGCGCGATTTTATCCCACGTTCCCTATCCCTGTGGATCAAAGCCTGTTTGTATTGTTCCACAAGCTCATATTCTTCTGCACTGGTTAGAACCTGGACCTGTTCTTTCTCCCAATCATGAGGAACACTGCCGAACACCGGAAGCTTATTCCTCTTACGATAGACAATGTAATAAATCAAGCAGGCGACAATCCAGATTGGGCCAAAAATTCGGCCGATATCGTGAGTGGCCAATACCACTATGAACAATGAAAATACCCCCAAGAATCCCAAGAAACCGATAACCGGGACCTGGACAATGGTGCCGTCCTTACGTTTCCACTTAATATTTCCGGGGACATGGTAGGGGCGAGGGGAATAGGGATCGACAAATCGCAGCCGAATAAGGGAGATAAAGACCAAAGTGTAGCCCATGGAAGCGCCGATGGCGTAAAGATTGCCAAGGGTATCCAACGCGCGCGGGGTCAGAAAAGAGAAAATGGTCAAAAGGATGCCTACCAGGCTAAAGCCGATAATTGCATTAATGGGTGTCCGGTATTTACGGTGCACCTTATTAAACCATTCGCTGGCCAGGTGAAAATGGCTCATCGAAAAGATGAGCCGTGAAACTCCCATGATGCCGGAATTGGCAGAAGTGAGCAAGATGGTGGCGCCCAGTAAAGCGGTGAGCGGACCGGCAAGCATACCAATATATGGAATATTACTGGCCAAAGTAGCAATTGGATCCCCTTCGCGGGTTGCAATTAACTGCCAGGGTAAGATGCCGAGACTGAGGGTGGAGAATGAAAGGGCGTAAATAAGAACAGTGAAGATCAGGGTCAATGAGGTGCGGGGGATAATGGTCGCGGGTCGGCGCGTCTCCTGGGCGGCCTGGCTGATCGACTCGAGACCCACGAAAGAGATGATAGCCAGTGAGGAGCCATAGAGGAATTGGGACAGGGTCGGCGCCTGGAATTTCCATTGCCAGGCCAGGAACTCCGGCCGCCAGGCGAACAAGAAGCCCGTAATGATAATGGATGATTCGATCACCAGATCGAAAGCGCCAAGCACCTCATTAAATCTTGAAGATTCTTTGACTCCTCGTAAATTCAGGATGGCTAACATTGCAATGGCAATAACGGCTTCGAGGGCCCACAGCGGATTGATGTTGACCAATGGTCCAATGGTGATTTTAAAATCACGTATGAAAGGAATGAAGAAATTAATATAGCCCGTGGATGCAACAGCAAACAAGGCGATATCAATTGTGTAATCGAGGATTAATCCAATGCCGGCGATGAACCCCCAGATGTCTCCTAAACCACGCAAAGAATAATAATGCCCTCCCCCAGCTACGGGATACGATGAAGCCAGTTCGGTAAATGCCAAACCAATCATCACATAAATCACACCGGCAATTGCAAAGGCCAATGGAGACCAACCCATGGCGGAAGCGATCACGATACCTAATGCCGCATAAATATCGGCTCCTACGTCGGCGTATCCCCACATGAAGGAGCCCCAGACGGTGACTTCTCGACGCAATTCCAGTTTTTCTATCGTTTCTTTTTGTTCAGCAGCGATTGCCATATATCTACCTCGAAAGAGTAGATTATATTATCAAGTTATCCTTTTACCAAGAGGGAAACTATTTCGCGTAGGATCCGTTCCAGATCATTCTTACACCCATTGCACCCCACCCAGGTCCTTCATGACAGCCCAATTGTATACCAATTCGTGATTTTCAAAAATTCCATTCTGGGCACGAGACCTTTTATGGAAAGACACGTTGCGGTATAATATAACACTTGTCTGAGGAAAATACCTCTAATACCATTGCAATTATGAGGAAGAAGGATGCCAAAACGGACTTATCAACCAAAAATTCGGCGGCGCGTACGCGTGCACGGTTTCCGCGCGCGCATGGCGACGGCTGACGGCCGCGCCGTTCTGAAACGCCGGCGGCTGAAGGGTCGTTACCGCCTGACCGTGCGGGCCAACAACCACGTCAAAAAGGTCCGCTGGTAACGGCGGTGAGTAAACGGCCGGCGGGCCTCCTTCTGTCTTTCGGGTGCAGGTTGTGGTTCGTTTATCGGGTTTGTTCGGATGCGGCTGTTACCGCAGCGGGAAGCCCGAACCGAAGGGATATCGGCGGGCTGAGGGTTGGAGCGCAAGTTTCGTCTGACCCGGTCGACTGACTTCAAGCGGGTGCGGCAGAACGGCAAGTCATATGCACACCCGCTTATCGTGTTAGTTGTGAGGCCAAATGGGATGGAAGTCTCCCGTGTGGGAATCGCGGCGGGGCGGGGAGTGGGAGGCGCGGTGAAACGCAACCGGGCAAAACGGCTGATCCGCGCCGCGGTGCAGGTGAACCTTGAGCGCATTTCACCTGGCTGGGATGTTTTACTGTTTGCCCGTCGCCCCATGGTCGAGGCGACATTCGAACAGACTCAAGCCGCCGTGCTGGAACTGATGCGGCGGGCACAATTGTTGCGTGATTGACATAGATGTGGGAACACGTTCATTCTAACGATGAGTATCCGAGCGAACCTCGACTGAGGGATCTGCCGGTGAAACCGACCACTTTAGCTCGATGGCCATTATTAGCCCTTATCCGTCTTTACCAAAAGGTCGTATCTCCGGCTTTGCCTCCCAACACCTGCCGTTTTTACCCGACCTGCTCCCACTACGGCTATCAAGCGATCTATAAATATGGGGCTCTCAAAGGTGGTTGGATGGCTATCTGGCGCGTTTTGCGCTGCAATCCTTTTAACCCGGGGGGATTTGACCCGGTCCCTTGAGCGGATAGGTGGGCTAGTGATGAAGACAAGCGGTGAAATCCGTCAATCGGAACACCATAAAACGGCCTTTTGGAAGTGTGCATGAAAATACCCAGGTTTTATTTCGTTATTTTGCTCGTCCTTGCGAGTCTCTCGTTAAGCGCATGTACGGGGGCCATTTCCGCCAGCAGTTGGCCCGGGCTCAGCGCCGATCAGTCGATGGCTTATGTGGCTTACCAAACAGAAGTTCGCGCCGTTCGTATCGATAACGGCACTCAGGTGTGGCAGTATCCGGAGAAAGGGGATGCGCGCAAGCCTTTTTACGCTGCTCCAACGCTTACACCTGACGGGAAGCAGCTCATCATCGGCGACTACGATCACACACTCTACAGTCTGAACCCTCAATCCAATGGCCCGGTCGGACAGGTTAACTGGACCTTTGCGGACGCCAAAGGGCGATGGATAGCCAGCGCGCTGGTGGCCGGAGACACGATCCTGGCGCCCAATGCGGATGGCAATTTGTACGCGCTCGACCTGCAGGGTAAGCTCAAGTGGACGTTCAGTGCAAGGGACGCCTTATGGGCCCGTCCAGCCCTTATCCAGTCGACCATCTATCTGCCTGGAATGGATCATCACCTGTACGCATTGGATGTGACCAGCGGGCGCCAGATCTGGGCGACCGATTTGGGCGGCGCACTACTGGATACTCCGGCAGTGGGACAATCCAATATGCTCTACATCGGCACCCTGGGCAAGGAACTGCTGGCGGTGGATGCGGTGAGCGGTAAAGTGGTGTGGCGCACAGCCCTGGCTAATGGTGTGTGGGCGTCACCCGCTCTTGGCAAAGATGGATTGTATGTTGGGGACCTGAGCGGCAACTTCTATGCGCTGAACCCCGCGGACGGTAAGATCCTGTGGCAAAACAAGCCCGACGGGCCCATCACCGCCACCGCACTGGTCACTGACCAACAGGTAATCGTGGGTACTGAGGTTGGCTCACTGATCGCCTATGATCCTGGCGGAAAAGTTCTGTGGAATCAAAAGATTAATGGTACACTCTACACCAGCCCGGTGCTGCTGGGCGATAAAGTACTGGTTGCGCTAAACCAGGCCGATCAGTTGTTGGTGGCTGTAAGCCTGACGGGCGCCCAGGTATGGGCCTTTACCCCGCCGAAGTAACGATAGGAATCAATCATCATGTGGGAAGCTATAATCGTAACACCCTTTATCAACGTGCTGTTGTTTATTTATACGTTGGTGCATAATTTCGGCCTGGCGATCATCCTCTTTACGATCCTCATCCGGTTAATCACCCATCCGCTCACGGTGCAGCAATTCAAGGGCACTCAGGCGATGCAGGCTTTGCAAACTGATCCACGCTGGATCGAAGCGCAGAAGAAATACAAAGATGATCGCGAAAAGCTGGCCCAGGAACAGATGAAGCTCTACAAGGAGCTTGGCATCAATCCTTTTGGGTCCTGTCTGCCGACGCTGATTCAGTTCCCCATCATCATCGCCCTGTACCAGAGCATCATCCAGACTCTGGCATCCACACCGCGAGAGCTGCTCAGCCTGACCCAGCACATTTACTCGACATCGTTGCTTAACGTCTCCTCACTGATCCCGCTCAACAGCCAGTTCTTGTGGATGAATCTTGGCACGCCCGAGCGGCTGACGATCTTCGGCATCGGCGTGCCGGTGCTGGCCATCATTGTTGTCATCACCACGTATCTCCAATCGAAGCTGATGACTCCGCCGTCCACCGGCGCAGGGGATCAGGGAGCGCAGATGGCCAAGGCCATGAACCTGTACATGCCATTCCTGATGGGATATATCGCCTTTACCCTGGCTTCGGGGCTGGCACTGTACTTCGTAGCCAGCAACGTTTTCGGCATTCTGCAGTACGCCCTGATCGGGAGACTGAACTGGCGCAATGTGCTGCCCTCCTCCTGGTTCGCAAAATCGAGCGGCGACGCCAAAACCGCGGTGATGGATGTCAAGGCCCGGCCGGCGGCGAAAGGCTCACAGGAAAAACTGCCAGCCTCCGACGGGCGGTCGAAAGGCGGCCGCGCAAACGGTAAGCCAAAGCCCGCGCTAGCGGATCCAAAACCAGGCGAGAAAGCCAGGACGAGAAAAGAGAGGCGTGGTTAATTTCTGTTCGAGGCAGAAATGAGCAAAGAGCGAACGACATTAGAAGTGATTGCCCCCTCTGTTGACGAAGCAATCGAAAAAGGATTATCCGACCTGGGGTTGACCCGGGAGGATGTGGAGGTCGAAATCCTGGATGCAGGCAGTCGAGGGCTCTTCGGTCTGGGCAGTCGGCAGGCACGCATCAGGCTCTCGATCAAAACCCGCTCCAATCAAGACAGGGCTGCGACGGAGCGGCGTGTGAGGAGTGTGGAAGCTGTGCACTCCGCCGTGGCTGCGCCTGCTGCTGCCCGGGTTGAAGAACATGAAGAGGAGACTTTCCCTGAGGAAGAGGAGTACGATCTGCGCGTCGCGCGGGAGACCGTCAGCGAGCTGCTCGAGAAGATGAGAGTCCGCGCCCGGGTGACCGTCCGCTACGGCGAGGCGGGGGAACTGAAAGATACCCGTCCGATCTTGGTCGAGATACATGGCAACGATTTAAGCATTCTCATTGGCCGCCGCTCGGAGACGTTGAATGCGCTCCAATATATCGCCAGTTTGATTGTTGGCAAAGAGCTGGAGCGCTGGGTGCCGTTGATGATCGACGTGGAGGGGTATCGGCAGCGGCGCGAACGGCAGCTCCGCCAGCTCGCCCGGCGCATGGCTGACCAGGCCATTCATACCGGCCGCCGCCAAATCCTCGAGCCGATGCCGGCCAACGAACGCCGGCTCATCCATCTCGAACTACGCGACCATCCCAATGTGACGACCGAAAGTATTGGAGAAGAACCTAATCGTAAGGTCACGATTTTACCGAAGAAATAGCGACAGCAGACGATATCAGGCCAATCTGGGATCAATTTGGATCGATCTGTACGATCTGACAGCCGTTCGTCAAGATAGCGAGGGCTGCAGGTGATTGGCGTTTGATGAGGTGGTCATGCGCGCGGTTGATATCATCATTAAAAAACGCGATCGTCAGGAATTGAGTCGGGAGGAGATTGAATTTTTCATCCAGGGCTTTACACGCGGCGAGATTCCGGATTATCAGGCAGCCGCGTGGGCCATGGCCGTGCTGCTCAACGGCATGACGCCTCAGGAGACCACGGATCTGACACTGGCCATGGCTTACTCGGGGGAGACCATCGATCTTACCGGCATTGTACCCATCGCGGTCGACAAGCATTCCACCGGCGGGGTGGGCGACAAGGTGACGCTGGTGGTCGAGCCAACCGTCGCGGCCTGCGGGCTTCCGGTAGGCAAAATTTCCGGGCGTGGACTGGGTTTCTCAGGCGGCACGTTGGATAAGCTGGAGTCGATCCCCGGTATTCGCGTGGATCTCTCGCGTGAAGAGTTTCTGCAGCAGCTCAAGACGGTCGGTCTGGTGCTGACCGGGCAGACGGGCGACCTGGCACCGGCCGATGGCAAACTCTACGCCCTGCGTGATGTGACCGGCACGGTTCAATCCATACCGCTGATCGCCTCTTCAGTGATGAGCAAGAAGATTGCCGGGGGCGCGCAGGCCATCGTCCTGGATGTCAAAGTTGGTCTGGGGGCCTTCATGCAGACCCTGAAGGAGGCCCGCGAACTGGCCGAACTGATGGTCACCATCGGACGGCTGGCCAAACGCCGCACTGTCGCTTTACTCTCGGACATGAACCAGCCCCTGGGAGAAGCGGTCGGAAACGCCATCGAACTGCGCGAGGCCATCGACACGCTGCATGGGCGCGGTCCGGAAGATTTCCGCAAGCATTGCCTGGTGGTTGCCTCGCACATGCTGGTGATCGGCGGGATAGCCAAGGATCTGAGCACGGCGCGCGACATGGCTGAGCGGGCAATCCAAGATGGCAAAGCCTGGGAGAAATTCCGCGCGTTGGTACAGGCTCAGGGCGGCGATCTTGCCTATGTGGATGAGCCTGACCGATTGGCGAAGGCGCGCTTGAAAGAAGATATCCTGGCTGCGCGCAGCGGCTTTCTCAAGACCGTCAACGCGCGTATCGTGGGCGAGACCAGCGTCATCTTAGGCGCCGGCCGGGAGAAAAAGGGCGACCCGATCGACCATGCTGTGGGTATTATCGTGCGACATAAGGTTGGTGAGCGAGTGGAAAAAGGCGAGCCAGTATTCACCGTACTGGCTAACGATCCGGAACGCATGGAGGAAGCCAAGCGGCGGCTGCCGACTGCTCTGGAATGGAGCGACAGGCCGGTTGATCGGCTGCCGCTTTTTTACGGCGTCATCGGCGCAGAAGAATAGGGCTTCATGGGAAGCCCGTGTTGATTTTTGCCATTCTTTGTGGCATAATCGGGCCAGTAAATGCGGCGATGGAAACGAGTAAGCCCATGCAGGAACGCCAGCGAGCCCGGGATGGTGTGAGCCGGGTGGGAACGGTGGGCTGAAAATCCTTCCGGAGCAGCAATCCGAACGCGGCGCGAGCCGCCAGTAAGTGCGCCGGGATCGCCTCCCGTTATCATCGGCGCGGGCATCATCCGGATATCGGGACGTGCCCGGAGGAGATGCTCGCTTTAGCGAGAAACAGGGTGGTACCGCGGGAACAAAGGCTCTCGTCCCTGATTGGAGACGAGAGTTTTATCATTAACGACACAGTAACCGGGCATCCATTATCTTCGAGTATTATTGCACTGAAATAAGGTAGGGTGCAGAAATAAAATTAATGAGGAGGTTTCATGTTCAAGCCGGTTTCACCTAAATTGAACATTACCCTCATGGAAGAGGCCATGTTACGCTTCTGGAAGAGCCATGATATCTTCCGCAAGTCCATGACCATGCGCGAGGGCGCGCCGGAATACGTCTTTTACGAGGGTCCGCCAACTGCCAATGGGCGTCCTGGCGTCCATCACGCCCTGGCACGCGCCTTCAAGGATTTCTTTCCGCGCTATAAGACCATGCGCGGATACCACGTTCTGCGCCGCGGCGGTTGGGATACTCATGGACTGCCGGTTGAAATCGAGGTGGAAAGGCAGCTCGGCATCAAGAACAAACGTGAAATCGAAGAATACGGAATCGAGCGCTTTAACGAGTTGTGCCGCAAATCCGCCTTTACCTACATCCAGGAGTGGGAAAAATTCACCGAGCGATTGGGCTACTGGGTGGACCTTGATACCGCCTACGTCACCTACACCAATGACTATATCGAATCGGTGTGGTGGATTTTGAAGACTTTATGGGATAGGAACCTGCTTTATCAGGGTTTCAAGGTGGTGCCATATTGCCCACACGACGGAACGCCGCTCTCCGATCACGAAGTTGCCCTGGGTTACGAGGAGACGACCGATCCATCCGTGTTTGTGCGCCTGCCGCTGGTGGACAGCCCTGACACTTCGCTGCTGGTGTGGACCACCACACCGTGGACGCTGCCGGCCAATGTGGCTGTCGCCGCACACCCTGACGTGGAGTACGTGACCGTGGAACGCGAACTGCCCGAAGGCGGGCAGGAGAAGCTGATCCTGGCCCGCGCCTTGCTCGAGCAGGTGTTCGGCGATGAGAAAGTCAAGGTGGTGGATTCATTCAAGGGCAAGGCGCTCAAGGGCAAGCGCTACCAGCCGCTGTTCACCTTCGTGGCGCCCGACAAGCCTGCCCATTATGTCATCCTGGCCGATTTCGTCACCACAGAAGAGGGCACCGGTTTGGTGCATATCGCCCCGGCCTTCGGCGCGGACGACATGCAGGCCGCTTTGGACCTGGACCTGCCGGTCATTATGACCGTAGCCGACGATGGCACCTTCATCCCTGAGGTGCGCCCGTGGAGCGGTAAGTTTGTCAAGGACGCCGATCCTTTCATCATCCAGGACCTGCAGGCGCGCGGTCTGCTTTTCCGCGCGGGAACCTATGTGCATACCTACCCCTTCTGCTGGCGCTGCGGCTGGCCGCTGCTTTACTACGCTCGCACCACCTGGTACATCCGCACGAGCCAGTTTAAGGAGCGGCTGGTAGAACTCAACGAGCGCATCAACTGGGTGCCGGGGCACATCAAGAACGGCCGCTTCGGCAATTGGCTGGCGAACAACATCGATTGGGCGCTAGGGCGTGAGCGTTACTGGGGTACACCGCTGCCGGTATGGGAGTGCGAAACATGCCACAATCAGATTTGCGTCGGCGGCGTTAAGGAACTATCCGAGCTGGCCAGAAAGGATCTTTCGGAACTGGACCTGCACCGGCCTTATGTGGATGAAGTGCGCCTGACCTGTCCGCAATGCGGCGGCACGATGCGGCGCGTGCCCGAGGTGATTGACGTGTGGTTCGATTCGGGCTCCATGCCTGTGGGCCAGTGGCACTATCCGTTCGAACACCAGGAGGAATTTAAGCGCTATTTTCCGGCCGATTACATCTGTGAAGCAGTTGATCAGACGCGCGGATGGTTCTACTCGCTGCACGCGATCAGCACCATGCTGTTTGATCAGGAATGTTATCGAAATGTGATCTGCTTGGGCCTGATCCTGGACGCAGAAGGGCAAAAGATGTCCAAATCGCGCGGCAATGTGGTCGACCCATGGGACGTAATTAACAAACACGGCTCAGACGCCTTCCGCTGGTATATCTACACGGCCAGCCCACCCGGCCAGGAGCGGCGCTTCTCAGTCGACCTGGTCGGGGAGGTCGTGCGCAATTTCACCCTCACTTTATGGAATACCTATTCCTTCTTTGTCACATACGCCAACCTGGATGGTTGGAAGCCTGATCCGAACGCCGACCCACAGTACAGTCCGCTGGACCGCTGGATTCTATCGGCGCTCAACGTGCTGGTGAGCGATGTGACGCGGGCGATGGAGGAATATGACGTTCCCGGCGCGACGCGGCCGATTGAGCAATTCGTAGAGCAGCTCTCCACCTGGTACCTGCGTCGTTCACGGCGCCGCTTCTGGAAGAGCGGCTCGGATGCGGACAAGCAGGCCGCCTATGCCACCCTTTACCAGGCGCTAACCACTCTCGGCAAGCTGCTGGCGCCCAGCATGCCTTTCCTGGCGGAGGAACTCTACCAAAATCTGGTGCGTTCGGTGGACGGCAGTGCGCCGCTGTCGGTGCACCTGTGCGACTGGCCCACCGTCAAAGCCGCGCTGGTGGACGAAGAACTCAACCGCGAGATGGCACTGGTCATTAAACTGGCCTCGTTGGGCCACGCGGCACGCAACAAAGCCAACCGCAAGGTGCGCCAGCCATTGGCTGAAGCGGCCTTCCTGGTCGGAAATGCCGACGAGCGCCATGTGGTGGATCGTTACGCTGATCTGCTGGCTGACGAGCTCAACGTCAAGAAGGTGCGCACGCTGGACGCGGCCGGCGAAGTGGTGGCCTACAGCCTGAACCCGCTACCCAAGCAGCTCGGCCAGAAGTACGGCCGGCGTTTTCCCAAAGTACGGGAGGCGCTGCTGGCATTACCTGCGGATCAATCTGCCCGGGCGCTGCTTGCCGGGCAATCGCTGCGCGTCGATGTGGACGGTGAAATGATCGAGGTCCTGCCAGAGGAAGTAGAGGTCCGCGCACAGGCGCTTGGCGGCTTCGCGGTAGCTTCCGAAGGCCCTTACCTGGCCGCTCTGGTTACCGATCTGACGCCTGAGCTGGTGCGGGAGGGGCTGGCGCGCGAATTCGTGCGCCGGGTGCAGGACCTGCGCAAGTCGGCCGAGCTGGACATCGCCGACCGCATCCGCCTATATTATCGGGCTACGCCGGGCTTAGCGGCGGCGGTGCAGGACTTCCGCGACTACATCATGGGTGAGACACTGGCGGTCGAGTTGGTAGCCGGACCGGCTCCCCGGGAGGCCTTCGAGGCCAGCGACCGCTTTGACGGCGAGGAAATGACGGTTGCGTTGGTGAAGGTCGGTTAATCCCTTTTGCGGTACAATGGGGGCACCCTGCGAACACCTGGAGGAGTGTTGAAGAAGTATCTACGAGATTACGCCCTTCTTTTCGTTTCGGCTGGGCTGCTGATCTTCCTGGACCAGTGGACGAAATACCTCGTGCGCACCCGGCTCGTGTTTGGCGAAATCTGGTCGCCTTGGGACTGGCTGACGCCTTATGCGCGCGTGCTCTATTATCACAACACCGGGGCTGCTTTTGGTTTGTTCCAGGGATTTAATGCGGTCTTCACCATTCTGGCTATCCTCGTCTCCGCAGCCATCATCTACTATTTTCCTCAGGTGGCCGGCAAGGATTGGCTGATCCGGCTGGCGCTGTGCCTGCAGCTTGGTGGGGCGATTGGCAATTTGATCGACCGGGTGACCTTCGGCCAGGTGGTCGACTTCATCTCGGTTGGCACATTTCCGGTGTTCAACGTGGCGGATTCGTGTATTACCGTTGGCGTGGGCATATTGTTGTTGGGCGTGTGGCTCAAAGAAGCGCGAGAGAAAAAGGCTGCCGCATTAAGCAGCGCAGAGCCCCCGCCGGCGGATGAGTCGTTGACCGATCCGGACAGCGATCGCAGTGAGTGAGGGCGAGCTGGATTTCACTTATCAGGGCGAAAGGGGACAGCGCCTGGATAAGTTTCTGGTGGCCTGCCTGCCCGGTCTATCTCGCTCGCGGCTGCAGACGCTGATTCGGGACGGGTTCGTCACAGTGGACGGCATCCTGCCAGCCAAGACGGGCCAGGAGCTCATCCCCGGGCAGCGTGTACACGTCATCCTGCCACCGCCGGAGCCGACTGAACTGGAACCGGAGCCGATCCCCCTGGATGTGATCTTCGAGAACAAGGATGTGCTGGTGGTCAACAAGCCAGCCGGCATGGTCGTCCATCCGGCAGTGGGGCATCCCAGCGGTACGCTGGTGCATGCGGCTCTGGCGCACGCCCCCGATGTCGAGGGTGTCGGGGGGCAAGTGCGCCCGGGTGTCGTCCACCGCCTGGATCGGGAGACCTCCGGCCTGATCCTCCTGGCCAAGAACGACGCCGCCCACCGTTGGCTGCAGGAGCAGTTCCGCGCCCGCAAGGTCGAGAAAGTCTATCTGGCGCTGGTGGACGGCCGCCCGCCGACGCCCACGGGGCGCATTGAGGCGCCCGTGGGCCGCGACCCGCAGCGTCGCCAGCGGATGGCCGTTTTGCCGGAGGGCAAGGGCCGCATGGCGATCAGCGAGTATCGCACGCTTGAGACTTTCCCGCTGCACACGCTGCTGGAGGTGCACCCACTCACCGGTCGCACCCATCAGATTCGCCTGCACTTGGCTTTCATCGGATGCCCGGTGGTAGGGGACAGAGTGTACGGACGCCGACATCCCAGCCTGGCGATCGGCCGGCATTTTCTACACGCCGCTCGCCTGCGAGTGACTTTGCCCGGGGAGACCCGGCCACGCACCTTCGAAGCGCCCCTGCCCCCTGAGCTTGAGCAGGCGCTGGCTGCATTGCGGCGAGCATAACTCTAGAGGGAGTATTTTTTATGGAGTTCATCGATCTACGTTCGGATACTGTCACCCAGCCCACTCCTGCCATGCGCGAGGCCATGGCTTCGGCGCCGGTGGGGGACGATGTCTACGGCGAAGACCCGACCATCAACCGTCTGCAAGAGATGGCTGCCGCGCGGGTAGGCAAAGAAGCTGGCCTGTTCGTACCTTCTGGTACGATGGGCAACCTGGCGGCCGTGCTCGCCCACTGTGGGCGCGGAGATGAGGTCATCTTGGGTAATCTGGGTCACACCTTTGTGTTTGAAGCGGGAGGGGTGGCCGCGCTGGGCGGTGTGCATCCGTACGTGCTGCCTAACCAGCCGGACGGGACGCTGCGCCTGGAGGATATCGAAGGAGCGGTGCGCAACCCTGATGATGCCCATTTCCCCATATCGCGGCTGGTGATTCTGGAAAATACCCACAATCGCTGCGGCGGGGTGCCCATCACCGCCGAGTATACCCGCCAAGTTGGCGAACTCTGCCGACGCAAAGGCCTGCGACTCCACCTGGACGGAGCGCGCATCTTCAACGCAGCCATCGCGTTAGGTGTACCGGCGGCTGAACTGGCAGCGCCGGCCGATTCGGTCACCTTTTGCCTGAGCAAGGGGTTGTGCGCACCGGTGGGGTCGGTGCTGTGTGGCTCGGCTGAGTTCATCAAGCGCGCATGGCGCATACGCAAGCAACTTGGCGGAGGAATGCGACAGGCGGGCGTTCTGGCGGCGGCGGGCATCGTCGCCCTGGAGCAGATGGTCGACCGTTTGGGCGAGGATCACGCCCGCGCCCGCAGACTGGCGCAGGGATTGGCGGCCATCCCAGGCCTGGTGTTGGACCCGGGCACACCAGCCACGAACATGGTTTTCCTCTCGCTGGCGCCTGAGGTGCCCATGGACGCGGCTCAAGCGGCCCAAGAGCTGGCCAGGCTAGGGGTGAGGGTTGGTGTGGTGTCGAAGCGCCGTTTCCGTCTGGTGACGCACTATTGGATTGACGACCGATCTGTCGAAATGGCCGTGCAGGCGTTCAAAGAGGTGCTGCACTAAGAAGGCGCATCCCCCTGGCCAAGGCGACGAGGGAGCGTAGAAGAGCTCCCTCGTAAAAGTTTAAATTCTATCGTCTACGGTGTGGGAATTTGCCAGGGCGGCGTCCAGCTTTTCGACAACAGTCGGGTCGAAGAGTTTAGCGGCCTGTTGGTGAAGGTACTCCATCGCCTGGGCGTGGGTGAGGCGCTCGCGATAAGGCCGATCGTGCGTCAGGGCGTCATAAGCGTCGCTGACAGCGAAGATACGCGCCAGCAAGGGGATTTCTTCACCGGCCAGGCCGTCCGGATATCCACTTCCATCCCAACGCTCCTGGTGATAGCGAATCACAGGCAGGGCATCCTTCAGGAAGGGCACACTGCTCACGATGTGGGCGCCGATGTCCGCGTGGCGGCGCATTTGCGACCATTCTTCATCGGAAAGGGGACCGGGTTTGTTTAAAATCGCGTCGGTCACGCCGATTTTGCCAATATCGTGGAGCAGTGCGCCGCGTTCGAGCGCTTTAAGTTGAGCGGCGGGCAGGTTCAGCTCGCGACCCAGAGCGACTGCCAGGTTAGCCACCCGCAGGCTGTGCCCCTCTGTCTCCCGATCGCGCGCATCCAGGGCTGACATCAACGCGGCCAGCGTCTGATCGTAGGTGGTTTCCAGCTCGCTGAAGGCTTCGGCGATCTGGCCTGCCTGACGGGTGGTTTCGTCCAGCAAGATAGCGCGCTCAAGAGCCACCGCTGCCTGGTTGATGATTGTCGAAAGGTTCTCCCGCCGAGTGGAAATATCCTGATCTCCTTTCATTTCCATCCACAGCGCGCCATAACATCGGCGTGGGGTTTGGATGGGGAAGGAGATCTTCACCGCCTGGCTGTCGTCCGAAAGATGGATCGGCTGTCTGGATTGGATGGTTTGGCGGATGAGAGCCATCGGCAGTGATTCGGTCTGGCCATCCCCTGCGCCGAGATGCACCTGGGTCTGAATCTGCCCATCCTGGGAAAGCAGCACCAGGCCGGTTTCCTTTGGCTGGGCCAGATTATGGGCCGTCTCGGCGATGATGGCAGCGGCGTCTTGCAGGTCTTGAGATTGAGCGATCCGGTTGCTCAATGCATAAAGCAATTCGGTTGTTTTCAAGGTGGAACGAAGCTCCTGGTTGAGGGTGGAGCTCTCAATGGCAATGGCTGCCTGATTGGCGATCAGATTAGCGAGCATTTCGTCGCTGTCACTGAAGGCGACGCCTCCGCGCTTACCGAAGGCCAGAATCGCGCCGGTCAGACGATGGCGCAACAGGACGGGTGAAGCCAGCAGACATAGAGGAGTCTGTTCACCAAGACCCAAATCGCGCGTGCGTGGATCGGCGGTGGTATCCAACAACCGGAAGGCTGCCGGCTGGGCCTGGCCGGCAAACAGGTCCAATAGTTTGCCAGACTGCTCCCCCAGCGATTGAACCAGATGGGGAGCTTCGCCAGACCAGGCCAGGTGCAACTGATCCTGATCGACCAGCGCGACGTACACGAAGCGGGCCTGCAAGATGCGTTGAGCCACCTCGGCCAGTGTGCGTAACAGGGCTTCAAAGTCGGCGAAGATGGACAACGAGAGCCCAGCGCGGATGAGCTCGTTCAGACTGTGATGGTATTTGGCGCGCTCCCAGGCTGCCAGCAGTTCGGCGCCAAGGGATTCAACTCTGGCCACGTCGGCGGGAGAAAATGCGCCTGGCTGCCGGTCCTCCATCACGATCACGCCCTGTAAAAAGGTATTGCGCACGAGCGGCACGACGGCTTGAGAAAGGAAATAAGGCCGTTCGGAAGGGCTTTCGGTGAGATGGTCGCCGTGGTTGGTCACCTGGGTCTTGCGCAGGCGAATGGCGCGATCGAAGATTTCGTTGTGCAGGTCGCGGCGGTAACCCATGGGGGTGGTGCTGGAATACGGTCCGAAGGTCGCCAATTGGATGAAATTCTCTTCTTCCGCATCGTACATAAGCACGGTGACGAGAGCATTGCCGAAGGTGCGCTGCAGGCTGGTGGCCACCAGTTGGGCGGCGACATGCGGCTCCAGGACAGACTCCAGGCGGAGACTAACCTCGGCGAAGTCGGCGGCAAAAGGATCGCGGGGGGCTCCCTCCTGGGCAGCGACTGCCTGGTTTATCTCGGGTTGCAGGTGCACGACGCCCACGTCGCTGAATACTGGATAGGCGCTGGTGCGCGGCGGGTCAGTGGTCTCGCTGATTGCCGCGCTTGAACCGGCCACTGGCGGCAGTCCGACGGCGACGGATTCTTCGCGGTCTGTCAGACGAGCGATATAAGCTGAAAGTGAGCGCTTGCCAGCCGAGAGCAAGATGACCGTCAGGCCAGTCGCTCCAATTGCGGCGGCTAAACCGGCCAATTGCACCGGGAAGATGACAGGCTCGCCTTGAGGCGACATCGTCGGGACGAGCAGATTGACGAGCATGACCACAGCGCCAAGCGCCGCCAGGTAGAGCAATCCCGCGGTTGATCCCACCCAAAGGAAGGGACGGCTCACATGGCGCGAAGCCGGCGCTGAACGGCGCAGGTCGCCGGCGAACAGGAGGAGGATTCCAGCCGAGAGGGTAATGCTTAACGGCGCCCAGACGGCGAGCGCGATATAGTAATAGCTTACCAGAAGCCAAGGGATGGCGGCGAGGCGGACAAGAATGGCCTTCCAGGTCGGCGATTCCAGGCCGATGGCAGCGCCGCTGAAGATGCCGCCTAGCGCGAAGGCGCTACCCATCCACAGGCTGGTGAGCTGAAAACCCTGCCAGTGTAATGGAATGAGGCTGGCAGGCCGCGCAATTAGTATGGCTGCCACTGCCAAACTGCTCGCCGCGTTGCTCCAATCGAGCCAGTCGCTGGCCGCCTGGTTGGGCGGCGTCCGTTCGAGCCAAACGGCTGTTGCAAGGTTACCAAGGACCAGAGCGACGGTCAACGCGGCTGCGAAGAGAAGATCGGATCTCAAAGAGGCAAAAGACAGGAAGCCAAGCGCAGCGGCTGCAAGAACGTTAAGGAAACGACGTATAGGAGGTTGAACGTCACCGTATAAGGCCAGGGCCAGAAGTACTCCGAGCAAAACGAGAGGAAGCCCTTCGGCCAGGTTCCAGAAGGGAAAGCTGGTAATGCGCCATGCTCCAACTAAAGGAGGGATCAGCAGGAGTGTCTGGCCGCAAATGACCAGGATCGCAGCAGTGAGCAGCGTGAGAGAATATCCGGAGCGGCTTGTCATGCACTCATAAGCATATCATAGCCGCGCACGAATATCAATCGCGGAGGGGCATAGAATAAGAGTGGGGTATCAGGCGGCCAAATTGCTGGGATGGATCGTTCTGCCATGAGCAGATGGCCTTAAGAAACCGCTGTCAAACCTGATATAATCGGTTTAGCTCAAAGCAGCGATGTATCCCGGGCAGGCAATCGAGGTGGCATCTTGCATGCGCGCATGAAGAGGAACGTGGGCGCATACATGCACGTCAAATAAGGCAATCTGTAATTTTGTCATATTTTGTTTGATAAAACGTTATAATAAAAAGGATGCGAGGCACTAATAACAGTCAACGATAGGTGCCATGCACCTTGATCATATAATAGAAAAATCAGAGGAAAATAACGGAGAAACAATGAAAGAATATATCACCCTGCAGGAGATCGAACGCGTCGCCGGCGCCGTGCGCGCCCGGACGAGCCACACGCCACAGGTGGGGTTGATTCTGGGTTCTGGGCTGGGCGCGCTGGCCGATGCGGTGGAAAAGCCGGACATCTTCTCGGCGGCTGAGCTGCCCGAATGGCCGGTCTCCACGGTGCCCGGGCATCAGGGCAAACTGGTGTTTGGCACGCTCGAAGGTCAGAAAGTCATGGTTATGCAGGGTCGTGTGCATTATTATGAGGGTTACAGCATGGCTCAGGTGACGCTGCCGGTGCGGGTCATGCAGCGCCTGGGAATCAAGACGCTCATCGTGACGAATGCGGCTGGGGCGATCAATCCGGCCTTCAATCCCGGCGATCTGATGCTCATCACCGACCACCTCAGCCTGCTGGCAATGGGGGGGCTGAGCCCACTGCGGGGGCCGAATCTGGAGGAGTTCGGCCCGCGTTTTCCGGACATGAGTCAGGCCTACGATCGTGGTCTCATGGAGCTGGCGCGCGAGGTAGCCAGGGAGAATGGCATCCCGCTGCAGGAGGGCGTTTACGCGGCTCTCGGCGGCCCTTCTTTTGAGACGCCCGCCGATCTCAGATACCTGCGCATCATCGGGGCAGACGCAGTGGGCATGTCCACTGTACCAGAGGTGATTGTCGCCCGGCACGGAGGCATGCGCGTGCTGGGTATTTCCGGCATCAGTAACAAGGCGAATCTGGACGGCAACACCCCCACGACGCATGAGGAGGTGTTGACCGCCGGTGAAGTGATCGCGCCGAAATTGATCGCCATCATAAAAGGAGTCCTTCGCCGCCTGTAATCTGCCTGGCTGATACATTCGTCATTACAATAAGCTGATCCGGATCGTGCAACGGATCGAATGGATTGCAGAAGCGGCATGAGTGCAATTCTAAAATTCTTAAGTACGTACGAAATTTGGATTTATGTGGTTCTGGGTCTGGCAGGCTTGTTGTATGTGCGAAAAATTACCGGTGCCCTGCAAGAGTGGCGCGAGGCGGCCTTTGGGTTAGAGCGGGATAACGCCCAAAGGCGCCTGAGCGAAGCGACCAGCGTGTTGATCCTGCTGGTTCTCTTGGGGATGAGCGAGTTTTTACTGGTGACCTTTGTCTCGCCCATCTATCCTGGCCTACAGGACCTGCCGACACCCACGCTCGACATCCTGGCGACGCCCATCAGCGCCCAGCCAACGGCAGCTGCTTCTCTGCCTGCCGGCGCCTCTACCGGCACCCCTTTGCCGGCGGCGCTGTCCACGCCAACAGGCAACGGCTGCGTCCTAGGCAAAGTAGAGCTAACCTCCCCGAAGCCGGGCGAGGAGGTGAAAGGAAATATTGACGTGAAAGGAGTCGTGAACGTGCCGAATTTCGGCTTTTACAAATATGAGCTCTCCCAGGCAGGCAGTGATACCTGGGCGACCATCCAGGCCGGCGACCAACCGGCTGCTGCACCGGACAGCGTTCTCGGAAAGTGGAACACAAGCTTACTGATACCCGGGGATTACCTGCTAAGGCTGGTGGTGGTAGATAATCAAGGGCAGACGCTACCGCCCTGCATTGTGCCGGTGCACGTGGCTGCGCCCTGACAGGAGAGGACATGCCGCAGATTGAGATCCGTCCGGCGATCGCATCGGACATCGCTTATCTGGTAGCCATTGATCACTCTTATCGCAGTAATTACGTCTGGCAGATGGACGTGGGCGGCGAGGAGAATCAGGTGACGGTCAGTTTTCGCGAGGTGCGCCTGCCGCGTGCGGTGCATGTAGAATATCCACGAACGCCCCAAGGACTGGTCAACGATTGGTCCCGTCGGTCGGCTGTCCTGGTGGCCCTGATCAATGGCCGGCCGGTTGGATACATCAGCTTAAACGAGAACATTGCGCCGACAACCGCCTGGGCGACCGATCTGGTCGTCGGCGAAGAAGTCCGTCGGCAGGGCATTGCCAGCGCATTGGTGCTGGCCGCCCAGGAATGGGCGGCGGGGAGAGAAAACCGGCGCGTCATCTTGGAGATGCAATCGAAGAATATCGCCGCCATCCGCCTGGCGCAGAAGCTCGGTTTTGAATTTTCGGGCTACAATGATCATTATTACAGCAATGAGGATATTGCTCTTTTCTTCGCGCATCATCTACGGTAGAGGGTTTGGATCATAGTGGGTTTGACGACGAGTCTCGTTACGGGTTTATCCACCCTGAATCAAATTCTATCGGCCGGGATTGCCATAACGGCTTTCTCCCTGTTGCTTTATGCGCTCACTTTCAATCTGAGAGATCGGGTGGCGCGTTCATTCACCCTGATCCTGGCCTGTGTGGTGGTCGTTTTCACCGCTGAAGCCATCGGCAGCACTCTGACCGAGCTCCAGGCGGTCGAATTTTGGCTGCGACTGCAGTGGGTGGGGATACTCTTCCTTCCGCCCAGTTATCTGCATTTCTCGGATGCTGTGCTATCCACCACCGGTCGGCCGAGCCGCGGCAAGCGCCGCTGGGTGGTGCGCCTGACTTACATCCTCTCCGTGCTGATCCTAGCCGCATCCCCATTCATCAATTTCCTCGGGCCGGTTTCCGTCAATAGCGGCCCGTCGCCGCACCTTACACCGACCCCATGGATGGAGCTTTTCACGCTCTATTATGGGTTGGCGATGGTGGCGGCGTGGATCAATTTCGCCCGCGCTTATCTGCGCACGATCACGCCCACCACCCGCCGGCGCATGATCTATTTGATGGCCGGCGCGACGGCGCCTGCCCTAGGCTCCTATCCTTACCTGCTGTTTGGCTCGGATTTTGCCGCCCGCCACCAGCTCCTTTTCTGGTCAATGGCTTTCCTCAGCAACCTGGTGATTGGCGGACTGCTCATCATCATGGCTTACGCAGTTGCCTTTTTTGGCGTCTCGTGGCCGGATCGGGTGGTGAAAAGCCGGTTGTTCAAGTGGATCATGCGCGGGCCAGTTACGGCCAGCGTCGTGCTGGCGGTGGTGACGGTGGTGCGTCGCCTGGGCGCGCTGTTTGGCACGCCTTATTCGGCCATGGTGCCCATCCTCATGGTCGGCACAATCCTTCTGCTTGAATACACCATTACGCTCTTTGCTCCGTTGTGGGAGCGCTACCTGTTTCACGGCGGCGACAGGGAGGACCTCGCCATACTGCGCACTCTTGAGGATCGGCTGCTCTCCTCGAGGGACCTGCGCCAGTTCATGGAAATGCTGCTGGCAGCCGTCTGCGATCGCCTGCAGACCCCTAACGCCTTTGTGGCCTCCTGGCACGGCGACCATCTCGAGATGGTCTTCATGACCGGCGAGAATAAACCCCTGGAGGATCAACAGGCCTCCGAGGAGCTGGTCCAGATGGTCATCCGCAACGGCTTATCGGGAGATCTTTTTGTGTGGGGGGAATATTATCTGCTGCCGTTGCTGGATGAGGAAAGCGAGGAGGGTGAAGACCACCTGTTGGGCTTGCTCGGGGTAGCGCGCCGGGCGGATGAAAGTCTTGACGAGGAACAGCTTGAGGCGCTCTCGGTGCTTGCCCAGCGCGCCACGCTGGCCCTGCTTGATCGCCGCCGCCAGCAGCAGATCTTCCGCCGCATGCAAACGCTGACCCCACAAATGGAACTTGTTCAGCGCATCCGCGCCGCTGCTCAATACAACGGTTCGGTGATGCTTTCCAAGGATAGTCCCTTACCTCAACAGGACCTGGCGCAATGGGTGAAAGACGCGCTCACACATTATTGGGGCGGCCCCAAGCTCACCACCAGCCCGCTTCTGCAATTGAAGGTGGTGCAGAATGCGGTGAATGATCACGAGGGCAATGGAGCCAATGCTTTGCGGGCCATTCTACGGGATGCCATCGAACGGATTCGTCCGGAAGGTGAGCGCCGTTTCACGGCCGAATGGATACTGTATAATATTCTGGAGATGAAATTTATGGAAGGTCGTAAAGTGCGAGAGATCGCTCTGCGGCTGGCGATGTCTGAAGCCGATTTATACCGCAAGCAACGCGTGGCCATCGAGGCGGTCGCCAAGATTATTCAGGAAATGGAGGAACAAGCGCGCCTGAAGACAGTCATGGTGGAGGGGACACCGGTCAACGGCTCGGGAAGCGCCTCACTGCCGATGGAGCGCTGATTGACGTCTGCATCACTTGAGGGAGGTGGGTTCGATGTTTTCGAAACGGCGCACCCCGGTCACTGGGGAGGAATTGCCGCCACCCGATGAGGGCTGGTGGGCGTCAGTGCTGGCGGACGAGGAAGTCCAACCGGCATCTCAGAAAGATGCGGGTGGTAAGATCGCCGGCCAGCAATTTATGATGCTGGTGGATTGGGATCGAGCCCAGGATGTATACGATCAGGACGAGATCGTCACCCTGGCCGTCCTGGGCTACAATCGTGGCGGGCTGCTGGTAGGAGGAGAGGATCTGCAGGGGTTTGTGCCCATTTCCCACTTAGTCGATCTTCCCAGCAATATAAGCACCGACGAGGAACGTCGCAGCATTCTGGCAAGTTACGTAGGTCGCTATCTTAATCTGAAAATTATCGAATGTGAGCCCGATCAGGAGCGCATCGTTTTTTCGGAACGGGCAGCGCTGGCCGCCGAAGGACGGCGCAAGCTGCTTTTCCAAGAGTTGCACCCGGGTGATAAAGTGAGGGGTACGGTCACGAATGTGACCGATTTTGGGGTGTTCGTCGATTTGGGTGGGCTGGAAGGGCTCATTCACGTTTCGGAGCTTTCCTGGGGTCGCGTACAGCACCCATCTGATATTTTGTGCCTTGGCCAGACGGTGGAAGCACTCGTACTCAGCGTGTCCGAGGAGAATCTGCGCATCGCTCTTAGCATCAAACGGCTGTTCGACAATCCATGGGAGACGATCACGCAGCGGTATACCCCTGGCGACGTGGTCAACGCTACTGTGACCGGCATCACTCGCTTTGGGGCTTTTGCCCGCCTGGAGGAGGGCGTCGAGGGCCTCATTCATGTTTCTTCGATGAACCTGCCCCAGGCGCATGGCGAGGTGGGCAAGTATCTCAGCAAAGGGCAAGCAATCAAGGTACGCATTCTGCATATTGACGCCGATAAGCGCCGCCTTGGATTGGGCCTGGTTTCACTCGAATAGGGGATGGCCGGCAAAAAGGCAACGAACGCGCAAAAGGCTATCCGCCGGGAGCCTGCTCCAGCCGAAACGGCCAGATCCAGCTTCGATCGCTGGCTGGATCTGGCCGCGAATTTTGCCACCCGTTTTGGACGCTTCGGCTGGGACGTAGTCGGTGTGTTGCTGCTGGCCTTCGCGCTGATGATGGCCCTGGCTCTGACCGGACTCACAAGCGGCGTCTTGCTCACCCCACTGGCCGGATCACTGCGATACGGGTTTGGTTGGGGCAGCGCTTTGTTGGCGGCTGGCGCGGCGGCGGGCGGGGTCGTGGCGCTCATCCACAGAAACCTGCGCTGGTCCATGTCCGCGTTCTACCGTCTTCTGGCGCTGGAGGGGGCCTCATTCGCCTTCCTGGCGTTGCTATCCATTTTCGGCGGCGATTCGCTCGAGCGGGCCGAGATGGGTCTGGATGGCGGCATTATCGGTTGGGGACTGGCGCAGCTATTGCTTGCATTTGGGATTCCATCTATCCTGCGCACCATCCTGGTGACGGGAATTTTTCTTCTTTTCGCGCTCAGCGGGTTGGGCGTCTTTGCGTGGATGCGACGCCTGCTGGAAAGAGCCGTTCAGCCCATCCCTGAAGTGGGCGAGGAATTTTCCGAGGCGCCGCCTGCCGGCCCGCCCAGCGGGGTGATCGTGGGGGAAGCGGTCGAGAGCGGTCCGAAATCACCCGAAGCCGCCAGGCAGAAGCGCAAGGCCAGTCTGCCGCCCGAATACCGGAAATCCTTCCGGGTGGAGGAGAGGCAGGCCGAAAAGCCTGCAGCACCGTTCCAACGCGATGAACGCCTGCCACCACTCAATCTGCTGCTGGACGAACAATCCATACGCCCAGATGAGCGCCACATCAACCTCACCGCGGGCCTGATCGAGAAAACGCTGGCCGAGTTTGGCGTCCCGGCGCGCGTGGTCGGTTTTCGCATTGGGCCGACAGTCACGCAATTTGCCGTAGAACCGGGATTCGTAGAAAAACCCGGGCCTGATGGAGAGCCTGCGCGCCAAAAAGTGCGCGTTTCGCAGATTTCGGCTTTGGCGCGCGACCTGGCTCTGGCTCTGTCGGCTGAACGCCTGCGCATCGAGGCACCCGTACCGGGGCGCTCGTATGTGGGTATCGAGGTGCCCAACTCGCGTTCGAGCATTGTTCGCCTGCGTCCGATGCTGGAATCGGACGCCTTTTATCGCATCGGCTCACCTCTGGCCATCGCCCTTGGACGCGACGTTTCCGGCCAGGCCGTGGTGGCCGATCTGGCACGCATGCCCCACCTGCTGATCGCCGGAACGACCGGCTCGGGAAAGTCGGTGTGCATCGCCGCCATCACAACCTGCCTGATCATGAATAACACTCCCGAGGACCTGCGCATCGCCATGATCGATCCCAAGATGGTGGAGCTGGTGCGGTTTAACGGAACACCCCACCTGCTCGGCAAGGTTGAGACCGACCTGGAGCGCATCCTGGGCGTGCTCCGCTGGTCGCTGGGCGAGATGGACCGCCGTTACCACCTGCTGGAGGATGCCAAAGCGCGCGATATCGAGGTCTACAATCGGCGCATGCAGAGGCGCAAACAGCCCACCCTGCCGCGCATCGTCATCGTGATCGACGAGCTTGCCGACCTGATGATGTCAGCGCCGGATCAGACCGAGCACAGCCTGGTACGCCTCGCGCAGATGGCGCGCGCCACGGGCATTCACCTTGTTTTGGCCACGCAGCGGCCGAGCACGGATGTGGTCACCGGGCTGATCAAGGCCAATTTCCCGGCGCGTATCTCTTTCACCGTGGCTTCGTCGGTCGACTCGCGCGTTATCCTGGATACCGCCGGGGCTGAGACGCTGCTGGGGCGGGGGGATATGTTATTCCTCAATCCGGAGGCAGGCGCCCCCGTCCGCGCCCAGGGGGTGATGGTCACCGATCAGGAGATCGAGCGCGTGATCGAGTTTTGGCAGAAGATGTCGCCGATGGATGAGAACGAAGCGCCGCCCTGGGAGCAAACTCTGAGCGAGAGCGAGCAGGCCAGCGATGAGCTGATCGAACAGGCCATTGCCGTCGTGCGCAAGGTGCAACGAGCCAGCGCTTCGTTACTGCAGCGCAGGCTGCGCATCGGTTATCCGCGCGCCGCACGGCTGATGGACGAGCTGGAAAGCCTGGGCGTGGTCGGCCCATCCCAGGGCGCTGGCCGTGAGCGTGAGGTGCTTATTGAGCCGGATGAAGGCGGCGAAGAGCGCGAGGAAGACGGCGAATACCTCGAATAGGATGTCAGGATCAGGCGATCCATGGGGTAAATTTAGCCATCCAGCTTGACAGTTCAAGGTGCCAAAGGTAGCATTACTTATGTAAGCGGGCGATACACGGGCAGTCTATAAAACTAGACAGGATTTCAAGCGTGGATTCGACGGCGCACAAAGAAAAACCAACGCTAACCGATCTGATGCGGGTACGCTTCAAAGGCATCCTCGACCCGGCGGCCAGTTTTCTCAACCGGCTTGGCCTGAGGCCAAACACGGTCACCTTCCTCGGACTGGTAGGCAATACGTTCGGCGCTTACCTGCTGGCGGTGGGCCAAATCACCTGGGGAGGGGTGGTGGTGCTGCTGGCCGGCCCAGTCGACGCACTGGACGGCGCCATGGCCCGCCTGCGGGGCGAATCGACGCGCTTCGGCGCGTTCATCGATTCGGTTACCGATCGCTACTCGGAGCTGGTGATCTTCGCAGGATTAATGATCCACTTCATCCGCCAGGAGAACTGGCTGGCGTGCGCGCTGGTTTATCTGGCGGCGGCCGGGTCGGTGCTCGTCTCGTACGTCAAGGCGCGGGCAGAAGCCCTGGGTTTCGAAGCCAAAATCGGCTTGCTGACCCGCATGGAGCGGTTCTTAGTGCTGGCGCCCATGCTGGTAATCAACCGGCCGGAGATCGCCCTGTGGATCATCGCCGTGCTGGCCAATTTCACCGCCATTCAGCGCATCCTGTACGTGCGTCGCCAGGCACGCATCGGATTTGACGCTCAGGGTAAACAGCGATATAAATAGGTGCTGCCATCGGTAAATGACATAGATGGCTCCTGATGAGTTTCATCCCGGTCATCAACCCGGCAATAGCGGTAGCGTACCTTAATGAAAAGAGGTTGGAAGCATGCCACCATCTGGCTTTTCGATTGGACCGTTGTTCATACATTTTTATGGCATCCTGATCATGCTGGGCGCGCTGGCGGCCGCCTGGCTGTCCACGGTAGAAGCCAAACGCCGCGGGCAGGACCCTGAAGTGGTTTGGGATGCGCTGGCGTGGGTCTTGATTGCGGGCATCATCGGCGCGCGCATATGGCACATCCTCACGCCACCGCCCTCCATGGTAGCCATGGGAATTACCACCCACTATTATCTAACCCATCCTCTGGACGCTATTGCCATCTGGAATGGAGGCCTGGGCATACCTGGCGCAGTCATGGGCGGGGCCCTGGCGCTCTATCTTTACGCGCGCAGACACAAGCTGAACTTCGCTACATGGACGGACATCATCGCACCGGGCCTGGCATTGGCGCAGGCGATCGGGCGCTGGGGAAATTTCTTCAATCAAGAAGTGTATGGCGCGCCGACCAACCTACCGTGGGCGATCTACATCGATCCGGCTCATCGACTTCCCGGTTTTGAAAACATTGCCTATTACCATCCATTATTCCTGTACGAATCGCTCTGGAATCTGGCCAATATGGCGTTGCTGCTATGGATGGGAAGGCGATTCAAAGACCGCCTCTTGCCCGGGGACATTTTCTTGAGCTATCTGGTGGTCTACCCTGTAGGGCGCTTCTTGCTCGAGTTCCTCCGCCTGGACGCCTCAAGGGTCGCGGGTATCAATGCGAATCAAACGCTGATGGCGGTCATTTTCGTCCTGGCGGGCATCGCCCTCTTTCTGCGTCATCGATCCCAACAAGCCCCGCAGGTGACGACCCCCGCCGCTGATTCGGCATCCCCGATGCAAGAAAAGCAGGCCCCGCAGGAATGATCCAACAGTGTGGAATTGGCTGAACAATCGTAGGCGCGGTGGATCACCGCGCCTATGTGGTAAGAGACAGGCGTAGCAATTAGCCCATGATCGTCGCCGAGGGGTTGACCAAGCGTTTCGACCAGTTCCTGGCAGTGGACGACGTCAGTTTCATCGTCCAGCCGGGAGAAGTGATGGCTTTGCTGGGTCCTAACGGCGCTGGGAAGACCACCACCGTGCGGATGCTTTCCTCAGTTTTGGTGCCTACGGCGGGGAAAGCCACGGTCGCCGGTTACGATGTCGTCCGCCAGGGCGATCAGGTGCGGGCCGCTATCGGCGTGCTCACCGAGCAGCACGGTTTGTATAGCCGTATGACCGCCGTCGAATACCTGCGATTCTTTGGTCAACTCTATCACATGGATGGCAAAGCACTAAGCGAGCGGGCGGAAGCGCTGCTGGTTTCCTTTGGGCTGCACGACGAGCTCAAGAAACGGCTGGGGGAGTATTCGAAGGGCATGCGTCAGAAGCTGGCCCTGGCGCGCGCATTGATCCATGACCCGCCGGTCCTGTTGTTGGACGAGCCCACCTCGGCCATGGACCCCGAAAGCGCCCACATGGTACGCGAGTCCATCCTTAGTTTGCGTTCGGAGAAGCGTGCGATCGTTCTGTGCACGCATAATCTGTCTGAAGCAGAGATGCTGGCTGATCAGATTGCCATTATCCGGCGGGGGCGCATTATCCTCAATGGTCGAGTGCCAGAATTGAAGCGCTCCTTGCTCGGTTTAACCGAATACGAAATCCGGCTCGCCAGCCGGCTGAACGGTGCGCTGCCAGCCCTGCCGGGGGGTGTGGTCATCACCGGGAGGGGTGAGGATTGGCTACGCTATCAGGTGGAAGATCCACAGGGTGCCAATCCGCAAATCGTCCGCCGCCTGGTGGAAGCCCAGATGGAAGTGGTGGCCGTCCAGGAGGTGCCGCGCAGCCTGGAGCAGGTCTACTTGCGGGCGGTGTCCTCAGCGGATGGGGAGGACAGCCATGCTGGCTAACCTGCAGCCCGCCCTGATCGTTACCCGCCGTGAGGTGCGCGATCAGTTCCGCGACTGGCGCATCGTATTTCCTATTGTAGGCCTAACCATCTTTTTCCCATTCTTGATGAATTTCACCGCACGGGCGATGCTCGATTACGTGCAGCGCTATGGTGCAAACATCATTGGGGAAAGGCTGGTGCCTTTCTTGCTCATGATTGTGGGTTTTTTCCCCATCTCGGTCTCGCTGGTGATCGCTCTGGAGACGTTCGTGGGTGAGAAGGAGCGCGGCAGCATCGAGCCGCTGCTCAACACGCCGCTGAAAGACTGGCAACTCTATCTGGGTAAGCTGCTGTCGGCGACGGTACCACCGCTTATTTCCAGCTTTCTGGGGATGGGAGTCTACCTGGCGGGGCTGTACATACGGCACATCTCTTTGCCTGCGCCGGGGGTGCTGGCTCAAATCTTCTCTCTGACGGTCGTTCAGGCGGTGATGATGGTCAGCGGGGCGGTGGTTATCTCCACGCAAGCCACATCGGTGCGGGCGGCCAACTTGCTGGCTTCGTTCATTGTGATCCCTGCGGCTCTGCTCATCCAGGGGGAAAGTGCCGTGCTGTTCCTAGGCGATTTCAACACACTATGGTGGGTAGTAGGCGGTGTGGTGGTGCTGACGGTATTGCTGGTGCGCGTGGGTGTGGCTCATTTCCGCCGCGAGGAGCTGCTGGGGCGTGAGATCGACGTGCTCAAATTAAGCTGGGGCTGGCGCACTTTCGCTGCCGCTTTCGTGGATGGCGCCCGGTCGCCAGGAGAATGGTACCGCAGCAGTCTGCCGCGTGCCATCGCACGCGTCCGAATCCCAGCGGCGATGATGTTTGCGCTTGCGCTTGCCGGCATATGGGTTGGTGTGGGGCAGTCTGCGCGCTTCCCATTCCCGGCCCAGATTGAGCAGTTTGCCAGCCTGGGCGATCGCCTGGACAGGCTGGTTCAGATCTGGCCGGCATTCTCGGTACAGCCGTTGCTGGCCATTTGGTGGCAAAATGTGCGCGCACTGCTCATCTCGCTGGTGCTTGGGGCGCTGAGTTTCGGGGTTTTGGGCGCCCTGCCCGTGATGGCGACTATGGGCCTGGTGGGATATTTCATGGGCAACCTGGCGGCGGGGGGAGTTTCACCCTGGCTTTTCCTGGCTGGCCTGGTGCTTCCGCACGGGTTGGTGGAGATGCCCGCCGCCGTGCTGGCCGGAGCGGCGGTGCTGCGTCTGGGGGCAGTTCTGGTTACCCCTACCCCTGGCCGAACCATCGGGGAGGTTTGGCTGGCGGCTCTGGCAGATTGGGCCAAGCTGATGGCCGGCGTGGTAATGCCTCTGCTGCTGGCAGCGGCAGCCATCGAGGTGTGGATCACCCCACGGATAGCCATACTGATGCTGCGATGATGCGAATCTAATCATCCAACCCAAGGGGAGATTGTAGAATATGGGAAAAGTTACCTTGCTGGGGAGCGCCCCGGCCGTCCCCGAAGTGGATCGCGGCAACACCCATTTGGCGGTCGAGGCCGGCACCCACACCATCCTAGTGGACTGCACTGGCAATCCCATCGAGAGGCTGGGAAGGGCGGGCATCCAGCCCAATGATTTGACCGATCTGATTCTCACCCATTTCCACCCCGATCATGTAGCCAGCGCTCCCCTGCTGCTGATGGATCTGTGGTTGATGGGACGGAAGGCCTCATTGCACGTTCACGGCCTTGCCCATACACTCGACCGCCTCGAAATCGTCATGCGGGCGTATGACTGGGAAAGCTGGCCTGGTTTTTATCCTCTCATCCTTCATCGGCTACCGGAAGAGGAAGGCGCTCTGGTGCTGGAAACGCCTGACCTGCGGGTGCTTTCATCGCCGGTCAAGCACCTGATCCCAACGATCGGCCTGCGTTTTGAATTTCTGCGCAGCGGTAAAAGCCTGGCATATTCCTGCGACAGCGAGCCCTGCGCGCAGGTTATCCGCCTAGCCGATGGGGCTGACACGCTCATTCACGAGGCTACAGGAGGCTATGGGCACACATCGGCTGCCCAAGCGGGTGAAATTGCTGCTCAGGCAAGGGCGAAACGGCTGGTGTTGGTGCACTACGCCGGCGGTCCTCAGGCAAAGTCGTTAACCGCCCAGGCGTCTGCCGCTTTTCATGGTGAAATCATCCTGGGCCAGGATTTTATGGCTCTGGATTTATCCTGAAAGTGGTGGATCGGAACAGACGAGGGGGGCGGGTCTTCTGGCCGCTTACCAGCCGAGGATAAAAGGAGCCCACTCGCTGTTGTCGCTCAGGTGGCGGCCGAACAGGTAAATGGCCGAAGCGGGAGGTTCTTTGGGCGGGCGCAAGAGGTGCATCCTGGATTCCTCCAATGTACGCCCACCTTTACGGTGGTTGCATGCCGGGCAGGCGGTCACCACATTGGTCCACACGTGCTTGCCGCCCATATGGCGCGGCAAGACGTGATCGATGGTCAGCTCGGGCGTTTTTCGCCCGCAATACTGACAGGTATAATTATCGCGGCGGAAGATTTCCCGCCGGGTTAGCTTGACCCGCGGCCTAGGCCGCAAGACCATCTTCTCCAAGCGGATGACCGATGGCCTAGGGTAAGAAGCACGCACCGTTTTGATTTCCCCGCGACCGTTGAGCACCAAAGAAGCCTTTTCCAGCAGGATCAAATTGATTGCTCGGCGGATATCGCAGACGTTGATCGGCTCGAAGTTAGCATTGAGAACCAGGACGGGAGCATCCATACTCACTCCAAATATAGGCCGATTATAGCACGAGTCGAATTGATCGAGATCAAGGAAGCAGCGGGGTGAATGTCCCTGGAAGGAGCGAACCATGCGTGTGGTGATAGCTGGTGGATCGGGTTTGATCGGATCGCTGCTTGCGGGCGAATTGATCCGGGATGGACACGAAGTGATCATCCTGACGCGCGATCCGCTAAGGACGCGATTGCCTGAAGGTGTTCAGACCGCGGAATGGGATGGCAGGACATCCCAAGGGTGGAGCCACTGGCTGGAGGGCGCCGCAGCGGTGGTGAACCTGGTGGGTGAAAATCTGGGCAGCCAGCGGTGGACGGCCGAGCGCAAGCGGCGGATCGTGTCCAGCCGGGTGGAGCCAGGCCGGGCCATTCTTGAGGCGCTGCGCCAGACGAAATCTCGGCCGGCAGTGCTCATCCAGGGTTCTGCAATCGGCTTTTACGGCCAAAGCGGCGACCGCATCGTTGATGAGAGCTCACCGGCCGGCGAGGATTTCCTCGCCGATGTTTGCAAGCAGTGGGAAGCTTCCACTGAGGCGGTTGAGGAGCTGGGAATTCGCCGGGTGGTCGTTCGCAGCGCGGTTGTCCTGGCGCGCGGCAATCCGGCCATTGAACCCATGCTCTTGCAGATGCGCCTGTTCATGGGCGGACGGCTGGGCAGCGGTCGGCAGTGGTTTCCATGGATCTATTGGAAGGACCATGTTGCGGCCATACGCTTCTTAATACAGAAAGAGGAGGCACGCGGCCCATTCAACCTGATTGCACCCAATCATCAGACCAACGCCCAGTTCGCCCGTGAACTGGCTCGCGCCATGGGACGGCCGTACTGGTTTCCGGTGCCGGCATTTGCGCTGCGATTGATCTTCGGCGAAATGGCCGTGATGGTGCTGAGCGGGCAGCGTGCAGCACCCAGGCGTTTGCTCGAGTTAGGCTTCCAATTTCAGTATCCTACGGCGCGAGAAGCTCTGACGGATATGCTAAAGAGAAATCAACGCCCGTCATTTTCTTGAGATTACCGGTAGCCAGTCAATTACGGCCATTCGATTTTGATGGGCAGTTTTGCAAACTGGCGGGCTCATTCTGATCGGGCTTTGATTGTTCACGACCACCTCGATAGTATAATTTGCTATCGTCAGTGGAACATTCTACTGAAGCGACGATGATCTGAGCCTAGCAGTCTATCAATGACCTGACGGAGAATGGGATGGAAATTGACGAGCAGGTGGCTTACCTGATGCAGGGAACTGAATATGGGGATGAAGCCCTCAAGCAAGCCATGACCGAGGAGCTGCGCCAGCGCCTGATCGAGGCGCAAAAAGAAGGCCGTCCGCTTAAGGTCTATTGCGGTTACGACCCGCGAACCGCCGATCTGCATCTCGGCCACACGATCACCATGCGCAAACTGCGACAGTTCCAGGAGCTTGGCCACGAGGTCACCTTCCTAATCGGCAACTACACATCGCTGATTGGCGATCCTTCCGACAAAGACGCGCTCCGCCCAATTCTTACTCCTGAGCAGATCGAACAAAATGGCCGCACCTACGCCGAGCAGGCCTTCCGTATTCTGGATGCCCGGAAAACCATCATACGTTACAACGCCGAGTGGCTCTCCAAGCTGACATTGGCCCAGCTTATCCAGCTGGCGTCTAATTTTACTTTGCAACAGTTCATTACCCGCGAGAACTTCAAACTGCGCTGGGACAGAGGTGAGGCGATCTATCTGCACGAGACCTTCTACGCGCTCATGCAGGGCTACGACGCCTACTCATTACAAGCCGACTGCCAAGTAGGGGGCACCGACCAGCTCTTCAACATCATGATCGCGGCGCGTAAGATCATGACCTTTCTGGGAGCTAAACCCAACATTCCCATCCTGATGGGCATCCTGCCTGGCACGGATGGTGTGGTTCGCATGAGCAAATCTCTCGGCAACCATATCCCGCTTAACACCACCGCCGAGGACATGTATGGCAAGATCATGAGCATACCTGATTTTGCCATGCCGCAATACTTCCGTCTAGTGACGCGCTGGACGCCCGCACAGATCGAGGCAATAGAGAAAGAAATGGCCGAAGGCCGTCTTCACCCGCGCGACGCCAAGATGAAGCTGGCTTTCGAGGTTGTCAGCTCGCTATTCGACGAACAGTCCGCAATGCAAGCCCAGGAGGAGTTCATCCGCCTGTTTCAGCAACGCGACCTGCCAGACACGATGCCCGAATATCACCTGACGGCGGGGCAGACCGTCCTGGACGTCCTTCTGGCTGCCAGGCTGGTTGCGAGCAAGAGCGAGGGGCGGCGTCTGATTGAGCAGAAAGGTGTACGACTGGACGGTGAAGTGCTGGCTGAAGCGGGCGCGCTTTTCCCTCATCCTGGGGTCTTGCAGGTGGGCAAACGGCGCTTTATCCGCGTCGTCCAACCTTAGACGGTAACAAAACGCTCGCGAACAGGATTTCGCGAGCGTTTTGATTTGCCTCTTTATATTCTTATTATTGTTTTTGCGCGGCCCTCAGCAGGCCCTGCCCAATCTCCACTGCGGCCTGAGGTGCGTCTTGTTCCAGCACTAACGCCAGTGCGAGTGGGGAACCGCTCCAGTTCGGCAGCGTTCCGCCCAGGAACCAGGTGATCGTGCGGTCCTGTCCGGCCTGGGCGCGACCGACTGTCTGCCAGGAGGGTTGACCAGCGATTACCAGGCTGGCGACGGCTTGCTGGGCGGCGGTCGGATCGAATACGCGTTGAGACGACGATCCGGCCGGCAGAACCACCCAGCCCTGCAACGTGTGCACCGAAAGCGCCAGTCGGGGTGCGGGGCGTTCGCCAGCATTGGTGAGGGCAGCAGCAGCCAGAGCCATCTGGAGCGGGCTGACGTCTGCCCCTTCCTGTCCCAGGGATGCCATGGTGCGGTCAACCAGCACTGCAGGCTTCTCGCTGACATGGGTGGGCAAAGGCACAGCCGGGGCGGTGTAAAACCCCAGGCGGTTGAACAATTCCAGCCATTGGGAGGCAGGGAAATCCTTTCCGAGCGCAACCGAAGCAGCGGGGCAGCCGGAGGCGATGGCCTCGCCCCAGGATGGAGCACTTACCTGGATGGCGCAATCCAACAGGCTTCCGGGTGAGGCGTACGCAAGGTCGGCAGGCAAGGCTGGAAGCGAAACCGCGCTTAACGCCTGGGTGTACAGAAAGGGTCCGAGAGCCTGGCCAGCAGGGTAAACTCCCTGGGTGGCTCGGTTGACCATGGGGGCGCGGGGGTCATTCTGCAATTGATCCCATTCACGTTCCAACTGGTTTGAATCATAGTAAGGGTGAGAAGCCATTACCAGGATTTCGCCGCTGCGCGCGTTGAGCAAGACGATTGCGCCGGAATAATTGCCAAGGAGTTGATCGGCGAGGCGTTGCAGGTCGAGGGAGAGGCTGAGGCGCACGTCCAAGCCGGGGGGAGGTTGACCGTAGAGAAGGTGGTTCCACCAGATGAGGGAGGAGGGGTAACCCTGGAGTCCACGCAGGAAGGGGTCTAAGGAAGCCTCGAGGCCGGCCTGGCCGAAGACGGGTTGCGTATAGCCAAGAACAGGGCTGAGAGGCGGGTAGTTATTGAAACGCGTATACGAACCGGGTTCAGCGGTGGTCACATCCAGAGCGGCGTCGCTGCGGTCCAGCAGGCTACCGCGGCGAACGTATCGGTCGCTCACGTAGCGGCGCTGATTGTCATTGCGGTTGAGCAGAGCGGCGCTGCGCACCATGCTCCACCAGCCATCGATCAAGGCGGCTGCGGCGATACCGATCAGGAGGACTCCACCTAACAACAGGTATGGGCGCGGGTTGGGGAGCTGAGCCGGCTCGCGCTCGGACTGATGGCCTGCCAGCAGCAGAAATAGCAGCGCGAGGAAGGAAGTGAGCAGCGACGAGCCGCCGTAAGAAACGAAAGGCAGGGTGACCCCCGTCAATGGGAAGAGGCGCAAGTTCCCGCCGACAATTAACAGGCTCTGCCCGACCAGATAAACGGTCAAGCCGGCAGCCAGATAGCGCCGGTATCCATCCTGCGCGCGTAAAGCCAACTGGAAGCCGCGGACAGCCAGCAAGGCGAGCAAAAGAAGGAAAGCTATACAGCCCAGCAATCCAGTCTCTTCGGCGATAGCAGCGAAGATGAAGTCCGAGTGCGCCACAGGCACAAGGCCGGGATCACCCAGGCCGGGGCCGCGGCCGATCAGCCCGCCGGCCGAGACGGTGATGAGCGATTGGACGATCTGGTAGCTGCGGCCGCTGGGATCGAGCCAGGGGTTGATCCAGGCATCCACGCGAACACGCACCACGTCGAACAGAAGGTAGCCGGCCACCCCAGGCACAAATCCTGCGATCAGCCCGGTTGCCAACGCCCTGCGGCTGCCAGAGGCAATGAAAACGATGGCAGCATACAGCCCGAGGAAAAGCAGGGCTGTGCCCAGATCGCGCTGGGCGAAGAGAAGCACCAGAGCGATGGCTGTCATCAGCAAGGTTGGCGCATAGAGCTGAGCCGGGCTGAAAGCCATCGGGATGTGATCGGCCAGGTAGGCTGCCAGGTAGGCGATCAACAACAGCTTGAGCGGTTCGGATGGCTGCAGGTACAGACCACAGCAGCCCAGCCAAAGGTGCGGACCTATACCGCCTGGATACGTTCCGAACAGGAAGGTCAAGCCGGTCAGCAGCAAGCCGCCGGTCAACCAGAGGTATTTATAGCGCCTCAGCCAGGCGAGGGGATCCTTCAGCAGCAATCCACCTGCCAGCACAGCCGCGCCAAGCGCCAGCCAAACGGTCTGGCGGGAACCGAAGACGTCCGAGAGCCGCCAAATGGTCAGCAGGCCCCAGCCGGTCAACAGACCGGCGATCGGCAATAGATAGGGATCGCGGTCCGGCAAGCGTCGAACGGTCAGGCGGTGGAGGCCCATCCATGCAACCAGCCAGACCGCCAGGCCGATCCAGTGCGTCCAGCGATAAGGCACGGAGAGCGTATGGGCTCTAACGGCTGGAGAAATTGTCAGGATGACCGAATACAAAAAAAGAAAGATAGCCGCCAGGGTAAGCAAGCGGCTTTGCTGATGGTCGTTGGGATTCGCCGGTTGGGGCGATGGAAAGAGCAGGTTCAATCTTGCAGGTATTTGCCAATCAGGAGGGAAAGCTTCTCGCGCGTTTCGGGCGGGATCATGTCCCTACGTGTGATGATGGTGGATGCAAGCGCATGGCCGCAATCGCAATTGCGCTCCGGAGTCAGCGTCCGCACCAGTTGTTTGACGGCCTCCTGCGCGGCGGCGGTATTCTGCAAAAGGGTGCGGACGACAAGCTCCACGCTGACCTGTTCTTCGCTCACATGCCAGACGTCGTAATCAGTGACGTGAGCCATGACCGCATAGCACAACTCGGCTTCGCGCGCCAGGAAGACTTCCGGCGAAGTCGTCATGCCGATCAGCGACATACCCCAGGCGCGGAAAAGATGCGATTCCGCCTTGGTGGAAAAACGCGGCCCTTCGATGGTGATAAAAGTGCCACCGCGATGGGCTACCACGCCGACCTGTTTCACCGCCTGGAAGAGCTGCTCGGAGAGGTCGGGGCAAAAGGGATCGGCCGCGCCGATGTGGGCGACGACGCCTTCTTTGAAAAACGAGCGCTCACGGGCGCCGCGGGTGAAATCGAACACTTGATCCGGGATGACAATGCTGCCAGGAGCGTAATCCTCGCGCAATGAACCGCAGGCGCTGATGCTGACGACCCGCTCGACGCCCAAAGATTTAAGGGCGTAAATGTTGGCGCGGTAATTGACCTCGGTGGGAGAGATGTGGTGGCCGATACCGTGGCGGGCCAGGAAGGCAACCGGTTTACCTTCCAATACGCCGACGACGACAGGAGCACTGGGCTTGCCGAATGGCGTATCCACATCGAAGCTGCGGGGATCTTCCAGGCCAGCCATCTCGTACAGGCCGGAACCGCCAATCACAGCTAATGCAGGTGGATTTTGCATGCTTCATCTCCATCATAGGGCGTAGACAGGCACTATCATAGCACAGATGCAGGAGGCGGGCCTCAATGCCCGTCGTTCAGGTTGATGGTCAGAGTGACCCGCCCGCAGACCAGCTCGTCGCCTGAGATCAAAACCGTGGGAGTATCGACTTTCTCATGGTTGAGAAATGTGCCGTTGGTAGATTGCAGGTCTTCAACCCACCATTGATTGTGGTGATATAAAAGGCGGGCATGCTTCCCTGATACGGTCTCGTCGCTGATTGGGCAGTTGCAGCTTGGATCACGGCCAATGGTCACCTCGGGGACGGAAAAATGGCGCGTAATCAGCTCGTTTTGGTGTTTGAAAGTCAGGCTGAGAGGAGGCACCTGGCGCGTGCGGATCAGGGTGGCCTGGGAGCGCAGGTCGCGCCATAAGGTGATCAGCGCCCATCCCAGGAAGGCGTACAGGGTGACCGCCAGCAGGATTCTCAGGACGAGGGCGAGGATTGCGATCATCAGCCATCCGTTTCAAGGTCGGCGTCTGAATCTGGGTTGTTGCTTATTTGTGCGGTATCTGCGTTTGGATCGTCCTGAGATGCCGGCGAATCCTGGCCATAGATCAGGGGCACACCTGCCAAGGAAATCACATCGCCGGGCCTCAAGCGCTGCCGGCTGATGCGCTGGCTGTTGACGAAGGTCCCGCCGGTCGAATTTAGGTCAAAGATGATATAGGTTCCCTGGGAGACGCGCATCTGAGCATGGGTGCGCGAAACGCGCGGGTCATCAATCACGAGGTGATTGTCCGGCCGACGTCCGATGTTGATTACCGGCCGAGTGAGCATGAAGACTTCCACGCCATTGACGATCAGGAAGGCGCCCGGTGGTACGCTTTCATTGGCGTCTGGGCCACCATCGGGTTGGGATTCCAGCACGGAAGTCTGGCTCATTTTTTCCTCGGTGATCGAAGAGGTGATGGAAATCCCGTTTGGCAAAAGCTCGCCGTTCGCCTCCAGGGTGAAGCTGGGTGGAGCGGTGAAATGAAAACCAGCATCCTCGCCTGCCTGGTATAACACATGTCCAAGCTCATCCAGTAAATTTTGGTTCGCCTGCCAATAAGGCATACGGCTGGGATGAACGACGATGACATAATGGTTGGGCGCCAGGATGGTGCCGTCCTGCCGGCTGACCGAATTGGTCCGCATCGCCTCGACCAATTGGTGCGCCAGCATCTGCTGTGGGTTGCCCCACGGCAGGATGGCAGCGACGCTATTTTCAATCAATGCCTGCAAACGGCTCTCGATCAGATCGAGTTGGGATTTCATAAGGATCTGTCCGGGCGGAATGATGGGTATAATTATACACAAAGGCATGGCAAAGGATAAGGCGTCAGGTTTCCAAGAGCTACCTCATACTGCGGATGTGGCCCTCCATATATGGGCGCCGGACCTGGAGAGCCTGTTTGAGCAGGCTGCGCGGGGGATGTACGCGCTCATGCAGGTGCGTCTCCAGTCCGCCCCGCGGGTAGCGCGGCGACTTGAATTATCCGCACAAGACGCTGAAAGCCTGCTGGTCGCCTTCCTTAGCGAACTTATATATCTGTGTGAGCAAGAGAGGCTGGTCTTCGATAATGTGAGCGTCTCGATCCAGGATGGGCGCCTGGCGGCCGAGCTCTCGGGAGCGCGGTGGGAGGACATCGCCAAGGCCATCAAAGCGGTGACCTTCCATCAGTTGGCCATCCGCGGAGGTGAGGATGGTCTGGAAACGACGGTGGTCTTCGACGTTTGAGCCGTACTGCGTTGTCGGCACGGAAGCCCTGACGGGAAGGTTGACAAAGCAGAGAAAGGAGGCGCTGACATGGTTTCCATGCGTGATTTCAAGCCAATCAGCGAATACGAATGGGAAATTCCCAAGATTTACCGCTCGGATATGAGGGTGGCGGTGCGGTTTTTTGCAACGCGCAGACTGCTTGAAGCTTCCTTGCAGGATCTTTCCATTGAACAAGCCATTAATACGACCACACTTCCCGGGCTGGCCGGGCCGGTGGTCGTAATGCCGGACATGCATCAAGGGTACGGCTTTCCCATCGGCGCGGTGGCGGTCACTCAAGTACCGAATGGAGTCATCTCCCCCGGCGGTATCGGCTACGACATTAACTGCGGTGTGCGCCTGATGGCCACACGCATACCGCTTGAAGCAGCCCAGGAGCACCTGGATGCCCTGGCCACGGCTCTTGACCACTACTGCCCAAGCGGGGTAGGCTCGGAGAGCGCGATTCGCTTGAGCGAGGAAGAGCTGGACCACGTGTGCCGCGAAGGGTCGCGCTGGGCATACAAGAAAGGCTACGCCACGATGGAAGATCTGGCGCACACCGAGGAGGGTGGTTGCATCGAAGGCGCCGATCCCCAGAAGGTGAGCAAACGCGCCAAGGAACGCGGACGGACGCAGCTCGGTACGGTTGGCTCGGGCAACCATTTCATCGAAGTGGACGTGGTGGAACAGCTCTTCGCACCGGAGACAGCGCGCGCCTTCGGCCTGGAAGAAGGCTGCCTGGTCGTGCAAATCCATTGCGGCTCGCGCGGTTTCGGACATCAAGTGTGCACCGATTTCGTTGGCAGCTTCCAAGGCGCGGTGCGGCGGTACAACATTCAACTCCCCGACCGCGAGCTGGTATGCGCCCCGCTGGATTCACCCGAAGGAGAGAGTTACTTAGCCGCGATGCGCGCGGCCGCTAATTTTGCCTTCGCGAACCGTCAGATTCTGGCCAGCGCTGTGCGGCGCGCGGTCGAGGAAGTGTTTGCTGGCGTGGTTGAGGATTGGCACGTACGCCAGGTTTATGACATCGCCCACAATATCGGTAAGATCGAAACGCACGAGATCGAAGGCCGGCGGGTCGAGGTTTGCGTGCATCGGAAGGGAGCCACACGCGCATTCGGCCCCGGCGCGCCCGGCCTGCCGCCTGATTATCGCGAACACGGACAGCCCGTGCTTGTCCCCGGAAGTATGGGCACGGCCTCGTGGGTTCTGGCTGGCACGAAGGGCAGCATGGCGCGCTCTTACGGTTCAAGCTGTCATGGAGCCGGGCGGGTGCTCAGCCGGGCAAAGGCCAAGAAGGAAGTGCGAGGCGAGAGTCTGCGCCTGGAGATGGAGCACAGCGGCATCAAGGTGCGCGCCGGGTCTATGTCTGGACTGGCCGAGGAGGCTCCCCAGGCTTATAAGGACGTAGACAGCGTGGTGGAGACCGTGGTCGGCGCAGGCATCGCCCGCAAGGTGGCCAGACTTCGCCCGGTGGCGGTGGTCAAGGGTTAGCTTTCTTCTCCGCTGGCCTCTGCTGAGCTGATCGGAGCGAGCCGCGCGTTAACCAGCCTGATCAAGTCGTCAACGGAGAGGCGGATATTCAAACCGCGTTGTCCACCGGAAATGTGGATCTCCGTGTATTGCCGGGCAGAAGTATCCAGTAAGGTTTGAAATCCCTTGTTGATCAGTGCCAGGGGGGATATGCCGCCGGCCTGCAGGCCGGTGAGCGCTTCTGCCTCTCGCTGGCTGGGCAGACGCACTTTTTTCTCACCCAGAGTTTTCGCTACCGCCTTAAGATCCACCTCACGGTCGCCGGGAACAAGCGCCAGAATGGCTTTTCCGGGTTTCTCGCGGGTAATCACGATAGTCTTGAATACCTGAGAGGGGGGCACACCCAATATTTTGGCAGTCTCCAGCGCGCCCAATTTTTCCGCTGGAAGAGCGAAAGCCTTGTAACTGATTTTACGCGCGTCCAGCATTCGGGTCACGTTGTTGGCCACCACTGCAGCGTTCCCTCCCTCTCACGAACGAACGTAGATGGGATTGCTGAAGATCCAGCCGCGCAGACGACCCAGGTATGGGCGGTAAGCCTCCACCCGATAGGCGCCGGGCTCGGTTGTAATGTACGTGTAGACCTCACGTTTCTGCCAGTCACGCACCACCCGCCCGTTGCAGATCAAGCGACATTTCGCCGGTGCAGGCAGGTGCACCTGGAGGGTCACCCCGCCCTGGACGGGGATCTCGTCACCCATCTGGGCGAGCGCATCGCGTCCCTGAGCGCTGAAGCTGAAGCCGCGCGTTGAAGCGGGGCGGTCATAACCCACGAAAGATCGGCCCACTGCCAGCGCCTCCAGAATCATGCGGCGGTCGGCAGCCAGGTCGCCACTCAAAGGGGTGGGGGTAAGCAGGTGCGTGTTTACCGCGTGGAAATGGTATTCATAGGGGAAAATGACGCGCCGAAATGGTCCGGCTGATTTCAACCAGGCATGCGCATCCGAGCCGCCCAGCGCGGCAATTTTTAATCCTGATGCAAGCAGTTCGTCCCAGCGCTGCAGGGTTTCTGGCAGAGGAGCGTGGTTTATGTATTGAGGGAAAAAGGCGAAAAAGTAAGCCTGAAGTTTGCTTTTTACCACGGATTTGAACTCTGAGAGACCATTCCAAATCTCCAGGCCGTGAAAACCGCGGACTTCCCAATCGACCCAAGAGATGTCATCTTCACCAAATGCAGGGAGAGCCGATTCAACCGGGTGAGCGATGAACGCCAGACCACCGGACCGACGCACGCGATCAATCAGTCGTTGGGGGTCTGAGGCGAAGGTGGCCATCTCCTGCCCAGCGCCCAAAACGAGGAGGTGGTTCTTCTGCGGGAGGCGGGCCTGATCATGCACCTCCTCGCCCACCAGCATGAGCAGGCGGCGCTTGCCCTCTTGGTAGTAGCCCTCAAAGCCGTCCACCAGCACGTTATGGTCGGTGATGATGACTGCGTCCAGACCGGCCGCCAGAGCCGCACGGGCGATATCCTTGTGCGTGCCACTCCCGTCCGAATAACGGGTATGCATATGGAGGTTGACTACCAGTTCGTGCATATTTCGGTAACGGTTGACGATTCGGGACTTTGGCCAGTATAATGCCCGTGTTTCGATTTCAGGAGGATAGCGTGGCCCAGTTTTTTCACATCGCGTTGATTATAACTTCGATCGCCCTGATCGCCGCCATTATTCTGCAAAATAAGGGTGTCGGCCTGGGGGGGTTGACCGGAATAGACACAGGCGGTATATTCACCGCACGGCGGGGCATCGAGAAGACCCTGTTCTGGATCACCATTATACTGAGCGTCTTATTCTTTATACTCATCATCCTCACCGTTGTGATCACCGGTTAGCACTTCAGGAAGCGATATCGGTTGGCGTCTATCCCTGCCTGCGCTTTGGGCGACGCGCCGCTGTGTGGAGGCACGCCCTCTTTTGTGCGTCATTCATGAATTTAATGTTGCCTGTTTTGCCTTCAAATTCGGCCGGTAAATAACCGGATAGGCGATTCGGCAGCACCCTATACCTTTCCAATATGAAAAGACTACGCTGGCAATTGATCATTATCCTGCTCACCGGTCTGGTAGTGGGCGTACTGCTGCTCAGTCAGCAGCCGGGGGGAGTGAAGGTGCAGGCACCGGCCCCGAGCAGTGGGGGGGTCTATACCGAGGCGCTGATCGGCTCACTCAGCCGCCTGAATCCAATTTTAGATACCTACAATCAGGCCGACCAGGACGTGGACAGCCTCCTTTACAGTGGGTTGCTGCGCTTCGATTCACGCGGTATGCCGCAAGCCGACCTGGCCGAATCCTGGGGCTATTCGAAGGACGGTACTGTCTACAATTTTGCATTGCGGCCAAACGCCAAATGGCACGATGGTTCACCTGTGACCGTGGATGATGTGATTTTCACCATCGATTTGATTAAGAACGAGAACAGCCTCGTGCCAGCCGACCTGCGCGCTTTTTGGAAAGACATCCAGGTCAAGAAATTTAACGAAACGACCGTGCAATTTCGCCTGCCTGAGGCTTTCGCGCCCTTCCCCGATTATCTCACTTTCGGCATCCTGCCAAAGCACCTCCTGGGAGGCATGAGCTGGGACCAGATAGTCAATGCGCAGTTCAACCTGCAACCGGTTGGCAGTGGGCCTTATCAGATAGACCATTTAATCGTGGAAAACGGCCAGCCGGTTGGGGTAGCTCTCAAGGCGAACGACAAGTATTATGGGAAGAAACCTTTCATCGAGCAGATCGTTTTCCGCTACTATCCTACCGCTCAGGCGGCTTACGAAGCCTACACGCAGGGCAACGTGCAGGGCATTAGCCGGGTTTCCAGCGACATTCTGCCCAAGGTTCTTTCCGAGCCCAACCTGGCGCTTTATACCGGGCGCGACCCTCAGCTCACTCTGATTCTGCTCAATTTGAAAAATCAGGACACGGCTTTCTTGCAGGATGCGGCTCTGCGCAAAGCGCTGTTCACCGGCTTGAACCGGCAGAAAATGATCGATCGCCTGCTGAACGGTCAGGCAGTGATTGCCGATGGTCCGATCCTGCCTGACACCTGGGCTTATTACGACGGCGTCGGCCGGGTGGAATACGACCCGCAGGCGGCCGCCAGGCAGCTTCGGGATGCCGGTTACACTCTGGGCTCAGACGGGAAAACTCTCACGACCAAGGATGGCACTGCAGTCACATTCCAGCTACTTTATCCAGACCAGCCTTCCTATAAAGAAATCGCCGAAGCGGTCCAAAACGATTGGGCCAATCTGGGAGTAAAGCTCGACCTACAGGCTTTGCCTTACGACCAACTCGTAAAGGATCATCTGGAGACGCACCAGTACCAGGCCGCTCTGGTTGACCTCAACCTATCCCATTCTCCCGATCCTGACCCGTACCCCTTCTGGGATCAGGCGGAAGCTACAGGAGGGCAAAATTACTCCCAATGGGACAGCCGCATCGCCAGCGAATACCTTGAGCAGGCGCGCATCACTGTGGATTTCAACGAGCGCGCGCGCCTGTATCGTAATTTCCAGGTGATCTTTGCCAAAGAACTACCGGCGCTACCGCTTTTTTATCCGGTCTACACCTACGCGGTTGACCGCTCTGTACAGGGTGTGCAGATGGGACCGCTGTTCGAGCCCAGTGATCGTTTCGCCACGGTCTCGACGTGGTACATGGTCGCCAAACGCCCCTCTGCAGCGGAGGCAGCCGTCACCCAGACACCATAACGAAAGGCCGGGTTGGCGTGGCAGCCGAAATTCAGGATCTGAGTTACCTTCGTAATGCGGTAGGGGTATTCGAAGACTTTCTGCTTTCCAATGAAATCTACTGGCCGATGGGCCGTATGCGTCTCTCATTGGGCCGCCTGCTATTGGCACTGACCCGGCTGCAGGCGCGGCCTCTGCCAGCCGGTGAGGAGAGTGAGTTTGAGCGGCTGGAACGGCAGATCATGCAGGCGCGTGATCACTGGCGCACCAACTGGGAGCGCAAGGCCGCCCGTGAAATCCCTGCACGGCTGACCCTGTGGCGCGACTATCTGGAGGACCTGTTTCGCGAGCCAAAAGAGCATGCCGCGGAGTACCGTTACGAAGTGCGTTTGCGCGTCATGCTGGAGCTGCTCATGCAGGAAGCCCATGGCGCTGCAGGGGCGCAGGCAGGGGAGCTGGCGCTTCTGGATCAGCGCCTGCGCAATGCGTTGATGCCTGGCGATTTCATCTGGGAGGCGGAGATGGCGCGGGGTTTTCCCCCTCAACCATTCTGGTATTTATACGGTCTTCCACGCAGTTAATCCGCGCAAGAGGTCGCCCTATGTCCCCATTTTTCACCCGTTCAGGAGATGACGGATATTCCGGCTTACTCGGAGAGGGCCGTCTGCCTAAATACGACCTGCGGATGGAGGCCTTAGGATCTCTGGACGAAGCCAATGCGGCGCTCGGGCTGGCGCGCGTAAGCCTGAGCTCGCCGGAGCATGCCCATCTCGTTTTAAACGTCCAACGTGACCTGTATCGGATCATGGCGGAAATCGCAGCCTCGCCCGAAAACGCCGCGCGTTTCCACTCGCTCGACGCGCAGGATATAACTCGCCTCGAGGAACAGATCGAAGCCATCGAGAAGGAGGTGCAGGTCCCGGAGCGGTTCATCGTGCCTGGGGATACGCTCCCAGCGGCGAGATTGGACCTGGCGCGCACGATTGTGCGACGCGCAGAGCGGCGCGTGGCCGAACTGATCCACAGAGGTGATATCCGCAACGAATTCTTGATTCCTTACCTTAACCGCCTTTCATCATTGTGTTTCATCTTAGAGTTATATGAGATCCAGGCTGGTGGAAGGCCTGCTCCGACCCTGGCTGGCGAGGGAGGATAGGGGTGATTGGCACGCTGATCAACGCAGCAGCCGTCCTGGCCGGCGGCACGCTGGGGATTTTTCTCGGCGCACACTTACCCGCCCGCATACGGCAAACCGTCGTAGCCGGGCTGGGGCTCTTCACCCTGGCTTACGGTCTGCAAAGCTTCTTGAAGACCCACAATCCACTGGTTGTCTTAGGGAGCATCCTGCTAGGGGCTTTGCTGGGGGAATGGTGGCGCATCGAAGATGGATTGCAATGGCTGGGGGCGGCGCTCGAGCGGCGCTTCGCCGCCAGCGCGAATGAGAGCGCAGGGCGCTTCGTGCGCGGTTTTCTGACCGCTTCCCTGGTGTTCTGCGTGGGACCAATGACCATCCTGGGCTCGATTCAGGCTGGCCTGAATAATGACATCAGCCTCCTGGCGATTAAATCGGTGCTGGATGGTTTCGCCGCCCTGGCTTTCGCCTCAAGTCTGGGGTTGGGGGTGTTATTTTCGGTTATCGTGATCCTGGTTTATCAGGGCGGGTTGACGTTGCTCGCGGCCCAGGTGCAATCTCTGGCCACTGCTGTAATGATGGACGAACTCACCGCCGCTGGTGGAGTCATCCTGATCGGGATCGCTGTCAGCAGTCTGCTGGAAATCAAGAAGATGCGCATGGGCAATTTCCTGCCCGCTCTTCTCGTTGCCCCCTTAATTGTCTGGCTAATGTCTCTTATCGGCAAATGAGGCCGCGATGAAGACGTGACGCGTACGCCACGTCTTCATATCGCGGGCAGCCCGGTTATTTGGCTGCAGAGGCAAGATCCTGTTGAATGGTTGCCTCTAATTGATCCATGCTGACCAGCTTTCCATTGACCACGAAGCTGGGGGTGGCGCTCACGCCGGCCTGGTTGCCCTGGACGATGTCCTGGTTCACCTGGTCCTTATATTTCTGGCTGTTCAGGCAGCTCTGGAATTTGCTCGTATCGAGGCCAATGGCGCTCGCGAAAGCAACCAGGCGTTTATTGCTGAACGCTCCGCTGTTCTCGGTCTGCTGATTGGCGAAAAGGATGTCGTGGTATTCCCAGAACTTACCCTGGTCGTTTGCACAGTAAGCTGCTTCAGCCGCAGCGAAGGATTCCGGACCGATGAAGCTAAAAGGGACATAGGTGAAATAAACCTTACCCGTCTCGACATAGGTCTTGTCGATCTGAGGTTCAAGCTGTTGAGCGTAATCTTTGCAATACGGGCATTGGAAATCGGCATATTCCACCACCTTAACCGGCGCGTTGGGATTGCCCATGCTGAGGCCTTGCGCCTGGGGCCTTGGGTTGGGCGTCACGGTCACCACCGCACCGACCGGGGTGAGATTGGGAATGACCAAAACGGCGACTACACCGATGGCAATCAACGCCACCACTCCGATAAAGATTAAGCGTTGACGCTGTTGCTGCTGGCGGCGTTTTTTCCTTAGCTCATCGCGTTTGCTCATATCATATCCTTTACCCACGAGATAACAGGTCAAATTTTGCCATAAACGGGGAGCTTTGTCCAGCAATTGATCGGGTGATCCGGCGCGCCAAAGTCGCTCCCCTGGGCAAATGCCGCGGCTCCTTGAGAACGCATTGAAGGGGACTAGACGGCGGAGGGACAGACGCCCATTTGTATGTGGATGAAGATCGGCTGTTTTAGTCTAAGGGATATTCGAAGACAGGAAATTCATCTCCGGTGCGGGTGAATCCCATCTTGTCATAAAGGGACAGTGAGCCATGATTGTCGCTCTGCGTGTTGACCGTCACCCGCCAGGCGCGCTTGTGGTGAAAATAGGCAAGCAAATCTAAAACCAGCCCGTAAGCAATGTTCTGGCGCTGAAATTGAGGGAGCACGGCCAGGCGCGCCAGGTGGCCGCTAAACGTCGTCATGGTGCTGATCTGATAACCCACGATCTGATCCCCGATTTCAGCCACCGTACTGAGGGCGGATTGCTCGAAGGCCAGCCTGATCGTCTCCAAAGAGTTCTGCCACAGGGGATCGAATGCCCGGTTGTCCACCGAAACGACGGCGGGCAGATCCTCAATCCTCATCCTGCGGATGAGCGCGCCCTGGGGCAGCGGGCGGGCGGGCGGCAGACGTCCCCGCCATTCCAATACGACGATGCTCTGCCGGCTGCGGAAACCGGCCTGGCGCAAGGTCTGTTCGAACCAATCGTAGAAAGAAATCGAGGCAAATCGTCTGGCGGAATTTCCAACCAGCTCATCCCTGGCGGCATTAAAAAGGCGCAACCAAACGGGCATCACCGGTGCGCCGGAAACCACACCGAATAGCCGCACCCAGGCAATACCAGGAGGGTCTGGGGGGCAGGCCAAAACACCTTGCAGATGCCGGCCGCTATAGGCCAGCAGGAAAGGTTGTGCGCCGAGCCATTCCAGGGGCGCGCGCCAGTCCAAATGACGATGGACGCGTGTTTCGTAATGAAGGAAGTTGCTGAGTGTGCGGTAGTCTTTTTCGTCGGCAGCCCGCACGATGAGTTCTGGAGAGGGAAGGGTCATGGCAACGTTTCGTCCGCCGACACGGCCTTCAAGTTCGACCAATTCAAGGCATAAGCGGTGATGACCAGGTCGAACTGACCATGCTCGAGGGCGGTTTCAAATTCCTCCCTACTGCCGATTTGCGTGATCACATGTTTCTCGATGGCATGTACGAGGGGGTTTTTGATCATCTGCCTGTCGTTGCGGCTGGAGATCAAAAAGAAACGCAGGGTGCTCATCATCGAATTATTTTTCCACAAGAACAGCGGGGCAGGTCGAAGCGACGGCAGCGCCGACTTCCCGATCTTGATGGTCATTGCCGGCTTCGTTTCGCCTGCCTGCTCGAATCTAAGTCAGCGGTGGTGAACCCATCGAGTTAAGGCAACCGCCGCCAGCTCTAACCCCCACGATTGAGCATACGGAAAGGCACTTTGAGCAGTTTCTTGAGAATGCGATCCTTCCAGCTCATCTTTTCCTTGGAGTTGAGTGCGGCTTCCATGCTCGCCATGGCTTCAAGCTGGCGACCGGTGCGCAGTTGAAGAGCCGAGAGAGAGCGCATCACTGTGGCCCGCAGTTCCTTCTCACCGATATCCTTTAAAATATCGGCGGATTGTTGATAACGCTCCATGGCTTCTTCATGCCGGCCAAGAGCCTCTAAAGCGGCAGCCTGATTACCAAGCGCCATGGCCTGCCGCTTGCGATCACCGGCTTCGGCAAAAATTTTGTCGGTGCCTTCGGTTTTGGCGAGGGCCGATTGGGCGTCGTTGAATTGCAGGTAGGCCACGCTACTGTTGTTGGCCATTTCCACAGCGGTAAGCGTGTCCCCATTACGGGCGTAGATTTGCTCCGCCTGTTCGAAGAGCTGCGCGGCTGCCGGGTAATCCTTTTTGTGGTAGGCCGCCATGGCCTGATCGGCCAATATTTTGGGGTCGAATAGTTCGCTCATGACGATTTAGAATGTGATCTCCAATAGGCCCTCGGCGATGGCGCGCAACCGTTCTACGGGCAGTCCGCTCAGGCGTTGGGCCAGTTGTAAATATGGCAGGTTGACCGGCTTCGTAATGAATTCCTGCAACTCGACGGGCATTTTCATGAATTGCTCAACGGCTTGCTGTTGTTTGCGCCAGATGCCCACCGGGCCGCGCTGGTCGATGTGAGCTTCGAGATGGCCACCGAGCACGCTGACAAGCATTTCCAATTCCGGGAAAGGGATGGGCGTTGCACCCAGCTCGTAACGCTGCAGTCTATCTGCCGGTATTCCCGTTTCTGCGGAGATCTGTTCGAAGGTCTTGCCGGAGTTGCTGCGGAGCTGGCGCAGGCTCGCGCCCAGGATGCGGTGGCGCAGCGGGAGCAGCCTGGCGGCATCAAGGGCTGGCCTACTATGCGGTTCTTCGGCCGGCGTTTCCTCTTCCCACAGGCGCTCCAAAGGCACGTCGAAATAATAGGCCAGTATTTCCAGCTCGGGCAGGCTGGGCGATTTGACGCCTTGCTCGTACGCCAGATACGTGTCTTCACTCACGGCGATGGCTTCTGCGCTCTCGCGCACGCCCTTTCCGGCTGAAAGGCGCGCAGCAGCCAGCATCACGCCGATCTCACGCGCGCGCAGGCTGAGGGTTTGCAGGCTTTGATCCATATCCCTCCATTCGATGTCCCACCGGCAGTCTATCCGCCTCCTGGTCTGGAAAGGAGGTTCGAAATGGCAGACGACCGCCCCCATCGCTGATTAGCCATGACAAATGGATCACTCATAAATTATAGCATCCTTGCTTTCCTGCGTCCTTCTAGCCGAAATTAATGAAATGACGAGGTAACAAGCTCTTTTCCCGGCTGGGACGGTCATCTGCGACGGTTGGTGTTCAAAATGTCGGCCAGGTTGGCGCCGAACACCTCCGGGCTGAGCTTGAAGCCGGCTGCCTCCAGGCGAGGAGTAAAGAGCGGGCGGATGCCGGTCGGTTTGAGCTCACCCAGTACAATGCCGTCCTTCGAGACGCCGGTCTGTTCGAATTTGAATACATCGGTCAGCACTACCGTGTCGCCCTCCATGCCGGCCACCTCGGTGATGGCCGTCACCTTGCGGCTGCCATCTTTCATACGGGACACCTGGACGATAAGGTCTACGGCTGAGGCAATTTGCTGCCGGATGACCTTGAGGGGCATATCGACGCCCGCCATCAGGCACATCGTCTCCAAGCGGGAGATCGCATCGCGCGGTGAATTGGCGTGCAGGGTGGTCAAGGAGCCGTCGTGGCCGGTGTTCATCGCTTGCAACATGTCCAGCGCCTCACCGCCGCGCACCTCGCCTACCACGATGCGGTCCGGTCGCATGCGGAGCGCGTTGCGGACTAAATCGCGGATCACCACCGCACCGGTGCCATCCAGGTTTGCGGGTTTGGTCTCCATGCGCACCACATGCTCCTGCTGCAGCTTCAGCTCGGCCGCATCTTCGATCGTTACAATGCGCTCCTCCTCGGGGATAAAGCCAGACAGCACATTGAGCAGGGTGGTCTTCCCAGAGCCGGTGCCACCCGAGATCAAGATGTTCAGTCGGGTGACAACGCAGGCGCGCAAGAAATCGGCCATGTTTTGGGTGATAGAGCCGAAGGAGATCAGTTGGGCGATGCTCAAGCGGCCTTTCTCGAATTTGCGGATGGTGATGCACGGACCGTCGATCGCCACCGGCGGGATCACCGCGTTGACGCGAGAGCCGTCCGGCAGGCGCGCGTCCACAGTGGGGCTGTCAGCGTCGATACGACGGCCCAGAGGCAGGATGATGCGATCGATGAGGCGATAGACCTGATCCTCATTGTCAAATGTCACGTTGGTACGGATCAGCTTACCCTTACGTTCGATGTAGATCTTATTCGGCCCGTTAACCATCACCTCGGTTATTTCGGGATCGTCGAGCAGAGGCTGAATCGGACCAAAGCCCAACAGTTCATCCAGGATTTCATGGAAAACCTGCTCGCGAAGGGTGTTCGGCAGCTGAACCTTCAGATTATTGTAGGCCTGTTCCAGGTGTCGGGTGACCGCTTCGCGCCGTTGGGTGACTGGTACCTGTTCGGCTTCCAGCTCGCGGGTGATAATATTGATCAGATAGGTTTTCAGCTTGCCAATCTCGGGGGCTTGCGGCCGTGCAGTCGGTGATTGAACAGGTAAGCTCATTGAAACTTCCTTTGTTCAGAGGTGATCTCGGTTTCAGGTATCAGCCAGACGATGTGGCTGCGGTTAACGGTCATGAACTTGCAGGCATAGAGCTGTTCCCCTTCCAATGTCGAGACGGTCGCATCGGTGACCGCCAGGAAGGACTCGGGCAGGTTCAGCTCGTCGATCACGCGCTCGTCCCGTTTAACATGAATGACTCCGTGAATCAGGTGCTGCGAAGTCTGGATGAACGCCGTGAAGGGCACCTTAGCGATCACATTGGTGAAATATTTGCCTTTATCGTCGAATTCCGTTGCCATTCCCTCTCCTTTTTCAGGCGTTTTCTTTTTCGAAGATCGGCATCTGGTAACCCAAGCCCGATCGGGTGACGATGTGCACCGGCTGGTGAGGGTTATCTTCCAGTTTTTGCCGCAGCCTGGCGATGCTCACCCACAGGATTTCCTTGTCCTCGCGATATTGCTCGCCCCAGATGGCCACCAGTAACTGCTCCGCGGTGATCACCTGGCCGATGTGGTGTGCGAAGTGGATCAGCAGGCGGTATTCGGTGGCCGAAAGATAGACTGGTCTACCATCGCGCCAGACCTCAGCGCGCGCAAAGTCGATTTTCAAATTGCCATGCTCGAAGTAACGCTCCTGGGCGCTTTCCCGGGTGGTCTGTGCGCGGCGCAACACCGCCCGCACCCTGGCGAGCAGCTCGGTGGCCGAGAAGGGTTTAACGATGTAATCATCGGCGCCAACGTTCAGTCCCTGAACGCGATCTTGTTCCTCACCTTTGGCGGTCAGCATGATGATCGGCAAATTGGAGAATTGGCGAATACGCTCGCAGGTGGTGATCCCGTCAAGGCGCGGCATCATCACGTCCAGGATCACCAAATCCGGCGATTTGGTGGTGATGGCTTCCAAAGCATCCTCGCCGTTCGTGGCCGTGATTACTTCATAGCCCTCGGTCAACAAATTGATTTGAAGCAAACGGATATACAGGGGTTCGTCGTCAACGATAAGGATACGGGTGGCCATCCTGCCTCTCCTTTCCCGCTGTTAGATTGCCTGTGGCTGGACAAACGGTAAATAGATGTGAAAGGTCGTCCCCTCCCCCAACGCCGATTCAGCTGTGATCTCGCCATGGTGGGCTTCGATGATCTGCCGGCAGATGAACAGCCCCAATCCTGATCCGCGTACGCCAGGCGGCTGCTCCGGGTTGCGGAAGAAACGCTCGAATAGATGCGGAACGTACTGGGGCGGGATGCCGGGGCCATGATCGCGGAAGGTGAGGTGGACGCGATGCTCTTCGGTGGATAGGGTGATAATCACCGGTGAGCCGGGCGCGTATTTCACCGCGTTGCCGATCAGGTTTTCAAACACCTGCGAGAGCCGGCGCGGATCACCCTGGATCGGCATGACCTCGCCCAAATCCAAGACGGCGTGGAGGCCTTTATGATGGGCGCGGGCGCGCAGAACCACGTCTTTCAGCACCGCATCCAGGCGCACCGGCTGGAATTCGATGCGCAGGCTGCCGCTCTGCAGCCGGGCTGAATCCAGGAGGTTATCGATCAATTCTTGAAGGCGGTCGGTCTCCTCATCGATGATGGTGAGGAACTCGCGCCGATTGCTCTCGTCCCAGGACGTATCCGGGCGCAGCAGGGTGGTCGTGTAGCCCTTGATAAAACCCAGCGGAGTGAGCAGCTCGTGCGAGATAGTGGAAATAAAATCCTCTTGCAGGCGCACCTGCTGCTGCTGAGCTTCCAGCTTTTCCTGGCTGCCTTTGAGCCGCTGGCGGACGATCAGATGGGTGACCACTTCGGCAAAGAAGCTGGCCAAACGTAAGTTGGTTTCGTTGTATTCAGGCCCGCCAAAGCGGATGAAGACCACTGCGCCGATGGTCTCTTTTTCCAGCTTTAATGGCAGGCCGAGCAAGTAAGGCTGGCTCAGACGGTCACTTTCACTGGCTCCGGCGGGCGGCTGCTGCAGGAATTTCTCGCCCAGTCCAAATACCTGTGTGGCTACGGCTTCACCCCAGGAAATGTCTCCGCTGGAACTGCGCCCGCGGCCGATAACCCGCGCGTAGGCCACCTCCAGAGCGCTGCTTTCGGCTTCCGGCAGGTAGATCACCAAATTGTCGAAGATGAATAAGGAACGAATGTGCCTGACAATTTTGTCCAATGCCGGGCGCCATTCGCTTTCCTGGTTGGCTACCCGGCTGACGGCCAGCAGAACATCCAGCACGGAATCGCTCACGCTCTCCATTTTTATGGTCGCAGTCATGGCCTTCCCTCTTTGTTTCATGCACTTCCCTACCGGTAAACTTCATGCACCCTGCTCTATCCGTTGGTGGGCACCACATCCTTGGAGATGGGCAGCAAGAATTCAAAGCGGCTGCCACGGTTCACTTCGGATGAAACCCGCACCATCGAACCGTGCGCTTCGACAATCTGTCGCACCAGCGCCAGGCCCAGGCCGGTGCCCCCATAACGACGGGTGGTGGAGCCATCCAACTGATGGAAAGCCTCGAAGATTTCCTCCTGGCGTTCTTTGGGAATGCCGATGCCGGTATCCTGCACGCTCACCTGGACGAATTCGCCTTCTTCGCTGGCTTCCAGAGAGACCCTACCACCAGACGGAGTGAATTTGATGGCATTATCGAGGAGCTGCATCACCACCCAGGTGATCTTTTCTTCGTCCGCCATCACCAGGGGCAGCATTTCGGGCGCCTTTATCTCAACCGTGACATTGCGGTCGTTGGCCTTCGAGCGAGAACGAGCGACCGCCGTATTGAACAGGATGTTCACATCCAGGCGCGAAGGCCGCAAAGTGAACTCTCCTCGCGACGCCATGGAAAACTGTATCAGGTCCTCGATCAAGCGCTCCAGCCGGTCCGAAGAACGCTGCATGACTTCGAGGGCATTCTGCTGCTGGGGATTCAGCTCCCCTAACGAGCCGGAGATGAGCAGCTCAAGGTAGCCCTTCATGTGGGTCATCGGCGTACGCAGCTCATGGGAGATGTTGGAGATGATGTTGGATTTGAGCTGGTTCAGCTCGGACAACTTTTTAAGGGCCTTTTGCAGCTCAGCGGTGCGTTCCTCGACCCGTCGCTCGAGCTGACGGTTGGTTTCCTGCAGGGCGGCGCGGAGCTGGATGATTTGCTCAGTGACCGCGCCGTCCAAGGTCGGGCGGTCGATCAGTCCAAGCTGGATCAATAGCTCGCCGAGCAGGATTGGTTTTCCCTGCTCGCGCAATTCCTCCTGGCGTTTCAGCGCGCTCAACAGGTCTGAGCGCGAGAGAACGCCTTTCTCGACCAGATAATCTCCCAAACGAGGAACGAGGATCTCCGGCGTCAGGGGTGTAACAGCATTCACGGCGATTTTATCCTCTCTGCCACACCCATTCCCCGGCGACCATAGTGGCGACCGGTTGGGCGGCGTAGAGTTCGGCGGGCGGCATCAAGAACGGGTCGCGGTCGAGGACGAGGAGATCCGCGAAATACCCCGGCGCAAGCCGGCCAGCGCGATCCTCCCATCCGGCTGCGTACGCCGCGCCGATGGTGTACGCCCGTAAGGCTTCATCCAGGCGAATGCGCTGCTCTGGCATCCAGCCCTCCTCTCCGGGCGAACCATCCCGGCTGCGGCGGGTGACGGCGGCGTGCAACCCCCAAAAAGGATTGGGCACTTCTACGGGCGCATCCGAGCCGAAGGCCATCTTCGTGCCCTGATCCAGCAACGAACGCCATGCGTAGGATAGTTTTGCTCGTTCACCCCAATGCCTTTCAGCCATAACCATGTCCGACGTGGCGTGCAGAGGTTGCATAGAAGCGATGATGCCCAGCCTGGCCAGGCGACCCAAATCATGCGGATGGATGACCTGGACGTGCTCGATGCGGTGTCTCAGCGGCGGCAGGTTTCGTTCGCGCTCGTAGGCGCGAAGCTGCGCGAACGCTTCCAGCACTTCGTGGTTGGCGCGATCACCAATGGCATGGATTGCAAGACTCAGGCCAGTTTCGACTGCCGCGCGGCCATGCGCAAGAATTTCCTCCGCATCCAGCATCAGCATGCCGGTGTAGCTGTCCTCGCCTTCGTAAGGCTGGAGCATGGCGGCGGTGCGTGGGCCGAGGGCCCCATCGGCGAAAATCTTCACCCCGCCCACACGCAGGAGGTCATCCCCCAATCCGCTGCGCAGGCCCAACTCAACCGCGTGAGGCAGGTCTTCCAAAGGTATGCTCTTCAGCACACGCAAATGCAGCCGACCGCGCTCTCGCAGCTGTTGCAAGGCGGCGAAGCAATCACGCCGGTCGAAATCGTGGACAGCGGTCACTCCCATGGACCACAGGCTGGTTTGGGAAGCTTCGATCGCTGCAGCGATCTCCTCTACGGATGGGCGGGGGATGACTTTCTCGATCAGGCGAACAGCGCCCTCGAACAGTATGCCGGTTGGCCGGCCAGACGCGTGGCGTTCAAGCCTGCCGTCCGGCGGGTCAGGGGTATGCTCGTTCACACCGGCTGCGGCAAGCGCCGCACTGTTGGCCCAGGCGGCGTGCAGCGATTTGGCCGTCAGATAAACCGGATGACCGGCCGAGACGGCATCCAGATCGGCGGCGGTGCCAAATCCCTCGGGCCAGAGGTTCTGGTTCCAGCCGTGGCCGAGTATCCAGGCGCCAGGCGGGGTGACGCGCGCCCGCTCAGCCACCCGCCGCAGGCATTCCTCCCGGGTAGCCGTTTCGCAGTCTACTTTAGCCAAACCGAGCGCATAGTTCTGGAGGTGAATGTGCGCATCGGTAAGTCCAGGCCAGATGACGGCGCCTCCCATCTCACGGCGCAGGGCGCCTCTGCCGTAATGCGACAATACCTCGAAGTCACTTCCCACCGCGATGATCCGCCCGGATTGGATTGCCAGGGCAGTCGCATTCGGCTGAGCCTCATCGAGGGTATAAATTTTGGCGTTGTACAGGATCAGCATGATTCACTCGCCCAATATTTGAGAAACGATCGCGTCAAGCTCCTCGTCTGAATAGTAATGGATGACCACACTTCCCCCTTTTTTGCCATGCCGCACCGTCACCCTTGTTCCCAGGCGCGCCCGCAAACGCTCCTCCAGCGCCATGATCTCCGGCGGATGGGCGGCTGCCGGAGGGCGCTCAGGGCGCTCGCCGAGCAGTTTGCGCACCAGCTCTTCGGTCTTACGCACACTTAATTCTTTGTCCAAAACAGCTTTCAACGCGGCCAGTTGCGCCGCGGTGCTGTTCAATCCAAGCAAGGCGCGGGCGTGGCCTTCGCTGATCTTCCCTTCGCGAAGCGCCGACTGCACCTCGACGGGCAGCTTGAGCAGGCGCAGCGTATTGGTCACCGCGGCGCGGCTCTTGCCAACCCTGGCGGCCACTTCTTCGTGCTGCAGGCCGAAATCCTCGACGAGCTGGCGGTAGGCTTCAGCGGTTTCCAGCGGTGTCAGGTCGGCGCGCTGCAGGTTCTCGATGAGGGCCAGCTCGAGCTGCAACTGCTCACTGACGCGGCGCACGATCACCGGCACCTGCTCCAGGCCGGCCAACTGGGCGGCTCGCAACCGCCGCTCCCCGGCGATCAGGCTGTACTCGTCTTTGTCCTCGTCACGCGTGACGATCAGCGGCTGGAGGATGCCATGCTCACGAATCGAACTGACCAGGTCGGCCAGTCCTTCGGGATCGATATTTTCGCGCGGCTGGCGCGGGTTGGCGCAGATCTTTTCGATCGGCAGGAAGGTTGGGCCGCCCTGGGGGCCTTCTTCGCCGCCTGGGATCAGCGCATCCAATCCTTTTCCGAGGCCTGATTTGCGTGGCATGGCCTGTCCTTATTGGGTTAATGCGGGAATACGCACCCCATCCGCCTCCAAAATTTCCTGTGCGAGGGCCGAATAAGCCCGGGCGGCATGCGAATCGGGTGCATATACACTGATCGGCTGCCCGTAGGATGGCGCTTCCGCCAGGCGGATCGAACGTGGGATCACCGTGTGGAAGACCTGGGTAGGGAAAACGCGCCGCACCTCGTTAACCACATCCCAGGAGAGCCGCGTACGCCCGTCGAACATGGTGAGGATCACCCCGCGCACCTTCAGGCCAGGGTAAAGGGATGCACGCACCCGGTTCAGCGTGGCGGTCAAGGCTCCCAGGCCTTCCAGGGCCAGGTATTCGCACTGCACCGGGATCAATACGCCATCCCGCGCAGCGATCAGCCCGTTGAGCGTCAACAGTCCCAAGGATGGAGGACAGTCCACCAGGATGTAGTCATACCGTTCTGCGGCAGGCGCCAGGGCATCCTTCAGGCGCGTCTCGCGGCGCGAAGCGTTGACCAGCTCGACTTCCGCACCGGCCAAGGCGGGCGAGGAAGGCAGCAGCGATATCTTGAAACGCGGATTGTGCAGCACGCAGGCCGCGACCGGCGCAGCCCCGATCAATGCCTCGTAAGTACCGCTCTTTACGCTGTTTTTATTGATTCCCAGGCTGGAAGTTGCATTTGCCTGTGGATCCAGGTCGATCAGCAGCACGCGCTGCCCATAATACGCCAGATATGCGCCCAGACTGATGGCCGAGGTGGTCTTGCCGACCCCTCCTTTTTGATTGACCAGCGTGTAGATGCGTCCCATCTTTTCAGCCGTCCGCGTTCGAATCGGGCTAGTAACGCTTGACGACTTCGATCATGGCGGCGTCCACCTCATCCTGGGTGGGCGCACCGAGCAGTCCAGGGCGGGTTACCGATTGCGCCGCGATCTGGTTGGCGAAACGGGCGGCCTCCCAGGGATCGCGGGTGGTATACAGGCGGGTGAAGAAGGCCGCCGCAAAGACGTCCCCCGCGCCGACCGAGTCGACCTCCGGCACTTTAGGGGCGGGGAAACGACGCAGGTCGCCATTCCAGTACACGCGCGCGCCCTCTGCAGCCTCGGTCACTGCCAGCACGCGCACCGAAGAGGCCATTTCTTCGATGCGCTCCTCATCCCCGTCCACGTCCTCCAGGCTGATCACGGCGGCGCCGGCGCGTTCAAGGACGAAGCGCATCTCGGGCCACTCGCCGGGACGCACATGACCTTCCTTGTCCCAGGTGCGCAACCAACCCTGCGCCGTCACCCCGATCAGGCTATCGGGGAAGGCTCGCACGATCGTTGGCTCGATTTCTTGAGCCACCGGGCCTAGGTGGACGATCGCAGCGCTCCGCCACGTCTCGGGCACCAAGGCGGCGTCCAAGCGCTCGGCCAGTGAAAACAGGCGCTGCACACGCCCGTGGGGGGTTACGACGTTCTCGAAAGTAGTACACTGCTCGGCAGGTACGGCAGCAATCTGGATGCCTTCCAGAGGACTAAGGTCGAGATCGTGTTTGAAGGAAGTCACGATGCCCACGCGCCAGCCAAGCGCTTTGGCGGTTAAAGCCGCGTACGCCGCCGTGCCGCCCAATTCGAGCCCCCCTGGTTTTCGATCCTGGGTGAGATGGCCAATGACCAGGTAATCAATCGGTTCGATGGAGCGCAAAGTGAACATGGGCTCATTATACCTGAGGGACGGGGTATCGGGTTATCCGTGGCGGGAAGGCACCCGCTAGCTCTCTCCCGAATCTTCGGATGGAGAGGAGATGAACTCTCCCAGGCTGGCGGCTTCAAGGCGTACGCCGGGGGCGGGCGTCCCACAGTAGGGACACAGGTTCCAGGGCAGCTCCATGAGGCGGCCGCAGTTCGCGCAGGATTTCTTCAAGCGCGTGTGGCAGTTGGGGCATACCAGCCAATCCTCGCGGATGCGCCGCCCACAGCCAGGGCAGAGCGGGTTCTCCTCGATGGCCTGGAGGAGAGATTCTTCCTCCAGCGTGTGCTGGTATTCTTCCTCGAGCGTACGCGTCGGGCGCAGGATCATATAGACGAGCAGGCCAGGCAGAAACAACACCGCCACGACCAGCACGGCCAGGATGCGCGTAAGAGGGTCGCGCGTTCGGGCGCGCGCGTCGCGAAAGGTCCAGATTACCAGGCTGATCCACAGCGCGGCGATGAACGCCGCGCCAAACCCGGTTAGAATCAGCACGAAACTTCCCAACGTGGATGGATTAAAGCCCATGTCTCGCTCCCGATAGGGAAATTATAGCATGGATGCGTAATGGGACGATCCGGCCCGCGGTTCATACCCGCAGGCATGGTTGTCTGCCTAAGCAGAAGCGGTGGAAAGGGGCTTTTGATTTCCAGCATTGTTTCACTTGCCTGCGGTGATTTTCGCGGGTATAGTCTTCTTGACCACATTTCAACCTCGCTGGTAGGAAGCATCGCACACGCACCGTGAAAGAATCTCCCGCCACTTACCGCATCACTGATCTACACGCCTCAGAGCGACCGCGCGAACGGCTGGCCGCTTACGGACCACAGGTGCTGACCAAAGCCGAGCTGCTGGCGATTCTCCTGCGCGTGGGAGTAGCCGGCGAAAATGCTGTGCAGGTTGGCCAGCGCCTCCTGCGGGACCTTGGCGATCTAGCTGGCATCCAGCGCGCCAGCTTTGATCAGGTGTGCGCCCAGCGCGGTGTCGGGCCGGCCAAAGCCGCCCAAATCAAAGCGGCCATTGAGCTCGGCAGGCGCCTGGCGACCGAGAAACCCGACGACGAGCCAACCGCGATCCACTCGCCCAAGGACGCCGCCGATCTGGTGCTGTACGAGATGGGCGCTCTTGAGCAAGAATATTTGCGGGTGATGGTGTTGGACACACGCAACCATTTGATGGCCATCGACGAGGTATACCATGGTTCCCTCAACGCCTCGACGGTGCGGGTAGGCGAGGTATTTAAGGGCGCCATCCGGCGCAATGCAGCCGCCATCCTGGTGGTGCACAACCATCCCTCGGGAGATCCTACGCCCAGCCCGGACGATGTGGCCCTGACGCGAGCGCTCGTCCAGGCCGGCAAGCTACTGGATGTGGAGGTGCTGGATCACCTGGTGGTGGGGAGGGGGAGGTATATTTCTATGAAGGAAAAGGGTCTCGGATTTGGATGAAAAAATGAACATTCGTCCACTCATTGGGTGATGTTTGTCCATTCCCAGACGCGCCGCTTACGGTTAATCTATTTCCTGGCAGTATTTCTACGATTAATCAGGAGAAACCAACCATGGCCATGAAAATCACCGACGAATGCATCGCCTGCGGCGCGTGCTTACCCGAGTGCCCCACTGAATCGATCACCGAAGGCGACATTTATGTTATCAATCCGGATACCTGCGTGGAATGCGTCGGTTACTACGATTCGCCGCACTGCGTATCGGTCTGTCCGGTCGATTGCATTGTAAAAGCCGACGAATAACCGCTGACCCTCATCTTGGGTAAAATCGGGGCAGAACCCCTTCAATATAGGAGGTCATACAGGCTCCTGGTCGAACGCACGATTGGTTTACCGGATCCTATATGACCTCTTCTTCGGTTTTTTGAAAATAAAGCCGATTGACTGATAAATCAATCGGCTTTTTATTCTCTTAAACTACTTATCTTATTTTGGAGGCTGAGGCGTCAGCAGGCGATTGTGATCGTATGGGTAAACCACTCCGGGGTGTGGTTCGACCTCCCACGGGTCGGTGATTGGACACCACATTGTTACCGGGTCAGGGAAACCGCCGAAGATACACGGTTCAGGCAGCGGCTTGGCGAAAACCACGGGTTTCGACCACAGTTCGGAACCGTCTGGCGCGCTGACTCTCAACTGATAGGTAACCTCCCAAAGTGGAGGATTGACCACGTATGGATGCGTCGCGGTCGCCCAGCCCAAGTCCGGCTGGCTGGGGTCTACGGCCAGCGGCAGCTTCAAGAATGGGTTCTTTCCATCGATAAACGTCAGCGTGGTGCCCTGGGGAAGCGCCTGGTTGAAGCGGAACATCAATGCGCAGGCGCTGGCAGGGATGGGTACGACCAGGCGCCCATTCGCAACCTTCAGCTTGCGGGCATCCTGCGGAGCGTTTGGGCTGTCGATCCTGGCGACTGCATCTCTCAACGGGGCGCACCAGGCGTCGAAGCCATCCGCGAGCACCGCGAGGGACGGGAGCGGCGTTGCCGTGGGAGAGGGCGTGAAGGTGGGTTCAGCCGTCGCGGTGGGCAATTCCGTGGGAGTGGGCGGGACTGGAGTGGCCGGCTGCGGCTGGAGCGCTTCGGTCGGCGCGAGGGTTGGCGGCACCGGCGGCGATGTGGGTGCGCTGCTGCAGGCGCTCAGCACTGCTAATAGCGCCGCAACCATGATCGACCATACGGCCATTTTCTGATGTGAAACCACTCGCGCCCGAAAGGCTCTCATACAATCCCTCCTTCGATGAGTTTTTTATATTAATGCTGCCGTGAATAGCTAGCGCATATTATAGTATCAATACCGAAAGAGGGAATTGTTTTTGAGCGGGTTCAACCATTCCTTGCATTCATTGCAGGCTGACCAGATGAAGATACAGCGCGGACAACTCGATGTCGTCCATCTTTCCGATCTGTTTCCACGGCATCACGTCGCTCAGCATGTGGCCGCCTGGATTCACCCCCGTGCGCAGGGTGGTGATAAACTGATCCTGTGTCCAGCCTTTGACCACGCGCAGACTGGGCCCCCGGGGCAAGAGGGGGTTCGTTCCGCCGGTCAAGTCTGGCCCGTGGCAGGTGCGACAGTCCTGGTAGCTGAGGATGTACGCGCCGTATTCCGCCGTTGCGGCCATGGGCGGTGCAGTGATCGGCCCGACGACCGGAGGTTCCATGGGAAGCAAACCCACACCGATCATGATGGCGCCTAATAGATTAATTTTATCGGGAGGCTGCTGGGTCACATTTTCCACCGGCTCCTGGCTGCGTAAGAAGGCGATGACGGCCATCAGGTCCTCATCACTCATGTGTTTGACGCTCACATTCGACATGATCGGCAGCCAGCGGCCGTTGGGGTCGGCGCCTTCGCGCAAAACGCGCAAAATTTCTCCATCCGTCATGTTCTTGAGCGGCCCAGCCGGCGTCAGGTTGACCGAAACGAATGAGCCAAGCGGGAAGGGAAGATCTTTTGCCATGTCTACTCCGCCGGTCAAAGGCATACCGCCGGTCGTCGAATGGCATGAGGCGCAAAATGCTTGAGTGATGTGCTCGCCACGGGCGATTTGCTGCGGCGAGCCCTGCGCGTGGATGTCCTGAATAGGACCGCCGCGCGGGGCATAGATCTTAACCAGTCCTATGGCTGCCACGACGCTCACCGCAACCAGGATCAGGGCAAGCAGGCTACTCAGCAATCCTGCGGCTACACGCGCGAAAATATTCCTGGCATGCCACGCGCGCCATGCCAGCCATACCAATCCGGATGACGCTGCAACTAGAATGAGCAAGCTTAAGATGTTCGTCGCCATTATTCTCTTTCCTCGATTTCTCAAGATAAGGATGGTTAGACAGAGGCGAGGGTGGAATATTGTGTTGGCCCGTGTGGGTTAACGGCTAATCCATTGACCCCCTGGTGTTGAATCTTAATTAATTTTAATCATACCATAGTATACCCATATTGTCTACTTAATCGGAATTTAATTTTGTGGAGCGGATATCCATATTCGTCTGCCTGACATGATGGCGTCGACAGGGATAAGCTCCCATGAATCGGAGGTATTTGGATGGTATTCACCCAAGAACCGCCTCCACAAAATCTGAATGATATAGACAGGTGTGATAAAATTACAAGTTACGATGTTCGCCCGTATGCTGGTTTTCTTGTGGGTGCTTTGGATCTCCATGGCCTGCGTGGATCCTGCTTATGCCCAACCCGCAATGATGGGTTCTGGCGCCCGGTACGACCTGCCCGCAGCCGATCAAATTGCCTGTACACCTCCGCCCATCGGGCTAACGGGCGGGTTCGTCTCAAGTCGTATCAATATTATTGGAAGAAAACCATATAGTTTATTCTCAAATGACGCAAATGGCGGATCAGCAGGAAGCAGCCAGGTCTCGCCCCTGGACCCCGTCACGCCGACGCCGCTTCCCGCCAATCCGGCGGTGGTGACATTCTCTATGCTGACAGCCAGTGCTGCCCGAGGGGTGGGCGCCGCGGCTGCGCTTTTCCTTCTCGGCGCACTCTACGTGCGCCTGCGCAGAAATCGGCGGAAGGAGTGAAGTCCGGCTTGAAGTGGCGGCGAAGATTTGCCTAATTTTGACGAAGTTGAATGGTGAACGTGCTCGCGCGAATTTTTAAACCCTCTTCGGATGAAACAGGGGACGTTTATTTGATCGTAGGATTGGGTAATCCCGGCCGCGAATACCGTGAAACGCGCCACAACGTCGGTTTCATGACCATCGATCGGCTGGCGACGGAACTGGGCACCACCCTAAGCCGCGTTCAATCCCGGGCGCTGATCGGCTCAGCCAACCTGGATGGTCACCGCATCATCCTGGCCAAGCCACAGACTTACATGAACCTATCCGGTCAGGCAGTCGCATCGCTTGTACGCTTTTACAAGCTGCCGCTGACAAACCTGATCGTAGTTCATGACGACCTTGATCTGCCGTTTGGCACACTGCGCCTGCGTCCCGGTGGCGGTCCTGCCGGGCAAAAGGGTGTGGCCTCGATCATCCAGTCGCTGAACACTCAGGATTTTCCCCGCCTGCGCATCGGCATTGGGCACCCACGCGGACACATGGATCCGTCCGATTACGTTCTGCAGAATTTTACCCGCGAGGAACGCGATCTGCTCGGTCAGGTCCTTGACCGGGCGGCAACCGCCCTGCGCGTCTTCGTGCTCGAGGGTCTCGACAAAGCCATGACACGCTTCAATGGGGTGGTGGTAGAAGAATGAGTCTGCTCGAAACGATCCGTTCCCTACCTGAATATCAGCGCTTGCAGGAGGGGCTGCGCTCGGCGGAGGCGCCCAAGGGTTTGGCTCTGCCGCGCTCCGCACGCTTGCCCGTGCTGGCGGCTCTTTACACAGACCTGGAAAAACCGATCCTCTACCTGATCGACCGTTCCGACCGCGCTCTGGTCGTGCTGGACGAGCTGGCTTTCTGGCTGGGCGGAAGTCAGGCACGCCTGTTTCCCGAACCGAACCCCCTCTTTTATGAGCGGGCTGCGTGGGGCGCCGCCACCCGCCGTGAGCGTCTCCTGGCGCTTGCATCCCTGGCTTCTTATCACATCCCGGGCGTGAGCCGGCCGGAAAAACCGCCCCTCATCGTCGTTCCGGCTCGCGCACTGATGACACGCACCTTACCCCGCCGGGATTTTATCAGGGCTTCGCGCATCTTGCGTCCCGGACTTCAAATTCAGCCTGAGGTATTGGTACGCTCCTGGGCAGACATCGGCTACCAATTTGTCGAGACTGTGCTGGAACCTGGCCAGTTCTCCCATCGGGGTGGCATCCTGGACATATGGGCACCGGCTGAAGATCTGCCTGCCCGATTGGATTTCTTCGGCGATGAGATCGACACATTGCGCGTTTTCGATCCGGCCACTCAACGCACCGTCCGAAATCTCGATACACTGTTGATCACCCCCGCGCGCGAAGCGTTGCCCGGGCGCGCTGAAGAGTATGGAATCGCGCCTCAGGATTTCCATGAGTTTTATCTGCCAGTAGTGCACCCGATGCCCTCCAGCCTGCTGGATTACCTTCCGCGCGGCAGCCTGGTGGTGGCAGAAGATCTGGATATGCTGCGCGCCACGATCACCGAGGTGGAGGAGCTGGCGGTCGAAATGCGCAAGGAGAGCGTTGCTGAAGGCAGCTTGGCGGCGGATTTCCCCGTCCCATATCTCTCATGGGTGGAGATCGAGGATAGCCTTGGCGATCACCTGGCCATCGAGTTGGGGTATTCCACGGCCGAGGAGCCTTCGTCGCTGGCCGCGCGCTTCCAACCTGGACCACGCTTTGGCGGCCAGGTCAAGACGTTTATCGAAGACATGCAACGACGGGCGAAAGCGGGCGAGCGATTGGTGATCGTGTCACGCCAGGTGCCGCGGTTGAGGGAGCTGTGGGCGGAGCAGACTCCGGCTGCGCTTCCCGAAAAGAATCCGCCCATGTTTCTCGAAGGATCACTGAGCGAGGGCTGGATTCTGTCCATGGATGGGGGCGCGCGCCTGACTTTACTGACCGATAGCGAGATTTTCGGCTGGGAGCGCCCGCAGCCTCGCCAGCGCGCCCGGCCTGTGGCCGAGGCGCCCGAGGCGGTCTATGCCGACCTGCAGGTGGGAGATTGGGTCGTCCACGTGGATCACGGCATTGGCCGGTACATGGGCCTGGTTCAGCGCAAACTGGATGGCATCGAGCGAGAGTTCCTTCTGATCGAATACGATGGAGGTGACCAGCTCTATGTGCCCATTCACCAGGCTGACAGACTGACGCGGTATATCGGCCCGAATGCCCAGCCGCCGTCGCCCACCCGTCTTGGATCGGCCGACTGGCAGTCGACCAAGCAGCGCGTGCGCGCGGCCGTCCAGGAAGTAGCCCGCGACCTGTTAGAGCTCTACGCCAAACGACAGGTGGCCGGCGGGCACGCTTTCCAGGCTGACACGCCCTGGCAGCGCGAACTCGAGGCCAGCTTCCCCTATGTGGAGACCGAGGATCAAATTCGAGCTATTCAGGAGGTCAAACGGGACATGGAGACCGCCCGGCCGATGGATCGTCTGTTGTGCGGCGACGTGGGCTACGGCAAGACAGAGGTGGCCCTGCGGGCAGCCTTCAAGGCAGTGATGGATGGCAAGCAGGTGGCCGTGCTGGTTCCGACTACCGTCCTGGCTCAGCAGCACTTCGAGACCTTCAAGCAACGATTGGCCGCATTCCCGGTTACTGTCGAGATGCTTTCCCGCTTCCGCTCGCCGAAAGAGCAGGAAGAGATTGTCAGCCGCTTGAAAAGCGGGGCGATCGATATCGTTATCGGCACTCACCGCCTAATCCAGGCCGATGTGCAGTTCAAAGATCTGGGGCTGGTGGTGATCGACGAGGAGCAGCGTTTTGGTGTGACCCACAAAGAGCACCTCAAGCGGCTGCGCACCGAAGTGGATGTGCTCACACTGACAGCCACACCCATCCCACGTACGCTTTACATGGCTCTTACTGGAGTGCGTGACATATCCACCGTCAACACGCCGCCCGATGAGCGCCTCCCGGTTGTTACCCATGTGGGTCCGTACTCGCCCCGCCTGGTTCGTCAGGCCATCCTACGCGAATTGGATCGGGATGGTCAAGTATTTTTCGTCCACAACCGGGTGCAGACGATCCCCGCCATGCTGGAACACCTCAAGCATCTGGTGCCTGAGGCGCGCATTGGCATCGCCCACGGTCAGATGCCGGAGAACGAACTGGCAGCGGTGATGCAGGCTTTCTCCCGCGGCGAGATCGACGTGCTCCTGTGCACCTCCATCATCGAATCCGGATTGGACTTTCCCAATGCCAATACCCTGATCGTTGATCGGGCTGATGCCTTCGGACTGGCCCAGCTTTACCAGTTGCGTGGACGCGTGGGACGGGGGGCTGTACGCGCTTACGCATACTTCTTCCGCCACTCGCGGCGCCCGCCGACAATAAACGGGGAGGAACGCCTCGAGGTCATCGCTGAACACCAGCAGCTTGGCGCTGGATATTCGATTGCCATGCGTGATCTGGAGATGCGCGGTGCAGGGGAGCTGCTCGGCACCCGTCAACACGGTTATATCGCGGCGGTGGGTTTTCACCTTTACACCCGCTTGCTGGCCCAGGCTGTGCGCCAGTTGCGCGAATCGGCGGGTCTGCCATTGAGCGAAAGCGAGAAGCTGGCCTTCAAAGAAGGCCGTATGCCCGTATCCGTGGATCTACCGCTCTCCATCGGCCTGCCGGTCGATTATGTTCCCGATCAGAATTTGCGCCTGCGCCTTTACCGGCGCCTGGCCGATCTGGACAACGAAGAGAGCGTCGATGCGTTGGCCGAAGAATTTGTTGATCGTTTTGGGCCGCTGCCCGAAGAAGTGGCCAACCTGTTCTATCAGATCAAAGTTAAGCTGCGCGCCGAGAAAGCCGGCCTGGCTTCCGTCGCTGTGGAAGGCGACCAGATTGTGTTGCGCTTTCCGCCGCTGCCGGACGGCGTCGCTCAACGCAACCTGCCACCCCTCGAAGATGCCCGCGCCGGCAAGAACGCGTACTGGCTGCCTTACGCCAACCACGGCGGAGACTGGCGCGTTCGCTTGATGGAAACCCTGTCTGCTATAATGAACGTATGGCAACCATCCTGATCATCGAGGACGAGCCTGAGCTGGTACGGGTATTGCGGTCTTATCTGGAGAAGGCCGGCTACAGCGTGTTGACCGCATCGCGCGGCGATACGGGCCTCTCCCTTTGGGAGCACTCCCGCCCCGATCTGATCCTGCTGGATCTAAACCTGCCCGGAATGGATGGGCTTGACGTGGCGCGAGAAATACGCCGTAAGGGAACAACGCCCATCATCATGGTCACCGCACGGGTGGAGGAGACTGATCGGCTGGTTGGCCTGGAGTTGGGCGCGGATGACTACATCCTAAAGCCCTACTCACCGCGCGAAGTCGTGGCGCGTGTGCGCGCCGTCCTGCGGAGAGCAGGCGGCATAGCGATGCCTTCGTCATTCATACGCGCCGGCGATCTCGAGATTGATCTGGATGCTCACATCGCCCGACGCGCCGGCCATTCTCTTGATCTGACCCCAACCGAGTTCAACCTGCTGGCGACCCTCGCCGGCCAGGCGGGACGGGTTTTCACCAGACTGCAGCTTCTGGAAGCGGCCCAGGGTGAGACCTACGCGGGCTATGAGCGTACCATCGACGCTCATATCAAGAACCTGCGCGCCAAGCTCGAGCCTGATCCGAAAAACCCGGTGTACATCGAAACGGTCTTCGGGGTCGGTTATCGATTTCGAAAAGGTTGATATGCGTTTGCGGCTGATCCTGTCCTTCGTGCTGGTCATTCTGGTGACCATCGCCAGCGTGGTGCTCTTCGTACGGCTGAGCAACCCGCGCGAGGTGCGCGCTTTCATGTTCCGCGGCGGGATGGCGGGAAGTCAGGAGCTAGTGAATGACCTTGAGCAGTATTATGCCCAGCACGGCTCCTGGCAGGGGGTTGAAGCGCTGTTGGATAGCCCTCACGGCCAGGGAAATGGACCAGGCGGCGGGGCGGGCATGGGCGCGATGATGGGCCAGCGCCTGCAAGTGGCGGACGCTTCCGGCCGCCTGGTGGCCGATTCGAACGATGCCAACCCGACCGTCCAGCTTTCCATGACCGAACTACAGAGCGCAATCCCCCTGGTCGACTCGAAAGGGACAGTAATCGGGTATCTGCTGGCGGCGGGCGGCATGTGGTTCCCTCCCAGCATAGAACAGCCGCTGCTCAACCGGTTAAACCAGGCAGCCATGCTGGCTGGACTGGTGGCAGGCGTCATCGGTCTGGCTCTGGCTCTCGTCCTGGCGTACCGCTTCCTGCGGCCGATCGACCAGCTCACCCGGGCGGCCTCCCGAATAAGCCATGGAGATTTGAGCCAGCGAGTGCAGGTCAATACCGGCGATGAAGTCGGTTTGCTGGCCCGCACCTTCAACCTTATGGCCGCATCGCTTGAAAAAGCGGAGCAGAACCGCCGCGCGATGACGGCCGACATCGCCCACGAGCTGCGCACACCTCTGGCGGTGCAGCGAGCCCAGCTCGAGGCTTTGCAGGATGGCATCTACCCGCTCAATACGGAAAATCTCCAGCCACTGCTCGACCAGAATCGACTCCTCTCCCGCCTGGTGGATGATCTGCGGACGCTGGCTCTGGCGGACGCGGGCGAGCTCAGTCTCGAGCTGGCTCCCACTGATTTTCCGGCGCTGATCGGCCGGATTGTCGAGCGTTTCCAGCCTGAAGCGAGAACCCGCGGGGTGGAGATGAGTTTCGAGTGCGCTTCCGGATGTGACAATCTGACCCTCAACCTGGATTCTGCCCGCATCGAGCAGATTCTCACCAATTTACTCAGCAATGCTCTGCGCTACACGCCCGCCGGTGGGCGAGTAGCGCTCACTTTGAGATGCAGCTCTGGATCAGCCGAGTTGGCTGTACAGGACAGCGGCCCAGGCATCTCCCCTGAGGATCTGGCGCATATTTTCGAGCGATTCTACCGCGCCGACCGCGCCCGCAGCCGTGAAGACGGCGGCACGGGCCTGGGATTGGCCATCGCCCGCCAGCTTGCCCGCGCTCATGGTGGAGACCTGCTGGCTGCCAACCATCCTGCCGGCGGAGCGATTTTTACCCTAAAGTTGCCCACTCAAAAGGTGTGATAGAATTAATGTTCTCATTCTTGGGTTATCGGTGAGAAAGGGATACGGATGGAATTCCAATTGCATGCTCCCTATCAGCCTACCGGCGACCAGCCAGAAGCCATCCAACAGCTTGTGGAAGGTCTGCGAAAGGGATACCGTCACCAGGTGCTCTTAGGCGCCACCGGCACTGGCAAGACCTTCACCATCGCCAATGTGATTCAGCAGGTGCAGCGTCCTGCCATCGTCTTGGTGCACAATAAGACTCTGGCGGCCCAGCTTTATGCCGAGTTCAAGGAATTCTTCCCGAACAATGCGGTCGAGTACTTCGTCTCGTACTATGATTACTACCAGCCTGAGGCGTACGTCCCGCGACACGATCTCTACATCGAAAAGGAGACGGACATCAACGAGGAGATCGACCGGCTGCGTCTTGCAGCCACGACCGCACTGATGTCCCGCCGTGATGTGATTATCGTCGCTTCGGTCTCGGCGATCTACGGCTTAGGAGATCCGGAGGCGTACGGAAAGATCGTCATCAATCTGGAAAAAGGTAAGATTTACCGCCGCAATGCTTTATTACGCCAGCTTGTAGAGAGCCAGTACCAGCGCAACGATATGGAAGTCAGACCGGGGGTGTTCCGCGTGCGCGGCGACACTCTGGAGGTATTGCCGGCATACGAGGATCACCGCGCATACCGCATCACCTTCTTCGGCGACGAGGTGGAGCGCATCATAGCGCTCAATCCGATCACCGGGGAAATGTACGGCGATCTCGATAAGGTGGATATCTACCCTGCCAAGCACTACATTACTGCTGAAGAGCGCCTTAAAAAGGCGATCGCAGACATAGAGCAAGAGCTCGAAGAACGCTTGCAGTATTTCAAGTCGCAGGGCAAGCTTCTCGAAGCGCAGCGACTGGAGCAGCGCACACGTTACGACCTGGAGATGTTGCGCGAGGTGGGCTACTGCGCAGGCATTGAGAACTACTCCCGTCACCTGGACCAGCGCCCGCCGGGTTCACACCCATGGACGCTGATGGATTACCTGCCAAACGATTATCTGTTAATTATCGACGAGTCTCATATGACCTTACCGCAGATACGCGGTATGTACAACGGCGACATGTCCCGTAAAACGGTTCTGGTCGAGTATGGTTTCCGTCTGCCTTCCGCCCTGGACAACCGTCCTCTGAAGTGGGAGGAATTCGAAGAAATCATGGGACAGACCATTTACACATCGGCGACGCCCGGGCCTTACGAAATGGAGCACGCCGATCAGGTGGTGGAGCAGATCATCCGTCCGACCGGGGTGCTCGATCCCGAGGTTGAGGTGCGGCCGACCAAAGGGCAGATCGACGATCTGGTGGGCGAGATCAAGCGGCGGGTGGAAGTGGGTCAGCGAGTGCTTGTCACCACGCTCACCAAACGCATGGCTGAAGATCTGGCTGATTACCTCCTTGAACTGGGCGTCAAGGTGCATTATCTGCACTCAGAAGTGGACACGCTCGATCGGGTGGGCATCCTGCGTGATTTACGCCTGGGTGTATTCGACGTGGTGGTGGGCATCAACCTGCTACGTGAAGGCCTGGACCTGCCCGAGGTCTCGCTAATTGCCATTCTGGACGCAGACAAGGAGGGCTTTCTACGATCCGATACTGCGCTCATTCAAACTATCGGACGGGCAGCGCGCAATGTGAATGGCAAGGTTATCATGTACGCTGACCAGATTACCGATGCAATGCGCAGCGCGATCAACGAAACGAACCGGCGACGGGCCAAACAAGCGGCATATAACGAGAAGCACGGCATCGAACCCGCCAGTGTGGTCAAGGCCGTCTACGATCTGACCGAGCGGATCAGCGTGCAGCATGCCACCGCCGAACAGCGCGGCGGATACTCGGCTGAAGCGGCGGCGCGTGTGCCGCGTCGGGAACTGGAGCGGATCATCGCTGAGCTCGAAAAGCAAATGAAGCAATCCGCCAGAGACCTGGAATTCGAAAAGGCGGCCGCCTTCCGCGATCAGATATACGAGCTGCGCGCCATTCTGGCCGAGGACTCCGACCTGCCGCCGTGGAAGCGCGCCAAGCTGCTGGCGGGCGAAGAGGTCTGACATAAACCGCTATTCATAAACCTTCATATGACCTTCAGCCGTTCTCCATAAAATCTTCATAGCCTCCCACTATTATCGACACTGTACGATGCGATCAAATTCTGAGGAGGTTAGAAATGAAAAAAGTGTGGATTGCGGTAGTCATTGTGGGAGTGGTAGCAGGTACGCTGGCGGCTGTCGGCGCTGTCTATGCTCAGGCGGGCACACCACCCGTCGCCGGTTCGACCGGGATTGGCCCTGGACGAATGGGTGGGCGCGGCATGGTGGCTGGGGGCTTTGCTCCCGGTCAGGGTACCGGCCTGATGCACGATGAGATGGTGTCCGCCTTCGCTGCGAAACTCAATCTATCGGAAGACGAGATCAACCAGCGACTGGCCAACGGCGAAACCATGTCCCAGATCGCCCAGTCTCAAGGCCTAACGGTTGAGGAATTCCGCTCGTTGTGGCTCGATGTCCGCGCCGATGCCATCAAGCAAGCTGTGGCAAATGGCGAGATCACTCAGGAGCAGGCTGATTGGATGAGCCAGAGGATGACCCAAATGCAAGCCGGCGGTTACGGGCCTGGCGCCTGTAACGGGACAGGGACTCCACTCGGCAGCGGAATGATGCGCGGCTTACGCTGGGGCACACAAGCGCAATAGGCCAAATCGAAAGCAAAAACAGGCGCACGTCTCAAAGGCGCCTGTTTTTGTATTTCGGTGGAGATGAGTCAACTCGTTGGCCTGATGCGAAAATCGATGAACTCGCCGCTTGCCGGTTCCCAGGTTGCCTTGACGTCGGTAACATAAGCCGAGCGAGGACCCCGGTGCAATTCAGCCAGCAGGCGCTCGAGGGCCTCGCGTTCACCCTCTGCCAGCACTTCCACCTGCCCGTCGTACGTGTTGCGCACCCAACCGCGCAGGCCTAATCCGTAAGCCAGATCGATAACAAAGAAACGGAAACCAACCCCCTGGACACGCCCTTCGACAAAGGCGTGTAAACGCGCTTGATTGGCTTTGCCTGCCTCACTCACGGTTTCACTACTGCCTTTCGTTTCGATAAAGAGATCAACACCGGAATCATCGGAAGGGTGATTACGAGGAGAAACAAGGCCAGGTATGGCAACAGGCGCATCCAAGCAGCCCGCCCGGGTTGGGCCTTCAGACTGTCGTTCTGCCAACGGAATTCGAGCTGGGCGAGGCTGACACCAAGGGCCGCGTCGACCCCTTCCGAGCAGCCCAACCCATCGACGTACTTTCGGATCATGGCCTGTATGCCAGACGTGCCGTAATTCTTCTGCAAGTAGCGGGTGAAAGAAGTCGCCTCTGCGTAGGCAAGGAATGCCCCGGAAGCATCCTTGGGGAATGACGTGCACAGTGAAGCAATGCTCAACAATCCACCGCTGTCCCGAGCGACATCCAGCGACCTCTGGTAGTCCGGATTGGGATACAGTTCGGCCAGCGAGGCAATCCCTTCGGACAGCCAGACGGGAATATTCGAATAACCGCTGCCGGTGGCCTGGTAGAGCAGGGTGTGGGCAAGTTCGTGCGGAACCTGGCGCTCCAGCTCAAGCCGCTGATCGGGGCCAGCCTGAATCGAGATCAGTACCACGCCCAAGTCGGGGCTGGCCGATCCAGCCACCCAGTCCTGTCCTCCCAGCTGCAAGGCTGCCTGCAGGTCAGAAATATCCGGATAGACATAGAAATCAATCGGTTGGTTTGGGGTCAATGGAACGATGCGCTGAATTTCATCGAGGCCCTTCTGCGCGGTATTCAGAACAGCCTGGCCAAAGCTGACATCCCCCCGAATCCAGTGCACGCGGATCGGTCCGTCGGCCAGGTCCTGCCAATCGAAGCGGTTGTCAACATAGTCGAACCAGAACATTGGGCTGGTGTATTCGTATCCATCGGCGGTTCTAAAGCGGAGCCAGTAGGTGATGCGCGCGAAAGGTCGAATGGCGCCTGTTTGCAAGGAGAAATGGTAACTGGCGATACCCTGGTTATCAACCTCGGCGGTGCCCACGTGCACTTCATCGCCGGCCGGCTGGAAAAATATATCCGCTGTGCGGGTAGAATCGGATGGGATAATGCGCGCCTGAAAATCGATGTCTTCGCCGAAATGATAACTCACCGTGGGATCAACGACCTGAATGTCCGATGTTTGCAAAGGTGCTTTCCCCCCGAGGGTCAGTCCGCCGATCAGCGCAACGATGGTTAAAAATAGCGCCATGTTGGGGTTCTCCCCTTCCCCGGCTTCGGTTTTCTGGTTCAGCTAATCTTCCTGGTTGTCTGAATCCTCAAGGTCTTCTTCCTGGTCGAAGATGCGCTCTTCTCCATCCGGATTGAAGTCGAACATTTCGAAGATTTGCATATCCTCAGTAAAGCTGAGGTTATCGAGGGCATCTTCCAGGAGGTCGGCTTCGTCTTCGTCCTCGGTATTCTCGAGCAAGTTTTCGAGAACATCGCGCACATTTTCGCCGCCGATTTGCGAGAGCGACCAAATGGCCGCCGAGCGGACAAAATCGTCCTCGTCTCCATTTTCAGTCAGCATCTCGATCAATGGCTCGCGAGCGCTGGCCAGACCCAGCTCTCCGGCGGCCCGCACCGCCTCCAGGCGTACATCGGAGCGGGCGTGATCCAGCATGCGTATGACTTCATTCTCCCAGCGCGTATCCGCCGAACGACCCATGGCGAACAGTGCGCTCGTCAGCCAGCCGCTATCGTTGGAAGCGTAAGCCGTCAGCAGCAGCTCGGGGACTTCGGGCCGCCCAGAGTATCCCAGCGCTTCCAAAGCTCGCTGCCTGACCTTGGGATGATCGGAGCCTCGCGTGACCGCCAGCAGGCGTTCCTCGATCGTATGGAGCATCTCCTCCGGGATCTCATCCACCTCGCCGAGATACACATAACGGCCCAGCGCGGATGCAGCCGTCGAGCGCACTTCCACATCGGGGTCGCGTTCCATCATCTCGAGAAAAGCCGGCACCAGCTTCTTATCCTCGGCCTCCCATAAGAGGCGGATGGCCAGCGTGCGCACCACGGGATCGTTGTCTTTGAGGGTGAAACGGGCCAGTTCATCAAAAGAGAGCAGGTCATCGGCCTCAGCCAGATCTTCCAGGTCTCCCAACAAGCTGCGTTTGCGCTGTGTGTCGATCTGGCTCCAGATGGCTTTCAATTCCTCCACTTCCTGCGGTTCCAGGTTCGAAAGGCGGTGCAGATAAAGGGGAGGGAATGGAGTATTTGTGTCGAGCAAAGCGTTCAAGACTTGCTTGAACGGCGGTTTACGCATAGCACTCAAATCCATACGAACCTCTCAACCCAATCTAAGGCAGCACAACCGGATGCACCAGATCCTGAATCGTCACGTAACTGATGAACAGTATCAAGGTGGCAAACCCGATCAGGTGGACCAAATTCTCGTATTGGGCAGGCACCTTGCGCCGCAATAACAGCTCTGGCAGCACGAACAGGATGCGACCTCCGTCCAGCGCAGGGATGGGGAAGAGGTTGGTCAATCCAAGGGCGATCGAGATCGTGCCGACGAACCACATCACGTTCACCGCGGGGAATTCCGGCGTTGGCGCCTGGCTGGCCTGGATATCGCGCTGACGGGCTTCCTGGTAAATGTCGAACATGCCAACCGGTCCTACTACGCGCGCCTGGTCTGGCGACAAGGAACCCTGGATCAAATGGACGGGCAGAAGGATAATCTGCCTCATTTGTTCATAGGCCGTGCTGACGGCCGTTGGCAAGGCCTGCGGCAAGGCGATGGGCACATAAGGATTGCTGATACTGATGCCCAACGGTCCTTGATTTTGCGGCGGGTTCGCCCGCGGGGTGACTTCCAATTGCAGCGTCTGGCTGCCACGGCGTAGAGTGAGTTCAATCGGCTTTCCCAGATTAGCTTGAATGGCATCCTGCAGGCCAGTGATGCTGGTGATCGGAGTGTCGTTGACCTTCAGGATCATGTCGCCAGGCTTCAGGCCAGCCGACTGTGCGGGTGAATTGGCGGCCACGTCCATCACCTGGACGATATTCGTTTGCGGAGCGCCGATGCGCATGAACACGGCAGTAAAAATCACGATCCCAACCAGGATGTTGGTGACCGGCCCACCCAGTAATATCCCGAGCCGCGTCCAGGGACTGGCTGATGCCATTCCGCCTTTGACATCGGGGTCATTCTCACCTTTGATGCGAACAAACGCCCCAAAGGGAATCCAGTTCAAGGTGAAGTCTGTGCCCCAGGCGTGGAACAGCCGCACGATGCGCGGCGGGAAGCCGAAACCGAACTCTTCTACCTCGATGTGAAGCAAGCGGGCGATGATGAAATGCCCAAACTCGTGGAAGAAGAGCAGCAGGGCGAAGACGATGACGAACTGGATGAGTGTACTGACAAAACTGGCAGACATTGCATACCTTTAATTTTTTTTCTGGATGATAACCGCCTAAAGAGCGATGCCGAAATCAGCCGCTCCAGAAGGTTTCTCTTTATTATATCTCTTTTGAGGCTTTATTTTTATCAGAAATCTGCTAGAAAATAGTCGGCCTGGATCAGGCCTCCAGGTGAGCCGGGCCGCCCGGTCCGGCAACCAATACCTCCTGAACGCCATCTATTGTGTTCAACCTGGCGGCTATCTGTTCGCTGATCGCGGCCTCGCAAAGGACGTGGACGTTAGGCCCGGCATCGATGGTGTAGCAAACCGGCAGACCATTTCCGCGCCACGCGCGAACCGCGTGCATGACTGTCAGAGTGGCCGGCTCCCAGTACAACAAGGCGGGCGTAGAGGTCATCATTACCGCATGCATCAGGTGGCTGTCCAGCTCGACCACCCTGGCCAAAGCATCGAAATCGCGGGCAAGAATCGCCTGCCGACACAGGTCGAGGCGGCGAGGAGCATCGGCCACGCGCGGTTCCTGCAGCGGGCTGGTTGCGGCCAGCCGGTGGCCTTCCGTTGAGCCGGTAATCTTGTGTTCACGGCTGATCACGGCCACACAATCGATCAGCTTCCAGTGGTCTGGGCTGGCGATGGAGACAGCATACGAATCCAGGTCACCGGTGCCCAGCAGCCACTCCACGAAACCGGCCGGCACCGAACGGCATGCCGAGCCCGATCCAAGCCGGGCGAGACGCGAAAGGTGCGCCTCACTCAGCTCAAGGCCAGCCGCCGCGCTGGCCGCCAGACTGAGGGCGGCAAAAGCGGAGGCCGAGGAGGCAATCCCAACGCCGGATGGGAAATTATTGCGGCTTTCCACCCGGGCGAAAT
>DAOTWA010000012.1:0-49142 GCA_034435955.1 Anaerolineaceae bacterium | reverse complement strand
CAGCTTGCGCTAGAAATCATCACAGCTCCATGCAGAACTTGCCTTGGACTTCGTAGGTCGTGAGGGGCGAGACTGCGGAAGTCTGGGTGGTGGAGTTTGAGACCTCCGAAGTCCATGTAAAGGGAGGTGAAAAGGAAAATCAGACTTCCGAAGTCTTGTGGCTTGACGAGAGCATGCGTTCTGTTTTCCAATTCGCACTGTCTTACCATGGACTTCGGAAGTCTGAATGGTGGAGATTTGGACTTACCCCGATTTAATGGACACGGTTAAAGGGTGAGAAATTGTTTTTCGAAATCGACCGGGCTGAGGTAGCCCAAAGTAGAATGTAGTCGTTGGCGATTGTACCAAACCTCCAGGTATTCGAAGATCGTGGTACGGGCTTCCGTTCGGCTGGTGAATACCCCTGTCACACATTCGGTCTTGAGGGTGGAGAAGAAACTCTCCATGACGGCATTATCGTAGCAGTTGCCCGCCCCGCTCATGCTGAGTTCGGCCAAAGCCGCGTTCAGGCAGTTGAGGTAGATGCTGCTGGTGTACTGGCTGCCTTGATCGGAGTGATGCAGCAGCCCGGCAGGCGGGCGGCGTCCACGCAGGGCCATGCGTAAGGCCATCTCGACCAGTTTGGTGTCCATCTTCGTGCTCATCGCCCAACCGATCACCATGCGCGAGAACAGGTCCAGGACGACCGCCAGATACAGCCAGCCCTCAGCGGTTTCGATGTAGGTGAAATCGCTGACCCATTTCTGGTTGGGGGCAGTGGCAGAGAAGTTCTGATTGAGCCGATTAGGTGCAGGAACTACCCCCGCCTGGCGCTGGGTGGTGTGCGGATGATAACGACGCCGTTTGAGCGCCACAATCCCGTGCAAACGCATCAGGCGCGCCACCCGGTTCCGCCCACATCTCACCCCCCGGCGTCGCAACACCACGTGCACACGCGGGCTGCCGTAGGTCTTGCGGCTCTTCTGGTACTCCTCCTCGATCAAGGCCAACAGGGCCTGGTTGGCCTCCTCCCGCGTGCTCGGCTGGCGCTTCCGCCAGGCATAATACCCGCTGCGCCGCACTCCCAGCACCTGGCACATGCGCTTCACCCGGAATTCTCCTTCGTGGGCCGCGATAAACACGTACTTCATGCGCCTTTCTGGGAGAAAATGCTCACTACTTTTTTTAGGATCTCACGCTCTTCGGTCACCTCCTTAAGCTCTCGTTCTAAACGATGGATTTCACGCTTCGCGGCTTCCACATCACTCGCCTCCAGCCGCGCCTCTTCCTTCTCCGTCATCACCACCTGGTATCGGTTGCGCCATTTCAGCAGCATTCCTGGTGTGATCCCTAACTCCCGTTCCAACCGGCTGGCGCTTTTCCCGCTGCTCTTCAGCAGCTCCAGCGCTTCTCGTTTGAACTCCTCCGTATAGGTCCGATAGTGTTTCTCGCTCATTTCTGGTCTCCCATCCGTTTCAGTGTACCCGTTTCTCCCTTTTTTCGTGTCCACTTTTTCGGGGGAAGTCCACAAAGGTTGACGCTTGGGTTGAGGAGTGGAATAAAAAACAGCCCTTTAAAGATGCCAGAAGCAAGAAACGAATGCGCCAGTTTATTATCTTTGATCTGAAAGATAAAAACTTTGTGAGTTACGAGCCATCAAAAGCAGAAGTAGAAATCGAGAGGGTTGACAAAAATAAAGTCAAAGTCAAGATAATATCTTTTATCTCTCCAACAATTATTAATCGTTTGAATCTTGAACCAGGATTATTGCAAAAGAAAATCCCAGATTTTAGATCAATGATCGATGTGGTGCTGATTGATACGAATTACGACGGTGAAGTATTTAAGATTGGTTTTTCGGATGTCCCTGAAAAACAAAACGATTTAGTTAAGGGTGAATACGAACTTGAAATAAGTGAAAAGCCAACCAAAGTGGCAGTCAAAATCATTGATATGTTGGGAGAAGAAGTATTGGTTACGGAAGATGTCTGACGACATTTATTAATCAAGTGAAATTTAACAAAAAGATGCTATAATAGAAAAAGCGTTGTGGAAATTCACAACGCTTATGTATTTTAATCCTACAGATAAAAGTAATTCAATCATAACAGATATAGACTTCTTGCTTTTTGGCGATGGCTCAACCTTCAACAGCGATTACTCTATAGAAGACAGAACCAGAAATGTCAACATTGCTCTTGATGAGGTGGTAGCCGAACTTTTTAAAGCTGATCCAACCTCTATGTGGGATGACACCACCAACCCAGACTTTCCTATTGCCACAATAGACCTAGAAGCAGAAAAAGACCATTACACAATTCCAGATGAAACACTGGTAATTCACAGGATGCGGGTAAAAGATAGAAATGGGAGTTGGATCACTCTTACCCCCGTAATGAGGCGTGAGCTTACTGACAGCGAGCTTGCTTCAAGTGGAACACCGAGCAAATACTACAAAATTGACAACGCTTTATTCCCCATACCAGTCCCAGACTACGGAGCGACAGGTGGGGTGGAACTAGAATTCCAACGGGGAGCAAATCACTTTACGACTACCGACACAGACAAAAAGCCAGGCTTCAATCCCCAATTTCATCAATACTTATCTGTGGGTGCAGCCTTAAGATATGCTCTTGCAAATAATATGGACAATAAAGCCTCTTACCCTGTCAAGTCAAATGATAATGTTACCGAACGCGAGCAGCTTGCATGCTCTCATCAGGCTGATTATAATCATCCGTAAAGGATAACCTCTGCCAGGACGCGGTTGAATTTCGGACGTTCATTCAGCAGAGGGGCATTGAAATCGGTCGTCCGTACGGCTGATTTTGTTTATTATTGGGTGGTACGATGTGAACAGCAGAAAGGAGCGTGAATGTCAGCTACTTCGACTGTGACGAAGGACGAATCTGCCGTTATTACTCTACGCATCCTGGAAGAATTGATCGGGAAGAGCGCGCAAACCATCCATGTGCGCCTTTGGGACGGGAGCTACTGGCCCGATGATCGGCCACACCCGGCCACCCTGGTGCTGAAACACCCCGGCGCCTTGCGAGCCATGTTGTCGGCCGGCACTGAAGTCGCCCTGGCCGAGGCGTACCTGTTCGACGATTTCGACGTGGAAGGTGACATTGAGGCCATCTTCGCACTGGGGGATGAGCTGCTGGCCAGGCTGGGCACGGGCAAGAAACTTCGTCTGGCGGCCGATTTGCTGCGACTGCCTTCCTCGGCCCGACAGCGCACGTCGCGGCGTGGACGGGCGAGGTTGAACGGCGAGAAGCATTCCATCGAGCGTGACCGGCAGGCTATCGCTTATCATTACAACGTTTCCAACGACTTCTACAGCCTTTTCCTGGACAAACGCATGGTTTATTCCTGCGCCTATTTCAAGACGCCGCAGGATGACCTGGACACCGCCCAGGAGCAAAAGCTCGAGCACATCTGCCGCAAACTTCGTCTCCAACCTGGTCAGCGCCTGCTTGATGTGGGCTGCGGGTGGGGTGGGCTGGTGATCTACGCCGCGCAGAAATACGGCGTGGATGCTACCGGCATCACCCTGAGCGAACCTCAGGCCGAGCTGGCCAACCGGCGCATCGCGGAGGCTGGTCTAACCGACCACTGCCGAGTGCTTCTGATGGATTACCGCGAGCTCGACGAAAATATGCCGTTCGACGCGCTGGTGAGCGTAGGTATGTTCGAGCACGTCGGCGCTGAGCTTTTGATGACTTATTTCGCCAAAGCATTCCGCCTGCTCAAGCCGAACGGCGTCTTCCTGAACCATGGGATCGCCATGCGGGCCACCGATAAGCCCGCCGGGCCGACTTCGTTCACCCTCAATTACGTCTTTCCGGACGGCGAGCTGGTGCCGATCAACGTGACGTTGCGGGCGGCCGAGTTGAACGGCTTCGAGGTGCGCGACGTGGAAAGTCTGCGCGAACATTACGCACTCACTCTCCGCCATTGGGTACGCCGGCTGGAGGCGAATCACGAGCAGGCTTTGCGCTACGTGGACGAGCCCACCTATCGGGTCTGGCGGCTGTTCATGTCCGGCTCCGCATATGGGTTTAGCGATGGACGCAATACGATCTATCAGACCCTGCTGCTCAAACCGAATAAAGCTCCCAGCGGATTACCCCTGACGCGCGCGGACTGGTATCGCGATTAGCGTCTTCTCACCGGCTGATGGAAGGGGCGAGGCGCGCGGCTCTGGCTGGAAGAAACAGCAGCAAGCAGGCGGCCTCGCCTTGATATCCAAGCAAAACCTTATTGGCGCGGCCATGATTCGACAGCGCAGTGTGGGTGAAGCGCTCAATTCCCCCCGCAATTCAAGAAAATCATGTATAATAATCGAGATTTAATCTTAAAGATTTGTTCCGCCGCACTTTTCCATCATCGGATTCATCCTGTGCGGCCATGGCTTTGAAGGAATGATCTCGGCGAAGCAGTTAGGTGAGCTGGCTATCCTCCTCAACGCGATAGAGCTGTTGAGAAGTCGGCAGGTAGAGACAGGCTCCGTCGTACGTTCATACGGAAGGAAGTTCATCGGCGAGATGGCATCGTAAGACCGGCGGATCGAGGATTCACCGGTTTCAATTGAACGGGCTTTCGCGCCCAGAACGCGTGAACAGAAGGACTGCGCATCAGCGACATGGAATGGCCTCACCAACGAAGGATCGTTTGGTTGAACGCTGGAGGCGTGCTCACATAAGCTCCTAAGGCGTCCCCAGGTCTCCATCGAGATCACTCTGGAGATTTGGGGGTGCGCATCTCCGAGATTGAATAGCGATATCTTTCGCAGCCGTGGCTTGCACAGGCAGGTCTGCGGCTGCGTCATTTAAACATGAAGCACACGATTACTGCACTCAAAGCCCAGCAACGCGACCCGAAGCGCGTCAATGTCTTCCTGGACGGAGAATTTGCCTTCGGTCTGGCTCGCATCGTCGCCGCCTGGCTGCAAGTGGGACAGGAGCTGAGTGACGAACAGATCGAGCGGCTGAAAGCGCAGGACATCGAAGAAGTCGCTTACCAGCGGGCGCTGCGTTTGCTGAATTATCGCCCGCGCACTGCTGCCGAGGTCGAGCGCAGGCTTATGGAACAGAATTATTCCACCGAGGTGATCCGCCGCGTCATCGAACGTTTACAACACAATGGGTTGTTAGACGACCGGCAGTTCGCGCGCGATTGGGCTGAGGCGCGCGCCAGCCTTCACCCCCGCAGCCGACGGGTCATCCGCCTGGAGCTGCGCCGAAAGGGCGTCGAGGAGGACACCATCCTGCAGGCGCTGGAAGGGCTGGCGGATGAGCAGGCACTGGCATACCAGGCCGGAATCCGCAAAGCACGTCAGTTAATCGAAGCCGGTGCGGAATGGAAGGAATTTCGGGTCAAGCTGGGGCAGTTCATGGCGCGCAAAGGCTTCTCCTACGAGACGTCTATGGCGGCCATCCACAGTCTATGGGCCGATGTGCTATCCGAAGAGGAAAAGGAAGGCAAGGATAGAATTGAAACGGACAAAGAGGATGGAAGATGGACATCGGAACAGTGATTCTCGTTGTCGTGGCGGCTTTGTTACTCGGAGCTGCCACGGGTTACGCCGTCAGCAAGTACCTGGCTGACAGGGTTCGCAAGGAACAGGGCGTCAAGGCGGAAGGGATCATCCAAACCGCCATTGAAAAAGCGCGCGAAATCGAGTTGCAAGCCAGAGACCGCTCCCTCAAGATTTTACAGGAAGGAGAGGCAGAGGTCGCCAGGCGCCGGGCCGAACTGGGACGCGAGGAAGAACGCCTGCAAAAACGGCGGGCCGAACTGGATATGCGCGTGGAGCGCCTCGAGCAGCGCGAGCAGGCCCTCAACAAGCGCCAGAGCGCGCTGGACAAGCGAAGCAATGAAATCGAAAAGATGTACAACCAGCAGCTCGAAGAGCTGCAGCGCATCGCCGAGATGAGCCAGGAGGAAGCGCGCAACGTCCTGCTGGCCGAAGTCGAGAAGGAAGCGCGCGCCGACATGGCGCGCATCATCCGTCAAATCGAAGCCGAGGCGCGCATGGAGGGCGAGAAGAAAGCTCGTGAGCTGATCGCCGATGCTATTCAACGGGTGGCTTCCGATCAGGTGGCCGAAGTGGCCACTTCGGTGGTGCCGCTGCCGAACGAGGAGATGAAGGGTCGCATCGTGGGGCGTAATGGGCGCAACATCCGCGCGTTCGAGCAGGCCGCCGGAGTGGACATCATTGTTGACGACACTCCTGAGGCCGTAACCGTATCGTCATTCGACCCGGTCAGGCGAGAGGTGGCCCGTCGGGCCCTCTCGCGGCTGATTGTGGATGGTCGTATCCACCCGGCGCATATCGAGAAGGTGCTCAGCGAGGAACAGGAAGAAGTCGAGCGGGTGATCGAGGAGTCAGGCGAGCAGGCTGCGTTCGACGCCGGCGTGGCCGGCATTCACCCCGAGATTCTCAAGGTTTTGGGTCGGCTGAAATTCCGCACCTCGTATGGACAAAATCAGCTAAACCACGCCGTAGAAGTGGCCAAACTGGCGTCGGTGATCGCCAGTGAGCTGGGCGCCGACGTGGAGGCCGCCAAGATGGGCGCCCTGCTGCACGACCTGGGCAAGGCGCTGGATCATAATGTGGAGGGCACGCACGCCATGATCGGCGCGGAATTCGCCCGGCGCTATGGCGTGCCAGCTAAGGTGGTGAACATCATCGCCTCGCACCACCATGAAGTGGAGCAGGAGAGCGTCGAGGCGGTGATTGTCGAGGCAGCCGATGCCATATCCGGCGCCCGACCCGGCGCGCGGCGCGAGGACCTTGAGCAGTATATCAAGCGCCTGCGCGCTCTGGAGGACATCGCCAACTCCTACAAGGGTGTGGCGCAGAGCTACGCCATTCAAGCCGGGCGCGAGGTGCGCATCATCGTGCGCCCTGAGGATGTGGATGACCTGGCTGCTACCCGCCTGGCGCGCGACATTGCCAAGAAGATCGAAGAGACCATGCAGTATCCCGGCCAGATCAAGGTCACCGTGATCCGCGAGACGCGCGCTATCGATTACGCGAAATAGGCGTTCCATCCTTTCGCTATTCGGGCCTTACCCCGTTTCCCAAGAAAGAGGAATCTGGTCTCTCTCCTCAGTGAAAGGGGCGAGGGTAAGGCCTGGATTTTTGGAAATGAGGTGCGGCGTAATTTGGCTAATTGGATGGACTCGGTTGAAAATCAAATCCGTGCCATGGTCACGCGCGAGACGCAAGCCTGGGACAGCGGTGACGCCGAAGCGTTGGTGGCCCTGTTCCACCCTGACATGATATGGATTTGGCCGAAAGACGCCCACGCCCACGATCCAATAGACTGGGAGTTCCCCCTCGGCCGCTTCGATCGCACCCGCTGGCTGGCCTTCTACCAGGATTTTTTTGCCCGTCATGCCCTGCTTCACAACCGGCGGGAGATTGTTCGGATCGCCATTTCAGAGCAGGGTGATGGCGCTTTTGCCGTAGTGGATATTGACACGCTATGGCGCAGCATAGATGGAGAAGAGATGCACTGGAAAGGCCGCACCTGCAAGGGCTATACCCTCCTGGTAGGAGGCCAGTGGAAGTTGATTTTCCATACCGGCGTGCTGGACTATTCCTGATTTATATCTGCAAGAATGGATTGGTGTCCTTCTCTTTCCCGACGGTGCTGCTCGGACCGTGGCCGGGCAACAGCAAGGTATCGGGCGGCAGGGTCAACACCTGGGTGCGGATGCTGTGGAGCAGGGAAAACTCATCGCCGCCCGGCAGGTCGGTGCGCCCCACGCTGCCGTTAAAGATCAGATCGCCGCAGAAGAGCAGCTTTTCGCGGGCGGCGTAAAAAATCACATGGCCGCGCGTGTGCCCCGGCGTGTGGCGCACTTCTAACTCGCTCTTGCCCAGCTTGAGCTTTTGCCCGTGATAGAACTTGATTACCGGGCGCGGCCCGGGGTCGAAATCCAGATTGAAATCGCTCGAATTGCCACGCCGTTCCCATAAATCGTCATCCCCGGGATGCAGGCCCACCGGCGGAGCCGGATTTACTGACCGGACGATCTCGGCGATCCCGCCGATGTGGTCGAAGTGAGCGTGGGTGAGCCATATTTGGGTGATCTGCCAGCCGTGTTCGAGAGCCGCATGGATCACCGGTTGGCAGCGAAAGCTTGGGTCGATCACCGCGGCTGCTCCGCTGTCCTCGTCGGCGAGCAGATAGGTGTTATTGTGCAGCGGCCCAATCTCGAAGGATTCAAAGAGAAGACCCATCTTGTTGCCTCAATCTAGCGTGGTTCTTGTCGCGGTTTGAGCTAAGGCCGCCTGCGTGCGGCGGCTGAAAACGAAGCGAACGCTGACGGCCAGGGAGGATGCGATCAGCCCCAGGCTGACGATATACATCCCGGCCGGATTGCGCTGATAGACTGCGCCAGCCGCCACCGGGGCGATGATCGTGGCCAGCGAGGCGGCCGTTTCGATCAGCCCGTAAGCCAGCCCCATCTGCGCACCGTGGACGAGAGGACGGGCAAATGCCACAGCCATGGCCCGCACTGCCCGGTATCCGCCCACGAAAAACAATCCCAGCGATAGCCAGGACAGGCTTCCGCCGCGCCATACCAGCGCAGCGTATAACCCCATCGAGATCTGGCCAAGGAGCAGACCCAACGGAGGGCTGAGCTGGCCGATACCCAGGGTGAGCACGGCGTTGCCAAGGTTGCCCACTGAGCCGAGCTGTCCGATGGTCTCCAGAGAGAGACCGCGCTGGTTTTGTAAGTAATTGGGGGTGAGCGGCTGGGGGAAATAGGTGGCCAGAGCGATCAGCATGGCCACGCCGAGGAACTCCAGGTAGCGTCGGTTATGCATCAAGGTTTGCAGGCTGCCGCCGTCCGGACATTCCTCGATCTTCTGGCGGCGGATAAAGAGCACCATTAGAGTGGAGAGAATGAAAATACCGCCAGCGACACTGAAAACGCTTCTCATGCCGAAGCGCGTGCCGATCCAACCGCCAGTGATCGGCCCGATCACTGCGCCCAGGTTGTAGAAACCGCTGACCAGCGCCACCGCCCGGCCAACCGGCCATTTGCCCCGCGCGGCGGTGACGTAACTGTTGGCTGGCGGCATGACAAAACCGGTTATGCCATAAAGAACCATACCGGCCACGAAGATCGGCAGCGAACCGGCCAGAGCCATGACCCAGGCTGCCAGGGTGCCAATCATCCACGAGAGCCACATGATCGGGCGCCGGCCGACGCGGTCGGCCAGGTAACCGGCTGGAGCCATCGAAAGGGTCAGAAAAACGCCGATCACCCCATATACCGCGCCGATGCCCAGCGGGCTGGCACCCAAACGCTGCAGGAGCAGCGGCTGAAAATAAAGGAACAGGCCCTCCCCCAGGCCCCAGGTGAACATAGACATGGCCACGAGCAGCAAATCCCGGCTCATTCACCGGCCCCCACGCGATGGATGAAATCGGCGGCGGCGCGGAAGACGATCTGGCGCTGCGCATCCATGACGATGTTATGGCTGGTGTCCTCCAGCCAGAGCAGTTGTTTATCTGCGCTGCCGAGCGCCTGGTAAATCTTCTCTGCACCGGCGGGCTCCGCCGTATTATCCTGGCGGGAATGCATCTGCAGGACGGGCGCCGTCACCAGCGGCAGGGCCGCCCGCATGGCTTTGAGAAGGCCGCCCACTTCGGCTACCATGCGGGTGGGGAAATAGGGGTACACTACGTGCCCCTTGCCGGCCTCTGGATCGCGCCATTCATCCGGACCCTGGATCACGCGCGGCATCAGATAGCGCAGGATGGGCAGGAAGCGCAGGCGCGGGTCGTCCGGCAGGGCATACGGTGTGGACATAGCCACAACGCCCGCTGCTGGCTTGTGTGACGCGAACAGTAAGGCCAGCGCTCCACCAGCTGAAAGCCCAACCAGGAAGATGCGCCGACAAATATCATTCAGCAGATACCAGCCGTCTTCCAGCGAAGCCAGCCAGTCCTGCCAGCGGATACGCCAGAGATCCTCGGGCTGTGTGGCCAGGCCGGCCAGGCGGATGCCCAGCACAGCAAAGCCCTGTTCAGCCAGGAATGCGCCGAGGCCGCGCATCTCCCTCGGCGAACCCGGGAAGCCGTGCACCAACAGACAGCCCGTTTCGCCGCCGGGGAAAAAGAAAGGCCCGGCGGTGGGAATAATCCTGCTCGAGTCCAGGACTTTTTCCATTGCTTTCACCACCATAGCGGATGCTGCGAGGTATGTATTCCTTTACTGGCCAAATCCCCTCATCCATGAATATGAAGATGTGATTACGCGATCACAAAAAGGTCACGGGGCAGGCTGCTCAGGCTCTCGGCCCCATCGCGCGTCACGACCACGTCATCCTCGATGCGCACCCCGCCTCTCTCTGGCAGATAAATACCCGGTTCGACCGTGAAGCACATGCCGGGGGTCAGCAATTCAGGGTTGCCGCTAAAGATGTATGGCGCCTCGTGCTCCTCAAGGCCCAGACCGTGCCCTGTGCGGTGGGTGAAAAAAGCGCCGTAACCCGCCTGGTCGATCACTGCACGGGCCGCCTGGTCCACCTGGCCGGCGGGTATGTTTGGGCGGGCTGCGGCGCGGCCGGCAGCGTTGGCTTCGGCCACCACCTGGGCCACGCGCATCCATTCCGGGTCGATCCTGCCGATCGCCAGGGTACGCGTCAGGTCGCTGAAGTAATTATCCACCGCGGCGCCCCAGTCGACCACCACCAGGTCGCCGGCCTGCAGATGGCGGGAGGTGGGAAAGGCATGCGGATTGGCGCCGTTCGGACCGGAGGCGATGATGGGCGCGAAGGGCAGATCGGGCGCCGAGCCGGCGCGCAGAAGCTGCACGGTCAACTCGGAAGCCAGTTCCTGTTCGCTCATGCCTACCTTGACCATCTCCAGCACCGCCAGGAAAGCCCGCTCGGCGACCTGTACGGCCTTGCGCATGGCGGTAATCTCGCTTTCATCTTTTTCGATGCGCAGTCTCGTCAGGACGGCCCCGGCGGGAACGAAGCGGGCATCCGGTGCAGACTGCTGGAGAAAGTCCAGTTCAAGAAAGCGCATGCGTTCGGGCTCCACACCGATGGTCATCCCGTTCAGGCCAAGATCGGCACAGGCGCGGCGGAAAGCTTCGATCCAGGTGTGCGGATCATCGCCGTATGGATAGAGATTGACCCGCAATGAGCCGGCCTGCGCCTTGCCGACCTCCAGCCCGGGTAGGATCAGCGCCGGTTCGGTATGGGCGGAGAAGAGCGCCACGGTCGGGCGCTCCATGACGTGGAAGTGCAGGCCGGTCAGGTAAACCAGGCTGGGGCCGGGGGTAATCGCCACTGCATCCAGGTTGGCCGGCGGCAGGGCGGAGAGCAGGCGGGTAATGCGCTCAGGATACATTAGAATAGAACCTCCTGAGGTCGGATTATAGCCGGAAGCGGTGAAGTAGGGTAGAAGTCAGTCCATCTGCGGCGATGAGTTACTTTTTCTTCCGATTTTGCAACATTTTCGAGATGGATTGTAAGTTGCCATCAACCTGATGCGTCTATATAAAATAAATGACCATGCAATTGGGTTGGTTTTGAAGTTCATTCGCAAAGGAGGTCGTTAAAAGAAATATGAGAGCCATTGTCGTAGATCCTGGGGCGCCGGGCCATTTATCCATTTCCGAAGTGGACGAGCCCAGACCGGCTCCCAATCAGGCGCTGGTGCGCCTGGCAGCCACATCACTTAATCGCGGCGAGGTACGCATGGCGCAGACCGGGCAACCCGGCTACCGTCCCGGTTGGGACGTGGCCGGGACGGTTGTGGCAGCGGCTGCTGATGGTTCGGGGCCGGCCGAAGGGACGCGCGTGGTCGGCCTGGTCAACAACGGGGCGTGGGGCGAGCTGGTCGCTGTGGCTACGGACGCCCTGGCGCCCATTCCCGAAAATGTATCCTTCGCCCAGGCGGCCAGCCTGCCTGTAGCCGGGCTGACTGCCTACTATGCGTTGCAAAAAGCCGGCAGCCTGCTGGGGCGCAATGCGCTGGTCACCGGGGCATCGGGCGGGGTTGGGCATCTGGCCGTCCAGCTAATCGGCCTTTCGGGTGGACGTGTCGTGGGGGTGGTGCGTCAGCCGGGCTACGCGGACCTGGTGCGTGAGCTGGGCGCTTATCAGGTGGTCGTCAGCGAGGATGCTGCCGAAGCCGAAACCTACGGCCCATACGATCTGGTGTTGGACAGCGTGGGCGGGAAGACTTTAGCCAGCGTCGTGCGCATGCTGGCGCCGTTTGGCTTGGTGGTCAATTACGGTTCTACCGCCGGTCGGGAGGTCACCATTCAGCTTGGCGCCGGCTTTGGCCGGGGAGGCGCGACGCTGTACTCCCTGCTGGTCTTCCGCGAGGCCAGCCGCGAAGGGGCGGCGATCGGATTGGGGCGGTTAGCGGGCCTGGTTGGCGAAGGGAAGCTGAGCGCGCACATCGCCGTGCAGGAATCCTGGACGCAGGCCGGTTCCGTGGCGCAGCGTCTGCTGGATCGTTCCTATCCCGGCAAAGCCGTTCTGATTGTCGAATGATGTGGAACGCTGGATCGCGAATGGCTCGCGACCTGAAATGATGCCGCCTTGACATGCTTATCCCTCTCGGGTACAATCTTTTTCACCCCGAGGAGAGGGCCTGTAGCGCAGTTGGGAGCGCGCTTCAATCGCACTGAAGAGGTCGAGGGTTCGAATCCCTCCAGGTCCACTGGGTGACATAGCAGGATTTTGCCGTTATAATTAAGTCCGCGTGGGCCCATAGCGCAGTTGGGAGCGCGTCTCAATGGCATTGAGAAGGTCGCGAGTTCGAATCTCGCTGGGTCCACCTGGTTGGCGTCAGACACTTGGAAACGAGCCGAGTGTCTGAACATTAAGAAGAGTGACGTCATGGCAGGAGTAGTAAACCATCCGCCAGCGAGCCGGGGAGGGTGTGAGCCCGGCGAGACGTCTGCGGAGCGTCGAGGTTGAACTCGCCTGCCGTCCCATCAAGTGGGGCAGACTTCTCCGGTGAAGGTCAGTAGCCGGAGACGGGTTTCGCCCGTTAGCGCGACCCAAAGCGGCCCGTTTGTGCATACGGGCAAGCAGGGTGGTACCGCGGAGGACAAATCCCTTCGTCCCTGTTTCGGGCGAAGGAATTTTATTTTACGCTGCCCGCGAAGGGCAATTTCGAGCGCAGGAGGTTGCCATGAGCGACCAATCCGTTCCGGTTTATAAACCGGCCGAAATCGAGCCGAAATGGCAGGCGCGCTGGGAGGCCGACGGGCTGTACCACGCTGACATTGACCCATCGCGTCCCAAATTTTACGCCCTCACCATGCTGCCTTATCCGTCGGGGGACCTGCACATCGGCCACTGGTATGCGATGACGCCTTCGGACGCGCGGGCGCGCTTCAAGCGCATGCGCGGCTACAACGTCATGTTCCCCATGGGCTTCGATGCGTTCGGCCTGCCGGCCGAGAATGCCGCCATCCGCCACAACATCCATCCCAAGCAATGGACCTACGCCAACATCGATCGCATGCGCCGGCAGCTTCGCTCTATGGGCGCTATGTTCGACTGGCGGCGCGAGGTGGTCTCGTCTGACCCACAGTATTACCGCTGGACGCAGTGGTTTTTCCTGAAATTGTATGAAAACGGTCTGGCTTACCGCAAGATGGCTGCCGTGGACTGGTGCCCGCATGACAATACCACCCTGGCGCGCGAGCAGGTGGTGGGAGAAGATCGGCGTTGTGAACGCTGCGGCACGCCGGTGATCAAGAAGAATCTGGAGCAGTGGTTCTTCCGTATTACCAGGTATGCCGACGAGCTGCTGGATTTCTCCACCATCGACTGGCCCGAGCGGGTGCGCACGCTGCAAACCAACTGGATCGGTCGCTCAGAGGGCGCCGCAGTCGTGTTCCACACCGAAGCGGGTGATCCGATCGAAGTCTTCACCACCCGACCGGACACGTTGTGGGGCGCCACCTTCATGGTGCTGGCCCCCGAACACCCGTTGGTGGAAAAAATCACCTCGCCGGTCCAAAAGGCGGCCGTGGAGGCGTACATCCACCAGGCGCAGCGCATGAGCGACATCCAGCGTGAGGCGGCCGACAAGGAGAAGACCGGCGTCTTCACCGGCGGATACGCCATCAACCCGGTCAACGGCGAGCGCATCCCGGTGTGGATCGCCGATTACGTGTTGATGACCTATGGCACCGGCGCGATCATGGCGGTACCGGCCCACGACGAGCGCGATTTCGCTTTTGCCCGCAAGTACGGGCTGGAGGTGCGCCCGGTGATCCAGCCGGAGGATATGGATGCGCTCGATGGCGCCAGCATGACCGCCGCGGTACCCGCCTTCGGCACCATGGTGCGCTCAGGCGAACTGACCGGCACACCCGGCGAACAGGCCTTCGAGCGAACCATCGCCTACCTGGAGCAGCATGGGCTGGGCAGGCGCGCAGTAAATTATCGCCTGCGCGATTGGCTGATCTCACGCCAGCGCTATTGGGGAGCTCCCATCCCGATGGTCTATTGCCCCAAAGACGGCATCGTGCCGGTACCCGAGGACCAGTTGCCTGTGCTGCTGCCCGATGATGTGGAGTGGAACCCAACCGGGCAAAGTCCACTCAAGCTGCATCCGACCTGGAAACAGACCACTTGCCCCAAGTGCGGCGGCCCGGCCGAACGCGAGACCGACACAATGGACACTTTCATGTGCTCATCCTGGTACCACCTGCGCTATCTCAGCCCCACGTACGAGCAGGGACCTTTCGATCCGCGAGAGTACGATTATTGGATGCCGGTGGATACCTACACGGGCGGCATCGAGCATGCCACCATGCACCTGATCTACACACGCTTCTTCCACAAGGCCTGCCGCGATATGGGTATCACCAAAGGCGACGAGCCGATGCTGCAGTTGCGCAATCAGGGCATTGTCTTGGGGGAAGATTCGGAGAAAATGTCCAAGAGTCGCGGCAACGTCGTGGCTCCCGATCCGCTGGTCAAGACGTATGGCGCAGACACGGTGCGCGCCTACCTGATGTTCTTCGCCCGTTGGGAGATGGGCGGTCCGTGGAGCAGCACCGGCATCGAGGGGACTTCCCGGTGGATCCGCCGAACCTGGGCGCTGTTCACCGAACCGCCCGAGACGAGCCAATCGGCGCCGCCCGATGTCCTTCGTAACCTGCGCCGCAAACTGCACCAGACCCTGCGGTCGGTGACCCGCGACTTTGAGACGTTCGAGTTCAACACCATCATCTCCGCGCTGATGGAGCTGCTGAACGAGATGTACAAAGCCCGCGCCGCTGGAGCGGCAGGTACTCCCGAATGGGCTGAAGCGCAGGACATCTATTTAAGGATGCTGGCGCCGGTCGCTCCGCACATCAGCGAGGAGCTGTGGGCCTATCTGGGTAAGCCCTACTCCATCCATCAGCAGGCCTGGCCTGAAGTGGATGAAGAGGCCGCCAGCGAAGAGCAGATCACCCTGGTGGTGCAGGTAAATGGTAAGGTGCGCGACCGCATCAGGGTGCCGGTGACCATCACTGAAGAGGAAGCCAGGGAGAAAGCCCTGGCCAGCGAAGCTGTGCAGCGCAATCTGGGTGGACGCCCGCCGCGCCAGGTGATCTACGTCCCGGGGCGGCTGGTGAACGTGGTCGGGTGAGCCATGCGCTTCGACGAGCTGAACTGGCAGGACGTAGAGGAATACCTCCAGCGCGACGACCGCGTTATTTTGATCCTGGGTGCCTGCGAGCAGCATGGGTACCTGAGCCTGCTTACCGACGTTAAGATTCCCCAGGCGCTGGCCGACGCGGCCAGTCAGCAGACCGGCGTGCTGGCGGCGCCGCCGCTCAATTTCGGCGTCTCACCCTATTTTCTCGCCTATCCCGGCACGATCAGTCTGCGCCTGAGCACCTTCCTGGACGCGGTCGAAGATATGGTGCGCTCGTTGTACCATCAGGGCTTTCGCCGTTTTCTGGTGCTCAACGGTCACGGCGGCAACGATGCGGCCCGCAACCGGCTGGTCGAGCTGGCCAACCAACTGCCCGGCCTGCGGTTGGCCTGGTACGCCTGGTGGTTGTCGCACAGTATCGAGACGGTGGCCATGCGCCATGGGCTTAAAACCTCCCACGCCAATTGGATGGAGGCCTTCCCCTTCACGCGGGTGGCGGATCTGCCAGAAGGAGAAAAGCTACCACCAGCGGTCAGCGGATTGCTCAATGCCGACCAGACCCGCGCGACGTACGGCGATGGCGTGTTCGGGGGCGCATATCAGGCCAGCGACGCCATTTTGCAGGAGATCTTCGATGCTGCCTTGCAGGATGTGCTGTACTTGATCCGGTTCGAATGATTTTCTCGTCATACCGGCAGTCGAGGTATGACGCTGGAGAAATCGTGAACATGGAAGTTACCGCCCCAACCTTACATTGGCGAAGGAATGACACGATTCCTGGCTTTGTTTTACGGCAAGTTTGCCTCCGGCGCGACGGACATTTCTGACACGGCCGAGGTCGGTCCGGTGCGCTCCGGGCGTCTACCCTACGAGAGTGTACGCGAACTGTATAACGGCTTCCTGGTGATGGCGGGCGCTTATCACTCGGTGGCTCAGTCGCTGGCCGAAACCACCAACGTGTACGGGTCGAATCAAAATGACATCAACAGCGCCATGATCGATATTACCAAACTGGTGGATGTGGCCAAAGCCGACCAGAAGAGCAGCGCGCCGCCTTATTTGACCGGCATGGCTTTTGATACGGTAGCCCCATCGGGCGGTTCGCCTGCCGCCAAGTTGTGGGTGTTTTACAACTATCTCAATCAGGTGGAATGGAATTATGACGGCGCTTTGGGCGCCTACCTGCGCTCGCAGGACAAAGCCGACGGATCGGGCAAGTTCTACCCCGCAACGGATCGGCTGACCAACCAGCCGCTGGCTTTCCAAAATGTGGTGATCCTGTTTGCCAACCACGTGCCCCGCGCCGAGACCATCATCGATGTGTATCTGCTGTATACCAGGGGCGCAGCCCTGCTTTTCCGCGATGGCCAGGTCTATAAGATCAACTGGAACACGCTCAATAGGCCGGAAGAGAAAAAAACCGGACTGATGGCGCCCATCAAATTCACCGTTGCTGCGGGCAGCCCGGTGGCTTTTAAACCGGGCAGCTCCTGGATCGAGCTGGTCAACCTGGCGAGCACTGCCATCGAGCTTCAACCCGGGTATTGGAAAGTGCGCTACTACAACCCGCCGATTCAGAAGAAATGAGCTGACGGAGCATTTCAAGACACCCCGTTTGTTTCCCTGGCTTTTTACATTCTTCTTACAGCCCGACAACAAGTCCATAACCTCCCCTCTCTATAATGTCCCATAGATAACCCAAAAAGAATGGGAAAAATTCGAATAGAGAGAGGAGGTTTCAATGTTCTCATTCGTTTGGAAGAAAGCTTTATTATCTGTGGTAGCTGTAACCACCCTGGTGACGGGCAGCTTTATCGCCGTACCGGCTGTTGCCGCCAAGGCTGCTCAGGACCCGTCCAGCACGCCAGCAGCTCAATCAACACCCGCCGACCAGCGCCTGGAGCGCCTCTTCAAAGCGGAAAATGCCGCCCTGACTCGCCTGGAGAACCGGTTGTCACAAGGACAAAAATTAGCGGCACGGGTGCAGGAGTTCATCAATACTCATCAGGATAAGGACGTGAGCCAGCTTCAAAAGGCTCTGGACAAGTTTAACGCGAACCTGCAGCAGGCAGACGGTGATTTGAATCATGCCAAATCGGTGCTGACGGCGCACGCTGGCTTTGACGCCGGGGGAAAAGTGACCGACCGCCAGCAGGCGCTGGCGACGGTGCGCGATGCGGGCAAGGACCTGCGCAGCGCCCGGCGGTTAATGGTCCAGGGAGTGCGTGAACTGCGCAATGCCATCCGCAACCTCCGCAATGCTTTGGTAAAGGGCGCCAGCGAGTTGGACGATTACCTGAGCAGCCTGGCGGGATGACAGCGTCCAGGTTAATGAAAATCGCTATTCACTTAATAAGACTCCCCGGCACTCCGGGTAAAACTCTTTCCGCCCCGCCCCGTGAGTTGGAGCGGGGCGAGGTTTGTTAATAGTTAAAGAGTTAGCCTATTCCCAGAGATCGTTTTCCAATTATTGATTATGGGGGCTCTAAATCGGAGAAGGTTTGCATTCCGACCGTGTTGCCCCGCATCGGAGATGCGAGGATTAATTGACCATTCACCCATCCGGGCGTAGAATCGTTTTCGCATTGTCTCAGGAAAACACGTAAGCCTATCCCATCATTTCCGGAGGTCGTCCATGGGCTGTTGTGAGGCAGAAAAGGTTGCTGTGGGCACGGATAAGGCTCCAAGAGCCATTGGCCCCTACTCGCTTGCGGTCAAAGCCGGGCCATTCGTGTTCGCTTCCGGGCAAGCGGGGCTGGATCCGACCACCAACGAGCTGGTGCCCGGCGGGGTGGAAGCCGAAACACGCCAGACCTTGACCAACTTAAAGAACATTTTCGAGGCCGCCGGTGTGACCATGGATCATGTGGTCAAGACCACCATCTTCCTGCGTGACATCAATGACTTCGCCAGAGTGAACGCGGTTTACGCCGAATTCTTCAGCGGCAGCTATCCTGCGCGCTCGACCGTCCAGGTTGCCGCCTTGCCAAAAGGCGCCGCGGTGGAAATTGAGGCCGTTGCTTATTTGCCGCAGCACGAGGAGTAATTCGCCTGGCTATGGGCGCTGAGCTGGTGCTCCTGGTGGACGACGAACCCAGCATCGTGCAGCTCGGGCGCATGTACCTGGAGCGCGAGGGATTCCGCGTGCAATCCGTGGGTGATGGGCTGGCGGCGCTCAAGGCCGTGCATGAGCTCCGCCCTGCCATCCTTGTTCTCGACGTGATGCTACCAGAGCTGGATGGCTTCGAGGTCTGCCGGAGGCTGCGCAGCGAGGGCAACCCGGTCCCCATCCTGATGGTCACCGCACGAGACGAGGATGTGGACAAAATCCTCGGCCTGGAACTGGGAGCCGACGATTATCTGACCAAGCCCTTCAACCCGCGTGAGCTGGTGGCGCGGGTCAAGGCAATATTGCGGCGCGGGGAATGGCTGGCCGATGCGCAGGCCGAGGCACCCGTTACGGTGGGCGATTTGACCATTGATCCTGCGCGCCGTGAAGTGAGGGTCGCTGGACGCTCGGTGGAGTTGCGTTCGCAGGAGTTCGAGGTTCTGCTTGTGCTGGCACGTTACAAAGGTCTGGTTCTCAGCCGTGAGCAACTTCTTCAGAAGGCGTGGGGCTTCGATTTCTACGGCCAGACGCGCACGGTAGATGTGCACATTGCCCAACTGCGACGCAAACTCGCCGGCAGCCGAACCCAAATCGCAACAGTGACCGGAGTGGGCTACAAACTGGTGGAGTGATGTTCTCTTCCCTGCGGGCGCGATTGTGGTTGACCTACACCCTGGTGAGCGGAGTGACGCTCTGCCTGGCCAGCCTGGGTTTCCTGATCTATCTATTGCGCAGTCCGCTGCTTTACCGCCAGGTGGCCCAACGGCTGCGTACGGCGGAAGAGGTTGTTTATTCCCGGCTCGAGGCCCTGCCCGGTTTGCCGCGCGATAACCTGGCGAACGCGGTTCAACGCGCCGAAACTACCTACAGCGTGCGCATCTGGATTGTATCGTCTGCGGGGCAGGTGGTGGCAGGCGGGCGACCTAATGATCCTCAGTTCCCCTCAGGTCTCCAGCTTGACAGCGCTCATCCGGATGTCGTACGCACGGCGCGGGCGGCCAGTGGCAAGGTCTGGCTTTATACCGCGAGGCCGCTCGACAACGGTGATTTCCTGGTGGTGGCCGCGCAGCGCCCGGCCATTCCTCTGATCTCCATTCTGCGCGACGACCTGGTGGCTCCGGTGATCCGCGTGGCATTGATCGCGCTGCTGCTGGCATTCTTGCTGGCATTTTTCACCTCGCGGTGGATCGCCGCACCCTTACAGCGCATGGCTGCCGCCGCGCGTGAGGTGGCGGCGGGTAAATACCAACCCATCCCATTGGAAGGCCCGGCCGAAGAGCGCGAGTTGGCGGCCGCTTTTAACGAGATGACCCGAAAAGTTCAGGCCGGCCAGCAGTCACAGCGCGAGTTCGTCGCCAATGTCTCCCACGAGCTCAAGACGCCTCTGACCTCCATCCAGGGCTTCGCCCAGGCCATCCTGGATGGTACGGCGAGCACCCCCGAGGCCTTGCGCCAGGCGGCGGGTGTGATTCACGCCGAGGCCGGGCGAATGTACCGCCTGGTGCTGGATCTGCTGGCATTGGCCCGCCTCCAGGCCGGCACCGCTGACCTCGAACACACGCCGGTGGATATGGCGGCGCTGCTCGACGCCTTGCGGCAGAAGTTTGACCTCCAGGCCCGCCAGGCGGGGATCGAGTTCAGGGTGGAGGCTGGATCGCTGCCGCCGCTGGTTGGCGACGGCGACAGGCTGATGCAGGTCTTCACCAATCTGGTGGACAACGCCATTAAATTCACCCCCTCCGGCGGGCGCGTCAGTGTGAGCGCTCAGCAGGCCGATGGGATGGTTGCCATCAGCGTCGCGGATACGGGGGCGGGCATGAGCCCCGAAGTGCAGCAACGCATCTTCGAGCGTTTCTATCAGGCGGACAAATCGAGGCACAGCGGATCCAGCCGCGGTTTTGGGCTCGGTCTGGCCATTGCGCGCGAGATTGTGAACGCCCATGGAGGGAGCATCAGCGTGACCAGCGCTGAAGGCCAGGGCAGCACGTTCGTGGTGCGTCTGCCGGCCGTCGCGGGGAAAAAATCCACCCCCGAAATGGCAAAAGCCTGATTTATAATACAAAAACAGGAAAGGGTGACCGAACGTCTCGTATGCCCCTCGTCTCGGTGATCGTGCCGTGTTACAATGAGCAGGCAACCATCCGCAAGCTCTTGGAAGCGATTTACTCACAAACCTACCCGCGGGCGGAGGTAGAGGTCATCATTGCCGATGGCAGGTCCACCGACCACACCCGGGAGGAAATCGAGGCCTTCCGGCGTGAATACCCCGATCTTTGCGTACGCATTGTCGATAACCCGCAGCGGGCCATTCCATCGGGGTTGAATCGCGCCATGGAGGCAGCCAGGGGCGAGTACATCGTGCGCCTGGATGCGCACAGTGTGCCGCAAAGCGATTATCTGGAGCGCAGTCTACAAGCGCTGGAAGATGGTTTGGGCGAAAACGTGGGCGGTGTGTGGGATATCCGTCCGGGAAATTCCGGCTGGGCAGCGCGATCCATCGCGGCTGCAGCAAGCCACCACCTGGCAGTCGGCGATGCGCGTTACCGCTATACCAACCAGGCCGGCTTGGTGGAAACGGTCCCGTTTGGCGCCTACCGGGCGGACCTGATCCGCCGCATCGGCCCATACGATGAGACATTGTTGACCAACGAGGATTACGAGTTTAACGCGCGCATTCAGAAGGCCGGCGGGCACATCTGGCTCGATCCGCGCATCCGCTCGGTGTATTACGCGCGTTCCAGCTTTGGCGATCTGGCGCGCCAATACTGGCGCTATGGCTTCTGGAAGCTGCGCATGTTGCGGCGCTACCCGGCCACACTGCGCTGGCGGCAGGCTTTGCCGCCCCTCTTTGTGCTTTCATTAGTAGTTCTGGCGATGCTCGCGATCTTATGGCCGGTGGCGCGAATCTTGCTTTTAATCGAGGTGCTGGCATACGGGATAATTCTCCTGCTGGCGGGGGCGCTGGCAGCCCTTAAACGAAGGGACGCCGCCCTGTTCGCCGGCCTGCCCCTGGCGATTGCCGTCATGCACCTGTCATGGGGAAGCGGGTTTTTATGGAGCGCAATCCGATCCAAGCTGTAATCGAAGACGAGCGTTTATACGCTGCGGCGAGCCAGCGCGTGCAAAGGGCCAGACACCTACGCCTCCGCGCGACAGAACGCCGCACCCTGCTGTTCGCTGGCGATCTGGCGTCCGCGATCCTGGCGCTGCTGGTCGGTCTCCTCTTCTGGGCCTCCAAAGACTGGCTGCACTTCTCCCTGCAGTTCTTGCAGGAGCGCCCTCCGTTCTGGTTCTATCTGCTGCCGGTTTTATGGCTGCTGTTGCTGGTGGAGCTGTACGAACCCCGCCGGGCGAGCCGCCGGTCGGACGTCCTGTTGGGCGTCTTCATCGCCGCCATGATCATCAGCGGGCTCTATTTGGTGATCTATTTTGTTCTCACCCCAGGTGGACTCCCCCGCGTTGGCGTGGTCGCCTTTATTTTGTCTGCTTCCATTCTGACCGTTGTCTGGCGGTTTGCCTACATCGGCATCTTCACCGCACCCCGCTTTATGCGCCGGGTTTTGATCATCGGGGCCGGCAAGGCAGGCAGGACGCTGGTGGAGATCATCCGCAATAGCTGGCCGCTGCCATTCTATCTGGTCGGTTTGATCGACGATGATCCCCAAAAGATCGGCAGCGAAATTGGCGGCTACAAGGTGTTGGGCGGCAACGACCAGTTGTTAGAGATCATTGCACAGGAGGATGTCTCTGATTTGATATGCGCCATTTCAGGCGAGATGCAGGGCTCCACGTTCCAATCCATCTTGCTGGCCGAAGAGCAGGGCGTGGAGGTGACCACCATGCCGGCCGTTTACGAACAGTTGTTGGGGCGGGTGCCCATTTTTCACCTGGAAAGCGATTGGATCCTCCGCTCTTTCGTCGATCGGGCGCACGCCAGCGGCCTGTACGATCTCGGCAAGCGCCTGATGGATATTGCTGGCGGGCTGATCGGCGTGATGATCGGCGTTGTTCTCTTCCCGTTCATAGGTCTGGCCATCGTCATAGATTCGGGTTTCCCGATTTTCTTCAGCCAATACCGCCTGGGTGTGCGCGGGAGGCCGTTCAAAGTCTATAAGTTCCGCACCATGGTGCAGGACTCTGAATCGGACGGTATCGTGCGTGTCACCACGCGGAATGACGAGCGCATCACGCGGGTGGGGCGCTTTCTGCGACGCACCCACCTCGACGAACTGCCTCAGATGGTCAATGTTCTACGCGGCGAGATGAGCCTGGTGGGGCCGCGGGCCGAGCGCGCCGAGTTGGTGGAGCCACTTCAGGAGAAAATCCCATTTTACCGGGCCCGCTTGCTGGTCAAGCCGGGGATCACCGGCTGGGCACAGGTCAACTTTGGCTATGCGGTGACCATCGAGGACACGGCCATTAAACTGGAATACGATCTTTATTACATCAAACAGCGCAATTTCCTGATGGATCTGCTGATTTTGCTGCGCACCCCCATGACTGTGATCGGTTTTAAGGGGCAATGATGAGGAGCGCCGCTCGATGAAACTGCGCCTCCCGACCAAGTTTCATTTCCCGATCAGGTTTCACCTTCCTTCACGCATGAATGTGCGCAACCGCTACGTCTTGCTCGGGGACCTTTTCCTGATTCCGATCTCCGTGCTGGCCAGCTACTTCCTGCGCCTGGAATTAGGCCCGCTATTTTATTTTTATCTTCCATCGGCTTATTGGATGATGAGTATAGCCTTGGTGGTCAAGCCGGTGGTGTTTTATTTCTTTGGCCTTTACCGGCGCTTGTGGATCTACGCCAGTATCTGGGAGCTCATCCTGATTTTGGCCGGCTGTACGGTCGCCTCGGGCATTGTGGCCGTTCTCATGATAGCGCTGTTCACCGCGGGGGCATTCGTCGGTTTTCCACGCTCGGTGCTGGCCATCGATTGGCTCATGTCGTTCCTCATCCTTGGCGGCCTGCGCTTCACGCTGCGTCTCCTGGCTGAGACGCGCAACCTGAACGGCGCGGCCAAGCGCTCCGGCGTCGCCCGGCGTATCCTTGTGGTGGGCGCAGGTGATGCCGGCGCGCTGGTAGTGCGCGAGCTGCAAAAGAGCGTGCAGCTCAATATGAAGCCCATTGGCTTCCTGGACGACAACCCCGATAAGCAGCGCAACCAGATTTACGGCGTGCCGGTTGTCGGCACTTTAAGTGACCTGGCGCGGGTGCTGGATAATCTTCACATCGACGAAGTCATCATCGCCATCCCCAGCGCGCCGGGGCGGGTAGTGCGCCTTGTGGCTGACGTCTGCCGGCTAAAGGGCATTCCCTTCCGCACCATGCCGGGAATTTACGAGCTGATTGGCGGCAAGGTAAGCGTCAACCGGCTGCGCGAGGTGGACATCGCCGATCTACTGCGCCGCGAACCGGCCCACATGGATGTCGCCCTGGTTGGTTCGAAAATGGGCGGACGCTCGGTGCTCGTTACCGGCGCGGGCGGGTCGATCGGACGCGAGCTGTGCCGCCAGATCGCCCGCTGGGAACCTTCGGAACTCATCCTCCTCGGCCACGGTGAAAACAGCATTTTCGAAGCCCTGCTCGAGCTGAAGGAGCTCTATCCTCACCTTTCCATGCGACCGGTTATCGCCGACGTGCGAGATTTGCCGCGCATGCGCACTGTGTTCGAGACTTCCCGCCCACAGGTGGTCTTCCACGCTGCGGCACACAAACATGTCCCGCTCATGGAGGCCAACGTCGAGGAGGCGGTGAGCAATAACGTGCTTGGCACGCGCAATGTGGTCGATGTGGCTCTGGCCACCCAGGTGGAGCGTTTGGTGATGATCTCCACCGATAAAGCCATCCGCCCGGTGAATGTCATGGGCGCCACCAAACGCATCGCCGAGCTGATCGTGCTGGACGCCGCCCGGCGTTCGGGCCGCAACTTTTCGGTGGTGCGTTTCGGCAACGTGCTGGGCAGCCGCGGCAGCGTGGTGCCGCTGTTCAAACGCCAAATCGCCCGCGGCGGTCCGGTGACCATCACCCACCCGGATATGATGCGCTATTTCATGACCATTCCGGAGGCCGTCCACCTGGTTTTACAGGCCGCCAGTATGGGCCAGGGCGGAGAGACGTTCGTGCTGAACATGGGCAAGCAGGTGCGCATCCTGGATCTGGCCGAGGATCTGATCCGACTCTCCGGCCTCGAACCGGGTCGCGACATCGAAATCGTCTTCACTGGCATCCGTCCTGGGGAGAAGCTGAGCGAAGACCTGTGGGACGACGGCCGCACCTTCGAGCCAACCGAACACCCTGAAATCTTCCGCCTACCGGAGGATCAGACTCCCTTCGGCGAGGAGCTCCACCGGGGGGTGGACGAGCTCCTGCGGCTCGCCGCAGAAGGCGATGTTCCTGCCATTCTCGACTTGCTGGATCAATTGATCCCCGGTGCGGCGGTCAAAGTGACTCCTCCTCCCGATCTTACCGCGATCGAATAATGGCTCGTCTTTCAGCCGCTGAATGGGATGCCTTCCTGCAGCGTTATCCCGATGCTCATCTACTGCAGACTTCCGCCTGGGGTGAGCTGAAAGCCGCTTTTGGCTGGCAAGTCGAGCGTGTGGCGGTGGGCGAAGCCGGCGTTCAGGTGCTATTTCGCAGCTTGCCGGCTGGTTTCAGTCTTGCTTATGTACCCAAGGGCCCGCTGGGGCGCGGCTGGCATGATCTGTGGCTCGAGGTAGATGCCGTGTGCCGCCGCCGCAGGGCAATCTTTCTCAAAGTGGAGCCGGATTTTCCAGAACCGCTCCCCGAGCAGGTGCAGGCCGACCTAGTGGGTTTTCTTCCCAGCCGGCACACTGTTCAACCCCGTCGCACGATTGTGGTGAGTCTGGAGGGCAGTGAGGAGGAACTCCTGGCGCGAATGAAGCAGAAAACGCGCTACAACGTGCGCCTGGCGGAAAAGAAAGGTGTGGTCGTGCGTCCGTGGGACGACCTGGTCGCCTTCCAACGTATGATGGCAACTACCGGCCAGCGCGATGGCTTCGGCGTCCACAGCCTGGCTTACTACCGCCGGGCATACGAGTTGTTTTCGGCCTCTGGCGGCTGCGCTCTGCTGGCGGCCGAGTTCCAGGGGCGGCCGCTGGCTGCGCTGATGGTCTTCGCCCGTGGAAAGCGCGCCTGGTACTTTTACGGCGCATCGACCGACCAGGAGCGCAATCGCATGCCCACCTATCTCCTTCAGTGGCAGGCCATGCGTTGGGCGCGCTCTCGCGGCTGCGCCCAGTACGATTTGTGGGGGGTACCGGATGCCGACGAGGCCACCCTGGAGGGCCAGTTCGAGGGCCGTTCGGACGGTCTGTGGGGCGTCTATCGCTTCAAACGAGGATTTGGCGGCCAACTGGTGCGCACAGCCGGTGCCTGGGATCGCATCTACATGCCCGGACTCTATGCGCTATATCGTTGTTGGATCGCCCGTCGGCAGACGGTGACGGCCGGGCCCGGCTGATCGAGATGACATAACGCGTAACCCGCGTCCGCGAACATGCGAGGCAGCTTACGTTTCTTCGGTCTGGAGGCCTGCAGATTTGGAGCCTTTTGAGGGCGACGGCGAGCGGTGGAATGGGATCGTGGCGGGTCTGCCCGGCGCGCACCTGTTGCAGACCTGGCAGTGGGGCCAGGTCAAGTCGGCGGCCGGATGGCGCCCTTTACCGTATCTGTGGAAGCAACCTGATGGGAGCATCTCCGCTGCCGCGCTGATCCTGGAAAGGGAGCTATCCCTGCCGGTGGTCGGCGGCGCCGCGCGGGTGTTGTACGCACCCAAAGGACCATTACTGGACTGGCGTCAACCCGCGCTCCGCAGGCAGGTGCTGGCTGATCTGCAGGCTTTTGCCAAGGAGCGGGGCGCCATTTTCGTGAAGATCGACCCGGACGTCGTTGTGGGAACCGGCAGACCGGGAGAGCCGGATTTCAGCGAGGACAGCCTGGGAAGCCAGGTGGCGGATGAGCTCAGCCGGCTAGGCTGGCGATTTTCGGATGAGCAGATCCAGTTCCGCAACACGCTTATCGTCGATCTTACCGCTAGCGAGGCGGATCTCCTGGCGCGCATGAAGCAGAAGACACGCTACAATGTCCGTCTGGCACAAAAGAAGGCGGTGCACATCCGGTTGGCTGGAGCAGACGACCTTGGCCTGCTCTACCGGATGTACGCAGAAACCTCCGTACGCGATGGCTTTGTCATCCGCGGCGAGACGTACTACCGCAGGGTATGGGGCATCTTTATGGATGCGGGTATGGCCGAGGCGCTGGTGGCCGAGGTCGAAGGTCAACCGGTGGCGGCTCTGGTAGTCTTCCAATTTGCCGGAAAGGCATGGTATCTCTACGGCATGTCCCGCGATGAGCATCGCGAGAAAATGCCGAATTATTTGCTGCAGTGGGAAGCTATGCGCCGCGCCCGCGCGGCCGGCTGTAAGATCTATGATTTATGGGGCGCCCCGGATGAGTTCCGCGAAGATGATCCCATGTGGGGCGTCTACCGTTTCAAGGAGGGGCTGGGCGGCCGCGTGGTGCGCACACTCGGCGCCTGGGATTACCCTGCCCGACCCTGGTTATACCGCATTTACACCCAAACCCTGCCGCGTGTGCTGGGTATGATGCGCCGACGCGGCCGGGAACGAACGAGACAGGAGGTCTCCGCTGCATGATTCCAAGACTGCGTTTTGCTCATCTGCCTACACCGGTCGAGCCGCTACCGCGGTTGTCTGCCGCGCTCGGCGGTTTGCGGTTGCTGATCAAGCGCGATGACCAAACCGGACTGGCCTTCGGCGGCAACAAGACGCGCAAGCTTGAGTTGCTGCTGGCCGAAGCTCAAGCGACCGGCGCGCATACCCTGATCACCGCCGGCGCAGTGCAGTCCAATCACTGCCGCCAAACGGCCGCTGCTGCGGCCAAATTCGGTTTCCAATGCATCCTGGTGCTCACCGGCGATCCGCCGGAACGCCTGAGCGGGAATGTCCTGCTCGATCGCCTGTTCGGAGCCGAGGTGGTCTACACTACCCGCGACCAGCGTGACGCGGTCCTCAAGGAGACCTTCGACGAAGCCTGGGCCGCTGGTCGGCGACCATATTTGATCCCTTACGGCGGTTCCAATCCGATCGGCGCGCTGGCCTATACTTTTGCCTTCGAGGAACTGCAGAGCCAGGCGCAGGACATCGACTGGATCGTCTTTCCCAGCTCGTCGGGCGGCACGCAGGCAGGGCTGGTACTGGGCGCGCGCCGGGCAAGGTGGGGCGGTCGGGTGTTGGGCGTCAGCGTGGACGAACGCGCCCCGATACTTCAGCCGCGCATCGCCAGCCTGGCAAGCGAAGCCGCAGACCGGTTGGGCGAGAAGCTGTCCTTCGATCCCCAGGATGTGCTGGTCAATGACGAGTTCATCGGCGAGGGCTACGGAGTGATGGGCCAGGTGGAACGTGAGGCGATCCAGTTGTTTGCCCGTCAGGAGGGCATCCTGCTCGACCCGGTGTACACAGGGCGGGCCGCCGGCGGGCTGATTGCACTGGCGAAGCGCGGGTTCTTCAAGCCTGGCGCGACCGTGCTGTTCTGGCACACGGGCGGCACACCCGCGCTGTTAGCCGATCAGTACTCGGCGGAGCTGTTGCAGGCTCTTTGAGGTTTAGGGTTTCTGGAGCGGACGCCAGGCAGGATCGAAATCAAAGCCGGGATCAGTGGTCACGCGGGTGAGATTGGTGCCGGTGATGGTCATGATGTATATGTCATGGTTGGTCCCGTCCGGCCAGCTCTCGAATGCCACCCAGTGGCCGTCCGGCGAGACCGACACCGAGGCAATCGGCCCCAGCCCGGAAACACTTTCCGCAGGGATGCGAAATTCCTTGTAGGGATTGACGCGATCCTCATAGCGCATGCCCATCAGCCAGGGCACCGTGCCAGTTTTGGTGGTCTGGGTGTACAGGATGATCTGACCATCCGGCGTCCATGCCGGCGAATTATCGTTGTAGTCGCCGCTGCGCGAGAACTGGGCCTGGAGGGTGCCCTTGTCGGTCATCAGCCAGATCTGCGCGGCCGTCCGGTAGCGTACGAAAGCGATCTGCATGCCGATTGGTGACCACGAAGGCTGCACGTCGGGGAACGGGCTGTTGGACAGATTCACCGCCGTGTTGTCCGCCAGGTTGAGGGTATACACCTGAGGACGGCTGTCTCGCAGGGAGGTAAAAGCGATCTTCTTTCCGTCGAATGACCAGCTTGGATCGAAATCGCCCTCTGGCGCGGATGGCAGGTTGCGGAGGTTGCTGCCGTCGGCGTTGATGATATGCAGGCTGGCGCCCGGGTACTCAAACCGCTTGCCCGGACACGGCGAGATGAAGACGATCTCTCGCCCATCTGGAGACCAGTTCGGCTGGCAGGCGCCGCCATCCAGGCTGGTGAGTTGCTGAAGACCGCTGCCATCTGTATTCACGAGCCAGATCTGCGAGATACCCGTGCGGTCGGAGGCGAAGGCGAGCTGTCCGGTACCTCCGCCCATCGGTGTGGCGGTGGGATTGACCGTCGCGGTTTCTGTCGGTTTCGGCGGGGTGCCGATGGGAACAGGCGTTTCCTGGCCTGACACACTGGTGGCGTTGGACTGCGGTGTCGCTGAAGAAACCAGCACCGGCTGGTCGGTTTGGAGCCGGGTGGACTGGAATGCTTTCGTGGGCGTAAAGATGGGCGGGGCGGACAGCCAGGCCAGCACGCTCTCGGCCAACCCCGGCCGGTAATAGACGGCTGCGCTCGCGCCGCCCGCCAGCAGGATCAGGATCAGCAGCCATAGAGCGCAGCCGCTGCCTTTGCGCCGGGGATGGGTGATGGGACGCGGCGGGAGCGGGGGTTCGTCTATGGGCAGGCCAATGGGGAGCGGCGAGCGCACTTTCCCGCCGCTCTTTTCGAGCGCGTCCGGCGGGGGCGGCGTCACAGTCTGCTCGCCGGTGCGCTTGCGAGTGGCCGAACTCGTATTGATCAGCGCCTGCTTGAATTCTTCGGCCGTTTGGTAGCGGTCGTCGGGGCGAACAGCGAGTGATTTTTCGATCACACTGGCCATCCGGCGGCTCACCTTTGGATTCAGACGGCGCAAGGGGGTCAGCTCGGCGTTGCCCGTCGCGCGCGCCAAACCGTCCTCGGGAATGGTGCCAGTCAGCGCGGCGTACAGCGTGGCGCCCAGCGAGTAAATGTCCGTGCGTGGGTCGGTTCGGGCGGTGCCGTATTGTTCGGGAGGCGAATAGCCGGGGGTCATGGCCCGCGCGCCGGTGGTGGTTTGTCCACCGTGCATGACTTTCGCCAGGCCGAAATCCACCAGGATGATGTGGCCGTCGGGGGTGATTTTAACATTGCCGGGTTTGATATCGCGGTGGACGACCGGCGGTTTGCGCGTATGCAAATAGTTCAGCGCGTTGCAGATAGCCGCGCCGATCAGTATCACCTCTTCCTCAGGCAAAGGGCCGACGCGGTCCATGCGCTCGCGCAGGTCTTCTCCTTCGATGAAGTCCATGACCAGATACTGGCCCTGGCCTTCAATCACGAAATGGTCTCCCACCCGCGGAAGGTTGGGGTGACGCAGGCTGGCCAGTATGCTGGCCTCCAGGCGGAACTGGCGAGCGTACTCGTCGGTTAGGAAGAGATTTTCCTTGACCGCTACGTCGACGCCCAGATTCTCGTCCACGGCGCGGTAGACCGACCCCATGCCACCCTGTCCGAGAATGGACACGATTCGGTAGCGGTTGTTGAGTAGCGCTCCACGTTCAAGGGTCATGGAAGAAAAATGGTCTCTGGTGGATGATGTAGGAATTTTAACCTAAGTCAAGCAATTTGGGTAACGGATGCGCTTTTTCGGTAAGGCTGGAAGGTTTGGCCATCTTTATTCCGGCATGCTATAATTTCCAGGACGGTTGAAGCTCTCCATGAATTTAGACATTCACGCAGCAGTACAGACGGCTTTTCTGATCACGTTGGCCGCGGTCATCCTGGTGGCTGTGCTGGGAATCCGGACGATCCGCTCCGGCACGCGCCTGCAGTTCTTTCGCAAGCGCAGGGATCGCATCCTGCGCGGCTGGCAGCTCATCTTTTCGGCCATTGGCCTTGGTTTGCTGGCTTTCGTACTGAACCGCTTCGCGGAGCCGACCATCTACCATTTTTACATTCCTTCGCCGACGGCCACCCAGACAGCCACTATCACCCTTACACCCACCATCACCCTGACGCCGACCATCACGGATACGCCCACGATCACCAATACACCTTCCGAGACCAACACGCCATCGCTGCCCCTGGCAGTCGCGGCGCAGATCTTAGCCACCATCACTCCCAACCCCGATGCGGTCTTCAGCCCGCTGCTGTTTGCCCGCAAGATCGATGACGCCAACCGTCCGATCAATCCGGCCGTCGAATTCAATAACCCGGTTGGGCACCTCTATGCCTGCTTCTCTTTCGATAAGATGAAGGACGGGTCACAGTGGTCCGCATTGTGGTACCGCAACGGCGAGCTGGTGCACTTCGAAAGCTACCCGTGGAACGGGGGCACAGGCGGCTACGGTTACACCGACTGGAATCCAACGCCTGATCAGTGGCAGCCGGGCGAATACGAGGTGCAGATCTTTGTCGGCGACCAGTGGAAGGTCTCGGGGACGTTTACTGTGGTTGGCCAGGCGCCCACCGCAGCCGCGACAGCCACAGCCAGCAGAACCCCCGGCCCGTCGCCCACGCCAACCGTCACATGGACGCCCACGCCCACGCTGACGCCGACGATGCAGCCCACTTACCCCCCAACGCGGACGCCGAAACCTACCGACACACGCATGCCTACGGCCACCAACCTTCCCACCCCGAAGCCGTCGTAGGACGAACCTTTCAATTTTCGAAATCTCACGACATGACGGGAGCCTGGATTTTGTTCAGGAAGCATCCTCGTTGGGATGGAATTCGGAAGGCTATCCACGCGCTGTTGGCCTGCGAAATCCAAAAGGAGTGCCGCGGAGATGGAACACCCTTGTTAGGCCCATTAACCACCGAGACTTCGGAGGTCGGGTCTTTTTTTACATGGAGGCAAATCTTTTTCTTGGTGCCAGCTCAGCGGCGATCTGAGCGGCCACGCGGGCGTCGTTCGCCAGCAGGGCCAGGTTGGCGACGAGGCTTTCGCCCCCGCTCAACTCGCTGACCCGCCGCAGCAGAAACGGCGTGACGGCCGGGCCGACGATCCCGTTTTTGTGGGCTTCCTCCACAGCCTGCTGGACCCACCCCTCCACGCGCTCGCGGGGCAAGGCCGCCTCTTCCGGCGGCGGAACGGTCACCACCACCGCCGAGCTCAAGCCCATGTCCCAGTGCGCCCTGGCGATGCGCGCCGCCTCGGCGGGTGTCCTCACGGAAGCATCAACGTGAAGTCCGCTCTCGCGCGAGTAAAAAGCCGGGAATTCGGCGGTTTGATAGCCGATTACCGGCACACCGGCAGTTTCCAGATATTCCAGGGTGGCTGGCAGGTCCAGGATGGCCTTAGCCCCAGAGCATACCACGACTATCGGGATGTGAGCCAGGGCGGTCAAATCGGCGGACACATCCCAGGCGGCGCCGCGGTGCACCCCGCCGATACCCCCGGTGGCGAAAACGCGTATCCCGGCCAATCTGGCCGCCGCTAGGCTGCCCGCTACCGTCGTGCCGCCCGTGGCAAGATCGGCAACCGCCGCACCAAAATCGCGCAGGCTGATCTTGCGCACTGGAGCGGCGTTGGCCAATTCTTCGAGCTCGGCATCCTCCAGGCCGACACGAAGCTTGCCGCGCAGCACGGCAATGGTGGCGGGTACGGCGCCCTGCGCGCTCACCTCAACCTGCACCCGGCGAGCCAGCTCGAGATTCTCCGGCCGGGGCAGTCCATGGGTGATGACCGCCGATTCAAGCGCCACCACCGGCGTTCCGCTTTGCAATGCGCGCGATACCTCTACCGCCAGCATGAAAAAAGACGGCAAGCGTTGGGCCATGTTCAAATCACCAGCTCATCGTACAGCTTTTGCAGCGACAAGTCAGGCCAGACGGTTCCGGGATGACGCAGGGTCAGCGAAGCAGCCGATACTCCCAGGCGCACCGCATCGTCCAAAGGGATATCGTTGAGCAAGGCGAAGATCACCGCGGCGGTCATGGCGTTGCCCGCCCCGGTTGGATCTTCGACCCGCGTGTAGATGGCGGGAATATGTCCGCTGGTCTCCGAAGTGGCGTAACATACGCCCTGTTCGGCCATGGTCACTAATGCGATCTCGACGCCCTGAGCGACGAGCTCTCGCGCGGCAGACAGGGCGCTGGCGCTGTCATGCGAGTCCACTTCGTGGCGGCACAGGAGAGCCGCCTCGGCGCAGTTAGCGGTCAGCAGGTAAATATGGGCCAGGTGGGGAAGCAGGCGCGCGGCCAGGCGGGTGGAAGCCGGGTCTGCGCAGACCGGCAACCGGTAGCGGCGGGCCAGGCTGAAAGCCAGCCGCAGGACCGGAGAAGCAAGGTTTGCGTCCAGGAAGAGGATGCCGGCGGACTGGAAGGCACTTTCATGGGCACGCAAATGGGCGGCGCTCAGGGCCGCGATGGCGCGCATGTCATCCAGGGCGATCACCAGCCGTCCGTTTGGATCCATGATGCCCAGATAAGCGCCGGTGGGACATTCCGGCACGATCCAGCATGCGGAAACGTCCACGCCCGTACTGGCGGTGTACTCCAAAAGCTGGCGCCCGGTTTGGTCGTCCCCGACGGCGGTGATCAGACGGGTGGGTTGGCCGAGGCGTGCCAGATTCTCGGCCACGTTGCGCGCCACGCCGCCAAAAGAGGAGCGCACACGCGCCGGATTGGAGACGCCCGAAACGGGCATTTCAGCCAGGCAGGCGATGATGTCCAGGCCTGCAGCGCCAATCACCAGTACCTGCTGGCTGGTTCCAGGCCGCTCCATTCTTTCGAGCATCACCGGCATCCCATCATGGCTTATACCCGCCCGATATGGACTTTCCTCCGATTTCATCTGACGCATGATTGACAAATGCATCAATCACCTGGGCGGTGCGCAGGAGGATCAGCTTGCGCAGATTTTCTTTATGGTCTTGTGATGCACCTATGTCTTCGAGTGCGTGAGCGATGCTCATCAGCAGCTCTGCCTGGGCCTGGGCGCGACCCAATTCCTGATAAGCCTGGTGCTTCGCTTTACCGTAGGCACGGAGCAGGTTGGCATCTCGAAGCCAGCTTGTACGCCAGGCTTCAAGGCGTTGCTGGTTTACGATGGCCTCGGGAATGTCGAAATAGCCGATGTCGATCCAAACAAGTTCGGCCCCCACGGCTTCCATGCGATGATCGAATTCCTCCGAGAAGAAGGAGCGGATCAATTCGCCACGCGGATCCAGGTTTTTGACCCGCGGAGCGGTCAGATAGTCGATCGGGTGGACATTGATGTAGTGTGCGATGGTTCCCCGAACGATCCGCTGGATCGTATCTGGCCAGCTCACCGGCCCATCCGCGCCCACCATGCGATTGGCAGCCATGTTCAGCAGCGCCTGTTGCGAAAAAGGATAAGGGTTGTCCTTGGTGCGTTGGGGAGCGGAGGTTGATGTTCGTTCGCTGGTGGTGGAGAAGCGGATGCGAAAGCGGTAGCGTACTTCACGCGCCACCACCCTGATGCCATCCTGGCTGAAAGCCGAAATTTCCTCGATAGACCCCTGGAAATCTTTCAGATAGGCGATGTCACGGATGGTTTCGAAACGCTGGACAAGCTGCCTGCCTTCCGCAGCGATACGAATGTCTCCCGTCAGGTTTTCTAACAGCACCACATTACCCGGATTGACCCAGATGATGCCCGGCCCACCGATCACATCCAATGGGCTGGCCTCCCCATCCCTGGGCTGAACCTGGCCTTGATCGATGGTTATGCGCGGATAGAACCAGCCGAACAACGAGGCCCACAGGTAGTGCAGCGCGGTGCGGTAGCACTCCAGTTCGTAAATATCCTGTATGTAGCTGGCTCCAAGCAGGAAAATTAAAACCAGCGCACTCAAGGGGGGAAGGAAGTACCGCAGGGAATGCAGGTTGAAAACCATAGCGCCCATGCTGTAAAGCAAGGGAAGCCATAATCCTCGCGACGGGCCATATTCGAGCTGCCGCTGCGCCACTGCGGCGGTCACATCCGGAGGGTCGATAAGCAGTCCAAGGAGGAAGAACACCAATAAGCCGGAGAGCACGATCAAAAGGCGGCGTTTGGCCCACAGATGGTCGCCAAACAGCAGGTTATACAGGGGCCTGTCGGCGGCCGTTACCGTATTCCGTCGATCGCTCTTCCCTTCGCTCATGCCGAATCATCCATTGGTTGTTCGTCGCCTTCCTCCGGAAGAAGGAAGGGCTTGACGGCAGCGATGATTTTTACGACTTCCTGCGGCAACAGTTTATGCGTGGCGGGATCGCTGGCGGCGGCTTCCAGCTCCTGGAAAAGCTGGATGGCGATCGCCTCCTGGCTGAAATGGCTTTCGTTCAGAATCCGGTTGAGGGCTTGAATCATTTCGTTTTGCGTTTCCAGGCGGGCCTTGTTGCGCACTCCGTCGGCTTCGTATTCGTCAAAGGCGCGTCGTATCTCCGTCTCACGCTGCCATTTGGCCTGCCAGGTATCCAGACGCTGCTGCAGGATCAACTCGTTGACCGGGAGCGGCTCGGAGAATCCCGCCATGAGGACTTTAATGCCGCAATTGCGCAGGAAGCGCCCATTCTGGAATTCCTTCACCGGATAACGGACCATCTCGGCTTCGTTCCAGAATTCGCCCTCGCGCAGCGGCAGGCCGTCGCGCCGCTCCACCAGTTGAAAGCCGAGAATGCCTTCCTGCTGCATCAAGCGGTTAAAGCGCGCCTGCAATTCTTCCAGGACGGTGCGTCCGTCCGCGTTGAGGGCGTACAGGCCGTCATAGGTCTCGCGCGAGAGCAGGTCGCGAAAAAGAGAAGCAGCCCGGTCGGCCGGCAGATCACTCCAGGTTGAAATTGTTCCATGCGGCTCGAGCGGCTGGGAATAAATGGCTTTAAAGACCCGCTCGGGATTGAATTCCGGCTTGAGCGCAACTGGTTCTCCGGCATTGCGTTCGGGGGGCGGGACGCCTACCCCGCCCATTCCGCCCACGCGGTGTTTGAAAGCTATGATTTCCTCGATTTCCTCCTGATTTAGTTCATTCACCAGGCGGATGGCGCTCCGCGGCGGATGGTTCGCCCTTTGCTTTGCCTCCTCGAGGATCACAATGCGGTAACCGCTTTCTTCGCCTGTGGATCGGGTCACTAAAATCGTCTCAGGCGGCTGACCCAGGGTAAACGTGATGCTGATGTTGGTCTTAACCTCGATGCCATCGAGTGTGTATCCGTGAACATCGCTGCGCGAGCGCACCTGTGTACGCAGATCTACCATTCCGTAGACGGTTTCGTTTTTCTCGGAAAAAATGATCCCTGGACCGCAAATCCGCACACGGGGCTTTGACTGCGTTTGAACCGGCTTTTTCCTGCGCTTCGCGCTGTTCATTGCTGCAGAGCCCGCTTTGCTTTCTAAAGCGATAGCACTATTGACATTCACCAGAATCACCCCCGGCCGAATGCTGTCCAGCTCCTCTTTCGACGCTTCAGTGGCTCCGTCACGAATGAAGATCGTAGGCGCATCGCGGTTGAAGAGGTGGTCTATAAAGCGTTTTTGCAGTAGATTCCTTTCGGAGCGGGCGCGCACCGGCAGAAGGAAGGGTAGAATGGCGCGGATGGCCAGCCAGGAAGTCCCGCCGATGCCCACGCCCAAGCCCAAGATTAAAGCCAACACAGAGCGAACTATGACGCGTGCGGGCGGGAACGGCGCATCTAAGCCGCCAGTCCCCAGCAGCAGGATCATTTGGTAGAGGCTCTGGATAACGACGCGCAAATCTTCCCAAAAGAGACGCAAATTAGCGGACAGGAGAAGGATAAAAATGATCCCAATCCAGAAACCCCGTCTCCGGAAGATGCTTGGTCTTGTTTCCATCCTGCCCTAATGAAATTATCGATTTCCCTGAAGATGATCGGGGGAAGGTTTAAGGCTCAGTGCATCCATCAATATACACTCGAAAAACCAGCTTTGTCAAGCAAAACGCGCAGCGGGAATAATCACCCGCCTTAATCTGTTAGAATAACAGCCTGTGAATAAGCTAAGGAGGTTACCGCTGGGCAGCGCCTTTGGGTGCGTCGCCGCGCCTGGACTGCTGATTTCGACCTCCTGGGTTGACCCGTCGGGATAGCGCAGGGAAAATAAGTATGTTGCTTCGCATTGAAACCCACTGCCACACCTGGTTCTCCGGGGACAGCCTCGCCCGTCCTGAGCATCTGCTGAGGGCCTGCCAGCGCAAGAGCATCGATCGTCTGGCGATCACCGATCACAACCGCATCGAGGGCGGCCTGCGGGCGCGGGAGCTGGATCCTGAGCGCGTCATCGTGGGCGAAGAAATCATGACTCGCCAGGGCGAGCTGTTAGCGCTGTACGTCACGGAGCGCATCCCTCCCGGGCTGCCGCCCATGGAAGCGATCGCCCGCCTGCGCAGTCAGGGGGCCTTTATCTCTGTCTCCCATCCATTCGATGCGCAGCGTCATGGCGCTTGGGATCTTGCCGACCTGACGCAAATCGCCCCACTGGTGGATGCCATCGAAGTATTTAACGCGCGCTGCCTTTCCAAGCTATACAACCAGCGCGCGGCGGAATTTGCCCGCGCCAACAGTTTGGCCGGCACGGCTGGATCGGATGCTCACGCCGTCTCCGAAGTGGGCCGTGTCACGATGCTAGTCCCCGAGTTCGAAGGCCCACAGGGTTTACGCGCCTCGATCCGTGGGGCATCCATCGATGGGCGCATTTCGAGCGCCTGGGTGCATTTCTTCTCGGTCTATGCCCGCTGGGTCAAACATATGGCTCCCTCCCGCTACCCGCCGCCGTTATAGTTCGATTCGTCTGATTCGGTCGCAAAATCGGACCTTCTCCATGATGGAATTGTCATACAATAGATCTGGTGCTTGACGTTGTGTCTGGATGGAATACAATTAATGCCGTGGGGCGGTGGCGGAACAGGCAGACGCAGTGGACTTAAAATCCACCGAGGGCAACCTCTTGTGGGTTCGATCCCCACCCGCCCTACTTGTTTTTGGATAGCCTGTGCGCGTCATTGGCGGGGACACACAGACGATCCAATAAGAAAATAGGTCAAACCTCTCTTCGGAGAGTCATCTGTTTTCAATCCCCGAACTCGCTTATCCAGAAAGGAGTTGATAAATCAATGAGCGCTCGCCCGAACCGGATTGGTGCCCGGAATTTCGTGCCCCTCAAACTGAAGCTGCAAACACCAGTGCCTTCTGACATCGAGATCGCTCAAAACGCGGATATCAAACCGATCACGCAGGTGGCCGAGGAGCTTGGCATCCTGCCCGAAGAGCTGGAATTGTATGGCCCCTATAAGGCGAAGGTCAAGTTGGAGATCCTCGAGCGGTTGAAGGATTTGCCGAACGGCAAATATATTGACGTGACGGCCATCACGCCCACGCCATTGGGCGAGGGAAAAACCACCACCACGGTTGGCTTGAGCCAGGCTCTGGGCGCGCATCTGGGCAAGCGCGTGTTCACCTGCATCCGCCAACCCAGCCAAGGACCGACTTTTGGCATCAAGGGCGGCGCGGCGGGCGGCGGTTACAGTCAGGTGATCCCCATGGAGGATTTCAACCTGCACCTGACCGGTGATATCCACGCCATCACGGCAGCCAACAACTTGCTCGCCGCGGCCATCGATGTGCGCATCCTGCACGAGGCCGGCGCCACCGACGAGCAGCTCTTCGATCGCCTGCTCCCTGCCGACAAGCAGGGCGCACGGCATTGGGCCAATCCCTTGAAGCGGCGGGCGCAGCGCCTTGGCATTTATAAGGAAGACCCGAACGATCTGACCCCCGAAGAGCGCTCGCGGCTGGTGCGCCTGGACATCGATCCAGACACCATTACCTTGCGACGCGTCATCGACACCAACGACCGTTTTCTGCGGGAGGTCCTTGTTGGATTGGGAGAGCAGGAAAAGGAATTTGCGCGGAAGACCGGTTTTGACATCACTGTGGCCAGCGAAGTCATGGCCATCCTGGCGCTGACCACCGATCTGCGCGATATGCGCGAGCGTTTTGGACGGATGGTGGTTGCATTAAGTAAAAAAGGCGAAGCCATCACTGCCGAGGACCTGGGTGTCGCCGGCGCCATGACCGTCCTAATGAAGGACGCGATCAAACCCAACTTGATGCAGACGCTGGAGGGCACGCCGGTTTTCGTACACGCCGGTCCGTTCGCAAACATCGCCCACGGCAACAGCTCCATATTGGCCGATCAGATCGCGCTCAAGCTGGCCGATTACGTGGTGACGGAATCGGGCTTCGGCGCCGATGTTGGCATGGAGAAATTCTTCGATATCAAATGCCGCTATTCAGGTTTACGTCCGCATGTGGTCGTGATGGTCGCCACGGTTCGCGCGTTGAAGATGCACGGCGGCGGGCCGAAAGTGGTTGCCGGCAGGCCGCTGGACCGCGCCTACACCGAGCAAAACCTGGAGCTGGTTCGTAAAGGGGTGGAAAATCTGAAGCATCACATCGGCACCGCCAAGAAGTTCGGCGTAAACGTGGTGGTAGCGATCAACCGTTTCAATTCGGATACCGATGCCGAGCTGGAAATCATCCGCCAGGCAGCGGTGGAAGCTGGCGCCGAAGACGCAGTGGTTGCCACTCACTGGGCGGAGGGCGGCCAAGGGGCGGTCAAACTGGCCGAGGCGGTGGTTAAGGCGGCCGATAAACCTTCCCATTTCGATTTCCTCTATCCATTAGATCTGCCCATCAAAGAAAAGATCGAGATCATCGCGCGTGAGGTCTACGGCGCGGACGGAGTGGACTATGAGCCTCTGGCCGAAGAGAGAATCGAGAACTACACCCGCCTGGGTTACGACAAGCTTCCTATTTGCATGGCCAAGACCCATCTCAGTCTGAGCGCAGATCCGAGCCTCAAGGGGGTGCCTAAGGGGTTCCGTTTACCGGTGCGCGACGTACGCGCCTCGGTGGGGGCTGGTTTCCTCTACCCGCTGATCGGAACGATGCAGACCATGCCTGGCCTGCCCACCCGACCGGTTTTCTTCGATGTCGATTTGGATCCGGAGACCAACCGGGTCGTAGGCCTGTTCTAGTTCGAAGTCGAATGTTCCGGCTCCCCTGCAGGCACAATCTGCAGGGGAGCTTCTTATGTCCCACGACGCGATGACGAAAACATGGGGAGCCGGCATCGGCGCCGTCGTTCAGGGACACCAGCAACCCTTTGAATGCAATTTGATCTTTCTGACGTCTGCGTAATGATTAAGAGACGGAGCGGATAACGTTTAATGGAATCATTAAGAAAGCTTGCTTATTGGTTCTAATTTGCTAAAATAGATATAGAAAGGCATATATAAAATGGGTAAGTCCTCTCTATGGATAGGGGCATTCTTGAGCGCTTCGCTCAGTCTGGCCTTTACCTCGCTGACCTATGCAGGCGAGCAGCTGGCGCGGCTGCCTTCGGTGACCTTCGATTTGTTTGAATGGCTGACGCGCGTCCTCCCCGGCGCGTTCATCAATGCAGCTATCGCCGCGATGGTGAGGGTGATCACGGTTTTGCGTCTGGGTCCAACCGCTTCGACCGCCAAAATGGCCGAGACCGGCATCGCCGTGATCGAGTTCATCGTCCTCGGTTTTATCTTCGGGTTATTGGTCACCGCCCTGGCCCGCAGTGATCCCTCGCGCGCCGGGTGGATCGGGCTGAGCGGTGGCGCGGTCCTCTTCTTTCTCTTTGCCATCATCGAGGGAATGCTCAATTTCCCGGGGACGGGCAGCGTCGTCCTCGGGCTGGCCTGGATCGCCGCTCTCTGCCTGGTGTGGGGCGGGTCAATCGGCGCGTGGGCCTCTCTGAGCTCCCGGCCAGCAGCCGCAGACCAGGCCCCCCTCGATCCATCCCGGCGGCGGTTTATCTTCTGGCTTGGAGGGAGCAGCCTGTTCGTCGCCCTGGGCGGCCTGGGGCTGGTGCGCCTGGCGCGCAGCGCTTCACAGGCGGTTGCCCAACCCACGCCAACGACGCCCAACCAGCCCGCACTCGAATTTGCCGATCTGGTCGCTCAGACCAATGGGCCGGCGGCTTCTCCTTCCGTCGTGACCCTCGAAGCCCGCTTCCCACCTGTGCCGGGGACACGTCGCGAGATCACCTTCACCGAGACATTTTACCGGGTTGACATTAATATCACCCCTCCAGAAGTGGATGCCAATACCTATCAACTGTCCATCGATGGGCTGGTGGATAAACCTCTCAAACTCAGCATGGATCAGATTCGTGCCTACCCGCCGATATCGCAGGTGATCACTTTGGAATGCATTTCGAACGAGGTGGGCGGAGACCTGATTAGCACCGCCATCTTCAAAGGCGCGCCGCTGAAAGACGTCCTGGCCGACGCAGGCGTCAAACCTTCCGCTCAGTGGATTAATATGGTCGCTGCGGATGGCTACACCGAGAGCATGCCCATCCAGGAGGCGATGGACGAGCGCACATTGCTGGTGTATGAGATGAACGGGAATGTGCTGCCGGTCACCCACGGTTTCCCATTGCGCATCTACATTCCCAACCATTACGGGATGAAACAACCTAAGTGGTTGCTCGGCATGACCCTCTCCGAGAGCGAGGATCGCGGATTCTGGGAGCAGCGCGGCTGGTCCGATCTGGCGGTGGTCAAAACGACTTCGGTGATCGACAACGTGGCCATGGGCGAGCGCAATCCGATCACCAACACTATTCCAGTCGGCGGGATCGCCTTCGCCGGGGCGCGGGGGATCAGCCGGGTGGAGATACAGATAGATGATGGAGCGTGGATGCCGGCCAAATTACGCGCGCCTGCGCTCAGCCCATTGAGCTGGGTCCAGTGGCGTTTCGATCTGCCGCCGGTGCCCGGATCTCACCAGTTGCGCGTACGCGCCACCGACGGAACGGGGGCAGTGCAGTCCGAAAGCGATGCCGGTCCATTTCCGGATGGGGCTACTGGATTGTACTTTTACCGGGTGACAATCTAAAGACTCACCGGGGAACAACACGGCCCGCCAGGAAGATCAGGGCGGGCCGTGTCTACAAAAGAAATTGTATATTATTGAGCGGAGGCCGGGTTTGTGGATGTATCTTTATCCGGCTTGGGTTTTTGAGTCGGTCTGTTCTCCGGGGTTGGCCTGGGCGTCTTGGTCGGTTTGACCTGAGGCTGGTTTTGAGACTGGCTCTGAAGGTTGCTCTCGATCTGCCCCCAGCCCATGCCTGCCAGCCGCATGCTGAAGATGTCCGCCACGGAGGCGCCGTATTCTTCGCTCAGGCTATAAGCCCGGTCGATTTCGCCGAAGCCAAATCCCTGGCAGAACCAGCCCATGATTTCCTGGTACGAAACACCATAGCGGTCGGCCAGCGCCTGACCTTCGGGCTGAGGCATCGCTCCGACACAGGTTTCCGTGGTGGGTTGAGGCTGAACGGTGGCGGTTGGCGTTTCCGTCGGCGCGCAGTTGGATGCGATGTTCAAGTCCAGTGTGGTTAAGCCCTTCTCGCCATTATCCACTTGGTGTGCGATGAGGATGCGCACCTGGATCGTGCTCCCGTCGCTCAGCAGCGTCCATTCGGGTTTCAAATCGACCTGGACTTTGAAGGCAACCTGTTCTCCGGGATCGAGGGAGGCCCAACTGTTCGGCGTGATGGTCACTTTTTCAACATATTGGGCACCAGCGGTTACCAGTGAATCGAGCTGGATGCCGGTCGCGGTTGCGCGGGTGTCGGCCGTAGAATTCTTCAGGGTGCCATCGAAGGTGAAAGTTGTGAAGCAGCCGGTCTGGGTCAGCGTGGGGGGGATGAACTCCAGGCTGGGCACCGCCGTTGGGGCTGGGGTGATGGTGACTCGTTGGCCGGCCACAGCGACATTTTCGGTCAGGGCCTGGATGCTCAGAGCCTGCCACTCCCCGCCCTCCAGCACCACGAATGCCACGACGACCGGGTCGTCTGCCTGCAGGCCGGTGGAAACGATTGTCTGGTCGTCGACCTGAAGCATCTGACCGCCCACCTGCCAGGCCTGTTTATCCATGGACACGATTGGTCCGGTGAAGGTCGCATAAATACCGCGGGTGGCGGCAGGCTGGACCGTATCGGCCACCCAGTCGTTGTTCTTCAAGATGCGTCCGGTGACCGTGACGTTGTCGCCCAGATGCGGGCTGCTAGTGATCTGTGTGTTGGAGGCAATTTTGAAAGTTACCCCCGAGACCGTCCACAGGTCGCTCCTCTGGCCGGTGAGCGTGCCCTGGAGGTCAAACTGGTAACCGGGGAGGTCCACTTGAGCGCCTTTTGCCGTGGTCACCTGGCCGGCGGTCAGCGTCACCTGCGACTGGTTGGTCTGCACCACCACCGTCCCAGCCGTGACGGCGAAGCGCGCCCGTCCGTCTTGGTCAACAGTGACGTCGAATTGGGTGCCATGCACACTGGCCTCGCCAGAAGGCGTTACCACCTGGAAGAAGGCCGAGCTGCCGCGTAAGGGGACTATATTATTGGCAGTCTTTCCTGAGGATTGGGTGAGGCGCGCCTGTAAAACTCCGCCCCAACTGCCCTTGAGGGTCGTCAGGGAAAGAGTCGTATCCGCCTGGAGGGTGGTATGACTGCCGTCGAAGAACGTCAGGGTTGCCGAGGAGTCGGCCAGGGTGCGTATTTGTTGGCCGGCGTACACCCTTTCGCCGCGGACAAGGGGATGCCAGTTGCCTGCGCCTGCGCTGGAAGCAACCTGCACCTGCCCGCTCAGGTCCGTCAGCGTGGCGGCGCGGGCGTTGTTAGGTCCCGCGACCCACACACCCAATCCGACCAGGATGGCGACGGCCAGCACCGTCAGCGTGAGACGAAGCACGCCGGAAGACACGATCCAGCGCAGCGTTCCTTTCGTCGCACGTCGCGCCAGGCTGGTGGTGCGCGCGGAAGTGAGCACTTTAAACCGCCTTGCCTGAGCCAGCTCGGGTGATGGCTCGGGTTGCGGCAGCTTGCTCAGGAGGAAAGCCAGGCGGATCATATCCTCCAGTTCGTCCATCCCCTCCGGCAGGCTGGACAGGACTTTTTCCAGAGGCTGGCCGCTTTCCAGTTCCTCCAGTTTACTTTCCAGCAGCTCGTCTGCGTCAGGCATTCATGACCTCCCCATCGGCCAGGATATCATGCAGGCTCGCCAAACCCCGGCGTTGCAAAGCCTTGACAGCATCCAGGCTTTTATTCAGAGAGACTGCTACTTCTGCCAGCGTAAGTCCGGATACAAAACGGAGGACAATCACGTCGCGCTGGTCGTGGCCCAGTTTCGCCAGTGCGCGGCGAAGCTGTTTGCTGGACATGATTTTTTCTACGCTGTCATCAGTCTCATCCGGCGAAGTAGTGGCCTCCTCTTCGATGCGCGTTGGTCCCGATTTTCCGGTTTTCCGGAAGTGATCGGTGGCCAGATTGCGCGCTATTCTGAACAGCCAGGCATTGAAGGGCACCCCCTGCGGCCGATATCCCGGCAGGTTTCTTACCATCTGAATGAATACTTCAGAAGTGAGGTCTTCAGCCGCCTGCCGGTCGCCTACCCGATAATATAAAAAGCGGAATACGCTGCGATGGAAATGTTCGTAGATCGCTGTGACGCTATTGACATCTCCCTTTTGCGCGAGCGCAACGGTTTCAGGGCCGAAATCTTCAAGCATGCTGCCACCCTGAAATCCGGCCTGTCTGCTCAGAGTATATAACGAATAAGTCTGACAAAAGTGTCACCCCGAAAGGGAAATTCATCCTTATATTATACGCAATTCCTCATATTGCACGGGCGATTTAACGGCTTGTATTCAGGTTGAATTTAGGCTAGAATATGATTATATAGATCATCATAGTCCTTTATCGTTGGACTGATCGGTTTCTCGTTGCAGCCCGGCCATTGCGACCTTGTAACTCCATTCATTCTCCTTGATCCCTCTCGCCGCGATCAATATCGTCCACAGTTGAATAAATTCTGACCTTCTTGATGCAACGCATTTTCCGGAAGTTTTCCTGGCAGTCTCTTGCATAGAATACCGGTAAGCATGCATATCCTGATTCAAAAGGAGGTGGTGACTATCGGCTCAGCGTCCCGGTGAGGATGGTGGTGATTGTGGTGATTCTCACCGGAATGGTTATCCTCTTCCTATCCCTGATCTGATGTTTACGAATGGGCAGGGAATGGTTCGCTCATTCCTGAACCTTGTGAGCTGTACAACCAGTTGGGAATACTTTTATAGGGTGAAAGGAGCCTGACATGCGATTGACCCTTTTTAAGCGGATGGCGCGTTCCCTTGGTGTGCTGATAATCCTTTCAATGATATTTGTTCCAGCCAGTCCAGCGGCGGCTTCAAATGTATCTCCGTCGAATTCCCCCGCGCCGGATTATCCCCACGCCGAGCGAGTGCTGTTCTTTGCATCCGATGGCATGCGCCCCGATCTGATGCAAAAGTACGTTTCTCAGGGTTTCATGCCAACCTATGCCAGCCTGATCAAGACTGGTGTGGTCGGCGATAACGGTATGGTGCAGGCCTTCCCCCCCAACACGGGCGTTGGCTGGTACACCCTGGCTACCGGGGCCTATCCGGGAGAACATGGATCGACCAATAACACGTTCTTCCGCGTGGGCTCGGCCAGTTTCGCCAATGACAGCACCAGCTTCTCCACGACAGGCATCCTTCAAGCCGACACGCTTGCCAATGCGGCCGAACGGGCCGGCAGGAAGGTCGCTCAGGTGGATTGGACCGGCGGGCGCAACGCCGCCATCGCTGGTCCAACGGTGGATTTCGGTAATTTCTTCTCCACGCGGGGAGTCTTGGTTTCACCGCTCAATGCGACCGAGCAGGCTGGCGCAGCCTCTTTTGGCCTCTCTTACCAGGTAGCTTCTTTCTCACCAGCGAGCGGCTGGAGTAACGTCCCCGCAGGAGACCCGGCCGCACCTCCCATGCAGACTACTTTGAGTGTAACCACAACCTTTGCCGCTCAAAACCCGAATCGCACCTATGACGTGTATGTGTACGATAGTGTGGCGAATGGGACGATCGGCTATGACCACCTGATTCTGGTGCGCAGCGGCGCCAACAAGGACGGCAGCCAGGCGTCCGCAGACCTGGCAGTGGGTGATTTCAAAGAGATCAAGCTGCGTGGAGCGGATGGCCTGATCGGCGCACGCGCCGGGCAAACGGCCAGCTTCTATGTCAAGCTGATCACTCTGGCCCCAGACCTGTCCAGTTTCAAGCTGTATTTCACCTCGGTGGCGCGCGTCATCGCCACCTGCTCGACCCCCGCCTGTCTGTCTCTTCCGGCTGCCGGTCCGGACAGCCTGCGTCTGGAAAACTACCTGGCGGATAACTTCCCTGGTTTCATCGATGCTGATTTTGCCCCGCTTGAAGCGCGCATCATCGACGAAGACACCTACGTTCAGCAGGGCCGTGACCTGGAGGCTGCGTATGGGGATGCGATTTTGAATTTCATCCTGGGTGCGCTTCAGCCGGACACCGACCTGGCGATGGTTGGCTACCCTGTGACAGACGAGTTCTCCCATCAGTTCATGGCCCTGGTTACCCCAACCGATATGGATGGGGCTCCCAACCCGTGCTACGATCGCGTATTGTGCAGCGGACCTGCGGATAACCGTGTGGCCGTTCGTGAGGGCTATCTGCGCAGCGCCTACCAGGGAGCAGACGCCAAACTGGCCCTCGCACGCAGCCTGATGGGCGGCAAACCGACCACCTTCCTGGCATCCGACCACGGCTTTGCTCCGCAATGGTTCGCAGTCAACGCGCAGAAAGTCCTGAACGATGCCGGCCTGGGTTCTGGCGATCAGGCGCGTAACTGCCGCGTCCCTGCAGGCGCGTTGGCGAAAGCCTGCTGGGCGGGCGGGACGGCGCAGATTTACATCAGCCTGGCAGGGCGTGATCCTGGCGGGGTGGTGCCGGCCGCTAACTACGAGGCGGTGCGCAACCAGATCATTGCCGCTTTCCAAAATCTGACCGATCCGGCCAACCCGGGGAAACAGGTGGTGGCCAAGATCCTCAAGAAGGAAGATCTGCGCAACGTGGATGGCAGCGATTCGCTGCACCCCTCGCGCAGCGGCGATGTGGTGATCGTGCTCCGTCCGCCCTATCAGTTTGACGCGGCGACGAACGGTGTGACGATTGCCCTATCTCAGTTCTTCGGCCAGCACGGCTATATGCCGGAGCTGGTGGATCTGGCTCACAACGTCAATATGCACGCGGTGTTCGTGGCCTCTGGCAAAGGCGTCAAGAATATCAAGACCCCGCTTGCGGGTGTGCGCGCCGTGGATCTGGCCCCGACCATCGCTTATTTGATGGGTTTTCCCGGTCCGATGAATGCACGTGGACGCATTTTGTACGACATCCTGCCGAACGCTAATGGGCTGCGCGAGGCCACCATCCTTGACATCAGTGATTACCATGGCCAGTTGGTCCCGCTCAGCGAGGCGGCCGATAATCTGACCGCAGCCGGCACGTCGAATCCCTCTTTCGCCATTGGAGGAGCGGCTTTCCTCAAACCATGGTTCGACCTGTACCGCTCTGAGGCCAGAGACGGCGCACTGACGGCAGCCGGCGGCGACTCAGAAGGCGCTACCCCGCCCATCTCGGCTTTCTTCGGCGACAAGCCCACCGTTCAGATCATGAACATGATGGGCTTTACATCGGATGGGCTGGGCAACCACAACTTCGACAAAGGGCAGACGTATCTGCGCACGCAGCTGATCCCATTAGCAAACTTCCCGTTCATTACCTCGAATATCATCGATCCGAACACCGGTACCACGCCGCCCGAGTGGAAGCCATCGGTGGTCTTCGACCTGGGCGGAGAGAAGGTGGGCATCGTGGGCTTCTCGAACTCAGACCTGACCACGCTGATCTTCCCCGGCAATCTCGATCCCTTCGTTGTGACCGACCCGGTCGCTTCCGTCAATGCCGAGGCGGCCAGACTTCGCTCCCAGGGCGTCCATACCATCGTCGCCATCGGTCATGAAGGAGCCACCTCCGGTACATTGACCAACCCCTCGGGGCCGTTGATCGACCTGGCAAGCAGCGTCCAGGGTGTGGACGTGGTTATCGGCGACCATTCGGATTTCCAGGTACTGACCCGGCTGCCCAATGGCGTTCTGGTGACCGAAAATCGCAGCAAGGGCATCCGCTTCACTCGCGTCAGGCTGGTCATCGACCGCGATAGCGGCGCGGTGCTCTATAAGACGGCCGATTTCCATAAACCGTGGGATATTGGTGTGACCCCCGACGCGGCCATCCAGGCGGAGATCGATTCGCTCAATGCACAATTGGGGCCGATCCTGGGGACGGTCATCGGCAAGTCCACTGTGCCGATCTTGCGCACCGATTCCTGCGGCAATACCGCTGGAAGGAGTTGTGAATCGCTCGAAGGTGATCTCACTACTGATTCGATGCGCGTCACTTACAACACGGACTTCGCCATCACCAATTCGGGCGGTCTGCGCGCCGACCTGACTTGCTCGGGCGTCGCCAACCCCGGCGCGTTTTGCCCGGCTTTCACTCCGCCCCCTTATCTGATCACCCGCGGGTCGGTGCTAGGAGTGCTGCCATTCGGCAACGTCGTGGCCACGCTTACCTTAGATGGCGCCCTGCTCAAAGCCTTCCTGGAAAATGGCGTGTCCACCATGCCGAGCATCCAGGGGCGCTTCCCGCAGGTTTCTGGTTTGTGCTTCACCTACGACATTTCCGCGCCAGCGGGTAGCCGGGTGGTGAGCGCAGTCCGCCAGGCGGCGGACGGAAGCTGTACCGGCCCGGCCGTCGATCTGACCTCGGCATCCAGCTACAAGCTGGCGATCAACGATTTCATGGCTTCCGGCGGGGATGGTTATCCGGTGGTAACACCGCTCATCACCACACAGGACTTCATGGATGCAGTGTTGGCCAACTACATCGGCACTTTCCCCAATCAGACGGTCAGTCCTGTCCTGCAGGGGCGCATCCAGTGCATCTCCAGCGCGGGGTCGCCGGCGTGCCCGGTGCCTGCGCCGTGAGAGATTGACCCTGAGGGGGCAGATCTGGTCTTCGCAAGGCTGATATCAAGGCTGAATTCGGGGCGCACGGTAGGTGTGCGCCCCTTTTTATCTTACGAAGCCTTGTGAGTTAATCAGACCAATCAAAGGTTTTCCATCTTTTGCAATCTGTTTAAGAATTTCGAAGGGATGGTTGATTGAGGAGACTTCCGAAGTCTCGCTCGAAGAGGATTGTTCTGGAAAATAGTTTGGAGAATTCTGTCGAGCAACAAGACTTC
>DAOTWA010000011.1:0-17984 GCA_034435955.1 Anaerolineaceae bacterium | reverse complement strand
GCAGGGAACACTTGTGATTGAATCGAGGCAACATGACTGACCGACTCGCCCGCTGGATCTCCATCCTCTTCGACAGTTCGATCCTGTCCCTGCCGATTTTCCTGGCCTTTGGCTACGCCTCGGCGCGGACCCCGGGCCTGCTCTGGGCCGCCCTGACTCTTCTCATCGTGACGGGCATTCCGCTCGCCTACCTGCGGATGGGAATCCAGCGCGGCTGGGTCAGCGACATGGAACTCTCCAGGCGCGAAGAACGCCCGCGCTTCATCCTCGTCAGCCTGAGCAGCGACGTGCTGGCGCTGCTGGTTTTGCGTCTCTTCGGCGGCCCGCACCTGCTGACCGTCATCGTGCTGACTTACTTCTGTCTCGCTATCGTCATGTTCAGCATCTCCAGTTTTTGGAAAATCAGTATGCACATGGCGGGCGTGGGCGGATTTTCCACCGCGCTGGTCTTTGTCTTTGGCGCGCCTGCGCTGTGGGCATTTCTCTCCCTGCCGCTGGTGGCGTGGGCGCGCCTGCGCCGCCGCAAGCACGACATCCCGCAACTGATTGCAGGCGCGCTGGCGGGAACGCTGGTCACGCTCTTCGTCTTTGGTTGGCTGGGGAAATTCTTGTAGGTGAAAACGTGAATCACACTTTACTGGTCATTCTTCCCCACCCCGACGATGAAAGTTTCCCGATGGGCGGCACACTGGCAAAGTGAAATGAGTAAGTTTGCCACATCCCAAAGCAGCCCTTTATTTATGCTACAATTTCGGGCATAGACTATCCAAGAGAGAAAAAGAAGATGACATCACGATCTCCCGCCAAGTTATCCTTCAATGAGTTTATCAGTACCTGCACTCCTTTGTTGAAAATTCCAGAATTGGAAGAGAAGATGCGCGAACGTGTGCGGAACATTGTGGCCGATTTGCTGGACTTCCAACCTCATGCCGACCCGGTGGAAAGCCTGAAACGCTTTCTGCGCAAGGATGAAAACTTTCTTGGCGTTCTTCTGGCATTGACCAATCTTTCCCAAGAAAAGTTCCTGCGCGTGATCACAGCTCAGCGCTTTGCCCAGCAGGATTTTGCTCCAGAATGGGGAGTAAAAACGATCTACCAGAAAATCAAAGAGGAGGATGCTTTTGCTGAACAAATTGCGCGCTTATTCCTGCAAGGTAAAAGCAGCCAGGTGCTTGCTGAACAGATAGCCGACTTTTATCTGGATCAACTTTCATTACCAAGCAACTGGTCTGAGATTATTCGCGATGAGACGATCATTGGGAACGTGGTGCGTAAAAAACTGGCTGGAGAATATGCCGACCGAAAAGGTGAATACATTGAACAGCAAGTTACAAGAGTCCTTGAACGCATTTATGCTCCTTATGAACATGGTCAGGTAAAACTGGTCGGTAAAGAAGTGGACCATGCCATTCCTTCTTGCGAAGAGCCTTATGTTATGGTCATGGTTTCATACATGGAAACGACATCAAACAGCCAAACGGCACGGGCAAATGAGCAGCAAGCCATGTACCAGAAAATCGTGGGAGAGAATGTGCGCTATCCAAAAACGCAACGCATTCTCGTCAACATTGTCGATGGGGGAGGCTGGTTGGCGCGTCGTTCTGACCTGCGCAAAATGTACGAAGGTTGTCATTATTGCCTGAATATGAAAACTCTCGATGCATTAGCCGACATTGTTCTGTTTCACGTACCAGAGCGATGTTTTTCCAATCGAGGTGCATAATGCTGGAAGAATATCTCGACAAAGTTATCCTGGGCGATTGCGTAGAAGTTTTGAAAGGCATTCCCTCCGAAAGTGTGGATATGTGTTTTGCCGATCCGCCTTTTAATCTTGAGAAAAAATATAACTCTTATAAGGATGAACGCCCCGATGAAGAATACCTGGCCTGGTGCAGGGTTTGGCTGGAAGAACTGGTGCGGGTCACCAAACCAACAGGCTCGATTTTTATTCACAACATCCCCCGTTGGCTCACTTACTACGCGGCGATTTTGAATGAAAAAGCCTATTTTCGTCACTGGATTGCCTGGGACGCAATGAGTAACCCCTTGGGGAAGACCTTGCTGCCAGCACACTATGGCATTCTTTTTTACGCCAAACGCCCAAGCGGTTTTAAATTCTACGAAATCCGAGCCCCTCATAGAAAATGTCGGGTATGCAATAGTTATCTCAAAGATTATGGCGGCAAAAAAGACCAGATGCATCCTTTTGGCGCCCTGGTCAGCGATGTATGGACCGACATTCACCGCATTCGTCATAATGTACGTCGCGATGAGCATCCCTGCCAGTTGCCTATTCACCTGCTGGAACGTATTGTGCTGATGAGCACCGATCCAGGTGATGTAGTCCTCGATCCTTTTCTTGGCACTGGCACCAGCGCGATTGCCGCCAAAACACTGGGGCGGCATTATATCGGTATCGAGATTGATCCCTTCTACAAACGAATTGCTGAAGAAAAACTTGACAAAGTGACTCCCACGCTATACAAAGGTTACTATGTCTCATTCTACCTGGGGAATATCCAAACGATTCGAGATATAGACGCAAAAGAATTATTTCCTCCTCAATTGACATCCACCGAAAAGAAAGCCAGGCGCAAGCAATCTTTGGTAGAAGAGGAAGAAGCACTGACCATTGAACCTGTTTTGCAGCCTGCCCTGTTGGAACAAAGAAGGGCATATGAGGTGGAGTCAGAAACTTGAAGCCTGCTTATGAACCCTCATCCCAACAAAGCCATCGAAAACCGTTTCGTCCTCTCCATGCTGCTGACCTTCGCCCTCCTCATCGCCGAAGTGCTCGGCGGATTTTGGACGGGCAGCCTGGCGTTGCTCTCGGACGCGGCGCACGTCTTTATGGATGTCTTCGCCTTGGGGCTGAGTTACCACGCCCTGCGCCTCTCCGCCATGCCCGCGGATGACCGCCACACTTACGGCTATCACCGTCTGGAAGTGCTCGCCGCGCTTATCAACGGCGTCATGCTTGGGAGATTGCCATCGAAATCTTCAGCGAATCCTGGCATCGCTGGTTCCACCCGCAGCCCGTGAAAAACGTGGAAATGCTGGTCACCGCCGTCATCGGGCTGGTCGTCAATCTCGTCGTCGCCTTCGTCCTCGGCGGACACGAGCATGAACATGACCATGCAGGCGAATACGGCGCATAATCGCACGAAGAGGCCGAAGACCTCAATGTCCGCAGCGCCTTCCTGCACGTCGTCGGCGACGCGGTCTCCACAGTGGGCGTCATCGTGGCGGCGGGCGTAATCTGGCTGACGGGCTGGGAGGGGGTGGACCCGCTGATGAGCGTGTTCATCGGCGTCATCATCGTGCTCAGTTCGTGGTGCGTGCTGAAATCGTCTCTGCACATTCTGGTCGAGGGCGTGCCGGAACATCTTTCGGTGGAGAAAATCGGCGCAAGCATGGCAGGCGTGAGTGGCGTCCTGGACGTGCATGACCTGCACGTCTGGAGCATCTGCTCGGGGCATGTCGCCCTCAACGCGCACGTCATCACCGCCGACCAGACAATTGCCAACAGTAACGGCATCATGGCCGAACTCAAAGCGCGGCTGAAGAAATTCGGTATCGAGCACACCACCATCCAGTTCGAGTGCACCGCCTGCGGGCAGGGAGGTGATCTATCGGTGGCATCCTCAACAAGTTCCTCGCAAATTACCTCCTTTTGATATATGTCACATGAGGGTGTTGAAAAATAAAGGAAATTGGCGGTATAAAACCTCTTCTGGTAAAACACACAGCCAAAAGAGGGATGGGCGGAAGGGTGAGGGGGATCAGTGTTGTTGTAGTTTTGGCATGATCCCTTCCATTTTTGCTGCTTTTTCGACCACCAGCGGCACTTCACCCCCGGTTGAGACTGACTGCTGGGGTTTTGAAGCCAATTCCCCACAGCAATTTTACCATGCCTTTCAAGTTGAGTACGATCGCAGTCAAAAAGGCTTGCACCGCAAAGCCAATCTTGCCTAGGTAACGTCAGCACCTGAACCCGTGCACCTGTTTGGCTTCGCCAAATTTGCGTTCTATTTTGTAGCGCTGTTTCAAACCTTGCTGGTACTGGGAGGTCTGTTCTAAAGCCAGCCAGACGTCTTTATGGGCGTCTTTCTTCTGTGTACGTGTCCTTTCAAGCAAATCGCCGAATGCAAGCCGCGTTGTTCCAGATAAAAATGATTGTCGCCATTGTCGTACTCCTTGTCAGCCGCATAAGTCTCCATCGGCAGCCCTTGTTGCAAATCCCGTTCGACCAAGCTAACCAAATGATGCCCATCATAAGCCTCTCCCGAAGTGACTTCCACCGCCGTGATCAACTCTTTCTCGGCATCCAAACTGACCTGTGCTTTGTACCCGTAGAAATACTCGGGCTGTTCTTTAACTTTTCCTGCTGCGTTGCGTGCCTTGCGCTGATGCTTGACCCCCCAGCCTGCATCTGGGTCGCGCGGCGGTTTGCCTCTCTTCTGCCGCCGCTCGTCTTTTTCTGGATTGACATTTGCCAAGCAGTGAACACTATCCACAATCTGGATAGAACCAAACCGTATCCCCTTGCTCATCGCCGTCCGCACTATCTCGGCTAACATCTCTTCAAACACTTTCCATTTCCCCCGCTGGACTAACCGCTCGCGAAACACCGACAAAGTCGAATGGTCTGGTGCTTTCTCATCCACGGCTAACCCCACGAAGTATTTCGCAGGCAGGTTCTAGTTCAGGTAATTTTCTACCTGCCGCTCGCTCAAATTGTACAAGTATGCCAGCAGCTCCATCTTCAACAGCATCTCCGGGTCAAACGGCGGCCGTCCAACCACCCCCTCGCCCTTGTGTAAACCGGTCAACTTGCGCGTGAAGTTTTTCCAGTCAACCACTTCATTCAGTTTGCGCAGAAAATGGTCAGTGGGTATCATCTGATCATAGACATAGTCGCCAAAGAATGACCCTTTGCCTGTTTCAGTATAGCGCGGATGTTCCATTTTGCTCTTCTCCTCGATAAAGAGGACGGGATTGTATTAAACTCTTTTCCTTCGGTCAAGACTTGCTTGTTTTTCAACACCCTCGAAATTCGGTCTATTCCCGGTTAGCATTTTGTTATACAATTAGATCAGCCATCTACCGCCGTCTTCCTTTCGAGTGCAAAAGTTCCCGGGAGGGCTAGCCCATGAATGCGACGACCGTGCTGATTATTGCGCTGGTGTGTGTGGTGATCGGATACGCCGCTGGCGTGCTGATGAGCTATTTGATCCGCCCCAAAGCTTCCAAAGAAGAAGAGATACTGAGCAAACGGGTGCAGATAAACGTTGGCGAAGATGCTGAAAGGGCATCGCATCTGCTCGCCGGATTGTGGCGCGATGCACCTGGCACCCCATTGAAGGTCGAGATTGGCGGCAAGGTGCTCACCTCCGCGGGAGAACTACGCTATGACCAGCGCGAACATCTTGAAAACCTGGTCCTGGAACTGAAAAGCTGGCTTGGATACGGTCCTGCGCCTCAGCCAACGCCGGTGATGGTTCCCATCCCTGGCGCACAGGGATATCCCGCTCAACCGGGGCAAGACAGGCCAGCAGCCAAGCCCACCCAGGAAGAGAAACCGAAAGTCGCTGGCCCGGTCAGCATCGTCGATCAGGTGAACGACATCCTGCAGAATCGCCTGGCTGGCTCACCTCTGGCTGCCAAAGGCATCCGCCTGGCGGAGACGCCTAACCAGGGCGTGGTGGTGTGGGTTGGTTTGGAACATTACGAAGGCATTGACGCCGTCCCCGATGCGGAAGTCAAGGCCCTCATCCGTGATGCGGTCAAAGAGTGGGAACAGCGCTATCGCTGACGACCGCCTGAGAACAGATTGTATCGGTTAACGAGAATAACGCCGTCCATGGGTCTGTGGACGGCTCTCTTTTTTTCCCTGGCGGGCCGCCGAATAAGGTTGGCGTCAAAATATGCCGACAGCCATTCCTGGCCGCGGTTTTATGAGCTTGAATCCCTGTGATCTGTCGCTTGCTCGACTACATGACCCGGCCGGCCACCAATAGGGCGGCCCGGCGCTGACGCTTTATGTGGTTGCGAATATGGGATTCCATCGCGATCAGGCGGGATGACACACTCCAGAAACGTCCCCCTTGCTTGAACGGGAACTCGATATCGAAGTTGGGCAACTTTTTGAGTGTGGCGTTGAATTCCTTGTGAATTTCCGCCAGCCGATCGGCGAGCTCCTGGATCGGCACGTCAGCAAACTTGCGCGTGGCCTCCGCGTTGATTTCTTTCAATGTTCCTTCCAGAAGTTGAGGCTCTTTCCCCGCTGCCACCGCTTTGAGAATTTCTAGGTAATATTCATGCTGGTAGACAAGATGGGAAATGACGTCGCGCGCAGTCTGATAACCGTCCGCCAGGTTTTCATCCGCTTGTTTGAAGAATTCGACGGCCTCGGCAACGGTCTGGTCAAGTGTCTTGATGACCTCATCAATTGGTAGCTTTTGTCGAGACATTTTTTACCCTCACATTTATATATTAAATATATTTCATTGGGGAAATTGTATCCTATTTTGTCAAAAGGCAAAGCGATTTCGGGCTTGAATTTGTGCAAAATCGGGAAAAAGATACGGAAAGAATTCCGACGATTAAGCCCCCTGCGATCCATCGGCAATATCGCGAACGAGATACAGTTCTCCCCGCCGAAATCCCCGGGAAAGGTAATAGGGTCGCGTGCCAACCGCCGCAATCACCGCCAGCCGCCGAAATCCCGCCTTACCCGCGATCTCTTCCGCATGCTGCAGCAGGCGCGTGCCCAATCCGATGTGCTGGGCTGCACCGGGTTCTTCAGCCCCCACCGGCAAAGACTGCCCATAAACATGCACTTCACGAATCAGCGCCGCCCCGCGCAAATCATCCAGGCCGGTTTCCGGCGCGTCTGCATCTGGTAGGGATAGACGCAGATAACCCGCCACGTGGTCATCTGGAGTGACGAAGGATAGAAAGTGTTCGCTGGAGCAGGCGGTGGGATAGATTTGATCTTCCAGACGCAAGGTTCGCGGGTCGACCCGTTCGTCGCGCACCTCACGACAGCGTAAACATTCGCAGCGCTGCCCACGCCGGGCCAGCTCTGCATGGACGTCCTGTCGCAGGCTCGTGCGCCGGTTGCCTGCCACCACATTCGTCGAGGGGATATCGCGGATCACCCGATTGACCCGGCAGTAGCGTGGTATCGTTGGTTTGATATCGGCAATGAGTTGGATTAGCTCTTCGGTGGTGTAAGGCTGGTATTCGCCGCGCAGCCAGTATTGATACAGCTCGGCATTGGCGAGAAGTTGGGTTGGATAGATCTTGATCTCATCGGGACAGTAACCCTGCCACAGGCGGGCAAAATCGGCCTGGTCGGAATCCAGCGTCGCCCCCAGTAGATTCGGCATCCAGTGCAGCACGATCTTGAAACCCGCCGCACGTAACATGCACGTCGCCTGCAGCAATTGCGCGCTGGTGTGGCCGCGTTTGTTCAGCTCGAGGATGCGGTCGTCCAGGCTCTGCGCCCCAAGCTGCACCTTGGTCACCCCCAATTGGCGCAGCCGGCGGAGTTCGCCCACATGGATACGGTCAGGGCGCGTTTCCACCACCAGTCCCACGTTGCGATGCGGGCTGGTCTCGTTGAGGCGGTGCGCTTCTTCCAGCGTGGCCGAATCGCGCTCATTGAGCGCGTCGAAGCAGCGCCGCACGAACCATTCCTGGTAATCGCGCCGGTAAGCGCTCCACGTGCCCCCCAGGATCAGCAGCTCGATCTTATCGGTCGGGTGACCCACCGCCTCCAGGGCGGTGATCCGCGAGCGCACCTGCTCGTAAGGGTCAAAGTGGTGCTGCAGACCGCGCCGCGCACCGGGCTCATCCGGCAGGTAGCTCTTGGGCATGCGCACATCGGTCGGACAGAAAATGCACTTCCCTGGACACGGATAGGGCTTGGTCAGCACGGTCACCGTGGTGACGCCCGAGAGTGTGCGCACGGGCTTCATGCGTATGCGCGCCAGAAGCTGCGTGTCCTCGGCCCACTGCCCGCTGTCCACCAGCTCACGATACGCCGCGACCAGCACATGCTTGGCCAGATACCCGCCGCCGGGCAGCGGGTAGCGGCGGGTGGCCTGCCACACCTCGCGCCCCTTGCGAATTTCCTCTAAAATCTTGCGGGCGACAGCCAGCTTTTCAGGCGTATACGCGCGCTCTTCCTGCCAGGTTTCAACATCCATAAGTCAGACTGTTTTAAGAAATGGTGCATCGGTTGGTGCCGGTATAATAACGATCATGAAAGCCACGACGGTCCAGCGTCTGCTAGATCTTAACCGGCAATTCTACCAGCAATTTGCCCATCCGTTCGCCGAGACGCGCCAGCGGCTCCAGCCGGGGGTCAAGCGCATCCTGGAGCGCATCCCCATGGACGCGCGCATCCTTGATATCGGCTGCGGCAGCGGCGAATTGGCACATAAACTGGCCCGGCGTGGATTTCGCGGGGTTTACGTTGGCATCGATTTCAGCCAGGCGCTTCTGGATGTGGCTCGGCGCAGATTAGCAGAAGCGAACACTTCCACAACATCCCGGCGAATACCCTCCCCCAAAAATAATCCCTCCGATCGGCCACACACCCCCTCCCTGCTAACAACAACGGACAAAGACCCCACTTCTTCCTCTCCTTCAGGAGAGCAGGATCAAAGGTCTGAGGCCAATCCTCCCCACCTCTCCCACTCTCCTTTAGGAGAGGGGGATCAAGGGGGTGAGGCTAACCCTTCAGGAGAGGCGGTCGCAGGACGCGAGGCTCCACTTAATCTCTGGGGAGGCATCCCCAATCCCCTCTGGCCGTATCTCAAACCACTCGCCCGCCAGATGCGCCACAAGCCTACTCCGGCCGAAGAAGCCCTATGGCAGGCACTCCGCAGTCGCCACCTCGAAGGAGTCAAATTTCGCCGTCAGCATACCCTCGAACGCTTCATCTTAGATTTTTACTCACACGAAGCTCGCCTGGCCATCGAGGTGGACGGACCCATTCACCAATACACCCCCCAGGAAGACGCAATTCGCGCCGAATATCTGCATTCTCTTGGCATACGACTATTGCGCTTCTCGAATGAGCAAGTGCTCTCCAGACTGGATGAGGTGCTCACGCACATCCGTCATACCCTCTCCCCTCCCCCCTCACCTCTACAAGAGGAAAACCGCGAGCGCGAGGCCAACCCTCCCCACATCTCCCCCTCTCCTTTAGGAAAGGGGGATAAAGGGGGTGAGGCATACCCTTCAGGAAAGGGGGATCAAGGGGATGAGGCATATCCTTCAGGAAAGGGGGATCAAGGCCGCGAGGCCAACCCTCCCCACATTTCCCCCTCTCCTAAAGGAGAGGGGGAACAAGGGGGTGAGGCTTACCCTTCAGGAGAGCGGGATCAAGGGGATGAGGCATACTCGCCGCCTGAAGCATCCTTCCACTTCCTCCTTACCGACCTTTCCTCTCCTTCCTGGCCCGCTGCCCTTCCACTCTCACAATTCGATATCGTCCTCGCCTTCTCCGTTTTGCATCATCTCCCCGGCCGCGACCTGCGCCTGGCGGTTCTCCGTCAAATCCACGATCTGCTCGCCCCGGAGGGGGTCTTCATCCATTCAGAGTGGCAGTTCCAGAACAGCCCGCGCCTGGCTGCCCGCATCCAGCCCTGGGAACTGATCAACCTCTCCGCTGAGGAGGTCGACCCGGATGACGCCCTCCTCGACTGGCGCCGCACGAGCAAGCCCCGGCCTGCCAAAGACGCCCCGGGATTGCGCTACGTCCACCAGTTCAGCGAAGAAGAGCTGGCTGCCCTGGCTGCCGAGGCAGGCTTTCGCATCCTGGAAACCTTTTACTCAGATGGCGCAGAGGGTAACCTGGGACTTTACCAGCTTTGGAAGAGAATACAGCCCCCGAGATAATCCTCATTCCTTCCATTCCACCGTGCACAAACCCAGCGCGACACCGATCCCCACCGACTGCTCACGCGTGCGCACCCCCAGCCGCTTTTTGATGCGCTCCACATAAGTGCTCACCATCCGTCTGGACATGCCCAGCCGCAGACTGATTTCCTTATCCGTTAACCCATCCGCCAGACCCTGGAGTACCTGCCGCTCCCGCGTGCTCAGCCGCGACCCGTGCGGCAGGATCGGGCCCGACCATAGCGACGGCGCCGCGATGACTACCCCACCCAAGCGCGCCGCCCTCCAGGGTTGGGTGGCCAGCGAAGGAAAGGGCGGCTGGTAGTCGCCAGTATTGATCGCCTCGACGAGTTCCGCCGGCGGGCGCTCGTCATCCAGAAACAGGCAGGCGGCTTCATCCGGGAAGAAGATCAGACGGGTCATGCTGAATGCTCCATAAGGATTCGCCAATGGTTTGTCAATGAATAGATGTGCATCAACATCAACTTGGAACATAAATAGAATATATGTTCTATATTAAATTATCCACCACCGCACCAATCATGTCAAGTGGGGAATCAATGCCCATTTTCGCTTGGCGCTGCACCGGAACAGAATTGAAAAGCGGCTCGCGCCGGTTGTGCTGAGCCGCCTCAATAGACCTATTAATTCTCGACTGCGGTCGCTCGCCGCCTACTCGTTGAACATCTCCCCCACCGAGCGACCCTGGTTGGCGCGCAGGATCACCTCGCCCAACAGCGGCGCCACCGACAGCACTGTCAGCCTGCCGCCGAACATCTGCTTACGGTTTTCGGCAATGGGTATGGTGTCGGTCGTGATAAATTCGGTCACCGGCAGCGCCGCCAGCCGCTCCACTGCCGTGCCCGAGAAGACCGGGTGCACGAAAATGACGTAGATGCTCCGCGCGCCATGTTCCTTGACCAGATTGACCGCCTCGACAATCGATCCGCCCGTATCCACCTCGTCGTCCACGATGAGCACATCATGGTTGGCCACCTCGCCGATCAGGGTGAGCGCCTCTGCTCTCGCATCGTTGCTCGCCCGGCGCTTCTCGATGAAGGCCATCGGCGTCCCCAACCGCTGGGCGAAGTTGCGCGCCTTCTTGGCAAAGCCAAGGTCGGCGGTCACCACCACCGGCGATACCAGATTGGCCGCTTTGGACTTAAGATAATCCACCAGGAGGTGGAACGTGGTCAGCACATCGCCCGGAATGGAGAAGAAACCCTGGATCTGGCCGGCGTGCAGATCGAGCGTGATGTACCGGTCGGCTCCGGCGACTTCGATCATATCCGCCACCAGCCTGGCGGTAATGGGCACCCGCGGCTGATCCTTCTTGTCCGAGCGCGCATAGCATAGATACGGAATCACGGCCGTGATGCGCGCCGCCGAGTCCAGCCGCAGCGTCTGCAGCAGGATGAGCAGCTCCATCAGATTGCGGTGTACCGGCGCGGACGTCGTCTGGATCACGTAGCAGTCCTGGCCGCGTACGCTGGTATGCAGCTTGACGAACAGATTCTCATTGGGGAACTGGATAATGTCGCGCCCGCACAAAGGGACATCAAGATATTTCGCGATCGCTGCCGCCAGGTCTGGACAGGCGGTGCCGGCGTATAGCTTCACTTCCCCATACATTAATTCGTGGCGCGGTAGGTGCAGGATGGGCATAAGGCGCTCCTGTATTTCATCCTCTCTTCCATTCTGACCGTAACATACTCATCAGCAGGACGTTGATATATCCCCCGTCTTCATGCATCGTCTGGCGCACCTTTTGATCATGCAGAACTTCGATCGCCAGTGGGCGCTCCTCCGCCCGTGCTTGACCCAGACCCTCAAATCGGTCCGCTTCATCCTCGGATGAGAGCGGCAGATCGATCGAGAGACCGCGGGTCGCTTCAGGACCGTTCAACCAGGCCACAAAGCGCGGCAGGTCGGCGCGCTCGATTGCCCTCCATCGCACCTGATTTCCACTGATCATCGCCCTATCCCTCGCATATCATCGCTCAGCAACAGCTCAACGGCCTGATTGGGCGATATTTCCCTGTCCATCAATCGGGCTAACACCCGCTCGAGGCGCTCAGGCGCGACGGTTTCTCGCCAGCGGGACACCAGCATGGCCTGCAGCAGTGCATCCACTTCTGCGCGGATGCGCGCCCGTTCACGGCGCTTCCATTCCCCCGTTTCACGCAAGTACGCGCGGTGCTCATCGATGGCGACCGCGACGGCCTCCACGCCGGTCTTGAAGATCGCCACCGTACGCAGGATAGGCGGCTTCCAGCCTCTCGCTGGCTCTCCCTCCAGCATCGAGATGGCCGGCGTCCCCTCCGGCTCAGCGCAGTGCGGGTCGCGGAACAGGTTCATGCTCGGTCTGGCCAGTTCAAGCATACTGTGCAACGCGCGCTCCGTGTTCTCCACGCCCGGCCGGTCGGCTTTATTGATCACCAACACATCGGCAATCTCCAGGATTCCCGCTTTGATCGCCTGAATATCATCGCCTAAGCCCGGCGCTTCGACCACCAGCGTGGTATGGGCCAGACGCGCAACATCCACCTCGGATTGTCCCGCTCCTACCGTTTCGATAAATATCAATTCGTAGCCCGCGGCATCTAAAACCTGAACCACCGCAGCCGTGCTGCGCGCCAGGCCGCCAAGCGCGCCACGGTTGGCCATCGAGCGAATAAAAACATCCGGATCGCCCGACAGATCGCGCATCCGCACCCGATCCCCCAGCACCGCTCCACCGCTGAAAGGGCTGCTTGGATCCACGGCCACCACGGCTACTCTCTTTGGTCGGTATCCCTCCCGCCGTTGGCGGTAGTGCAGCGTCAGGTGGTTGACCAGTGTAGACTTGCCCGTGCCGGGGGATCCGGTCACGCCCACCAGATGAGCGTTCCCCGCCCGGGGGAAAAGCAGGCTTAACGCCGCCTGTCCGGTCTCCGTTCCATTTTCAACGTGGGTAAGTGTGCGCGCTAATGCCCGGCGGTCGCCTTCCAGCAGCGCCTCAACCAGCTCCTCCGCCCGGGCGCTGCGCTCCAATTCTCGCGTTGGCTCGCTCAATGCCACTGCACCGATCCTCAGACCGTCGCCGTTTTACTCTGCACAAAGCGGCGAATGCCGTCTACGATCGCATCGGTTGGCGTGCCTGGCCCATACACCAGTTGGACACCAGCCGCCATTAATGCCGGAATATCCTCTTCCGGGATGATCCCCCCTATGAACACACCCACATCCCCAAGACCGTTGGCCCGCAGCAGTTCAATCACGCGGGGCACCAACAGCATGTGCGCGCCCGAGAGGATCGACAAACCGACAACATCCACATCCTCTTGCAATGCCGCTTCAGCGATCATCTCCGGCGTCTGGCGCAGCCCGGTGTAGATCACCTCCATGCCCGCGTCGCGCAGCGCACGCGCGACGACCTTGGCGCCGCGGTCGTGGCCATCCAATCCCGGCTTGGCGATTAAGACGCGGATTCTGCGCTCACTCATAAGCTACTCCCCTGAAACCTGGTCTACCGGTATTATACCGCCTTTCGCCTTTCCCTCTTTCGCCTGGTATCCTTGGTATAATCCCCGCATGCCTGACGCCCGTCCCTTCGCGGCGTTCTTGGGGATAGCCATCGCCCTCGCCGCAGCAGCTTGCCGCCCGCAGACGCCCCCTCCCACGGTAACTCCCGCACCCACCGGCGCCCTCACACCCTATACCACCCCCACGCCTACCCAGACCCCAGCCGGTCCGGGAACCGCAACCCCTACCCCGCTCCCAACCCCCACTCCAACCCCGCTGACCTACAAAGTGGTTAAAGGCGACGACATGTTCGGCATCGCCCTCCGTTTCGGCGTCAGCGTGGCCGCGCTGAAGACTGCCAATCCCACGGTCAACCCCTATTTCCTCTCCATCGGTACGATCCTGACCATCCCCCAGCCAACCCCCGCTCCTGGCCCGTCCCGCGCCCCTCAACCCAGCCCAACCCCGCTGCCCATTCGGGCCTCAGAGGTGCATTGTTATCCCGCCGCCGATGGCGGCCTGTGGTGCCTGGCCGCTGTGACCAACATCCAGTCCGCTCCAGTCGAGAATGTCAGCGCCAGCATAGTCTTGCTGGATTCCGCCGGCGCCCAAACCAGTCTGCCAGCCTCGGCTGCCCTGAACCTCCTGCCGGCCGGGAAAACCCTCCCCCTGGAGGCCTATTTTCCCCCGCCGATACCGGCTGCCTACACCGCTGGAATCCAAAACCTCGACGCGCTGCCCCTCGGCGATCCTGGCCGTTACCTGCCGGCCGCGGCTGAGCATGTAAATACCACAATTAGTGAAAGGGGTCTGTCCGCCCGGTTGAGCGGCGATGTGACCCTTCCAACGGACAGCGCCCCCGCGGAGCAGGTCTGGCTGGTCGCCGCGGCGTACGACGCCGCCGGCGCCCCGGTTGGTTTGCGCAAGTGGGAATCGAACACTCCGCTGGCAGCCGGCGGCCGCCTGCCCTTCTCCCTGGACGTTTACAGCCTGGGCCCTGAAATATCGAAGGTGGAGCTCTTCGTCGAGGCCCACCCCTGATTGTCCCCCCGTTTCGCGCCGCTATCGCACGCCTGGGGCGGCCTCGCTACCCACCCTTCCAGATCACGTAGCTGTCCTCAGCGCAGGGCGGTTGGTCTGATCCGCCGTTCAGGCACGCCTTTAACGCGACCATGCTGCCGCTGTCCGCCTTCACCGCCGGCACGACCACGCTGCTGCGCCCATCCTCGCCCGTGGGGGGGAAATGATATCTCGTCAGCGAACCATCCGGCGCAGTCACCTCCAGGACGGCTTCCGCGTTGGCGATCGCATGACCGCTCTTCCGCTCCAGCGCCTCCAGGTTCACCACCTGTTCCTCCCCCGGGGCGGTCATCGCCTTCGCCACCCACAAGCGCAGGATCACATTGTCGCTGGTCAGCGATTGCATCGCCGGCTGAGGGCGCGTCCGCGCCAGATAGAGAGGGCCTAAGGCGGCCGGCCGCACGCGCAGCTCGCTGGCCGCGTTTGGATCGTAATCCAGACAGTAGTTCGTGAAACACTGCCGGTAAATCTTCCCCTCGGGGTATATCTCCGTGATCGGCGCGCCTGCCGTTTCCATTCCGCCGTGCATCACGATGTAATTCTCGAACACGACCGGAACATTGTGTCCAAGCTTACCATCCAGGGGGTAAAACTTGAGGCGCTCGTCCTGATTGGCTGCTACCAGAGGAGTGGCCCGTATGCCCACCTCTTCCGGCAGCGGGCGCAGGCGCACCAGTCGAATATTGTTTGGATTGGCAAAAGCGACGATATTTTCGTATACCTGCTCCAGCATACCGTCCGCCGCCGTGTAAGGCGGGCTGATCGGCCGGCCGGTGAATTCGCTCCCCCAGCGGTTCAGGCTTTCCACCATCGGCTCGGCGAAATACGGCGCCCGCGAGACGATCGCATTCGCAGGTGGGCGCGTGCGGCACGCCAAGTCGCACTTCCAGGCCCCATAGGCCAGCAGGTGAACCTTCCCCGGCGGATCGCTCAGCAACCGGTAAAAACCAACATTGGCGAAGTACTGCTCGATGCGCTGCCGATCGCTGTTGATCCGCACCTGAGTGAGCGGCTTGCCGACGAACCTCGACCCCTGCATGCGGTCGTAGACGCCCACGAATTCATCGTAGATCACGTATCCATCCACAATGCGGATGCCGTTTTGCTCCGGCAGAACCATGGGCGGATCGCTCATCCCCAATTCCACCCCCAACGGGGCCAGGCTGTATTGCTGGCTGCTGCTGGCGTTCGGATCGTAACGCAGCAGCGCATTCTCGGTGTACTGCATCTGCACCGGCCCGTTGGTGAACAGCGGACTGATCGCGTAGCCGAGATATTCCTCGCCCCCCAGCAAATCATAAAATTCGCGGAAGATCGCATCCACCGCATAGGTTCCTTCGGGAATCTCTTCGGTTGCCCGCGAAACGGTTGGGGATACGCACGCGGACAACGTGATGGTCATGACGACCACCACGTCGGCCAGGGAAAGCCATGGATTGTGTCGACTTCTCACCTGCTACCCCCCGGCATTTCCACGGACGCAAAGGCAGCAGCAGTGCCTGCCTTGGGATGCAGTGTTAACCGGATAAGACCGCGATCATGCATTGTTGGCTGATTAGAAAACGATTGCGGTTTCTTGCCGGAGAAGCGTCCCGATCAGCTTCTCTTTTTTGTAGCCGTTTGGTACCAGTAAATTTTATGGAATGATCAAGTGACTATCAGCAATTATAGCCGCTTTTCAGAGATGGTCAACGCTTCCCGCTGCATCCCGTCCGCATACAAAATCCCTCTCACCCCAATTTCGATGGTGAGAGGGACGGGTTTTACCACGCCCGGCCTTTGGGCTAGGCTTTGACGGCTTCAGCCGTGTAGATGTTGAATTTCGGGGGCGCTTCCAGGTGTTTCTTGACCGCGCATAACTCAGCCGAGCGGATCAGTGACGGCCGGTATTTCTCCGGAAATTCTGGCGGCACCTGAATCTCCAGGTCAATCTGCCCGACCATTCCGTTTAAGGGGTTGGTGTACACGCGCTGGATGATGCGGATGCCGTCCGTGGGCAGGTTGCGCTGACGGCAGAACCCCAGCACATAAATTCCCGCGCAGGTGCCAATCGAGGCCAGAAAGACGGAAAAGGGCGTCGGCGCCGAGCCTTCCCCGCCGCCCTGCGGCGGTTGGTCGGTCGGGACCGTGTACGGTCCGAAATGCGCATCTACCCGCGCCCCACCAGGGAAATCGATAATCATTTCCATGCGTTAATCTCCAGGAATTCTTTTGAGCGATTTGAACACTTTCTTTTTGATGCGCCGCCGGCAGAAAAGTTGCAGGCTTTCCCCAATGGACCCGCGCACCTCGCCATCCCCCAATCCATAAAAACAGCCGAATTGAATAAACATCTCGATCGTGCTATAGTGTAAATGAAACAATTCACAATCTTTTGACCTGGAGGTCCTTCTTCGACCTGGCGCGGACGCAACTCATCCCTTGATCGATCTTTCTTCCCGGCCGAATTTTCCACATTCCAAAAGGAGGGAGCCATGGCTGTAATCACCATCTCACGCCAGTACGGTAGCGGTGGGGACGAGGTAGCCCTGCGCGTGTGTGAGATGCTTGGCTACCGCCTGTTCGACAAACATCATATCTCCAGGGCGGCTGTGGAGGCCGGCCTTTCCGAGCAAGAGGTGATCGATTATTCCGAGGACAATTACAGGGTCAAGAACTTCCTCGACCGTCTCCTGCGCCGGCCCGTCGCCGTTGCCCAAGTGCGCGTTTGGAAAGAGGATGCCCGCGGCGCCCATATCCCCGAGACTCAACCTCTCAGCGAGATCGCCGCATTGAACCTCGTGCAGAAGGCCGTCCAGGCGGCCTACAACGCCGGCGGCTTCGTCATCCTCGGCCGCGGCGGCCAGATCATCCTGAAGGACAGGCCCAACGTGCTGCACGTGCGCATCGAGGCACCGTTAGAAGAGCGCATCCAGCGCGTCAAGCAGCAGCTAAAAGAAGAACAGGCTGCCTACTACGCCGATGTCGGCATCCGCCGCGCCGCCCAAGACCTGATCCTTGCCCGCGACGCCGCCTCAGCCGAGTACATCAAACAATTCTACGGCCTCGATTGGGACGACCCTTCCCTCTATCACGCCGTATTGAACACCGGCAGGCTGGGCATCGAAAAGACAGCCGAGGTCATCGCCGCCATGGCGCGTATACTCTTTACATAACGGGTACCCGCCGAAAATTTGGGCGTTTATCCTCTGCCCCGACAGGTCATTGCGGGTATATGCCCGCAGGGCTTCGCCCATTTCCTTAAAGGGGATGACCGCCCCATCCGTCCTCGCGGGCCCCCGGTGTGCTTCCGCGGGCCTGGCGAACTCAACGCCTGCGTGCACCCCGCCTCTGCTTTTTTTCGAATTGCCGGCGTCCTTGAACCCCAATGGACTGACCGCCGAAATTCCTCAACGCCTGCGTGGATCACCGCTCTTTATTTGGACAATTTCAAACCCGTCGTTGCTCCATAAGGCGATGATATTCCAGGCTTTCGCAATAATCCC
>DAOTWA010000010.1:0-27893 GCA_034435955.1 Anaerolineaceae bacterium | reverse complement strand
GAGAACGGGGCCGGAGTGAGCCTGCTGGTGCAGGCGCCCGATGGCGGGGCAATTCTGGTGGGCGGCGGCGAGTCCCCGCGTCGCTTGAGCGATGCGCTGGGCCGCCGTCTGCCCTTTTACGCCCGCCATCTGGATGTTCTGATGACCGTCGGGAGCGACAAGGCGACCCTCGGCGCTCTGCCTGGGGCGCTGGAGGCCGTTCCGGCACAGATGGTCCTGCTGGGCGGCGACGCAGGCGAGACGGGCGCGGCGCGGGCGCTTTCGGCGGCACTGGCAAAGGCGGGCGTCCCGGCCGCGCCGGCCGCGCGCGGGCAGACGCTGGCGCTGGGCGAGGGGGTCGCAATGCGGGTGATATGCGCCGGACCGGCAGGGGCCGGCTATGCGCTTGTTTGGCAAGATTTTCGCGCGCTGATCCCGGGGGGCTGCCCGGCGGAGGAGTTCACCCGCCTGGCGCGCGCCGAGTGGCCTGCGCCGGTCAGCGCCCTGGTGGTGGGCGAGAAACAAAGCGAGGATGCTGATGAATGGGTGGAGCTGCTGCGCCCACAGGCGGTGCTTGCGGCCGGGCAGGCGGGGATCGCCTCGGCGATAGAAACAGCCCGTCACGGGTGGGTTCAGATCACCACCGATGGCAGGAGGATGTGGGTGGAGGTGGATAGGAAGTGAGGCAGCCTCAGGGCGGCCAAGCGCTTATTGGCCGGGCTGCCATTGGCTCAGCGGCGTTAGCTGGATCTGCTTCGATAGATCATAGGCAGTCGATACGTCGCTGTCGCTTTCCACGAGCACCCGGCCGACCACGAGCACCGAATTGTCCGGCGAGGAGATCTGCTTGATGCCGCTCGGAACCTGCCCTTTCCAATTCCGCCCCGTAATGAGATAGTCTCCCGCCTGCGTCCCGGTTGTACGCATGCCGACGTAGGCGAAATTAGTGTTTTTCGACGGATCTGTGAACTGCACGCTGTAGTAGCGATCGTTCATGTCGGGTACGTGCAGGACCAGCGGACCTTTGGAGAGGTCCAGCCAGCCGGCGGTGAGGAGCGTGTCGTGGTTCACGCCGACCGTCATCGGATTCGAGCTCGAGGCAGTCTGCGCCGCGAGCGGCTCTGCAAAGAGTCTTTGGGGTTGAGTATAGAGCGTGTTGACCGGGATGGGGCCGTCGCCGAACCCTTTAGTGAGCAGCGCCCGCTTGTACGCGGAGAGCATCAGGCGCGGCCAGAGGTAGATCACCACGCACCACACCACGACCACCACCGCACCGAAGATCAGTAAATTCTGGATGTTCATTGCCGTCAGCTCACTTCGAGTACCGGTGGGACGATGTACTCGCCCTTGAGGACGGCTTCGCCGGGGATGTAGACGCGCAGCCAGAGGATGAAATTGCCCGAAGGCGCTGGCAGCCAGTTGGACTCGCGACCAGCGGGGGCAGTTTTCTGAATGTAAATATCGACCGAACCATCGCTATTTGGAACAAGACCAGAGCGATCGCTCACGCTGTAGCGGTTGATCGGGTTCGCCACAAAGTGATTTTTCGCATCGCCCATCGTGAGCGACCAGAATGCCTTGTTTGGCGGGAGTCCTCCCGGCGGAAAGTGCATGACGTAGTCGTGCGCCCCGGAGAGCGCATGGCCTGCGCCGTCTGAATTTGTCCACCAATACATCGCCTCTGACGGGACGTTCACCGGTCCGGGAAATAACTGGGCGTGGGCGGCTCGCAGCAGCATGCCGTTGCGGGGCTCACCCAACCCGTACATGGTGATCCAGCCGTTGACCTTTTTGGCTTTGATCCGGGCGTAAACCTGGGCCGATACGAACGCCAGCCCGAAGCCGATCAGGGCGCCCTGAATGATGGCATTCCGCAAGATCATGTTCTTGGGGAAGAGGGCGGTGTGTAGGATGAAATAGACGCAGACCGCACCGACGAGCACCGTCAAATAAGTGTATGTTCTGCTCATGATATTTTTATTATATACCGTGAAAGGTGAACGGCCGGAAAGCCCTAGGAAGCGCTCCCTTCGAGCACATCCATCGGGAATGGTTCGCCGTGGCCGGGATAGACCATGCCGATTCTCAAGTTCCTCAACTTTTGCAGGCTGGCTTTCGCGGCAGTCGGATCATCCATGAGGGAATGGAGGGTCGGCCTGCGTCTGTTTTCCAGCAGGTCGCCGCAGAAAAGCTCGCCGGTAGCAGTCAGGATGCCAATGGAGCCCTTCGAGTGGCCCGGGATAGAAAGCACCCGCGCTTCGAAACCGTACGCCGACAAATCGTCTCCATCTTCGAGCAATAGGTCGGGCTTAAAGCGTTCCGACCTACCAAACCCGGTCAATACAGGCAGCAGCGCGCGGATGACGGGGTTGGGTTTCTTGCGGTTCACAAACATGTCCCCGCGCTCGGCCATGCCCGCATCGTCGCTGTGCATGGCAATCTGGCAATTGTACAAACGACGAAGATAGGCGGCGTTGCCGGTGTGGTCGAAATCTCCGTGGGTGATGACCATGAGCTTGAGCAGGCCGGGTTTGCAGCCGGCGTTTTCAAGCGTTCTGAGAAGCTCCTTGCGGCCGTTGGAGCCGCCGGTATCCACCAGGACGTAACCGGCGTTGGTTGAGATGAGGTAGCTGTTTACGCTGCCCAGGTGAAACGGCAGCGGCAGGCGAATGGGGTGAATTCTGGCGCGCATATTCCTGCCTCCTAATGCGAGCATCCCAATCAGCCAATCATAGACATAAAAATTGTAAAGGCTATTCGATTTCAACACAAACGAAGTCAACCCCCAGGTTATCAGGGATATTTCCCAAAAACAAATTCACCTTATATGATATAAATAGGAAGTAAACCAAATTCTGCCATCTGGCAACTAAAGCGCAGCCGATCAGAACGGTTCTGGAAAGCGTTTTTCAGCGTTGCATCACCCATTCCCGATGATCTGATGGAGGAACCTTTGATGTCCACCATATCCAATAGACCCTTTACGGAACCGGAGTCCAATCCAACCCGGGATCGGGTCGGACTTTTACTAGAGGCCGCCCGGAGGGGCGGCGCCTACCTGGAAGGCCTGGATGAACGCGAGGTGTTTCCCAGCGTGGAGGCACGCGCGAACCTGGCGTCTTTCGATGAGGCTCTGCCGACCGATCCTCAGGATCCATTTGAGACGCTATCCCTGCTCGACGCCGTCGGCTCGCCAGCTACCGTCGCTTCGGCCGGCGGGCGCTACTTCGGCTTCGTCATCGGCGGATCGCTGCCGGCTGCGCTGGCGGCCAACGTGCTGGCCGCTGCCTGGGATCAAAATGCAGGCATGATGATGTCTTCCCCCGTTGCGGCGAAGCTGGAGGCAGTGGCTTTACGCTGGCTGGTGGAGGTGTTCGGTCTGCCGGCAGGGTGTGGGGGTGGTTTTGTCTCTGGCGCAACCATGGCCAATTTCAGCGGTCTGGCTGCCGCACGGCACGCCGTTTTACAGCAGGTGGGTTGGGAAGTGGAAGCTCAGGGCCTGTTTGGCGCTCCGCCTGTTACAGTGATCGTGGGCGACGAGGTGCACGTCAGCCTACTCAAAGCACTGACCTTATTGGGTTTCGGTCGGGAACGTGTCGTTCGTGTACCGGTCGACAATCAGGGGCGGATGAGAGCGCAGGCTTTGCCGCCCATAAGCGGCCCCACTATCGTGTGCATCCAGGCGGGCAATGTCAATACGGGCGCGTTCGACCCGGCGCTTGAGATTTGCCGCACCGCTCATGACGCCGGCGCCTGGGTGCATGTGGATGGGGCTTTTGGTTTGTGGGCTGCAGCGGTGCCCGCACGGGCTCATCTGCTTGCGGGGGTAAGCGAAGCCGATTCCTGGGCGACGGACGCGCACAAATGGCTAAACGTACCTTACGACAGCGGGCTGGTATTCTGCCGGAATGCCAGCGATCTGCGCGCTGCGTTGAGCCACAGCCCGGCGGCTTATTTGACCGAGGGTGATCAACGCGAGCCGATGGAATTCACCCCGGAGATGTCTCGCCGCGCTCGGGGAGTAGAGGTGTGGGCAGCTCTGCGTTCATTGGGGAAGAGGGGTCTGGCTGAAATGGTGGATGGCTGCTGCCGGCATGCCACTCGCTTTGCCCAGGGGCTGGCGGCCGCGGGGTACGAAGTCCTCAATGAGGTGCAACTCAACCAGGTGCTGGTTTCTTTTGGCTCAGCGGAGAAAACGCAGCAGGTGATCCGAGCTGTTCAGGAGGATGGAACGTGCTGGTGCGGCGGTACGGTATGGCAGGGGCAGACGGCCATGCGCATCAGCGTCTCATCCTGGGCCACGAGCGGTGCGGACGTCGAACAAAGCCTGGAGGCGATGCTGCGGATAGCTGCGGCAGCATAGGTGAAGGGTATTGATCGGCGACGCGGATGCCTTACAGTTCAACGCGACGCACAAGCTGCATACACCCTGCACGCATCCACGTACTCCACGCGGCCGGCGTGCGCCTCCAGCAGGTAGCTTTCATCATCCAAAAGTTCCAGGTTCGCGTCGAAATAATAATTGAAGAGGCTCCGGAAGGTATTCACAGGCGTGGTGGCTGGATTAATCAGCCCTTCGGGGGCACCGGGCAGCCTGTAAGCGTTGAGAATCGGAAGAAGCAGCTTCATGCGCACATCTGTGGGCGGTGTGGTCTCTTTGTACACCTTACTGCTGTGGTCGCCTTGAAGGATGATGATGGGCGGCGTATCGCTGTTCGCCAGGATGCCATCGATGGCCTTCTTGACCAGCGTGTTCAGGTAGTTCACCTGGCCACGATAGAGGGGGATATTATATGGGCTACCGGGATGCGAGTCGGTCAAGGTGAAAGGATCCACGTTCTGGATCTCCTCTCCGTTGGGACCAAAGACATAAGGAACGTGTGGAGCCAGAATGTGAGCGAAGATGAATTGCGGGTGCGGCCCCTTTGCAAGAGAGGGCAGCGTATTCAGGATGTAGATGATGTTTTGGCGATGGGCATGGAAACTTGCGGTGATGGGATTATTCGCACCCTCCAGCACAGCCAAGGCGCGCCCGAATGGGGTATCCCACAGCAGCATGTTGAAGAGAATCTGGTCGTTGGAGACGTTGGCAGCATTGGGCGGGACGATCGTTTGATCGGCCATGGTGGACAGGGCTCCTCCGTATCCATCGGCGAAGGTCGCGATCTGGTAGTCCTGGGCCTTGAGGAAATCCACCACGCGGCTGTTAGAAATCAATAAATTGGCAGCGCTATCTACGGCCCACTCCTCCCGGACACCGGCGTTCTCATACAAATATTGGGGAAGGCTATTTATGTGCACCATGTTTAGCGACGAGGCCAACGAAGTGACCGTCGTGGTGTAGTTCGCGCGGCTGGATTCGGCGATAATAAAGCCACGCGAACGCAGAAAATCCAGGAATGGTCGGTTGTCATAACCATACAGCTCGTCCAAAATGTCGTCGCGGGTGTAGGCGTCGAGGATGATGTAGTAGATGTCCGGCTTCACCTTGGTCGACGAGCTCCCGCTGCTGTGGGTCGTCATGTTCTCCAAGCCGCCCTGTTGCCAGGCGTAGGCCGGGAATTTCTGCACCCAGGGCTGGGTTTGCTGGGTAAGGAGATTAAAGCGGTAGATGGTTTGAACCGGGAAGATAAGCGAGATCAGGCTGACCCAATTAAAATAACCCGACAATATCGCACGGGTGTGCTCAGAGCGTCGAAGGATAAAGGCCGACCAGGCAGCCAGCAAAGCCGCCCAGAGAGGCAGCATGATCGCGTCCTGGGCTGGGGAAAAACCAGCCACGCGCCAGCCTTGAATCAGAGTCTGGACGTGTCCGTAGGAGAAGATGATGAGGATGAAGGCCGAAGAGATCAACCCGGCTTTGAGTCCGTCGCGCAGGATCAATCGTAGCGCGACGACCACGATGATGGAGGCGAGCAGTGAAGCGGCCACTGATTCGATTACGCCGATCTGCAGATTGACGATGTTGCTGGCGATGGTAGCCAGGACCCCATAGACAGCGAACAGGTAAGGATGCCAGGACAGTTTAACTTTCACAGTTGAGGTGTGGGGAAGTAATGTAAGGTCTCGCTTGATGATGTATTGGCTGCCCGAATAAGGCAATCTATTCAATGCACATTTCGTGCCTGATCGGTTTCTATCATTCAGGAATTCGAATTTTTTCGGTAATTGGTAGAAATACCGTCTTGATCCTGATTAAATGTTAAAACGAATTGTGATTACATCCCCGTCCTGGACGACGTACTCCTTGCCCTCCAGGCGCAGCTTGCCTTTGGCGCGCGCCTCGGCCAGTCCGCCCAGGGCAACCAGGTCTTCGTAAGAAACCACCTCGGCGCGGATGAAGCCCTTCTGCATGTCGCTGTGGACTTCGCCGGCCGCTTCGGGCGCCAGCGCTCCGCGCCGCACCGTCCAGGCGCGCACTTCGTCTGGTCCGACGGTAAAGAAGGACTGCAAACCGAGCAAGTCGTAGGAGAGGCGGATCATGCGGTTCAGACTGGGCTCTTCGATGCCGTATTCGGCCAGGAATAGCTCCGCTTCATCCGGCGGCAACTGAGCGATCTCCATCTCCAGCTTGCACTGCAGGGCCACCACCAGGCTGTGCTGGTGTGGGTACTCCAGGGCGGGGGGCTGCTGGCCCTCGGCGGTGTTGAGCACCACCAGAACCGGCTTGCGGCTGAGGAAGCCGAAGCCGGCCAGCAGCTTCTCCTCTTCGGGCGAGATGGGCACGTCGCGCAAGGGCATTTCAGCCGAGAGAGCGGCGTGCAGGCGCTCGAACAGGGCGGTTTCGCGCTCGATCAACGCCCGGTCGCGCCCGCCGCCCTTTTTTTTCTCCTCTGCCAGGCGCTCCAGCTTGCGCTCCACGGCGATCAGGTCGTTGAGCACGAATTCTGCATCCATGCTGGTGATGTCGCGCAGCGGGTCGACGCTGCCGGAGGGATGAGGGACTTCATCGTCTGGGAAGCAGCGCACCACGTGGATAAAGCCGTCCATTTGGGTGAGTTGATTGAGGAGCTGGCCGGAGATGCCGGTCTTTGCCGCGCTGCCTTCAAGCCCGGCGAAATCGGCGTAGGTGACCTTGGCGTAGATGGTCTTCTTGGGGCGGAACATGGCGGACAGCGTGTCCACGCGCGGATCGGGCACGTCCACGACAGCGGTGTGCACCTCGATCCGCCCGGAACTGGCCGCCCCGGTCGGCTGGGAGCCGCGGGTGAGGGCGTTAAAAAGGGTGGTTTTCCCCGATTGGGGCAGTCCGATAATCCCCAGGCGCATTAGCAGATGTGTCCGTCTTGACCGGCGTTACAATGTCAGATATACTTTTTATCAAGCTGGCCGAAGTGGCGGAACAGGCAGACGCGCACGACTCAAAATCGTGTTCCCTCCGGGAGTGTGGGTTCGATTCCCACCTTCGGCACCAACATTATAACATGGGCCCTCTCTCGTCTGATGAGGGCCTTTCGTGTGGGTGAAGCCACCCACGCCCACTGGTTTCATGTGTTCAAATAGTATTGGTAGCCAGGCGAAACCTTTAGCGGTCAGACTGCACGATGACTGCGCGGCTCGCGCTAGCTGGCCTCTGATAAGGAGGGTGGTATGGCTTCTCTAAACGACATTCTAGCCGTCATCCTGGGAGGCGGGCGGGGCAGCCGCCTGTATCCGCTCACCAAGCTGCGCTCCAAGCCGGCCGTGCCGATGGCCGGAAAGTACCGTCTCATCGACATTCCTATCAGCAACTGCATTAATTCGGGCATCTACCGCATCGCCGTGCTGACCCAGTTCAACTCGGTCTCGCTGCACCGCCACATTTCGCGCACCTACCAGTTCGACAATTTCCATCCCGGCTGGGTGCAGATTTGGGCGGCTGAGCAGACCTTGAGCACGACCGATTGGTACCAGGGCACGGCCGATGCGGTGCGCAAGCAGCTTTTCGAGATCCAGGCCGCCCGGGCGCCATATACGCTCATCCTGGCGGGCGACCACCTGTACCGCATGGATTTCGCACCCCTGGCAGAGTTCCACTGGCGCACGGGCGCCGACATCACCGTGGCGGTGCAGCCGGTGGCCCGCCGCGATGCAGGCCGTTTCGGCATCCTCAAGCGCGACGAGAATCTGCGCATCACCGATTTCGCCGAAAAGCCCAAGGATGCGGCCATTCTGGAACACCTGGCGAGCCCCGGCGACACGGAAAGGCCTTTCCTGGGCTCGATGGGCATCTACCTGTTCAATACCCGCGTGCTGATCGAACTTCTGGAAGGGACGGCGTTCGACGATTTCGGCGGGCAAGTCCTGCCGGCGGCTATCCACACCCACGCGGTCTACGGCTTCGATTTCGACGGTTACTGGGAGGACATCGGCACCATCCGTTCGTTTTACGAGACCAACCTGGCCCTGGCCGGTCCCAACCCGCCCTTCGATCTGTACGATCCAGACAGGCCGATCTACACCCACGCGCGTTACTTGCCTGGCTCGACCATCGAGGACAGCCGGCTGTACCACGTACTGCTGGGTGAAGGCTGCGTGATTCGCGAGGCGGAGATCGTGCACTCGGTCATCGGCATTCGCAGCCGCATTCGCGAGGGGGTCAAGATCCGCGACAGCATTTTGATGGGGGCCGACTATTATGTTCACCCGGACGAAGAGCGCAGTGGCGGGAGCGTCCCCATAGGAATTGGACCGCGTTGTTATATTGAGGGCGCCATCATCGATAAGAATGTGCGCATGGGCGCTGGCGTGGTGGTGCGTCCTTTCCCGCCCGGCACCGACTTTGACAGCGACGACTGGGTGGTGCGGGACGGCATCGTGGTAGTGCCGAAGGATACGGTCATCCGGCCGGGGACCGTTATCGGCCCGGACGTTCAGCCTTAGGGAGGGTAGTTTCTTCAGCCTCGTATTCTTTGATCAGCGGAGACGAAGCATGGCGAACAGCGTTCAACCCCCCTCGCAGGACATCTCGGTGAAATGGCACGCGCTCAGCGCTGACGAGGTGCTGGAACGCCTGGAGGCGCCCCAAAGCGGCCTGACCTCGGCGGAGGCGGCCGCCCGCCTGGCAGCCTACGGGCCGAACCAGCTCAGCGAGGCGCCGCGGCCTTCCTTCCTAAATATGGTCCTGGACCAGTTGAACAATTTCGTCGTCATTCTGCTGATCGTAGCCGCGCTGGTTTCGGCGATATTGGGCGACTTTGTTGAGGCAGGCGCGATCTTTGCCATCGTTCTGCTCAACGCCGTCCTGGGGGTAATTCAGGAGAGCCGGGCCGAGGAGTCGCTGGCGGCGCTCAAGCGCATGGCTGCGCCGGAAGCCCACGTGCTGCGCGACGGCCGGCGTATTACCATCCCCTCGCGTGAGCTGGTCCCTGGCGACCTGGTGTTTCTGGAGGCGGGCAATTATGTCCCGGCGGATGTGCGCCTGCTCGAGGCGGTCAACCTGCGCGTGGATGAGGCCGCGCTGACGGGCGAGTCGGTGCCGGTGCAGAAGAACGCCGCCGTCAGTCTGGAGGGCGACTTGCCGATCGGCGACCGAAAGAATACGGCTTTCATGGGCACCCTGGTCAGCTATGGGCGCGGGCGGGGCGTGGTGGTGGCCACCGGCATGCACACCCAGCTTGGCATGATTGCCAGTATGCTCCAATCCGTCACCGAAGAGGAGACCCCGCTGCAAAAGCGCCTCGACCAGCTCGGTCGTACGCTGGGGTGGGGTGCCCTGACCATTTGTGGGCTGGTTTTCGTGGTGGGCATCCTGCGCGCGCACAACAACCTGCAGGATATCGTCAACATGTTCATGATTGCCGTCAGCCTGGCCATCGCGGCGGTGCCGGAAGGCCTGCCGGCGGTCGTCACCATCAGCCTGGCGCTGGGTATGCGTGAGATGGTACGCCGCCACGCGCTCATCCGCCATCTCTCTTCGGTGGAGACGCTCGGTTCGGCCACGGTAATCTGCTCGGACAAGACCGGCACGATCACCCAAAATGAGATGACCGCCACCCGACTGTGGGTAGACGGCGTCACCTTCGAAATCACTGGCAGTGGTTATGCCCCGCAAGGCGATTTCAAGTTGGACGGCAAGACGGTGCGCATTGGCGACTATCCTGGGGCGTTGACCGCCCTGTGGGTGGGGGTTCTCAACAACGACGCCGTCCTGGAAGCCAGCGAGGATGGGAGCGGGGAGCGCACTTACCGCATGGTCGGCGACCCGACCGAAGGGGCCATCCTGGTAGCGGCCGCCAAGGCGGGCGCGCAGGCCAACGACCTGACCCATGCTTATCCCCGCACCGGCGAAATCCCGTTTGATTCTGAGTATAAGCGCATGGTGACCGTCCACAGCATTCGCCAGCCCCGCGTGGAGGACTTTTCACCCATCTACGACGAGGATGGACGGCGCGACTGGTATGCCATTGCCATCAAGGGCGCCCCCGATGTGGTGCTCAACCTGTGCGCCTACGCCACGACCATTGACGACCGCGTCGCGGCGCTGGATGATGAACGCAGACGAGCCATCCTGGAAGCCAACGACCGCCTTACCCAAGATGCGCTGCGTGTAATTGGCCTGGCTTACCGACTAGTGCCCGCCCTACCGAATGAGATCAACCGACCCGACCTGGAGAAAGAGCTGGTTTTCGCCGGGATGATCGGCATGATCGACCCGCCGCGCCCTGAGGTGCATCTTGCCTTGGAGAAGGCCCGCTCGGCCGGCATCCGCACCCTGATGATCACGGGTGATTATGCCAACACCGCACGAGCGATTGCCGAATCGATCGGACTGATGCGCCCGGGGCATCACGTCCTGACGGGGGCCGAGATTGACCGGCTGGACCAGCCGGCTTTGCAGGCCGAGGTGCGCAACAGCGATGTGTATGCCCGCGTCTCTCCCGAGCACAAGCTGCGCATCGTCGACGCGCTGCGCGAGGATGGCCAGGTGGTGGCGATGACGGGCGACGGCGTCAATGACGCCCCTGCCATCAAGCGTGCAGACATCGGCGTGGCCATGGGCATCACGGGCACCGACGTCGCCAAGGAAACCGCCGATATGGTGCTGACCGACGACAATTACGCCAGCATCGTCTCGGCGGTTGAGCAGGGCCGGGTGATCTACAGCAACATCCGCAAATTCGTCTATTATTTGCTGTCCTGCAACCTGGCCGAGATCGCGGTGATCTTTCTGGCTACGATCGCTGGCTGGCCCTCGCCGCTGACCGCCATCCAGCTCCTGTGGCTCAATCTGGTGACGGATGGCGCGCCAGCCCTGGCCCTGGGCACCGAAAAGGGCGATCCGGACATCATGGACCGCCCCCCACGCCCGCCCAAGGAGCCCATCATCAACCGTTCCATGCGCTCGGGCATTGTGGTGCAGACCATCGCCATTACTGCGGTCACCCTGGGGGCCTACTACCTGGGCCGCTTTGCCAATCCAGAGCATATCGACTTTGCCGAGACGATGTCCTTTGTCACCCTATCCTGCTCAGAATTGCTGCGCGCCTACACCGCGCGTTCCGAATATTATCCGCTGCTCAAGATCGGGATGTTCAGCAACCGGTTGATGAATTATGCGGTGCTCAGCTCCATGGCGCTAATCTTCGCCGTGGTGTACGTGCCATTCCTCCAGCCGGTGTTCAACACCGAGCCGCTGGGTTGGGCGCAGTGGGAGCTGATCCTGCCGCTGGTGGCCATCCCTTCTATTGCGGCTGAGGTGAACAAGTTGTTCCTCGGGCGCACGCGCCGTGGAACAGAAATCAATCTCCAGAAACGGTGAACAGGGTTGCGACCAGTGAGATGGTGTGGGTTATCACCCAATTGAACGGTAAAAGGGCGTAACCCAGGCCGCGGTTCAGCCATCTGAAGCCCTGGGCGGCAAGCGATAGAGGGCTGTGCAAGGCGCGCTGGAGCCATGCGATCCGGCTGTAGACGCCAGCCAGAATCAGGATGCTCAGGTTGACGATCAAGCGAGCCGTCTCAGAGATTTCCATCCCAGCCAGGCGGGCGATCAGCATCTCCAGGCTGATGGTAAACACCAATACGTAAGCTGCGGTGATCAGGGCGGGGGCTTTCTCGATCAGTCGGGTGAAGAGGCCGGCAGCGAAGCGCATGGTGAGAATGCCAAGAGCCACGCCCAAAAATACGAGGCTCAGGTGGGGGGTGATGGTCACCACTACGACCACGTTGTCGAGGCTAAAGGCCAAATCCATCAATTCGACAGTCAGGACCACAGCCCAGAAAGATTTCAGCCCTTCCTTGACGGCCGGTTTGTCTTCTGCATTGCCCTTTTCTTCTTCAGAATCAGACCCCAGGTTCTCAACGGCGAGTTTGAACAGATAGGCTGCGCCGATGATCTGCAGCCAGGGGTTTCGCACGATGAAGCTGGCTAAAACCAGCATCAAACCACGGCCCAAGTAAGCGCCCAGTAAGCCGACGCGCAAAGCGGCCGTGCGTTGCTTTCCCAGGAACTTATTGAGCACCTTCCCGGCGGGCAGTAAAAATCCTGGCCAGGGCAGTGTTCGATCAGCCGGCAGAGTCATCACCAGAGCGCCCAGGACAGCCGCGTTATCGAGGGAAAGGATGCCTTCGAGGAATATGATTTGGAGGACGATAGCCCCAAAACTGAGGATGGTTAATTCACCCAATCCCACGAACCTCCAGCGTGACCAATGGCTGTGCGCTCAGAGGGCAGCCCCTTCCTGTGCGCCGCCCCTCCGAATGAAAGCAGCATAAGGCGGCCCCCCAATACCTCATCATAACGGCGAGGGGCTTGATCTGCCAAGAGGATGAACGTCATCGAATAGCTTGCGAGTGTCACGAGGTTTTGGTCATGGCAGGGCATTGGACGGTTTCTCCCACCGGTGCGTAGCTCAGTCTATGGATGGGGCAGGGGCCGAGGCGCTCCAGGGCCAGGCGGTGTTCGGCGGTGCCGTAGCCCTTGTGGCGGGCAAAGCCGTAGCCGGGGTACTCCAAATCGAGCTTTTCCAGCAGGGCGTCGCGGGCGGTTTTGGCCAGCACCGATGCGGCCGCGACGCTCAGCGAGCGAACGTCGCCCTTGACCAGGGCCGTCTGCGCCACGGGGATGTCCGGCAATTCCAGATAGTCGACCAACAGGTGTTCGGGTGAGACCGCCAGCCCGCTCACGGCGCGCTGCATGGCGAGCCGCGTGGCCGCCACGATGCCCAACGCGTCGATCTCTGCGTGGCTGGCGAAGCCAACCCCCCAGGCCAGGCAGGCGGCGCGGATGAGCGCTGCCCAGGCGGTGCGCTGTTCGGCGGTCATTTCCTTCGAATCGCGCACCCCGACCAGCCGGGTGAACAGGCTTTCGTCCGGAGGAAACACCACGGCCGCGGCGGCCACCGGTCCAGCCCAGGCGCCGCGACCGGCCTCGTCCACGCCGCCCACTGTGAGGCAGCCGGCGGCCCACAGGCGCCGCTCGAAGCTCAAATCAGGACGGGGAGGGATATCCTCAGGAGCTATGGCGGTCTTCATACTGGCCACGCAGGTCATTCAGACGGATGGTGAGCAGATCCGCGGCCATGCGGGTGGAATCGCGCAGCACGCGGATGTGGCTATCGGGGTTGAAATACCAATCGATTGGCACTTCCACGATGCGGTAGCCGCGTCGGCGGGCGATGAACAGCACCTCCACATCAAAGCTCCACCCGGTGATGGTCTGACTGGGGAAAACGTCATCGGCCACCTCACCGCGGAAGCACTTGAAGCCGCATTGGGTGTCCTGCAGCCCTGGCAGGACAGCCAGGCGGACGATGGTGTTGAACACCCGACCAACCAGGTGACGATAGAGCGGCTCGTCGTACCGCACCGCCCCCGGCGCCTCGCGTGAGCCGATGGCAATGTCTACGTCGGGCAGCGCGGGTGGAAGGAAGCGGTTCACCTGCTCGATGGGCATGGACAGATCTGCATCGCAGATGAAGCGGTACTGGCCGCTGGCGGCGGTCATGCCGCGCCGCACTGCGTTGCCCTTACCGCGCCGCGGCTCCTGCAACACGCGCAGCTCGGCGAAGCGCTCGGTAAATTTTCGGGCGACTTCGAGGGTGCGGTCCTGGCTGGCATTTTCCACCACTACCACCTCGCTGGTGTAGGGCTGAGTGTGGAGGAAGGCGAATATTTTTTCCAGCGTATCCGGGAGGCGGCGCTCTTCGTTATGCGCCGGGATGATAATGGACAGGAAGGGTTTGCTCAATTCGGCCTGTTTTTCGCGCGGTGCCATTTAAGAGGCAACCAGTACGAAGATGAGGAATGCGATCACGACCAGGATTTCCAATCCGGCAATAATCCCCAGGATGGTCAACTGGCGGGTGGTCAAATTGAGGCGCCTGGCGAAATCGGGCGCCTGGATATTGAGGTTTATCGGCGGTCGGGGCGGCGGCTTCGGCGCAGCCTGCTCCTCATCGGGCCCGGCAATCCCCTCGACTTCGGCCAGGCTCATGGGCTTAGGCTCCGGTTCGACCACATGCGTCTTGCCGGCTTTGGTGAGCAGACCGATGAGTTTTTCGGCCGTCTCCGGCCCCAGCGCGACCTGAATTCCCATGAGGCTGGCGGCAAAGCGGTCGAACGCGTCGCTCATGACGATGCGTACGCTAGGGCGCAGCGACTCGATGTGCACACCTGGATCCACGCACAGCAGCACAGGCTCCACCTTGGGGAAGGGCATGCCCTCACGCTCCAGGTAGATGCGCACGGCCTCAGCCATCAGGCTGGCGCGCGTCAGCAGGTTGGGCTTTACCGGGTGGAACTCCTGGCTTGCGTCCGCCTCAAGCCATGCGTCCCCCCTGGCCTGGAAGATGCCCTTTTCGGCCGCGGGGGTAAGCACGTGAACGCCGCTCGGACCGACCAGGATGAAAGGGATGGCCAATTCGAGACCGGGGAGCAAAACGTTGCGCAACAGCACGAAGCGGTGATCCAGATAGCGCGCGAGCGCATCGGCGGCTTGGTCATAGGCCTCCAGCTCGGCGAACCAGTTGAAGCCGTGCTGGATCGTCCCACGCAGGCGGTCCAGCCAATCCATTTCGCTGCTCTTGACGGGCGTTGGAGAACAATCGATTGTCTTCACAGGAACTCCGCCCCTGATAGCGGATGGCGCGGTTAGACCAGCGGTACGCCCTCCAGCCGGTCGCCTTCCCCCGCCTGGCTGCCGGTGGTGAGGACTTCGCGGTGATCGGTGCGGGCGAGACGCACCTGCGGGCCAGTTTCGAAGGTCGCACCGAGGTAAGGCACGCGCCGCCCGGCGACATAGCGCCGACCGCGCTTCAAACGAGCGATTAGTTCTTGCCGGCTGAGCAGAATCACATCAGAGAAAACTGCGCCGCGACGCTCGTAGGCGCGCACGAACTCCGCATGCTCCCCGTCGGCGTACCGCACCGCTTCAATCACGCCATCGAATTTCTTGACCGCCATTTTTCTCCTGGCGCAAAGGGATTTTCAATGCTGTCAGGCTGTCGGGGTGGGCGGACTCGAACCGCCGACCCCCGCGTCCCAAACGCGGTGCGCTACCAACTGCGCCACACCCCGGCAAGTAAGAGTATAATGCGAACCGCCTATGCGCGTCAAGGAAAGCATCCCCGGCAGCCGGCGGTGTGGATGGCATCTCCGGTTATGGATTATAACCGTACTTGTCGCGGCGGTTTCGGCCTGCGCAACGGCGCCGCCCGCTGACCGGCCAGCCGTCCTGATCGACCCAACCTCCACCTCCCCTGAGCTGGATGCGGCAACCCCAACACCGCCGCCCATACCCACGTTCACGCTGACGGCCAGCCCAACCATCACGCCCGGCCCTGTCTGCAGCGAAACGACCGGCGAGCTCGAGCACCTGCAGCTCGACGACACCCCTTTGGCCCCCGAACCGTTGCGCTTCATCGTTTATACGCCGCCCTGCTACCAGGCCGAGACCGACCGCTATTACCCGGTGCTTTACCTGATCCATGGGCAGCTCTCCACGGAAGAGCAATGGGTGCACCTGGGCGTCCCGGCGCGGATGGACGCATTGACCGCCGCCGGTGAGATTCCGCCATTTCTGGTGGTCATGCCCTTCGACAAGAGTTCCGCGTTACCCGACAATGACCCCTTCGGCCTGGCGGTGATCAATGATTTGATTCCGTGGATCGATGCGCATTACCGCACCCTGGCCATCCGTCCGTACCGCGCAATCGGCGGCCTGTCGCGCGGGGCGGGCTGGGCAGTGCACCTCGGTCTGGAGTATTGGGAGCTGTTCGGCGCCATCGGCGGGCACAGCCTGGCGGTGCAGTACGGCGACGAGGCCAGGGTTTCCGGCTGGCTGGATGCCATCCCCGCCGGAAGCTACCCGCGCATCTATTTGGATATAGGCGCGAGCGACGGGCTATTTTCGTCGGCCGCCCAAATCGAGCAGCTCCTCGACGCGCGCGGCATCCCCCACGAGTGGCATCCGTTCCAGGGATATCACAATGAAGCATATTGGTCCTCCCACGTGGATGATTACCTGCGCTGGTATGGGGAAGGGTGGTAGAAAACTCATCCTCATAGGATGCATCGGAGCAGAAGATATTGATATCCATCATCGCGAGTCGCGGAGTGGTGTGAATTTGGGGAGGGAACAGGCGAGCTTCTTGTATGGGCGCACGGCGGCGCGCCCCGAAGGCTGATCGCAGTCTTCTGCCGAGAGTTATAATACCCTTACCCAATACGCTGATGAGCAAAACCAAACGCAAAAGCAGCCGGATCTAACACCGTGGGAAGGGGAAACCTGCCATGGTTTTCTTACGGAAATATCAATATACTCTCTCGCAATACATTATCCCGGTTGGCTCCATTCTGTTGATCGCGGTCATCACCCATGCCATCCGGATAGGCCAGCTCGGCTTCTACTACGACGATTGGGACGTGCTGTGGTCCGGAGCGGCCAGGGGGGCCAGAAGTCTGGTGGGTCTGTACTATGCTGACCGGCGCGCCATGGGCCACCTTTACGAAATCACCTATCGCGTGCTGGGCGATTCGCTGGCAGGCTGGCACCTGTATGCGTGGGCCTGGCGCTGCATCGGCGCGCTGGCTTTTTTCTGGATCTTCCGCATCCTCTGGCCGGAGCGGCGGCTCCTCTCCACCCTGGCCGCCATGATCTTCGTGGTCTATCCGGGGTTTTTGAGCGAACCGGATGCGCTGACCAAGGTCAACCACCTCACCACGTATGGATTGGCGCTGGCATCTATCGCATTGCAGCTCGCATCCATCCAGGCGCGGGACAAGCGGGTAGGGCTGTTGTTTGGAGCCCTGGCGTTTGCGGCGGGCAGCGCTTATGTATGGATCTATGAGTACATGATCGGCCTGGAAGTCATGCGCCTGGCGCTGCTGGGTCTGCTCTTCTACAAGAGAGGCGTGAAAGGCTTTGCATCCATCCTCAAAGCGATCGCGCTGAGATACTGGCCGTACGTGATCACTCTATCCGGATTCTTATACTGGCGGTTGTTCATCTTTACCAGCACCCGGCCGGCCACGAACGTCTCGGGGCTGCTTGGCAGCTACCAGAGCAATCCGCTGTATATGGGCCTGCGCGTGGTGGTCCAGACCCTGCTGGATTTTCTCTCGGTAACCCTTTTCGCCTGGTTCGTACAGTTCTATCACCTGCTGGCAGAGGCTGATTATGCCAGCATCGCCGTGGCGATGATCGTCGCGTTGGCCGGTTTGCTGGTTGCCTTGCTCTACTGGCGTTTGTTCACCCGCACGAACGAACCCGATCACGAAGCCAGTGACGACAGCCATACCGCCATGGAAATGGCTGTCGTGGGGGCGGTATCGGCGCTGGGTGCCATCCTGCCGGTGGTCGCCTCTAACCGTTCGATCGATCTGATGGATGCCTATAAGAGTTACGGTCTGCATCCTTCTGCTGGCGCGATCCTGCTGGTGATGGGCGGTGTGGTCCTGCTGCGGCCCAGGATGCGCATGGCCGTACTGCTGGGGCTGCTGTTCATCTCCGCGGCAACTAATTCGCTGAACATCGACCATTGGAAGACGTTCTGGCAGAATGAGCGCAATATGTGGTGGCAGGTCACCTGGCGTGCTCCGAACATCGCCGATGGCACATTGGTGATGGCCTACGCGCCGGATGGGTACCGATATGAACAGGATTATGAGGTTTGGAGTCCGATCAACCTGATCTACCGGCCGGGCCGCGCTCAATCGCCGTTGATCCAATCCGAGGTGCTGAACACGGATACGCTGCAGTATGTGAAAGCGGGGGTTAAATGGGGCGGGTACAGGCGGGATATCCCGATGCAGCTTAACTACGGCAACCTGCTGCTCATATCGCAACCGACGCTGGATTCCTGTGTGCACGTGATCGATGGAAAGATGCCGGCTTTCCCGGCTTCGGAAGCGTTGATCGTCGAAGAGGCGGGCATCTATTCGGATGTCGGCCGCATCCAGACGAAGGGGAACCCGCCCACGCCGCCGACGGCCATCTTCGGGCCTGAGCCGGCCCACGGCTGGTGTTATTACTACCAGAAGGCTTCGCTCGCCCGGCAGATGGGCGACTGGCAGAAAGTCCTCGATCTGTATAACGCGGCTCAGGAGGAGGGGTTAAAACCGGTCGACCGTTCGGAGTATTTCCCGTTTATCGAAGCCATGGTCAACAGCGGGAAGATCGATGCAGCCAGGTCGCTGTACGAAAGAACGATCCAGAACGACGAAGCTCTGTCGGCCTCTCTGTGCAGCAGCCTGGCGAAGGATCCCGGTTATCCGGCCAGCTTCGGGTACAACTTCACCGCATTGCACGAGTTATTTTGTGGGAATTGATGGGCAGTCCGCGCCGGCGGCGGTTCCTTTGCGGAATACGGCCGTAAAAAGCGGACTCAACCTCATTTGCAACTTTAAATCCTGATGAGAGATTCTTAATAGTAAAAACTGGATACGATATAATAACAGCATGACATTATCGCTGGCCGAGGTCGAACACATCGCCGATCTGGCGCGTCTGGCGCTGAGCGATGATGAAAAAACCCGTTTCGCCGGGCAGCTTTCGGCCATCCTCGATTACGCCCGCCGCCTGCAGGCGGTGGACACCACCGGCATTCCACCCACCTCCAGCGTGCTTCCCCCGCAAACCATCCTGCGCGAGGATGAGCCGGGCGCCTGCCTGTCCCTCGAGGATGTGTTGGGTAACGCCCCTCAGGCGGAAGCCGGTCAGTTCCGCGTGCCGCCGGTGCTGGAGGGATGAATGCCTTCGCCGGCCGACCTTTCCTTGCGCGAGACGGTTGAAGCACTGCGCTCCGGCCAAATCTCCAGCCGGGAGCTGGTGGCAGCCTGCCTGGAGCGCATTGATCGGCTCGAGCCGCACCTGCACGCCTTCATCACCCTCACCCCAGAGCGGGCGCTGGCTCAGGCAGACGAGGCCGACCGGCGGTTGAGCGCCTGGCGCCGCGAACCGAGCGCTCCGCTGCCGGAGCTGCTGGGGGTGCCGATCGCCGTCAAGGATGTACTGACCCTGGAAGGTGTGCGCTGCACCTGCGGCTCGCGCATACTGGAGAACTTCGTCCCGCCCTATTCGGCCACGACCGTCGAACGGCTGCTGGCGGCGGGCGTCATTGTGGTTGGCAAGACCAATATGGACGAATTCGCCATGGGCTCCTCGACGGAAAACTCCGCCTATGGTGCGACTCACAATCCCTGGGATCTCGAGCGGGTACCGGGCGGCTCGAGCGGGGGGAGCGCGGCGGCCGTGGCGGCGCGATTGGTCCCGGCAGCTTTAGGCAGCGACACCGGCGGGAGCATCCGCCAGCCGGCCTCTTTCTGCGGCGTGACCGGCCTGAAGGTCACCTACGGGCGCAACTCGCGCTACGGGCTGGTGGCCTACGGTTCATCGCTGGACAGCGTGGGCGTCTTCACGCGCAGCGCCGCCGACGCGGCGGTCCTGTTCGTCCTGATGGCCGGATACGATCCACGCGACGCGACCAGCCTGGATGTGCCTGTCCCCGAAGTGCACCTGGAACGGGAGGAATACCTTCACGGCCTGCGCGTGGGTGTGCCGCGCGAGTATTTCATTCCCGGCATGCAGGCCGAGGTGGAGGCGGCCGTGCGGGGCGCCATCGAGACGCTGGGCTCGCTGGGCGCCGTGGTGCGCGAAGTCAGCCTGCCGCACACCGAATACGCCCTGCCGGTCTATTATTTGATCGCCCCGGCGGAAGCGTCGGCGAATCTGGCGCGCTACGACGGGGTGCGCTTCGGGCTGCGCGTGCCTGCCGACGATCCGGTCGAGATGTTCCGCCTGACGCGTGGAGCCGGCTTCGGTCCCGAGGTCAAGCGGCGCATCATGCTGGGCACCTATGCCCTATCGGCCGGGTATTATGAGGCTTATTACGGCCAGGCGCAAAAGGTGCGCACGCTGATCAAGCGTGATTTCGACGAGGCCTTCCAGCAGGTGGATGTGATTGCCGCGCCGGTGGCGCCCACAACCGCATTCCGCCTCGGCGAGCACAGCGACGACCCGCTGGCCATGTACCTGGAGGACGTCTTCACCCTACCGGCCAATCTGGCGGGAGTGCCGGGGCTGGCCTTCCCGGTCGGCTTCGATGGGCAGGGATTGCCGATCGGCATGCAGCTCATGGGAGCGCCTTTTGCCGAAGCCACTCTGCTCCGCATGGCCCACGCCTACCAGCAGGTCACCGACTGGCATCGGCGCGAACCAACGCTGGTCAAACTTTAGAACTATTGTGAGGGACCCTTGTCATCCGAAAACCGCCCCCTGTTCCCCGACCTGGCACCATCCAAAGATGAGCTGTTGAAGTGGAACTGGACCGATTTCGAGCCGTACTACCGCGAGCTGGAGACATTTCCGCTTTCGGCGGAGAATCTGTCCACCTGGCTGGCAGGCTGGTCGGCCGTTTTGGGCTGCGTGAAGGATCTGTCAACCTGGCTTTACGTCGCCACGACGGTGAATACCGCTGACCAGGCCGCGAAGGCGCATTACGAGGCCTACCTGGAGGACATTTTTCCGCGCGCCATGCAGGCTGAGCAGAGGCTCAAGCGCAAGTTGCTGGCCAGCGGCCTCAGCCTGCCTGGGATGGAAGTACCCATCCACAACATGCGCTTGGAAGCCGATCTATTCCGCGAGGAGAACCTGCCGCTGCTGGCCGAGGAACAGAAGCTGTGCAACCAGTTTCACGCGATCGTAGGAGCCGAGACGGTGATGTGGCAGGGCCGCGAGGCGACGCTCAAAGAAATTCAGCTCGCCTACCTGGATGGAGACCGAAGTGTGCGCGAGCACGCCTGGCGTCTCAAAAAGCAACGCCAGCTTGCCGACCGTCAGGCAATCAACGAGCTGTGGCAGAAGATGCTGGCGCTGCGGACGCAGATCGCCGCCAATGCCGGCAAGCCGGATTACCGCGCCTACCGCTGGCAGCAGCTGCTGCGTTCGGATTACACGCCTGAAGACAGCCGCAAATTCCACGCGGCCATCGAACAGGTGGTGACGCCGGCCCTGGCGCGGATAAACGAGCGCCGACGCCAACGGATGGGAGTTGCTGCCCTGCGCCCCTGGGACCTGGACGTGGATGCGCTCGACCGCCCGCCCCTGCGACCCTTCACCAGCCCCGAAGAGCTTGTTGCAGGCGCCTCGGCCATCTTTCACCACGTCGACCCGCAATTCGGCGCTTATTTCGACACCCTGCGCAACGAAGGATTGCTGGATGTGGCCAACCGCAAGAACAGGGCCGACGGCGCCTATTGCGCAGGCTTTGTCATCACCCGCAAGCCGTTCATCTTTGCCAGCGTGGTCGGCGTCCAGCGCGACGTGGAGACGCTGCTGCACGAGAGCGGCCACTCTTTTCACGCTTTCGAGGAGAGCCGTCTGCCCTACGTACACCAGCAGATCATGGTCAGTGAATTTTTCACCGAATTCGCCGAGGTGGCTTCGATGGGCATGGAGCTGCTTGCCTCGCCTTACCTGGGCCGCGAGTTCGGCGGTTTCTACACCCCGCAGGAAGCAGCCCGCGCGCGCATCGCCCACCTCGAGCACAATATCTGGTTCTGGCCGTACATGGCAGTGGTTGACGCCTTCCAGCATTGGGTCTATGAAAACCCTGAACGGGCTATGGATGCCGCGAATTGCGACGCGCAGTGGGACAACCTCTGGCAACGTTACATCCCGGTGGTGGACTGGTCCGGTTTGGAGGAAGAGCGGATGACCGGCTGGCAGCGCAAGCATCATATTCACACCCTGCCATTTTATTACATCGAGTATGGGCTGGCGCAGCTCGGCGCGCTGCAAATCTGGGGCAACGCGCTCAAGGATCAGGCTGGCGCGGTGGCCAGCTACCGCCGTGCGCTGTCGCTGGGCGGCACGGTTCCGCTGGCGGATCTGTATCGCGCGGCGGGGGCGCGCCTCAGCTTCGACGCTTCCACGCTGCGCGCCGCCGTGGACTTGATGGAGCACGTAATCGAGGAGCTGGAGGAAGCCGCCGCCGGCTAGACGGTCTGGCCCGAGGCGTGCACCTCAGGCTGTCATGCGACGATCGGGAATTACGAGGCCAGTACATGTCTGAAACGATCAAAATTGCCATTCCGATGGCCGGCCTGGGCACCCGTTTGCGCCCGCATACCTGGAGCAAACCCAAGCCGCTCATCCGCATCGCCGGCCGCACCGTCCTGGAATACATCATGGATCTTTTCCAAACCCTGCCGGATCCAGGCAATGTGGAGTTCGTCTTTATCATTGGGCGGCTGGGCGATCAGGTCAAAGAATTCATGGCCGAGCATTACCCGCAGGTGCGCGCCCATTATGTAGTCCAGGAGGAGATGCGCGGCCAGTCGGATGCGCTGTGGCTGGCGCGCGAGTACCTGCACGGCCCGGTTATTGTGGCCTACGCCGATACCATCATAGAGACCGATTTCTCTTTCCTCGCCGGGGAGCGCTGGGAGGGCATCGCCTGGGTCAAACCGGTGCCTGACCCGCGCCGCTTCGGGGTAGCCGTGGTGGAAGCCAACGGGCGGGTCACCCGACTGATCGAAAAACCGACCGAGATGGACAACAATCTGGCGGTGGTCGGGTTTTATTATCTGAGGGAGGGCAAAGAGCTGATCTCCGCCATCGAGGAGCAAATGCGCCGCGGGATCACACTCAAAGGCGAGTATTTCTTGGCCGACGCCGTCAATATCCTGCTGGAGCGGGGTCTGCGCATGCGCACGCAGAACGTGGATGTGTGGCTGGACGCCGGCACGCCCGAAGCGCTGCTGGAGACCAATCGCTATCTGCTGGAGCACGGCAGGGACAACAGCGCCGAAGCCGCCCGGAGGCCGGGCGTGGTGGTCGTGCCGCCGGTTTTCATTCACCCCGAGGCGGAGATCAGCCAGTCGGTGATCGGACCGTACGTTTCGATCAGCGCCGAGAGCAACATCCGCGGCAGCATTGTGCGCGACAGCATTATCGAGGAAGGCGTGCAATTGGAGGACGTGATTCTGGAGGGATCGATTCTTGGCCGGGACGTTCAGGTGAAAGGCCAGGTGACCCGCATGAATCTGGGAGACCAATCATGGGCAATGAGGTGACCGATCTGGTCGAGTGTCACTCGGGGTATGAGTATGCCGAGCGCCCGATCGCCCTGCACTGGGAGGGCGAGCGATTGGAAATCGCGGCGATCGAGGCGGAATGGCGCATACCCGGAGGGCACTGTTTCCGCGTGCGCACCCGCGATGAGCGGGTGTTCGAGCTGTTTTACGGCGAGCTGTACGACGAGTGGCGCATCAACCCTCTTTAGGGAGGGACGAAGGCGGCCGGCGCCTTCGTAAAGACCCATTCACCACCCACGGGCGCCGGCCGCCCGTGATCTCGGGGAAGGAAAATGGAACCTATATCCGAAGCGAAAATGCGCGAAACTTATCTTTCCCGGCGCGTCGCCGGCCTGAAGCCCTCGGGCATCCGTAAGTTCTTCGACATCGCGGCGACCATGAAGGACGTGATCTCACTGGGCATCGGCGAGCCGGATTTCACCACCCCTGACCCGATCCTGCAGGCTGGCATCCGCTCTTTGCGGGAGGGCGAGACGCATTACACCTCCAATGCGGGACGGATCGAACTGCGCGAGGCGCTGGCGGCGCATCTCAAGAGCCTCTACGGGGTGAGTTATGATCCAACCAGCGAGCTGATCATCACGGTGGGGGTTTCCGAGGCGCTCTACCTCGCCATGACCGCGCTTCTTGACCCGGGCGATGAGGTGATCATTCCCACGCCGTGCTTCGTCGCCTACCAGGCAGAGGTGATCCTGGCGGGGGGTGTGCCGGTCGAAATTCCCAGCCGGATGGAGAACAATTTCGAGCCTGACCCGGACGACATCGCCGCCGCCATCACCCCGCGCACCAAGGCGATCCTGGTCGGCTATCCAAACAACCCAACCGGGGCGGTGGCCTCCCGCGACACGCTGATGGCGATCGCCCGCCTGGCTGAAGAGCACGACCTGATCGTGATCTCGGACGAGATTTACGACCGGTTGGTGTACGGCCAGCCGCACGTGTGTTTCCCGGCTCTGCCGGGGGCGCAAGGCCGCACCGTCTTGCTGGGGGGCTTTTCCAAAGATTACGCCATGACCGGCTGGCGCATCGGCTACGCCGCCGGCCCGGCCAGCATCATCCGCGGCTTGGTGCGCGTGCATCAGTACACGGTCATGTCCGCGCCGACCATGGCGCAGGCAGCGGCGCTGGAGGCGCTCACCAGCGGCGAGGGCTACGTGCAGGACATGCTGGCCGAGTACGATCGCCGGCGCCGGCTGATCGTCGCCGGCCTCAATCGCCTGGGCCTGACCACATTCGAGCCGCGCGGCGCGTTTTACGCTTTTCCGCACATCACGCTCTCCAACATGGATGATGAGACCTTCGCCCAGAAGCTGCTCGAAGAAGAGCGCGTGGCGGTGGTGCCCGGCTCTTCCTTTGGCGCAGGCGGGGCGGGCTTCGTACGCTGCTCTTATGCCACGGCTTACGAAAAGATTGAAGAGGCGCTCGAACGCATGGAGCGCTTCGTGCGCCGGCACGGATAAGAGGACGAGCGATCAGCCATATGGAATTCGAGCCGGTCATCGGGCTGGAAGTGCATGTGGAGCTGCAGACGCGCTCCAAGATGTTCTGCTCCTGCCCGGTGGTGGACTCCACCCAGGCGCAGCCCAACACGGCGGTCTGCCCGGTGTGCGCTGGGATGCCAGGGGTTCTGCCGGTGGTGAACCGGCGTGCGGTGGAATTCGGGGTGCGCGTGGCCCTGGCGCTGGAGTGCCAGGTCGCGCCGATCAGCCTGTTCGCGCGCAAGAACTATTTCTACCCGGATCTGCCCAAGGGCTACCAGATCTCCCAATATGAATACCCTCTGGCTGTGAACGGGTTCCTGGACGTTCGCACTGCTGAGGGCGAGCGGCGCATCCGCATCCGCCGCGTTCACCTGGAGGAGGACACCGGCAAGCTGACCCACGTCGGCAAGGGAGGAGAAAGCTACTCGCTGGTGGATCTCAACCGCGCCGGTGTTCCGCTGCTGGAGATTGTCTCTGAGCCGGACATGCACACCGTGGAGGAAGTGCGCGCTTACGCCACGGCCCTGCGCGACCTGGTGCGCTACCTGGGAGTTAATTCGGGCGACATGCAGAAAGGGGTGATGCGCTTCGAGGCCAACGTATCCCTGCGCCCAAGGGGCAGCCTGGAGCTGGGCACGCGCACCGAAATCAAGAACCTGAACAGCTTCCGCGCTTTGGAGCGCGCCGTGGCTTACGAAATCCGGCGGCAGGCCAGCCGGCTGAGGCGGGGAAAATCCGTGCGCCAGGAGACGGTCGGTTGGGACGACTTGAAAGGGAGGACGTTCTCGCAGCGGGGCAAGGAGGAGGCCCACGATTACCGCTACTTCCCCGAGCCGGACTTACCTCCGCTGGCTATCGAAGCGGGCTGGGTCGAGCAGGTGCGGGCAGCCTTGCCCGAGCTGCCGCGCGCCAGATTCGCGCGTTTCTGCAGTCAGTACGGATTGAGCGAGTATGACGCTGGCCTGTTGGTGGAAGATCCGGCTGTGGCGGATTACTTCGAAGCCGCCGTCAGGTCTGCGCCGGAGGCGCCTCCCAAGGCGCTGGCGAACTGGATCACCGGCGAGCTGTTTGGGCTGCTGAAACAATCCGGTCAGACGATTCAGGCCGCAGCAGTGCGTCCCGAGGCGCTGGCCGATCTGGTGAGGCGCCAGGAAGCCGGGCAAATCACCGGCACCGTCGCCAAACAGGTGCTGGCAGAGATGTATGCCAGCGGCCGGACGGCCGAGGAAATCATCGCTGCGTCCGGGCTGGAGCAGATATCCGACAGCGGTTTCATCGCGCGGCTGGTGGAAGAGATCTTGTCGGAAAATCCCCAGGAAGTGGCCACTTACCTGGCCGGTAAGGAGACCGTGGCGCAGTGGTTCTTTGGCCAGGTGATGCGCGCGGCAGGAGGGAGGGCCAACCCGCAGGTGGTACAGTCCGAGTTGGTCAGGCGGCTCAATAAGTTAAAATATTCACAAAACAAGAAGTAGATCACTCCGCAAAGAGATTTTCATCATCTTGACGCTAATGCCAATCTCGGGTAAGTTAAACAAGTCAAGCTTTGGCTTGCGGAGAGACCGTCGTGGGCGAATGTACCGGCCAGGCGAAAAGGCGAGCAAGGGTTTACGCGGGCACCAACCGTAGTGCCCGCTTATTGTTTCTTCAAATGGCTGTCAGGCCATTCTTTTCCCCGGTGTTTATTTTGCTGCCGTACGGTGTTTTGAAAGCATTTCCTAAAGGAGAGTTCTGATGGCTGAAACCACCAATGCGTTTGAAATGGCGCAACGTCAGTTCGATCATGTCGCCGATCAGCTCAAATTGGATCCGCAGGTGGCCGAGATCCTGCGCTGGCCGGCGCGCGAGTACCACTTCCGCATCCCGGTACGCATGGATGATGGATCCATCCGCGTCTTCCAGGCTTTCCGCGTGCAGCACAACGACGCGCGCGGGCCGAATAAGGGCGGCATACGCTTTCACCCCGCGGAGACCATCGACACCGTGCGCGCCCTGGCCATGTGGATGACCTGGAAATGTGCGGTGGTGGACCTGCCGCTGGGAGGCGGCAAAGGCGGGGTGGTCATCGATCCAGCCACGCTATCAACCGGTGAGAAGGAGCGCTTAGTGCGCGGTTTTGTGGATGTAATGTGGCGCAACATTGGGCCGCGCATCGACGTGCCCGCTCCGGACGTGGGCACCAACCCGCAGATGATGGGTTGGATGATGGATGAATATTCCAAGCTGGCCGGCCAGTACACACCCGGGGTGATCACCGGCAAGCCGCTGGGCGGCGGCGGCTCCCTGGGACGCACCGAAGCCACCGGCTTCGGGGTGATTTACGCGGTGCGCGAGGCGATGAAGCACCTCGGCATGGACCCCAAGCAGACCATCGCTGCGGTGCAGGGCTTCGGCAACGTGGCTCAGTATGCCTCCATCGGTTTCCGCGAGATACTGGGCGGCAAGGTGGCCTGCGTCTCATACTGGGACCGCGAAGACCGCGTACCCTACACGGTCAGCCACCCGGAAGGGGTGGACCCGCGCTTTTTGATGACCATCACCGATCAGTATGGATCGATCGACAAGACCAAGGCGCGCGCCGCCGGCTATCGGATTGAAGATGCCAACGCATGGATCAGCAAAGACGTGGATGTGCTGATCCCGGCTGCTCTGGAAGGCCAGATCAACGCCGAGACGGTGGAACTCATCCGCCCGCGGGTGCGGCTGATCGCCGAGGGGGCCAATGGCCCGACCACGCCCGAGGCCGATGAGGTGATCAAGAGCCGCGGCATTTTCCTGATCCCCGATTTCCTGTGCAATGCTGGCGGGGTGACCGTATCTTACTTCGAGAGTGTGCAGAACGATATGAATTTCTACTGGCACCGCGACGAGGTGCTGGAGCGATTGGATCAGAAGATGACCCAGGCCTTCCACGGCGTG
>DAOTWA010000009.1:0-95789 GCA_034435955.1 Anaerolineaceae bacterium | reverse complement strand
TACCTGCATCCTTATTTTCGCACACGCCGTCTTCTCCCAAGGAACCGGCATGCCTGGCTTGATGATATAATCGTCCGACGGCGGGCATTGGCATGGATTTTGGACACGCACGATGGCGGCTCATCCTCACTCCTCCGGCGCGCGGCGCCTGGAACATGGCGCTGGATGAAGCCATCCTCGAGGCGGTCGGTCGGGGTGAGGCGCTCCCCACCCTGCGTCTTTTCGCCTGGCAGCCGCCTTGTCTCTCCCTTGGCTATGCGCAGCCGTTCGCCGATATCTCCAGACCTGCCCTCCTCTCTCTCGGCTGGGACCTCACCCGACGCCCCACTGGCGGCCGCGCCATCCTCCACACCGATGAGCTGACCTACTCCGTCATCGCTCCTCTTCATGAGCCGCGTGTGGCTGGTTCCATCCTGGAGAGCTATCGACGCCTTTCTCAGGCTCTTGTACGCTCCCTCCAGCTCCTCGGCCTCCCCGCGCGCGCCGATGAGCGCTATGACCTGCCCCCTGGTTCAGACCCCAAAGGCGCGATTTGCTTCGAAGTCCCCTCAAATTATGAGATCACCGCGAACAATAAAAAATTGATCGGCAGCGCTCAGGCCCGCCGGCGGGATGGGGTGCTTCAACATGGAAGCCTCCCTCTCTGGGGTGACCTGACACGCATCACCTGGGCGCTCACCTTCCCAGACGAAAACGCCCGCCAGGAAGCCGCCGGGCGGCTCCTCCAGCGAGCCGCAACCGCTGAGAGCATCCTCGGCCGACGAATATCGTGGAAGCAGGCCGCCGATGCCTTCCAACGCGGTTTCAGCGAGGCGCTGGACATCGAATTCGCCGAGATGCCGCCTTCGCCCGGCGAGCTCACCCGGGCTGAAGAACTGGCCCAAACACGCTACGGGCATCCAGATTGGGTCGAACGCATCTGAGCGCTAATCCGCCGGCTCCGGCGTCGCCTGCACGATGATGACATCGATATAACCCAGATTTCGCAGAAACCGTTCGATGAAAGTCTCCGCATTTGTCTGCGCCTGAGCCAGAATACCATCCTCGAGGGCGGCTTTGAGGATTTCGTCTTCCGCTGCTCGGCGCGCGGTGGTCTCAAGATTTACGTCCCCCCGGGTCAGAATTCCGGTCTCGCGGTTATATACGTAGGATTTCTGATTGTCTAAACTCGACCTAAACACCTCGGCTGCCGGCAATCTTATGTAAACCGTTCCACCTTGTGTCCATACATCTCCAGGAACAAGCTTCTGCAAATCCACTCCCGCTATGACCACACCATGAGCCACGAAGATCAGCCGGTCGCCAAAAAGCAAACGGAACACCTCCTGGCCATTTTCGGCTGTAATCACCTTTTCTTCTGTGTATTGGATCGTTTCCAGCCTTGCCAAAGTCTGTACTTCATGTACAATCGTAACCGGATCAGCCATCACAGTCGGAGTGGGATGCAATACCTGAGCGATTTGCGTTTGCAAACTGCGGCTCGTCTGTTGAATGGGTGATACAGTTTGAGCGATCGCAGCGTGGATCAACCACACTGCTAAACCCGCCGTGATGGCCACGATGACCAGTACGCCGCCAACCATGATCCAGGCTTTCTGAGCGTTCATTTTCCTCCTCGCTGCAGGCTTTGACCAGCTTGTGAGGATGATTCTTCCCATCGGGCTATTTGAGCCGGGAAATTACACTTACAGCAGGATTATAGCATCCAGGTGCCAAACAACCGGTTTTTCAGCTACGATTAAGGGGGTGCGTTGCGTTTGAGAGCAATCTTACGCATTACTGGGTCGCTCGCCTGTATCCTGACAGTCGCCTGGCTGTTGGTTTCCTGTGGGCCGATTCCTACTCCAACACCCACCCCCACGCCGGCCTACTCCCCGACCCCCTCCGGCTCGCCGACGCCGACGCCTACCCCCCAGCCGCTTGGCAGCCCGGAAAATCCATTGGTGATCGGTATGACGGCTCCCAGCGGCGGGACGCAGCCTCAGGCTGCTGGCGATGAAGTCGCCCGGCTGCTTGCGCAGAACACCGGATACTCCTATTCCGCGCACATGTTCACGACCTACCGGGACACCCTGCAAGCTCTCGCCGAAGGGTCGGTGCAGGCCGCCTGGCTGCCGCCTTTTACCTATATCTACGCGCATGATAGGAATCTCGCTCAGGTCGCCCTGGTCGCCAATCACTTCGGCCTTTACAGCTATGGCAGTCAATTCATGGCCAATGTGGATAGCGGCTTTACCGCTTATTACAACCCGAATACCGGCCAAAATCTGGCTCCCGCAAACGTCGCCTTGAGTCAATTCGCCGGCAAGGTTCCCTGCTGGGTCGACAAACAATCCGCTTCGGGCTATGTAATCCCCAAGGGATTGTTGATGCAGAACGGAGTCATCCCACCCGAGGGGGTGATTACGCGCAGCCATGCTGCCGTTGTACGGGCTCTTTATGTGGGCGGCATCTGCGATTACGGCGCCGTATTTGCTATCTCCGGCGATCCGCGCACCTCGCAATCCATCCAAAGTCAGATGCCCGACGTGATGGACAAGGTCATCATCCTCTGGCGCAGCGACGCGGTCATTCCCAATCTTAACTTCTCCGTGGGCCACGCTGTGCCCCGAGAAATAGCCGATGCCACGGTCGAAGGCCTGCGCGCCATCGTCAAGACCAATGAAGGCAGACAAGCCTTGACCGACGCCAACGACTATGACATCGTCGATTTGAAGCCCGTGAACGATGCGTATTACAACGCCTTGCGCGACCTTCTCACTTTCTCGCAGGTCGACCTGCTCACCCTGCTCGGAAATTAATCCCTGCCGGGTGTGTGGCGTACCCTGATCGCTCCTTGTTTCTGCCCATCGAGTGGTTTTCCTTCGCCGAAAAACCTCAACTTAATTGCGCTCGAAAATACACCCATCATCCTCTTGCCATCTTCAAAATATGAGGTATCATCGTGGAAGGTTTTGGGTGCCAGAGACGGTACCCAGATTTACTTCAATCACCAATTTTCACAACTGAACGGAGAAGGAGAAGATATGAACAAACCTCGTGTGTCGTACCTTGTCTTGGCGTTGGTATTGATGGCATCCGTGATCCTGGCTGCCTGCACTCAAGCGGCCACTCCCACAGAGGTGCCAACTAAACCCGCCGCAGAACAGCCTACCATTCCGCCGGCCGCCTGCGCTCCCCTGGCAAACCAGCCCACTGTGAAAGCCGGCGATTTGGGCTCCGCCGATAAACCCATCGTGATCACCTTCGTCCCATCGGGAGATACCGGCAAGATCGCCACGGCCGGCAAGAACATCGCAGAATGCCTGACCAAGATCACCGGTCTGAAGTTCGATATTGAGGTGGGCACCTCGTTCGCAGCATCGATCGAAGCCATGGGCGCCGAGAAGGCTCAGGTGGGCTTCCTGAATACTTTCTCAGCCGTTGCGGCTGGTAAGAAGTACGGCGTCGTGCCGGTGCTGGCGGTCGTGCGCAAATATTCCACCAACGAAGTCGATCCCGACAAAGACCTGGCTGGCAAGCTGGAGCCATTCTATAAGGCTGAGTTCCTGGCCAACGCCGCATCCGGTATCAAGGACTTCCCGGATTTGAAGGGTAAAACCTTCTGCTTTGTGGATCCTGCCTCGACCTCGGGCTACATCATCCCGCGCATGATCCTCAAATCCAAGGGCATCAATCCTGATACAGACTTCGCCTCCACCCAAAACGCGGGCTCGCATAACAACGTGGCCATCGCCGTGTACAAGGGCGACTGTGACGCCGGTGTGGCTTACGTCGACATTCGCACCGACACCGTTGCCGACCTCAAATCCACTTACCCGGATATACTTGACAAGGTGAAGGTGTTTGCCGTTTCCGATCGCATCCCCAACGATGGTGTCCAGGTGGTGAAATCCTTCCCGGCCGCCTATACCACCGCACTGGTGGATGCCATGCTCGCCATGTCCGCTGATCCAGGCGGCGCGGCCATGCTGAAGAGCCTGTACAACGCCAACGCCTATGTCAAGATTGACCCATCCTTCTATGATGCCTTCACCAAGCTTTGCGACGCAGCCGGCCCCGATTTGTGCCCGCTTCCTAAATAAGGCGTGCGCCGGCAGCTTAAATGCCTGCGCTGGTCATGGATTAGGAGAAAGCCAGGTGTTGATTTCTTGACCGGCTTGTAGATTCAAGAGGAAACCTGCCCCGGTCGATTTAAATCTTCACAATTTCGACCGGGGCAGATTGGTAAAATAAGGCCCAGACCAATCGTTAATATTCTTTCTTTACATAATCTTATGCTGAGAGTAGAAAATCTCACCAAAATATACCCCAATGGCACGCTGGCCTTGAAAAACGTCAGTTTCGAGGTGGCCGATGGGGAATTCATGGCCGTGATCGGATTGAGCGGCTCGGGGAAATCCACGCTCCTGCGTTGTATCAACCGCTTGATCGAGCCAACTTCGGGGAAAATCTACTGGGACGACATCGATATCACTGCTGCGAAAGGCGCCGAGATCCGCAAGATCCGCCGGCAGATTGGCATGGTGTTCCAGCAATTCAACCTGGTTAAGCGCTCGTCCGTGTTCACCAACGTGATGAGCGGGCGACTGGGCTACCTTGACACGATCCCCAGTTTGTTGCACATTTTCTCCGCCCAGGATCGCGCCCGAGCGCTGGCCAACCTCGAGCAGGTCGGCTTATCGGACAAAATTCACGTGCGGGTCGATTCCCTTTCTGGCGGACAGCAGCAGCGCGTTGGCATCGCCCGCGCCTTGATGCAAGAGCCCAGGCTCATGCTCGCCGATGAGCCAGTGGCGTCGTTGGATCCAGTGCTGGCCCATTCGATCTTGAAATATTTGGAGCAGCTCAACAAGGAGCGCGGCATCACCGTATTGTGCAGCCTGCACTTTTTGGATCTGGTCCACCGCTACGCCACCCGCGCCATTGCCCTCAAAGACGGAGAAATTGTCTTCAAAGGCTTCCCTCAGGAAATTGACGACCAGCAATTTAAAGCGATCTACGGACAGGAAGCCGAACGCGTTTCTATCATCTGAACTGATTATTCATTTCGACCAGAGACTTTGATTCATGGCCGTTACGCAACAATCCCTCGCCTCACGCCAGAACAGACAATTCTTGTTCACTTTTCTCTCGTTAATCATTCCCGGCTCGAGCCAATTCCTTATGGGCCGGCGTTGGCGTGGGATTTTGCTCTTCTTCTCCATCCCGATCCTGGGATACATCATTTACTGGGCTCAGATATATCAGAAAGTAGGTCTGGTGACCATTGGGGCCAGGACAACAAGCTGGCTCTGGGTTCCATTGGTGCTCTTTTGGATCTGGAACGTTATTGATGCTTATCGCTTGAGCGCCGGGCAGGTGAGCAATACGTTTATCGGTCTGCTCCTGGTGCTGGTCATTCTCTACGTCGTGGCCTGGAAAGTCACCCAAATTAAGCCCGAGCGCCTGGTGACGCGCTTCAACGAGGCCAGATCGGTGGCGACTAAGCTGATCAACCCGGACATGATCACCATCACCGTTAATGGTGAAGATCGCATTTGTTCCTGGCAGTGTATGAGCCAATATATTGGCGACAAACTGGCCGGTCGCCCCACTCAAGGTCCGATCCGGGCCAGCAAGACCTTGCTGGATATCCTCGGGCGGGTCGAAAAGGTCGATGCGCCCAAATGGATGGTCAGGCTCGGTCTGGCTCAAGCCGGCGACCAGGTGAACAGCTTTGTAGCTGGAAGTCTGGTCGAGACGATTGCCATGGGTCTCATGGCCACGATCTTCTCCACGATTCTCGCCATTCCGATCAGCTTCTTTGCAGCCCATAACATCATGTCGCGTGTTCCGGGTGGAAATGTTATCTATTACATATCCCGGACTATTTTGAACATCGTTCGTGCCGTCGATCCGGTGGTTTGGGGTCTGCTGATCATCGTGTGGGTAGGGTTGGGCAGCTTCGCCGGTGTAATCGCGCTCACGATCCACTCCCTGGCTGCCCTGGCGAAACTATATTCCGAGGAGATCGAACACATCGATCCCGGCCCGGTGGAGGCGGTGACCGCTTCCGGAGCCAACTTGATCCAGACCCTGCGCTACGCCGTGGTGCCGCAAATCGTACCGCCTTTCCTGGCCTATACCCTCTTGCGCTGGGACATCAACATGCGCGCGGCCACCGTGGTCGGTTTTGTGGCTGGCGGCGGCATCGGTTTCTTCGTAGTCGAGACCATCCGCATGGGCGGTTATCAGCTTTATGCCGCCGCTTTGTGGACCGTGGCGGTTGTGATCATCCTGGTAGATGCGATCAGCAGCACCTGGCGCGCGCGCATATTGGCTGATCGGCCTGTGGAACCGGAAAAAAAGCGTTCATCTTGGGTCAAATTGCGCACCGCTATCCTGATCCTGTTGGGTGTCCTGGCTTTTATCTATTGCTGGAATATCTCAGAGATCAACATCAAAGACATGCTCGCGCCGGCGCCCACCCTGGGCAGCATCCTGCATGATTTTGTCACCATCGACTTAAGCCCGAATACACTCGCCCAGGTCGTCCAGCAGATGCTGGTCACGGTTTTCCAGGCGATGTTGGCCACTACGTTAGGTGCGATTATCGCTTTGCCGTTCAGTTTCCTTGCCGCCCGCAATTTGACCGGGCGAAGCAGGCTGTCCGTCTGGATATTCTACCTGACGCGCGGAATATTCAACGTCTTGCGCTCCATCGAGGCCCTGCTGTACGCCGCCATCTTCGTATTCTGGGTTGGCATCGGCCCATTCGCCGGCATGATGGCCCTGGCGGTGACCACCTTCGCGCTGATCGGCAAGCTGTTTTCCGAGGCCATCGAAGAGATCGATCCCGGCCCGATCGAAGCGGTCACGGCGACCGGCGCTAATCCGCTGCAGGTGATCAATTACGCCATCCTCCCCCAAATTGTTCCTCCTTTTACTTCCTATTTGATCTACCAGTGGGACATCAACGTACGCATGGCGACCATCATCGGTTTTGCCGGCGGCGGCGGCATTGGACTGATGTTGAATACATTCTTCGGATTGCTCCAATATCACAAAGCTGGTACGGTGGTTGTGTTCATCGTCGCAGTCGTCGCCATGATGGATTTCGCCAGTGCAAAATTGAGGGAGAAGCTGGTCTAATATGCTCAAAAGGTTCATGCTGGCAATCCTGCGGTTGCTGGCGGTACTGCTCATCGCGGCCATCCCCCTGCTCGCGATTTCCCTTCTGATCACGCAACTTTACTCCCGGCCCCGCATCTACCGTGCAGACACCGTCCCGGCAGCGCCGGTGGCGATCGTCTTCGGGGCCGGATTATGGCGGGATGGTACACCCACCCCGGTGCTGCGCGATCGGGTGTCCACCGCAGCGGACTTGTTCTTCGCCGGTAAAGTGCAGAAATTGTTGATGAGCGGGGATAACAGTTACATCTATTATAATGAACCGGGCGCCATGCGCGAATACGCCCTCAGCCTGGGCGTTCCGGAGGATGCCATCGTCCTGGATTACGCTGGTCGCCGCACATATGACACCTGTTATCGGGCTGGTCATATCTTTGGCGTAAGCCAGGCCATCCTGGTCACGCAGAATTTTCACCTGCCGCGCGCCATTTTCACCTGCAATGCATTGGGCATCAGCGCAGTGGGGGTGAGCGCAGACCGGCGCATTTACTCCCGCACACCGTATCTCTTCTGGAATCTACGCGAGTTGCCCGCCTCACTCGTCGCCATCTGGCAAGTTTGGGTCAGCCGCCCTTTACCCATTCTGGGAGAACCCGAACCGATTTTCCCGCAAATGTCAGGATAATCATAGGATTGCGGCTATCGAATAGGCCGTGTGATCTCTCCGCCGAAAGATGACAGATCGGCTGCGTGGTCAACGGCAATGTGTTCCAGGGAAGTCAACCACAGGTACCAGCCGCAGGGCAGGCTGATTTCCTCGCCGGCAGAAGTTTTCCATATTGTCTCGCGACTCCCCTGCAGGATGGCGGCCGAAAGCAGTCGCGGCTGGCTCATCAGCGTGTAGAAACACGTGGCGCTGTCCTCGGCTAAACGCTGGATTTCCTTCCAGGGTATATCTGCCTGCCGAGCGCGTACGAAAGCGTTGAAGTCGTCCACCCCAGCAAAGCTGTGCTCCTCCCCATTCGTGTCTACGTAGCCTGTCATGCTCATGATGCGCGGCCATACGACGCCGGACAACAGCTCGCCTGCGGCGAGCAGGGTATAGCGATCCCATTCGGCAATGTGGCCAACCACTTCAGCGACTGTGCGGCCATCACGCACCCTGCGCGCCGCCTGTCCGGGGGTGATCGCACGGACCGCATCCAGATATTCGTTTACCAGTTCGGCGTGGAGACTAACCAACACCGCACGCCGATCCTCCGGCGAAGCGGCCAGTGCAGTATTCACGCGATCGTAAAAGACCTGTGGCTTCATTGCGGCTGCTCCTGTTTCTTCGATTACAAAAAACTCGGCTGTTTCTGCGGAGAAACCGTCCCTCTTCCCCAACACAATTATTATAACGATTTGTGTCTGATTTTATTACGCCGTGAGCTCTGTCATCCTGTAATGCCGGTTTTTATTGTGAACCGCCGATCCAATGCATCTTCGCCTTGTTGGTTCGGTTCGCGATCAGGGATTTAGGCTGATCGGCTGGCCTGAGCCAAGACGGTATAATTATTGCACTTTATCAAAAACCAACGCAACAGGAGAAGAGATGGACCGCACCGATGCCTTGGCGATCGTCAATGAATATGTGAAGAATCAAAACCTGATCAAGCACATGCTGTCCGTAGAGGCCGCCATGCGCTTTTACGCCGAGAAGTTCGGCGAGGACGAGGATATGTGGGGGTTGACCGGGCTGCTGCACGATTTCGATTGGGAAATTCACCCCACGCTTGATCTCCATCCATCCGCAGGCGCCCCCCTTCTGCGCCAGCGCGGAGTTCCCGAAGAAATCGTATTGGCCATTTTGAGCCATGGGATCAACACCGGTGTCCCACGCGATTCCCGTATGCGCAAAGCGCTCTCCGCCTGCGACGAGATCACCGGGTTGATCACCGCTGTCGCCCTGGTGCGCCCCTCGCGCTCCCTGTACGACCTGACTTCTGCTTCGGTCAAAAAGAAGTGGAAAGACCGTGCCTTCGCGGCTGGCGCCAACCGCGAGGAGATCGAAGCCTCTGCGCGCGATTTCGGCATCGACTTATGGGAACACACTGACAATGTCATCCTGGCCATGCGCCGCATTGCGCCTGAGCTTGGCCTGGCCGGCGAGGCTAAAGCCTGACCATACATTTCAGCCTTTGGAGATTTGGGAATTCATTGCATGGCGATTCAAGGTAAGGGCTTCTTCATCTGGCGAATACCCAACTGCGAGAAGGGTTCGGCAGAGGACATTGCCAAAGCCTCCCAGGCCGCCGGTTTGACCCACGTGGCGATCAAGATTGGGGATGGAATCACCTATACCAATTTCGACAGAGAAAAAGGCCAGGACCTGATCCCTCCGGTGGCTCAAGCGCTGCGCAACTTGGGCATCCAGGTGTGGGGCTGGCATTACGTTTACGGCAGCGATCCGCTCGGTGAGGCGCGCAAGGCGATCCAGCGCATCAGCACCCTGAACCTGGACGGCTATGTGATCGACGCCGAGCTGGAATACGAAGAACCCGGCCGTGAAGCCGCTGCGAAGAAATTCACCCATGAGCTGCGCAAGAACCTGCCTGATTTGCCAATGGCCCTCAGCTCATACCGCTATCCGAGCTATCACCGCACCTTTCCCTGGCGCGTTTTTCTGGAAGCCGTAGATTACAACATGCCCCAAGTCTATTGGGAACAGGCTCACAACCCCGCTTCCCAGCTTGACCGTGTAATCAAGGAATATCAGAAGCTGGCTCCATTTCGGCCCATCATTCCGACCGGCCCAACCTACAAGGTTAACGGCTGGCGGCCTACACCCGAAGATACGCAGACATATCTGGAAACCGCTGCCGGCCTGCATCTGGATGGGGTGAATTTTTTCAGTTGGGATGAATGCAAACGCGACCTTCCCGCTCTTTGGGATGTGATAGCCGCCTATCAATGGCCGGGAGCGACGCCGCAAAAAGACCTGCCAGAACAGTTCATCGACCTGCTCAACGCCGGAGATGTCGCCGGCCTGGCAGGCCTGTACGACCCCGGCGGCGTACACATCACCGCCGATGAAACCCTTCTGGGACCGGATGCCATCCGCTCCTGGTACGAAACCTTTTTAGGCAAGCTTCTACCCAAAGGCCGTTTCATCCTCACCGGTAAAAATGGATCGGCGAACACCCTTGTGCTCACCTGGCAGGCAGTCTCATCCAAAGGGGTGGTGAAAAACGGCAGCGACACGATCGGACTGCTCAAGGGCAAGATCGGCTACCATTACACCTATTTCACTATTTCGACTGCCTGATTAATCCCCCACTACGTTCCCTCCGTTTTCCCCGCACCCTTCGCCCTCGGCTTTGCGGGTGGTTTCGCCTTCGACCCCGATTTCCCGCCTGTCCGCTCCTCTTCCGCCGGTGGGCCAGTCAGGCTTGAGGTTTCATCTTTTGCCAATGTTTTTGTCGACTTTTTTGCCGCGACGGCCGGACCTTGTCGTTTCTTCGGTTTTTGCACCGCGGTCGCGGCCGGTTTCACCTCAGGGGGTTTCCTGGCAGTAATCGCAGCTGAACTCTCCTCACCACGCCCCTCCCCTGACGCCGTTTGCCCTCCGGCACCTGAGGCAACAGCCTTCTTCCTTCCGTTTCCCGCCCGCCTGGACTGGTCAGAAGATGTGGATTTGCTGCGTCGTTGGGCCGCCGGTTTCGCCGCTTTCCCCTGACCAGCCGCGTTTGCATTTTGTGTCGGTCTTCGCGCCTTTTTGCCATCCTCAGGGATCACTGCACTGAAGGACCCCGGCTGGCCATGCTCTGCAGTAGTATCTTCGGACTTTGGCGTTAATTTTGCCTGGCCTGACTTACCCGCCCTGATTCTCGCGCCGTCCGCTTTCGTCCTGGACCGGCCCGTCCCCCCCGCCTTGCGGGCCGATGCCTTCACCACCTCGCTGGATGCGCCTCCCCACGGGCCGAGCGCATCCCAGATTGCCACCACCTCGAGCGGCGCATCACCCGGCTTGAGCTCAAGCAAGCGGGCGCCTGCCGCGCTGCGGCTGCGCGGGGCTGCCTCCTCCAGGCGCACCGCCCGCGCCGCCGAACGCACAAAAAGTATCGTCCCTCGGGTGCCTGCCTTGCCTGCCAGAATTCCCGCCAGGCGCACACCGCGGACCAGCTTCCATACGATCACTCCCTGGCCATAGCGCCCTTGCCTGGGGAACTCTTTGATTTCAACCCTCTTGGCCTTGCCGTCGGACGCCAGGAAAAAGACCTGCCCGGCGTGAGAGAGCGTAGCAGCCCCGATCACCTCATCCCCTACTCCCAGCTTGATCCCTCCGACGCCGGCTGCGACCAGCCCCATGGGGCGTACATCCTCCTCAGAGAAGCGGATCGCCATGCCCTGCGCCGTCGCCAGGAGGATGTCGGTCTTACCGTCTGTCAGCAGCACCCAGCCTAAGGTGTCTCCCTCGTTCACTTTCGCCAGCCAAAAACTCTGTGCAGATGGTCCTGGCAATTCACCGACCGCGGTCTTCTTAACCATACCGCCCCGCGTGACGGTCATCACAAAGCGTCCTTCGCTCTCTTTCGTATGCGCGGCTGGCAACGCAAATATGGCCGCCAGCGGCTCGCTCCCGTCCAGCGGGGAGATGCTGGCAAAAGCGGCCCCCTGCGTGAAATCTTCCGCCTCCGGGACGGCGTGAACCGGGATGGCCGCCGCCCGCCCCCGATCGCTGACCAGATAAAGCACCTGGTGGGTGCTGGTGCGCACCAGCCAGCTCGGTGCGTCACGACCGCTCATTTTTGGCATATCCTCGCCAGCAGTACGGGCTATATGCCCATCCTCGGTCGCCCCCACCCATACGATCTTCTCGGGAGTCAAATCGGTCGTGGTCAGCAAAGCCGTCGCCGAAACGCCCTCTTTCAGCCGCACAATCTGAGTGCGCCGCCGGTCGCCGTACGCCTGCTTGACTGCCAGCAACTCGTCGATGGCGACCTGGCGCATCTTCCTGGGTGAGCGCAGCAGCCCTTCCAGTTCTTTTATCAGCGCAATGGTCTCCTTGTATTCGAGCTCGATCTTCTTTCGCTCCAGCGCGGCCAGGCGGCGCAATTGCATCTCAAGGATGGCATTGGCCTGTACTTCACTCAGCCGGAAGCGCTTGGTCAGCCGCTGGCGGGCTGCATCCACATCCGGCGCAGTGCGAATCAGGCTAATGACCTCATCCAGGTGCTGCAGCGCCACCCGCAGGCCTTCCAGGATATGGGCTCGCTGTCGGGCGCGTTCCAGATCGTACTCGCTACGTCGGCGGATGACCATGAGACGGTGCTCGACATACACCCGCAGGGCCTGCTTGAGCGAAAGTAATCTTGGCTCGCCGTCTACCAGAGCTAACAGATTAATGCTGAAGGTATTTTGCATCGGCGTGCGCCGGTACAGCTCGCGCAGCACGCTATCGGCCTCAGCCGCCTTGCTCAATTCAATGACTATGCGCATACCCTGCCGATCCGATTCATCGCGCAGGTCAGCCACCCCTTCCAACTCCCCTTCCCGCACCAGCTCTGCGATCCGCTCGATCAACCCGGCCTTGTTGGTCAGGTAGGGCAGCTCGGTAACGATGATGCGGTTCTTGCCCCTGCCCATTTCTTCCAGATGCGCGCGCGCCTGCACGATCACCCGCCCGCGTCCCGAGCCATAGGCCGAGGTCAGCGCATCCCCCTGCGGATCCTGGATGATCACACCACCGGTGGGGAAATCCGGCCCTTGGATGAAGCCCATCAGCCGGTCCACGGCGATGTCATCCAGATGCTCCCATTCCTGCAGCATGAAAACCAGCGCATCCACCACTTCCCCCAGGTTGTGCGGTGGAATATTGGTCGCCATGCCCACCGCAATGCCAGTCGCGCCGTTCACCAGAAGGTTGGGGATGGCTGCCGGCAAAACCAGCGGTTCTTTGAGGGTATCGTCGAAATTCGCGACGAAGTCCACCGTATTCTTGTCTATCTGGTTAAGCATGTCCATGGCAACGGGCGTCAGACGGGCCTCGGTATAACGCATGGCTGCCGGCGGATCGCCATCCACGCTGCCGAAATTGCCCTGCCCGTCCACCAGGACGTAGCGCATGGAAAAATCTTGCGCCATGCGCGCCATCGCCTCATAAACGGCCATGTCGCCGTGTGGATGGTATTTGCCCAGCACCTCGCCCACGATGCGCGCCGACTTCTTGTAGGCCGAGTCCGGGCGCAAGCCCATGTCGTACATGGCGTAGAGGATGCGCCGCTGCACCGGTTTCAATCCGTCCCGGGCGTCAGGCAACGCACGCGCGACGATCACGCTCATGGCGTAATCCAGATACGACTGCTGCATCTCGTGGTCGATGTCGATCTTGCGAATCAAGCCAAGTTCCATTTCGGAGACTCCGTCAAACAAGGCAAAACGAATCGAACACCCTTAATTGCCTCACCCACTGGGCTTATCTTAAGGGTTTTCCAGCCATCCGTCAAGCAAGGCGGATCGAGACATAAAAATAAAAAAACCGAGGGCTAAGAAAGCCCTCGGTTTGATTGTTTTCCCTGCAGTCTCAATCTGCAGACGGCAAGTTGGATACTGACACGCGGCGTTCTACCAGCGGTTCCCTCTTGAACCGTCCGGGGACGAAACCGGTGCCGGCCGGGATCAGCTTGCCGATGATGACGTTCTCCTTCAGGCCGTACAGCGGATCCTCAGAAGCAGCGATTGCAGCTCCTGCCAGCACCTTGATGGTGTGCTGGAACGAGGAAGCGGAAAGGAACGAATCGGTGCTCAGTGAAGCTTTGGTTACACCCAGCAGCACTTCGACGAAGCGTGCGGGCTGCTTTCCCTGGGCGATCAGCTCTTCGTTCACCCGTTTGATTTCCAGGCGATCCACCAGATCCATAGGCAGGTAGGGCGTGTCGCCTGGACGGACGACCTGCACTTTGCCAAGCATCTTGCGCACAATCACTTCAAAGTGCTTATCGTTGATATTCTGACCTTGAGAGCGGTAAACCTTTTGTATCTCGCTCAGCAGGTACATCTGGCAGGCTTCGCGCCCATTAATGCGCAGGATCAGGTGCGGGTTGAGCGAACCTTCGGTGAGCGGCTCCCCGGCTTCAACTTTCTCGCCATCTTTCACAACCAGCCGGGCTGTGCTGGGGATCTCGTATTCCTCTTCCTCACGCTGCTCGTACGAGACGATGACCTTGCTCCCTTCTATCCGCACCCGGCCTGAGTGTTGCGCAATGATCTGAGCATCGCCCAGGCTGGCGATCACTTCACCCTGTTCGACAGCACCCGCATCCTCGACCTGGAGCTCCCATTCCTCGGGCACTTCGTACTCATCGCTCACCAATTCGCTGTGCTCGACGCGCACCAGCCGTAGATCGCTGTAGCGGTCGGATTGCATCACCCGCACGGTGCCAGCGATGCGGGAGACGATCGCCTCGCCCTTGGGCTGACGACGCGCCTCGAACAACTCTTCCACACGGGGGAGACCAGTGGTGATGTCTCCTCCAGCCGCCACACCACCGGTGTGGAAGGTGCGCAAGGTCAGTTGCGTTCCAGGCTCGCCAATGGATTGGGCCGCGACAATGCCTACCGCCGCGCCCAGCTCGACTCGCGTACCGCGGCCAAGGTCCATACCATAACATTCAGCGCACACCCCGTGCAACAGCTCGCAGGTCAGCGGTGAGCGCACCCGCACCGCCTCAATGCCGGCGTTGATGATCTGACGCACCTGGTTATGGCCGAGCATCGTGTTGCGCTCCAACAGGACCTCGCCCGTTCTTGGATCGATCACACGATCGGCTGTTACTCTCCCGTACAGGCGTGTGGCCAGGGTTTGACCAGCTACATCATCCGACTTGCGGATCCAGATGCCATCATGGGTGCCGCAGTCCTCCTCGTTGATGATCACGTCCTGAGCTACGTCTACAAGACGGCGGGTCAAATAACCGGCATCCGCCGTACGCAACGCGGTATCTGCAAGGCCCTTGCGTGCGCCGTGGGTTGAGATGAAGTACTCCAGAGCGGTCAGGCCCTCGCGGAAGTTAGAGCGGATAGGCAGCGGAATGATGCGGCCAGCTGGATCAGCCATCAGGCCGCGCATGCCGGCTAGCTGTGAGATCGGTCCGAAGCCGCCCTTCGTGGCACCGGAGTTGGCCATGGTGGCCAGGTTGCCGTTCGGATCCATGTATTGCTTGACCGCCTCGGCCACGTCCTTGGTGGTCTGCTGCCAGATCTCGATCACGCGCTCATTCTGCTCCTGCTCGGTGAGCAGGCCGCGGCGATAGTCGCGCTGCACGGCCTCCACCTCCTGGAGCGCCTGGTTAATGATCTGCTCTTTCTCCGGCGGCACGGTGATATCAGCCACCGCCAGAGTGGCTCCGGATCGCATGGCGTATTCGAAGCCGATATCCTTGATGCGGTCAGCCACCTCTGTGGTGACTTCCTGGCCGCAGATCTCGTAAACGACCGCGATTAAATCTTTAATGCCGCCTTTATCGAGCACGTCGTTGACGAACTGCACGTCCTCCGGAAGGATACGGTTGAAGATCACCCGCCCAACCGTTGTTTCCACCAAACGAGTCTCTGGCTCGGCAAGGCGGTCGCCATTCTCGGCGTACCACGTTTTCACCCGCACCTTGATCCTCGAGTGGACTTCCACGTGACCCAGGCTGTAGGCCAGCTCGACCTCGTCCATGTCACTGAAGGCACTGCCGTCACCCTTATGCTCCAGGTCATCTGCCGCCGTGAGATAATAGACGCCCAGGACCATGTCCTTGGAAGGGCTGATGATCGGCTCGCCATCGGCTGGCTTGAGAAGGTTCTTTGAAGCCAGCATGAGCTGGCGCGCTTCCCATACTGCCTTGTCGGATAGAGGGACGTGCACGGCCATCTGGTCGCCGTCGAAGTCGGCATTGAATGCCGTGGTAACCAATGGGTGAAGCTGAATAGCGCTACCTTCGATCAGAATCGGTTCGAAGGCTTGGATGCCGAGCCGGTGCAGGGTCGGCGCACGGTTAAGCAGCACTGGCCGCTCTTTGATGACCTCTTCCAGCACCTCCCACACCTCAGGCCGGTTGCGCTCGATGAATCGGCGCGCGCCCTTGACGTTGGCTGCGTAGTTATGCTGCACCAGACGGGCAATTACGAAAGGCCGATACAGCTCCAGCGCCATGGTCTTGGGCAGCCCGCATTGATACAATTTAAGGCTGGGACCGACCACGATCACCGAGCGGCCGGAGTAGTCGACGCGCTTACCCAGCAAATTGCGGCGGAAACGACCTTTTTTGCCTTTCAGCATATCGCTGAGCGATTTGAGCTCCCGTCGACCGCGCCGCGACAGGGCTTTGCCGCGCTGCGAGTTGTCGATGAGCGAATCCACGGCTTCCTGTAACATGCGCTTCTCATTACGCACGATCACATCCGGGGCGCCAAGCTCCAGCAACCTCTTCAGACGGTTGTTGCGGTTGATTACCCGACGGTACAGGTCATTGAGATCTGAAGTGGCGAAGCGGCCGCCGTCAAGCTGCACCATGGGGCGCAGATCCGGTGGAATCACCGGCAGGACAGTCAGGATCATCCACTCCGGTCGATTGCCCGAGCGCACGAACGCCTCGACGACCTTGAGCCGGGTGGTGGCCTTCTTGCGCTTCTGCTTGCTCTTGGAGGTACGCACTTCGCGCCACAGCTCTTCAGACAGCTTTTCCAGATCGAGCCGGCGCAAAATATCATAGAAAGCTTCTGCGCCCATATCCGCGCGGAAGACCTGTCCCCAGCGCTGCTTAAGCTCGCGGTAGCGGCTTTCACTCAGGAATGTGAACGGCCGTAGTTCCTGGAGCTCATCGCGCATGCGGGCGTTCTGATTCTGTGATTCGGAGGATTGATCCTCGAGCTGGTTGCGCAATTGGTTCATGGCCTCTTCGGCCTCGGCGCGCACCGTAGCTTCGCTCAACTTGATCTGTTCGATCTCGCGCTGTTTCTGGTCTTTGAGCTCGTTCTCCAGCTCTTCGAGCCGTTGCTTGACCACTTGCTGGATGCGCGCCAGGTGTTGCGCGGTGATGGTCTCTCCGGCTTCGGCGATCACCACACGATCCCCGTCGGCCGAGAAGGACACCGCCGTGCGTAAGGCTGTCCCTACCTTTTCCTGGAGATTCTGTTCCAGCCGCTGGCCTTCCTGGATAACCGGCTCAAGTTTGGTAGCGATCTCTTCGTCGTAGCGCGCCTCCAGCTCGGCGCGTTGTTGAGCCAGTTCCTTGAGCTTGCGGTCGCGATTCTGCTTGACTTCGACGATCTGCGCGTTGATTTGTGCAGCGATCTCACGCTCAGAGACGCTGATGTCGTCCTCAAGGCGCTTGAGCGCCTTCTGTCGTGCATCCTCGTCCACATATGTGACGATGTACTGGGCGAAATACAGCACCCGGTCGAGGTTCCGGCGTGAGATGTCGAGCAGCAGCCCCAGGTAGGAAGGGATGCGCCGCGTGTACCAGATGTGCGCAATCGGCGTAGCCAGCTCGATGTGTCCCATCCGTTCACGCCGCACAGATGAACGGGTGACTTCTACGCCGCACTTATCACAGATAATACCCTTATAGCGCGGGTTCTTATATTTCCCGCAATAACATTGCCAATCACGGGTTGGGCCAAAAATGGCCTCGTCGAACAACCCATCTTTTTCAGGGCGGAGACGGCGATAATTGATCGTCTCGGGTTTCAACACCTCCCCATATGACCAGCTACGGATCGTTTCTGGCGATGCCAGACTGATGCGGAGAGCAGTCAAGCCTTTGGTTTCCACTAATCTTCCTCCTGGGCAAAATTACGCGGAAGAATTAATTAAATAAACAAAACACAAGCGCATGAGAATCCATTACCCAGGCGCTCGTTCTTCAGATAAACCATGCCTATAGTGCATGACAAATTATTATACCAATCGGTAATTACTTTGTCAATAGCACTTTTGAATTTGCTCTTATCTAAACCATCTTTTCTTTTTCGACACATATTATATCAACGATATCTCGAATTGACAATGTCACCGCTTATTTTTTCCCCAGTTCCACCATTTCTGCTTGAATCTATTTCAAAAAGTGCTACAATAAATTTGTATTGACGTCTATATCTCTATATCTCTGATGGAAATCGATAAAACCCGCCTCAAAATCGACCATTCCAGTAAATTGCCGCTCTATGATCAAATTGAACGCAATTTGAAGGATCTGATCTTGCGCGGCGATCTGGAATCCGGCCAGATGATTCCCCCAGAATCGGAGCTGGCCACGCTATATGGCGTCAGCCGTCTTACTGTGCGCCGAGCTTTAGAAGAGCTGGTCCGCCAAAACTGGCTTAGCCGGCGTCAGGGGGTGGGTACCTTCGTTCAACAACCCTTCCGGGCCACCATCACGGCCAGCAAGTTGAGCTTTACCGAGCAAATGAGAGCCATCGGACGCCAGCCTAGCAGCCGCCTGCTGGACAAACGATTGACCCCGGCGCCCCCTCAAATTGCCCACAAACTGAAAGTCGCACCTGGCGAGGCTTTGATCGAGTTGAGCCGCTTGCGGCTGGCGGATGAGATACCCATTCTGTATGAAGTCGCTTATCTTCCTCACCAGCGCTTTCCCGGCCTCGAGGAACTAGAGTGGGGCCCTTACGATTCCCTGTATCGAATCTTGCATCAACGTTTCGGAGTGACCATCACCGTATTGGAGCATACCATCAAGCCTGCCCTGCTCACCTCTAGGGAGGCCGCCTATTTCAGTACGGAGGCTGGCCTGCCAGCGCTGATCAGCGAAATCGTCGCCTTCATGGACAATGGTGTAGCCGTCGAGTACTCCTGGTCCATGTCCAATGGCGACAAGGGAGAGTTTTACTTCCAATTCCGGCAGTTGGAAACCGGAATTTAAAGCTGGAAAGGAGGTCGATAAAGTCCATAGGGTTTGTTTGTGGAGCATCCGTTCTCGATCGACCAGGTTTATTTCCAAAAGCGAGGAGAAAAAAATGAGAACTACGGCGAAGATCTTAACCCTGGCATTTGTGCTGGTGCTGCTGATCAGCGCTATGGGCTGCCAACCCAGCCAGGCCGGTCCGGTGACGATTCACGTCCTGACTATGGAACAGGCCGGTCCAACCGTTGATGAAATGAACGCCATCGTAGACGAATTCAATAAGGCCAATCCCACCATTAAAGTGGAAATCGAGTACGTATCCTACGATGCCTTGCACGACAAGATCACTACTGCCATGGCCGCCAAGCCGCCTGCCTACGATGTTTTCCTTGTGGATGATATCTGGTATGCGGAATTCGCCAAGGCTGGTTACATCCTGGATGTCACCGACCGAATAACCAAGGATATGCGCGACAAAATCTTCCCGGCCTCTTGGGATATCACCACGGTTGGCGGCAAGGTATTTGGCATGCCCTGGCTGTTGGACGAAAAATATTTCTACTACAATGAGAAACTCCTCAACGATGCCGGTTTCACCGCTCCACCCAAGACGTGGGATGAGATGGTCGATCAGGCCAAAGTGATCAAACAAAAAGGCATCGTGGAATATCCCGTGGTCTGGTCGTGGGGGCAGTATGAGGCTGCCATCTGCGATTGGGTAACTCTCCTGTACGGCAATGGGGGGCGTCTTGTGGATGACGCGGGCAAACCGGTCTTTAATGACGCCACCGGCGTGAAGACCTTGAACTGGATGATCCAGACCATAAAAGATGGCATCACCAATCCGGCTTCGGTCTCCTACGTCGAGGAAGATGTCCGCAACGTATTCTCCCAGGGCAAAGCAGTTTTTGCGACAAACTGGGTGTACATGTACGACTTGGCCAACTTCAACAAAGAGCAGTCTCAGGTGACCGGCCAGGTCAAGATGGCGCTGATGCCCGCATTCGCTGGCTCAGGGGTACAGAGCGCCACTATCAATGGCTCGATGGGCTTCTCGGTTGCGGCGACTTCGCCCAACAAGGATGCGGCCTGGAAATACATCGAATTTCTCACCTCGGAAGACGTTCAGAACCGCTACTCCGCCCATCTCCTGCCCATCTGGCAAACCTCATTCCAGGGGGCCAATCTGGAAAAGCTCAAGGGCTACACCCCCGCCAATGCAACCACAGTGCCGATGTTCAGCGAACAATTCCCCTTCGCGCATGTTCGGCCAAAAGTCGCTTATTATCTTGAGGCATCAAAAGCCCTGCAGTTGGCCTTGCAGGAAGCTTTGACGGGGAAGAAATCCGCCCAACAGGCCCTCGACGAGGCAGCTGCCAAGTGGGTCGAGCTCGCCAAATAACGCCAAACCTTTAGAGAGGATGGGGGTTGCTCCCCCATCCTCTTTACCGCTGACGCCATGCGCCGCAAATTAACCCTCACTCAACAAGATGCTCTGATCGGCTTCTTGCTGATCCTTCCCAGCCTGATCATCATTGTGGGAATTTCGCTGCAGCCGATCATCTCCACCGTTTATCTCAGCCTGTTCGAATTGAGCCGCGGCGTCACTTCGGAGCAGACCTTTGTCGGGCTGGGTAATTACGCCGCCCTGCTCACCGATCCGGTTTTTTGGGTCACCATCAGCCGCACGTTATATTTCACCATCGTTTCGGTCGGCCTGGAGCTGCTCCTGGGATTGGCGATTGCCCAGCTCATCCACACCCACCCACCGGGGTGGCAGTTTTTACGCACCAGTTTGATCATACCCTGGGCGGTGCCCACGATTGTCAACGGCACGATGTGGCGTTGGATCTATAACGCCGATTACGGCGCGCTCAACGGCCTCCTGCTGCAGCTCGGTTTAATCGACAAATACATCCCCTGGCTCACCCAGCCGAATACGGCCATGAACCTGGTCATTTTGGCCGACATCTGGCACAGCGTGCCCTTCATTGCCCTGATCCTTCAGGCGGCGCTGGCCACATTGCCCACGGATCTGGATGAAGCCGCTTCAGTGGATGGCGCCAATGCTCTTCAGCGCTTTGTGTTCATTCGCCTGCCTTTGCTGCGTCCGGCTATTCTCGTTGCCCTGGTGATCCGCACAGTCGAAGCCTTCCGCGTGTTTGATATTATCTACGTCATCACAAACGGTGGGCCGGCCTTCGGAACCGTTACGATCTCTTTCCTGACTTATCTGGAATCATTCAGTTTTGGTCATGTAGGACGCGGCTCTGCCCTGGCATTCCTGATCTCGATCTTTACCCTGATCATGGCATTTATCTACATCCGCATTTTGTACCGCCCGGTGGAAAGATGAAACCAAAAATTCTGCGCAAGTTGCTCCTCGGGTTGCTTGTGGTGCCGGTGTTGTTGTTCGTTTATTTACCCGTGGCCTGGCTGGTAATCTCGAGCATATCCACGCGGGCCGAGCTGCTCTCGGTGCCCATCCATTGGATCCCGCACCAGCCCACTTTGCAGAACTACATGAATATCTTCTTCCCGGCCCAAGGCACCTCCGAGGTAGCCAGAACTTTCCGCATCACCTTGTGGAATTCACTTCTTGTCGCCTCTTCAGTCACCGCGATTACGCTGGTTTTTGGTTCATTGGCATCTTACGCTTTGATCCGCCTGCGGATGCCCTTTCGTCAACCTATCCTGCTCGGCATTTTGGGCACTCGCATGATCCCGGAAATTTCACTGGTTATTCCGCTCTATCTTTTCGCCTCACGGTATCGGCTGCTCAATACGCCGGGCATCCTGATCATCACCTATCTCAGCTTCGCCCTGCCGTTTGCCATCTGGCTGATGGCCGCCTTCTTCGATACCATACCCATAGAACTCGAGGACGCCGCCCGCATCGATGGCTGTGACCGTCTCGAGACACTCTTTCGCATCATCATGCCCATCTCCACGCCGGGTCTCATCTCGACCGGCCTGTTCGTTTTTCTAACCGCCTGGGATGAATTCTTCTTTGCGCTCATCTTTACCAGCACCGTTGCGGCTAAGACTGTGCCGGTGGCAATTGCTGAGTTTACGGGGCGCTACGTTGTGGACGTCGGCAGCATGATGACCGGCGGCGTGCTGGCGGCCATTCCTCCGGTCATCCTCTCGCTCATTTTCCAGCGCTACATCGTCAGTGGTCTGACAGCCGGAGCCGTTAAGGGATGAAAGACGAAATCGCGATCGGTATTGACCTGGGGGGCATGTCTGTTCGCGTTGGGGCCATCGACCAGCAAGGGACATTGCTCGCCGTGCATGATGCTTTGATTGAAGCCGCGCGGGGACCTGAAGCCGGCTTGGCGCGCATCAGCGCCTTAATTGAGCAGGTCCTGACGGAGACAGACGCCCGCCCTCTGGTTGGAATTGGCATCGGTTCAACCGGACCGGTTGACCCGGTGCTGGGGGTCATCAACAATCCCTATACTCTGCCCGGTTGGAAAGAAGTGCCCATCACCCGCTGGCTGAGGAAGTATTATGATGTTCCGATCACGCTTGAAAACGACGCGGATGCGGCCGCGCTGGGCGAGTATTGGCGCGGGGCAGGGCAGTCAGTCCGCCGGTTGTATGCGATCACCGTGGGCACCGGCATCGGCGTATCCTTGATCCTGGATGGGCACATCTATCGCGGTCTGAATAATGCGCATCCCGATGGCGGCCACATGATCGTAGATCCTTCTGGACCGCCTTGTTACTGCGGCGCTCACGGTTGTTGGGAAAGCCTGTGTTCCGGACCCGCCATAGCACGCCGGGCTCGCGAAGCTGATCTCTCCTCTTCAATGATCTTGGAGATGGCTGGCGGCAATATTGACAAAATCGACGCCCGTCTGGTCGCTGAAGCGGCCCGCGCCGGTGACCGCCTGGCATGCTCGATCATGGAAAAGGTGGCGGATTATTTCGCCATCGGCGTCGTCAACGTGATCACCTGCTTTGTACCCGACATGATCGTGCTTGGTGGTGGTGTCATGAAAAGCTCCGACCTTTTCCTGCCCCGCCTGCAAACAGCCATCGCCGACCATTCCGTGATGGTGCCTGCCACAAGTGTGAAGATCGAGCTGGCACGATTAGGAAACCACGCCGGTATTTACGGCGCTGCATATTCAATCTGGTCACAACGTGAGGAATAATGAATCTCGAAGAAAATACTTACCTGCAAGACATTTTGAAGCAGCCTCAAGCTTTGCAAGCCGCTTTGAGTCATTTTGACCCGCATCCATTGAGATCCCTTGTCAAGGGACTCCAAGATGGCAGCATCGACCGTATTGTATTGACCGGAATGGGCGCATCCCTCTATGCGGCTTACCCTGTCTGGCTGCAGTTAGTGAAAGCCGGTCTGCCTGCATATTGGTTAGATACAGCCGAGCTCGTTCATTTTGCTCGCGCGCTGATCACCAGAAAGACCCTGGTTTGGATCTTTTCTCAATCAGGGCGCAGCGCTGAGGTTGTCATTTTGCTTGAGCAGCTTAAAGATATCCAGGCATTTCTGCTGGCGACCGTCAACGATTTGAGCAGCCCACTGGCAGTCAGCGCGGGTGAGTGCACCCTGCCAATCTGGGCAGCCGATGAGCGCACGGTTTCGACATATTCCTACCTGAACACCCTGGCGGTCGCGCAATTGGCCGCGCTGGCGCTGGTTGGGGAAGATGTGCAGGCAGGATGGGACAATCTGAGTGCAACCGCTAATGCCATCGCCGTCTATCTTGACGATTGGAGAGCCCAACTGCAACATTTACGGGATCGCGTTCTTCTTACCCGGCGCATGGTCCTGCTCGGGCGCGGCCCTTCCCTGGCGTCTGTTTACACGGGCATGCTCATTCTCAATGAAGCTTCCAAGGTTGGCGCTTTCGGCCTGGAAGCCGGCCAATTCCGCCATGGTCCAATCGAGCTGGCCGGACCAGAACTGACTGCGCTGTTATTTGCCGGGCCGGCCGAAACCAGGGAACTGATGCTGCGCCTTCACGATGAGCTGTTACGCCAGGATGCCCATTCGCTATGGGTGGCCCCGTCCGGCGCGGATCAGCCAGGGCCTCAAGTTCTAATGCCCTCGGCACAAGGAATAGGCTTGCCGCTGGCCGAAATCATACCCATTCAGTTGCTCACCGTCCACCTGGCATTGGAAAACGGCGTCGTGCCGGGCAAGTTTTTACATATGGGAAAAGTGGTCTTACATGAGTAGGATAGACCATTGATAACATTATCTCAGTACATGGCTTACCCTCGGAGTTTGATCCGAGGGTGAGTCTTTTAACCCCCTTAGCTATGGAAAACGATCGCTCTGTCCCCTCCGCCGATTAACGTGAAGCCTGGTTGTATGGAATTTCCAGATAAAAAGTGCTGCCTTTGCCGAGCTGGCTCTCTAGCCAAACCCGCCCACCATGGCGGTCTGCGACGGATTTAACAATGGCCAATCCCAGGCCACTGCCCCTCTGTTGCTGCGCCTCTCGCGAGCCTCCCCGATAAAATTTTTCGAACAAGCGCGGCTGATCCAAAGGTGCGATGCCAATGCCGGTGTCCTGTACTGCGAAGATCACTGCGGATTTACGCGTCTGAACCTTAACCCTCACCTGCCCGCCCACCGGGGTGAATTTAATCGCGTTTTCGATCAGGTTGGTGAGCGCTTGCTCCAGCAGCGCCCGATCGGCCTCGATCACCGGATTTTCGTCTAGAGGAAATTCCTGGTCGAGCTGGATATTGCGTTGGGCTGCCTGGAGTTGAAGCTGGTCCGTCACCCGCTCCACCGCGTCGACCACTGGGATCATTTCCAGCTTTAATTCGACGCCAGCTTCGATGCGCCCCAGATCGAGCAGGTTGTTGACCAGCCTGTTCATCGTCTCCACCCCGCTGATGATCCTGCGCACGTAGGTCTTCTGCTGCTCGTTCAGATCGCCGACCATTTGAAGCAGGGTGGCATAACCGCGCATATTCTTTAAAGGCGAGCGCAGGTCATGGCTGACCGTGGCGACGAAGTCCGACTTCAGCTCGTCGACTTCCTTATAATGGGTGATGTCCCGCAAAATGCACACGCGGCCGACAGGCTGCTCCTCCACCATAACCAACGATACGGTGGCGTAGTAGGTGCGCCCGTTGGGGAAGGATATCTCGGTGGCGGAATGTTTCTCCAGGGAATCGTTCATCAGACGAAGCAGCTCGGCATCGCTGATGATCTCGCTGATCGGCTTGCCTCTAACCAGGGAACCGTTCATTCCTGGCAGTTGGGAGGCCGCTGGATTGGAAAGCAGCAAGCGGTTGTTCTGATCTGTCACCAGGATTGCGTCTGGGGTAGAACGAAGCACAGCTTCCAGGCGTTTTCTGCCGATTTCGGCCGAGGTGAACAAGCGGGCATTGGCCGCTGCCAGCGCGGCTTCACCCGCCAGGGTACTCAGAAAACGCATCTCCTCATCGCTGAACCGCCGCGGGTTGTCATAGCCGACCCACAATGCGCCAAATGAACGATTCTCGTGTTTCAACCGGACAGCCATCAAGGCAGCGGGGTGTGGCGCATCAGGCGGTAAGTTCAACCCGCGCCCGCGGGTCAGGTTCCCAAGCACCAGCGGTTCACGCTGGGCCAGCAAGCCGAGGACGCGCTCGTCCATGTCGGCAAATTCATCGGATTTCGGCCCCATTCCAAACCTGGCAGCCTCAACCGATTGATCCTCGGTCTGCGCTTCATCGGTCAGAATTACCCTCACTGCACAGGCCCCGTTAGCCAGCGCAGCTTCAAGGATCGGCTTGACAGAATCCTCCACCTTCAGGCTCGAAGCGACGCCCTGGCTCACCACGAGCAGGCGGTTCAATTCATCCAGCCGGCTTTTCAAGCTGGCGCGCATCTGTTCGAATGCCTGCCGCAGCCGTCCGACTTCATCCGCCCCATGAATGGGCAGCGACCGATCGAGTTGACCCTCAGCAATGTGCCCCGCCTCCGCCGCCAGCGTTTGCAGCGATGCCGTCACGCCGCGCAAACCCAAGCGCAGATAGACGATGATGAAGACAGCCATCCCAAAGATCAAGATCAAGAGCGGTTCGGCGATGCTGATCCCCATCTGCTGGGCACTTTGCGCTGGTACAGAAAGTAGAATATACCAGCCTTGCCCTTGCGTGGGCTGGGAGAATACCAACTGGCGGGTGCCGTCCAGCCCGGTTGCGTCGAAGAAGGAGGGGCTGTCCGACAGATTGCTGCCAAAGGTAGCCATCATCGGCAGCGCCTGCGAGGTATACAGCACACGACCGCTTCCATCCAGGATGGCTCCCTGGCCGCCGAGCTCGTGAAGATCGTCCATCGACTTGACAATCGGCTGCAAGATCGGGTTCGTTGCCAGGTCGGTACGACCCAGCACGGCGCCAGCAGGGACGTGCCCCTGACCAAACACTGTCGCAATAAACGACACCTGGCCGGCGCTTTCCCCATTCGCTGGCGCCAGGGTGTAATTCTGCACGACGACACCGCGCAGTGCGAGCTGGACACCGTTCTGTTCTTCCGGACTGGGGAACAGACGATTTAAATCTTTTTCAGGATAGCCGGTGACCGGATTCCCATTGGCATCGAAGAAGTAGAGTTGACTGAAATATGGGGTAACCCGCATTAACTCCGCCAATTGGCCGGGCAATAGGTCGGCATCAGGTTTCTGCAAGGCGGCATTACGGCTGATTTGCTGGATCAGGTTCTGTCCGGTCTCCAGAAAGAAAGGCACGCTATCCGCAGCTACTTGAGCCGTGCTCGAAAGCCGATCGCGAATCATGTTGCGGGCAGCGCTGCCGGCGATCTTCCAGTCTGCATAGGCAAGCGTAAGCAGCAGCAGCACAATCAGCGGCCCTGTACCGTAGAAGAAACGAACTTGCAGACTTGATTCAATCGGAGAGGGTTCTAGAGGAGTTTTACGACCCCAATTTTCGGGAAATATTAATGAGACAATTTCGCAGATGACACCTGCAAGGAACAGCTCTCCGCCGGTAGCCAGCATCGCGGTCCAAAAATGAGCCAGGGTAAAATCCAACCTTGCAGCCAACGAGCCTGGCAATGCCAACGTGGTGCTCACCAGATAAACGAAACCATATAACACACCGGTAACAATTGTCGCAACGAAGGGGTGCCGCATCAACTCGTAGATGAGCGTGCGATAACGCTGCCTCACACAGGCAGTGAACACCAGCGCCATCAACCCAGTCGCGAGCGGCGTGTAGAAATTATGCGTGTCTACTGCCGCCAGAACTGCCCCGGAAAAAAGTCCCAGTAATACCGCTGGGATTGATCCCAACAATCCCGCTGCCAGCGTCCATGGCAGGGCGGCAAATATGATGAGCGCCGGACTGCGTGGCTCAACCGGCAGTTCGGGTGGCGGCAGAACATTCCCGAAAGGCAGCCGAAAGATAAAGAAAAGCGAGGCGAGTGGCACAAGCACCGCCAGGGCTGCCAGCATATACCACTTTTGTCGCCCCCAATCCTGACCTTCCTCGCGTGAGGAATAAACCCCCCATGCCAGAACTCCAAACAGCACAATCCAACCCAACCAGCCGGCCAGCGTATTGGGTAAGATTGGCGAGTTATTGGGTCCGCTCAGGAGCGTGAGCTCGAAGGACATGGGGCGCGAATCTCCTGATTAAATGTCCCACTTACCGTTATTATAGCATTCTAACCGGCTTAGAATACAGTTTTGCTATCCGCAATCAGCTTTCAATTTCCAAACCAGGATATTGCTGCGTTCATCTCCCCACACCCATACACCCCTCGATATTCCCGCGGCAGCAGTCGCGCAACTCGTTCCATGACCAGATCGATCTGCCTCTGGCGGGCCTCTCTCGGAATCGCGATTCCGTCGGCGCCTGGCAGGCTAAACGGTTCGCCAATGATCAGCTCAAGCAAAGGACGCTCTCCTCGCGCCGCCCGCAGGAAGAAGTCATCCGTAGTACCAATCACTCCTACCGGCAGGATGGGCACGCCGGTCTTCTCCAACAGGTACACTGCGCCAGCTTTTGCGCGCCGCATTCCTGGACTGTGCGAGCGGCCACCCTCTGGTGAAACCATCAGGGGGTAGCCAGATCTCAGCGCCAAAATCATCTGCTGCATTGCCCCACGGTCTACTTCGCCCCGCCGGATCGGGATGCCGCCGTACAACCGCACCAGCACCGATTGGCCTGGTCGGTCCCAGATTTCAACTGCGCCCAGCACTTCCGGCATGGTCGGCCAGAAAGCCAGGATGAAGGGCGGATCGAATATCGATACGTGATTGAAGACCAGCAGATAAGCCCCTTTAGCCGGTACATGCTCCAGACCGCTGACGCGCACGCGCGCGATCAATCTGAAGATAATCCGAAACGCGGCCTGTAGGAATCGACGCGTCTGGCGGTAGCGCCAGGAGATCCGATACTCCGCACTCATGTCAGCAAACACATGACCTGCTTTAACACTTCCTCGATGCTCAATCCGTCCGTATCGATCATATACGCATCGTCGGCCGGGCGCATGGGTGCAATCTGCCGTGAGGCATCGAAGTCGTCCCGTTTGCGCATCGCCTCCAGGATTTCTTTATAATCCGCCGCTTCACCCCGTGAGCGCAATTCTTCGAAACGGCGCCGGGCACGCTCTTCGACTGACGCCACCAGATAGATCTTCACCTCGGCTTCGGGAAAAACCACCGTGCCGATATCCCTGCCTACCATCACGACCCGCCCGCGCGCACCGATGCGGCGCTGTTGGAGGGTTAATGCCCGCCGCACTCCCCGATATGAGGAGACCAGCGAGACATTAGCTTCCACCTCTGCCGTGCGGATATCCCAGGTTACATCGCGGTCATTCACCCACACATCGTAAGCCCGGCCATCATTTTTCGATGGCGGCCGCACGTCGATCTGGATGCGCTCGGCCAGGGCCGTGACCGCCGCCTCATCTTCAATAGGTATATTCTGTTGTAAAGCTGCCCAGGTGACTGCCCGATACATCACGCCGGTATCGAAGTATAGATAGCCCAACTCCTTCGCCAGCAGCTCGCCCAGCGTGGATTTGCCCGAGGCCGCCGGGCCGTCAATCGCAATCAGATTTGGAACAGGCATCCCATCTCCACCCACACCCACCAGAATTCTACGGTGTGACGCTGTCTTGCTGTCCGGGCGTTCCTGCGCCTGGGAATAGCGACGTTTTTGCCCATAAGATCAGACTGGACTCCTGCGTTGGTACCTGGCGAGACACTAACCAAGGTAGCCAATCGTAAGGAGAGAGCGACGACCATTCCGGTGTCTTCGTCCATACGAAGCTTTCACCACGGTAACTGGCCGCCAAAGCCGGCTCGTTTTCCGCTGGCGTGATTACAACCGCTGCAGAAGTCCCTGGCGACAGGTAATCCACGAAACTGGCGTGGGTAAAATTACGCAATTCCCAGCGCAACGCCGGTGAGGATATGCCCGCCACCAGTACATCCAGGCTGTGGCTGGTGCCGGTGTTCCAATCGGATAACTGGCCCAATACGCGGGTCATCAGATTCGCTTGAGCTGGCAGCGGCGTCGTCTCCCATAACTCGTACCTCGCCGGCATCTTGATTCCAGCCGCGAACCAGGCCGCGTTGAGCGTGTAGACCAGAAATCCTGCAGCGATGCCCCACCCCAGCCCCTTACGGGCGCTCACCCCCGACCAACCCCAGCCCACCAGCAAAGCAGCAATCAAGACGAACACGAACACGCCCATCACGGCGAACCAGCGTACGTCGTCAGGTTGCGGCCCTCCGGCAGCATTGGCCATCCCGGCCAGGTTCTCCCAATTGAACGCCAGTGCGAGGAAAACAACGGCGGCAAATACAATGGCAGTCGTGCGGTGCTCGTCAGGCAGTGCAACCAAACTGGCCAACTGACGGGCGGCCAAAGCCCACAGCGGCAGCAGAGCCCATGCCAGATCCGTCACCTGCCGCAGTGGGTAGATTAACGCCATGAGCAAGGCGGTCAGTAACCACCATCCCAGAAAGCGGTCGAGAAGATCTTTTTCGCGTACGAACAGCAGCCTCACCAGGGCGAATATCCATGCCAAGGGTTCGTACGCCAGTAAGGCTGCGATCAGCTTCAGCGGGGATTCGCCTTGCCCAGAGAGCCATCCCTGCCAATAGACGGCCAGACTTTGGGCGGCTGCGCTCAGGCCTTGCGGGGTGCGGAAGAACAGCGTTCCGGCCACCAGGAGCGCGCCAGCAGCCCCGAAGATAGCCTCGCGGTAACCGAACCCCCGCTTCGCGTCGGCTTCACCAGGCGCCATTGCATCATGATCTTGGTTTTCCTGCTTGCGGGGTGCTTCACTGAACCAGTAATACAGACCGTACGAAAGACCCAATCCGATGAGCCCTTGCCACAGCCCCGGACCACCTAACAGAGCCAATCCCGCGAATATGCCCGCCATAACAGGCTTTCTCTGCAGCCAGAATCCAACCGCCAGACCCACGGCTGAAATCGCTATCGCCAGGCCGCCCACCTGACGCGAAATCGCCGCAAGCCCCGGGTCGATCGCCAGCGCTAGGGCCAGCACCAAAGCCGTCTTGCGCCCGAGACGCTCACGCAGCAAATAAGGTATTGCCACGATCAGGCTTCCGAACAGCGCCGGCCAGAACCGCGCCAGGAAATTGCTGCTTCCCATGAAAGCGAATAAAGCGCTGCTCCACAGCACATACCCCGGCTGGCTCCCGATCAGCACGGGTGAGCCGTTCGCCAGGCCCAACGCTTGGAGCGCCAGGGCGGCTTCGGTGTCGCTCAGCGGGTTGGCGCCCAGACGCAGGAAGCGTACGGCCAGGGCGACCACCATTATGGCGATGTAAAGGAGCTGCTCGAGCGTCAGCTTGTGGTTGGTCATGGGGCACTCTCCAGGCTGGCTCCTGTCACGGCCGGCGGGCTGGTCTGCTCGGCTTGACCGGGCACCTCGAATATGGTCACCGAGTTATTTTTATAGACCTGCACAAGGCCGCGCTGGAATTTGTTGATATTCACCGGGTAGGCGCTCTCCTCCAGCGGACCGACGTAAACGTAGCGAATATCATATTCGCGCAAGATGGCAAGGGTTTGCTCCCAATTGCTGCTTCGGTACAACGTTTCCAAATCGCTGGCGCGTGAACCCATCTCCTCCGTCCCGCCGCGCCACTGCAATTCGTGCCCAACCCAGCCCAGCACGCTCGGGTCGCCGCTGAGCGTCGAGACGCGTGCATAACCGCTGTAATCGCCGCCGACGGCTTCCGCCACTACCCCGAAAGGAGCATGTTTCAGCCATTCGATCGCTGACAGTTCGTCAGGACTCATGAAGGCCGTGCCATCCAGGGTAAAGCCGCCGTAGGGTTTGAAATCATTGGTCTTGTTGGCCAGGCTGAAGACCGGATAGGCCATTGACATGCAGGCCAATACCACCATGCCGGAGCGGAAAGCTATGGCGGCTGCTCCCCGCAGAGAGCCAAGCAAAACTGCCGTGCCGTAAGCCGCCGCCAGTCCCCATACCATCCAGGTCTGGAAATAGAATTTGAAAATCGTGTTCATACGCGTGCCAAAGCTGTCGCGCAGATAGAAGAACTCCGGGCCGAGCGTCAGCAGCGCACCAAGCAGAACCAGCAGGAGTGGAAATACGTGTTCGATGATCTGCGGCTGTTCGGCCGAAGCGCTACCATCCTCAGGGTCGCTCGCCCCCCGGTGACGGAAAACCCGGCCGCGCAGCAGGCCCCATGCCAGCGCGAAAACGCCCGCCGCGGTCAGCCATGTGAGCGGATCGGTCAACCTCCGGTAGAAAGCCTCTGAGAACAATTCATTGACCATGGTGGGCGTCGCACCCTGCACCTCCAGGAACTTCTCCCCTGCCAGCGGAATGCGCGTGATGGCATAGGCCATGCCGAAGGACAGTCCCCACAATAAAACGACCACTCCGGCTGCTAAACCGCAGCCCGAGAACAAGGCGCGGCGATCCCCTTCTTTTCGCCATTGATGCGCCAGCCAGGCCAGAATGGGGATCAGTAATGGCGCGAACATCACCCAGAAATAGACTCCGCGCGTGTTGAAGATCAGGCTCGGGATGATCCCGCCCGCCTGGGAAGAGAAACCAACATAAAAAGGAATGTACAGGATGACTCCGGCGATTCCCAGCGCCGCCAGCAGCCCAATAAACTCCCAGAACCGCGCCTGGCTCCATCCCATGAGCTGATAGCGCCGCAACGTGTAAGCGGCGCATACCAGGGCCAGGTATACCGGGAAATCCCAGGTGTTCATGAAAGCCATCCCGCCCAGAGCCACCGCGGTAAAAAGAAACTCGGGCGCATCCATCCGTATCTTCAAGCCGAAAATGTCGATCGATCGCTCCCTGTGATCCAGAAAGAGATTGAGCGCGATCCCGATCATCAGCAGGCCGAATGGCATCGCCAACACGTGGGGATGCAGATCAGACAGCAGAAACGAAAAGAATGGGAACTCGTCGATGATCTCCAGCGGCTGGCCTGTCAGGGTGAAATCCTGGAGAACACGCGACGCCTGCCACCACACCACCCCTCCAGGTCGGGTGGGCATTAACGAGAGCGGCGTAGGCGGCGGCGCAACCAATTCCTTGATATTCAGCCACGACCAGAAGCTCGAGGTCCAGGCGCCATTCGCGCCTTGCGTCCAGAAGGCGCCGGCCGAATGCAGTACGTCCAGAAAACCTTCCAGGTTGCTGACGATGAGGATGAAAAAAGGCGCCAGCAGGGGCAACCACAAAGAAACCCGCTCGCGTCCCTCGTTCTCACCTCCTCGTCGCCGCCATAGGACCAGCATGTCGTGCAACAGGCCGTAGGACGCCTGCGCCACCAGGCCGAAAATCATCGCCGCCATCAGGTTGAAACCCACGCTCGATGGGATGCCCGTCAGTCGCACCAGCATGGCGGCGATGACGTAGCCGAAGTAGTAATACGAGATGGCGTAACCGGAAAGCCAGGGGTCGTGAGGCGGGAAGGTCGGGGAGCGCAAGATGGCGTTAATGAAAGCCATTTCCATGGGTTTTTCCGTGCCCGCGATCTCGGGATTGGCTGAGCGCACAAAAGCCCAGATGCCAAAACTGATCAGGAACACCAGCTCGACTGCCAGGACCAGCCGGCGCTGCGCTCTCAGCCAGTCCCATAACCCGCGAAAACGATCCTTCCAGCCGCTCCACAGGCTCAGCGCGATCAGCACCAGCAGGGCTAGTAGCAGGCCGCCGGAGTTATTCTCGATCACGCCTAAAGAAGCCAGCAACCAAAAGACATAGCCCCAGATCAGCAACCCCAATGGACGGGCCAGCGCGAATCCCCGGCCGGGGAGCATCGGCAATAGGCGATACGCCAGCGGCACAGCCAGCCAACCGACCACGGAAATGGTCAGGTACCAGAGGATGAATGAGATCATGACGTCTCGGTCTGCATTTCAGTCGAAATTGACTTTCAGCGCCTCATCGGTGAACCGGCCGTCCTCGCCTGGCTCGAACGCTTGCGCGCGCACCACTGCGTCCAGGTTGATAGGTCCGTAAATATGCGGGAACACCTCCCCATCGACGGCGGCCTCATATCGCACTTCAGATTTCAGCCTGCTCTCATCGATGGTCAGCAGGGCCAGGCCACTCCGCCCCATGAAAAGATGATTGGCGACGCGCACCACCTGGTCTTTGGTCGAGCAATGGATAAACCCTTCGCTTGCCAGCGTGTCCCCGCGGTATACGCCTTCCGCCCGCGCCCTTAGCCAGTCCGCCCGCCGCGCTATGTGATATATGATCGCCATCTTTACCTCTGCGCTACTGCCCGAGCCGGCAGCACTTCGTATATTTGCGTACCTGCTTGGTCATAGACTTTTTGCCACAATTTGCCGTCCAATTGGGCAAATTTTTCCAGACCCGAACCGGGATATTCGATCCGTTCCAACTGGCCGACGATGATGTACTTTACGTTGTACTGCTCGAGAAATTTTTCTGCGGTTTGCGGATCGCTCGTCGTGTAAAAAGTCGCGATGTCTGCGATTCGATTGGTCACGATTTCCGAAGGCAGCAATGCGCGCTGTTGCCGCTCGTGCCAGGACCAACCTACCACACCTGGCAGACCGGTGTAAATGGTGAAGCGATTGCCCCATTGGTATTCCACTGTGTTCGCCTCGACGATCACTGGCGAGCCGGATACGTTGCGCTGCATCCAACGAATGGCCTGGTAATCTGCGTCCAGGTTCATCGTGGTGTCCTTTTCATTGTAAGTCGAGTACGCCATGTAGGCCATTCCGTCCAGCGTGTGGGGCGCGTCTGGCGCCATACGATCGCGGATCTTCGCCGCCCCACCCAACAGGGTGAACAGAGCCGCGCCAGCCACCATGGCTGCAAAAGCCGTCTGCCAGGCGTTGCGCCAGCCGGGAAGCCAGGCGACCAGCTCGGGTAGCAGCCAGCCCAACGCTGCCGCCGAACTGATCGCCAGTAATGTCCAGGCCTGGACGTAGAATTTGAACACCGTGTTCATCCGCCCGATGTCTCCGCGCAGGACCACCAGCTCGACCGCCAGGGTCAGCGCAATCCCGGTTCCAACCATAAAAAGCACCGCACGCTTGGCGTCTGGCTGTCCAGGCCTCAGGATTAACAGCCCGGCCCAAACCATCAACCCTAGCGCCAGCCAGCCGATCTGCACGCCTTGCCAGACCAGCAGGCCAGCCGCACCAACCAGCGCGACGATGCCGACGATGATCAGGCCTTTGAACGGGCGTAGCCGGTTCAATGCCGAGACGGGCGTCTCCGCCATCCATTGCCGCGTCTCCCATACCATCCAGGAGATCAACACAAACAGAAACAGTCCCCAATGGGTGGTGTACGAGCCGAAGGGTGTACGATCCCCTTTCCACAGCTCGATCGAGTTGTAAGCCTGCCCATACCAGTAGGCGAACGGCTCATACATAACAAAAGACAGTACCGTCAACAGCGCCGCGCCAGCCAGCGCCGTCAGGAGGCTGTCCAATTTGTAGCTCTGTCCGCCCACCCTCAGCGTAACCGTTTCATGCGCTTTCCAGCCTGCATAAACCAGTGCCACGACGGCCAGCGTCAGGTAGGTAGGGAGATCCCAGGTGTTGGTCGGGCGTAAGGACCCAATCGCCAGCCCTCCGAGGAGGAAACTCACCCCTACCGCCAGCCATGTGTGACCCCCGCCTGGACCTCGCCAGCGACCAAGCGAGAGCACCATGGATACTGACCAGGCCAGCGCCAGCAGCGTCACTGGCAATGCGATCATGTGGGCGTGCAAATCCGCATAGAGGAAGGTGAAGAAGGGGAATTCGGTGATGGCCTCGCCAGGGATGGTGCGACTCGGAATCCAGTACCAGTCGCCTGTGCCGTACGGTAAATGTGCTCCGCCGACGAATTTAACAAACCCCTCAACCGCGTATACCCAGCTTTGGAGAAATGAGAGCTGGTCGATGTTCCCACCCGGGGCGGCCAGGCGCTGGAAGCCCTGCCAGATCATGTGCACCGTGCCCTCGTTCCCCAACACTACCAGACCCAGCGCTGCGGCGATGCCAATCCACAGCAGGTAAGAATTGGAGTGGACAGGACGACCATCCCCCCCATCTGGATGCGTACGCCAGCGAGGCCCTCTCCAGGCGCTGATCAAATTCCACCCCAGGCTGAAGGCTCCCAGAGCCACCATGCTGAACAGGGTTGGAAGGATCAGGTTGTAAGCCACCGACGGGATGATCCCAAGCCATTTATCCAGCACGCCGACGATGACGTAGCCGTAATAATAATAATTGATGTAACCACCCGCAAACCACGGATCGTAAGGGGGAAAGGTGGTGCTCTTCAATACTGCATTGAAAAAAGAGAAGTCCATCGGCTTCTCGCCGCCGAAATACGGGTGCCACAGGTCGGGATTGCCCAAACGGATCAGCAGATCAAAAACGAAGAATGCCAGTGCAATCAGCTCGACGGTTAGAAAGTAACCTCGCCGAGATCTCCATTCCTGGGCAAGTTCTTCGCGCTGCAGGTAACCTAGCAGGATGCCCGCCCCCGCCAGAATCGCGAGCGCCGCGGTGATGGTCGTCCGCGTGAATGGCACGTTGAACGAGCCTGCCAGCCAGGGGAGATACGCCAGGATGACCAGTCCGGCGATGCGCGCCAGGGGGTAGCCATGATCGTTCAGTCCAGGCAGCGCCAGACGTACGATGGGATAACTGACCAGGCCGATCAACGCCACCATCAGGTACCACACGATTGCGGCCGCCGGCTGAGAGCGGTTGAGAAGCGATGCCGGATCGAAAAGCTGCACCCAGGTACCACCGGCCTGCTGTATGCTCGCTTCCTGCGTGGTGAGCGTCAAAGTCATCGGATGGGGTGGCACCTCGCGCGGCAGGACGTGGATGACGTTCGAGAGGTCCACACTCCCCAGCAAGGCGCGCACCTGTGCACTGCTGTACTCCGGCGTTTTCTTGAAAATGAACACCTTGGGGTGATCATAGACGGTAAAAGCCTCTTCGGCGGACTGGTCGTTAATGTCGAGCGGTCCAATGTTTGGGTCGGATTGGAATACCTTAACGAGCTGGAAGCCCAACTTACCCTGGAACATGCCCGGCTGCGCCCACCGGTAGCACCATAGCAGGTCATCTTGTGGTGGACAGCCCAGAAGATCGCGGTAATACGCGGTGGTGAGGGGATAGCGCTCGGGCACGCGCGTCGTCGTAGCCCACTGGCGGTTGGACGTGATAAATATATAATCGGCTTGATCCAGGGTGGTGATGAACCGGTTGAGCTTGTCCTGGTTGTCATCCCAGTACATCTCGAAATTGAGATCATTTTGATACAGCCCGCTATAGCCGTCGAAATTGTCCATGCGCAGCGGCAAACCGTCATCCCAGGTGCTCTCGTTAGCTGGACTGCTGCCATACAGGGCGATGGCGCCCTTCCCGTTCAGATTGCTGATCGTGAGGGTATACGTCTGGCCGCGAATGACCTCGAATGGACGATCCAAAGTAACGGTATAGCTCTGACCGCGCAGATCGCTCCCGGTCAGAAAATCGCCTTGCACAACACCGGTCGCCGTCTGCCCGCCCGGGCCGCCGTTCAGGGAAAGCTGCAGTGTCTTTTGGCCAGGCGCCGCTTCGCGATCCACCGCATGTGCCAGTACGATCTGGTCGATTTGCCCGCTGGCATAGGCGATGAATCCCATTTGGTCGCTTTGGCCTACGCGCAATCCATGCGAGGCATAAGGCAACGGTACGGGGTCCAGCCCCTGACCGTTGGCAAAATCCAGCATAATCGGGCCGCTGAGCTGCAGCGGGTCCTGTCCGCCGCTCACTTCGATGCGCAGCCAGTACGTCTGCCCTGCTTGTATCGTCACTGCCGGACTTAGCGGCACGCTGACCGTCTGTCCACTTGGATTGCCCTCCGGCTTGAAGGAGGCGCTCAATGCTCCCTGTGCAATGGGCTGGCCATTGGAATCGGCCAGCAGGCTAACGGTTAGAGCCTTTTCTCCTGCCCCGTCTGTTTGAGAGAGCTGCGCCACCTGTGACAGGCTGACCTGCGCCAGTGAGCCGCCGGCGGAAAGGTGAAAGGCCAGCAGGTAAGGTTGTTGACTGGAAAGCGTCTCTTCGTACTCGTAAGGCAGCGGCTGGTTCACCACTCCCGAGTCGGTTTTGATCTGCAAATTGACCGGGCCGGGAACATTCTGATAAATCCACTGTGTGGCCGCTACGCGGGTTACCGGGCGGGTATAAATGCGCGTGAAAGCGTACGCCCATCCCAGGGTTCCGAGCAACACCGCCGTCCCCAATCCCGCTGCGGCGAAGCTCAGCCAGCGGCCTTTCATCCGATTGCGGCCAATGTCCCAGGCTTTCACGATCGCCCATGCTGCGATGATCTCCAGGAATGGGTAAACCAGTATATAGTAGCGCATGGTTTTGGTGAAGCTGAGCGATTGGCCGATGATGAACGCCAGCGGCCATAGCCACACCAGCACGTGATCTTTCCATTCTCCGGCGAGCATGCGCCAGGCCATCCAGGCGGCTCCGATCCAAACCAGGATGCCCAACGGCAGACCCAGCCCCCACAGGGTCAGATTTTGGATTCCAAACAGGAACGGGCGGCGTGCCCACTGCAGCGCTGGGGGAAAATCCACATCGCCGCGCTGCATGGCAGCCAGTTCCTTCAAATTTGCCAGCCATTGTGGATTGGGCGTGAGACCAAAGAAACCTGGCCCGCTAAAAGCATAGGGTTGAAAGACGCGGAATACAAGAATGCTGAGAGCGCCGGCTACAATTAGATTGCGCCAGATGAGCACACTTTCGCGTTTTCGCTCTTCCTCCGGCAGTTGTATGTAGTGCACACCCGCCGCGATAGGCAGCAGGAATGCCAGGAGCGCCGCGCTGGCTTTCGAGGCCACCGCGCACCCCAGCGCCAATCCGAAAAGCAGATAGGGCGTCAGGCTATTGAGATCTGCGAGCAGATGCGGCCGGGCTCTTGTCAGCCTGACCGGCTCGACCAGGGTCGCAGAGGGCCCATCGGTAAGCTCACCCATCTGCGTTTCATTTGTTGGCGGGTCGCCTTGACCATTACTGGCAGCCATCCGCCTTGCTGATGCCGTTTGCACTCGCGCGGCGAAATAAAAAGCCAGTGTGCCGAAAAACAGGGTGAAGGAATCGACGGTGAAATAATGAGCGAGCTGGATTTGCAGCACCGCCAGAGCGGAAAAGGCCGCTGCCAGCAACCCAACCCGCCGGTTGTACAGCCGTTCGGCGATCAGGAATACCAGCAAAACGGTCAGTAGATCGAGGGAGGCAGACACTGCGCGCCCAAGCAGGAAGACCTTGTCATATCCGGTCATCCCGCTCCACTCGGCCAGATAGCGCACGATAAAGATCGGCAGGTCGCCATAGACATAAAATCCGAAGCCGCGGTTATTCGGATTCAGGCTGGAGAGTTGCGTATTGAAATACTCGACCAGGCTCTTTACCGGTTCGATGCCCCCTTCCACCATGGTGAGAAAGCGCTCGTCCGGGTGTAGGTGCTGATTGTCGTCCCAATTTAAGCCGATGAAACGTAAATACGCCCCTACCAATAAAATAGCGACTAGCAGGGCGTCAAACAGCCAGGCTTTGGGGGTTGTTTTACTTGACTCTGTCTGCCTCATTCACCAATGATCCATTCCTGCCGTCTTTGATTTTACCTGCTTTATGGGGCACCCGCCTTCTTCCGGGGTACGAAAAACATGAGGAAATCCTTGGTTGGCTCCTGGGAATGGTAGGTCGAAAGCTCCCCTGTTGGATAGAGTATCTCCAGCTGCTGAAGGCTCGCCTGGTCTTGTGGGTAAAGAATGAACAGTTTGTCTTCCGGATAGCTGACCGTCGAAGCCAGTTCCTTGGGATCGAGAGCATAGTCTTTGGTCGGATAGCCCGCCACAATGCCCACCACACGTGTGTCCACCCAATAAGGATAGGGAATGACCCAGGCGCTGTCGGGAGTGCCCACCGATTCCGCAAACGCCCGGATCACACCGCCAATCTCAGAGCTGTTCCAGGTGGACATACGGTGGATTCTGTTCCATTGGTTAAAAACCAGATCGTAGCTCTGTGCCGAAGACATGGCCAGCAATACCAGCCCAAGGGTTACCGCCGCTGCCTTGCCACCCGCTCCCCGCCATGACTGCGCCACCGCGCCGGTCAGTCCATCGAAGGCCAGCCCGACGAGGAGGAAAACCGGAATGATGGCGGCGTTGGGCCGATTTAGGGAAGGGTTTTCCCCCGGGAAGGCCAGCGAGAGAATCGAGGGCATCAACAGCAATGGAATGCTGACAATCCAAAATAAATCCTGCCAGTTCCTTCGTTGGATCCAGCGCACCGCTACGAGCAGCGCGCCGAGGAAGAACAGCCCGGCCGCCGCCACGTCCAGCGCCGGACGACCCGGGACCGAATGCAGCCAGGTCTGTCCATCTGACCAGAAGAACATGGTTACGCCTTCCCACAGGTTGCTCAGAAAGATCATTACCGGTGATCCGGGCAACGGATGTTCCAATGTGCCAACGCGCGTCAGCGAGCGGTAAAATACCTGCTCGGGATTGGATAGGGTATAACGAAAGAGCGGCAAGAAAACCAGGAACGAGATCAAAGCGATGATCGAAAGTCCGAAGATGGATTGGACTTGAAGATAGCGGGAGCGGGTGTGGATCAGGTAAATGGCCACCGCCGTGATGACCACAAAAGGTACAATGCGGAAAGATGAGTATCCCTGTAAGCCCAGACCCAGAAAAATCCCCGCCCAAATGAAGTCGTTGCGCCGCATGGTGCGCAAACCATGCGCCAGGTAGTAGAGAGTCGGTGCGGTAAAAAGCATGTACAGGGGGAAGCGCAGGCCAACTCGGGAGACCACGTTCGGCCAGTACGCCACAGCGGCGAACAGAGTGGCGTACATCCCCACCCGTCGGTTGGCTATTTCTTTTCCCAGCAGATAAATAAACGGCAGCGTTAGAAAGCCCATCAGGGCGGTGCCAATCTTGAGGCTCAAATAGGTGTAGCCGGTGCCAAAGAGATCGAATACCGCCGCCAGCCAGTAAAAGCCGACCGCCTCGCGCCCAGTGTTTCGCGGGAAGAAGATCTCATACTGTCCATGCATCAGGTCCCACATGTCCAGCATCTTCTCGGCGTGGTCGCTGGTCATCTCCAGCGGCACCGTGTTCAGGCGATAAAAGCGGAAAAACAACGCCACTGCGATCACTGCAAGCGCCAGCAGTGTTCGCCCGGAGAGGGTCACACGCCATTCCCCGCGCGCGATGGCGGCGCGGATGCGTTCGAGCCACACCGCTGGTCCAGAGCTGCTCGACCAAAACGCCCGCGCCACCAGGGCGATCCCGGCGATCCACAGGCTTGTATTAATAAGATTGAACCGGCCGTTGCCAAAGGCCACAAAGGCCAATGCACTCAGCCCCAACCCGATCAGCAGGGGATTGCGGCGAACGGTTAGCGGATCGTAACGCTCTTCCTGGGCTTTCAGCGGCGCCAGATGCCATTCTCCGCGCAGATATGCCCACACTGCCAAGATGGCCGCGTACCAGTATACAATCACCCCCCATACCACTTCGCGTCTGCCTGGCTCCAAGAGAGCTTGCGCGATCAGGGCAAAGAAAATTGCCCCCAGCGAACGCCATGGCCAGGTTGCCAGACGCGGCGCACTGCGGGCTTCAGTCGGCGCTTCGGGTGTCGTTGTCCGAACAGAGGGCCGCTCAGCAGGCTCCCCCGGCACCGGAATGTGGATGCTGGGCTTCCTCCAAAACGACAACCGGTCTTTGACGTAATCGAGTACGCTCGGTTCGTCGAACTCGCCGTTTTTCATAGGCTCAAATTATACCGCCAGGATTATGTGGATCAATCCGGAAGCGCATGAAGCCGCTTTACCAAAGCCGTTCAGTCTCTATTGAATCCCTGATCAGTCACGTTTCAACTCTTTGCGAATCTCCTCGAACAGCGCCTCGTACTTGGCCGCAACCGAATCGGGATCGTACGGCTTTCCAACCTCCCGACCATCGCAGCGGTATTTTTCCTGGTTGTTGAAGATTTCCAGCAGACTTTCTGCCAGCCCATTTGCATCACCGACCGGTGCGATGCAGCCCATGCCAGTCGTCAGCACCGGTTGCCGCACGCCGGGAAGATTCGATGCCACCACCGGAATGCTGTTCATCATCGCTTCGATCTGCACCAGGCCGAAAGACTCGGTCGAGTTAAGGCTTGGTACTACCAGGACGTCCAGGTTAGGGTAAAAGCTGGACATCTCGGCCGGATTCAACACCCCCAAAAACTTCCACTGCCCATTCTGCTGGTATTTTTGAATAATCGGCATTAAGCGCCGGGCATACTCCTCTTCTCCGAGTACGTTTTCATACTGCCCCGAGAACAATACCAGCGCATGCGGATATTTCTCCACCACGCGCGGCAGTGCCTCCAGCAGCACCTCGACCCCTTTTTCGGTGGCGAAGCGCGCCGCCATCCCGATCACCGGATGGCGCCCCTGCGGATTGTGCTTTCTGGCAAACTCGGCGATGGAATCGGCGCGGGCAGGGGGCAGTTCGACCGGCGGCGGTATGATCGCCACCTTATGTGCGTAGCGCCGTGTGTAAGGGGAGTGCTCGGCGTAATCCTGCGTGTACGTGACGATGCGGTGCGCGAAGATGGCAGCCAGATTGTTCATCACCGGCACTACCGCCCCCACGATACGATTGAACAGGCCTTCCGGCAGGCGCAGGTCACAGTGGTACGTCACTACCGTGGGTTTGCGGAACAGCCGGCCGCGCAGGGCGATCCCGGCGGCATCGAATTGCGGCAGGTGCAGGTGAACGACGTCGTTCTCCAACACCAGGCGGGTCGCCATCAAGCCGATGGTAGGCATGATGACCCCCTTGCTGACCCGGAAAAGCACCGGCGCGCGTAAAATGCGCACCCCCGCCTGGACTTCTTCCAGCGGCGTACTCTTATCGTAGTGGGAGGTCAGCACCGTCACCTGGTGACCGCGACGCACCAGCGCCTTCGCCAGTCGCTCGGCGTAGATCGTCAGGCCGCTGGTATGCGGCCGATAATATGTAAGAGCGATCAGGATGCGCATCTGGCCTCAGGCGAACAGCGTGCGGTTGGCTGCGACCCAATCGAACAGGCGTCGGATGCCTTCATCGACGCCCACGCGCGGCTCCCAGCCCAGCTCCCGGCGTATCTTGGTGATATCAGAGATATATACCGGCTGGTCGCCGGGGCGCCAGTCCCCCCAACCGACATCGATCTTTTTCCCGAGCAGGCTTTCTAGCTTCGGGCCGAATTCTGCCCACACGGCTAAGGTATTCGATGGGCCGCCGCCAACGTTGTAAATCTGACCGGCGGCCTTGTCCAGGTTCGCCAGCGCCGCATCGTACGCGTCCAACAGGTCCTCTACAAACAGTACATCGCGCACCTGTTTCCCGTCCCCGTAAATAGTGATCGGCTTGCCGGTGATCGCCGCTATGATGAACCAGGCCACCCACCCCTGGTCCTCCACCCCGAACTGTCGCGGTCCGTAGATACAGCTTTGGCGCATCACCACCGTCGGAAGTCCATAGATGCGCTGATAATCGCGCACGTACTGGTCGCCGGCACCCTTTGAACAGCCATACGGCGAGTGGAAATCCAGCGGCTGCTCTTCGGATATACCGGCAGGTAAATCCCGGTATCGGTAGCGGCTGGCATCCCGCACCACGCCTACATTCTCCATTCCTCCGTACACCTTATTGGTGGAGGCATAGATGACCGCCGGACGGCGCCCTGAAGCGCGCGCCGCTTCAAGTACGTTGAACGTACCTAATGCATTGATCTCGAAATCTTCGCGGGGAGCAATAACCGAGGTGGTCACCGCCACCTGCGCCGCCAGATGAACCACGACGTCAGCGTCGTTGATGACAGAGGTCAGCAGGGCCGAGTCGCGGACGTCTCCTTCCACCAGCCGGAAGGAGCGCTCGCCGTAGGTCTCTCGAAGCCAGCGGAGGTTGGTCTTCGCTCCCCCGCGCGAGAGGTTGTCATAGATCGTAACATTTTCCCCCCGCTGCAGCAAACGGGCAACGTAATTGGAGCCGATGAACCCGGCTCCACCTGTGATCACGAAGTTCCTGGGCATTGAAATGGGTCCTCAATTCCTTGGTTGGTATCTGTAGCATTTTCATATTTTAGTCGGCGTCGAAGTCAGTTGGTCTCCTCTTCCAGGCGCAGAATTGCCATAAAAGCCTCCTGGGGTATTTCCACGCTGCCTATCATTTTGAGACGCTTTTTGCCGCGCTTTTGTTTCTCCAGCAGTTTCTTCTTGCGGGTGATGTCGCCGCCGTAACACTTGGCCAGCACGTCTTTGCGCACCGCTTTGATGTTGGCCCTGGAAATCACCCGCCCTGCCGCAGAAGCCTGCACCGCCACATCGAACAGTTGCCGCGGGATGATCGATTTCAGCTTGCTGACCAGCGCCTGGCCTTTATGGTACGCTTCTTTGCGATGCACGATGGCTGCCAGGGCATCTACCGGCTCGTCGTTGACCAGCACTTCCAGCTTTACCAGGTCCTCTGGCCTGTATTCTAGAAACTGATAATCCATCGAGGCATACCCCCGCGTGCGCGACTTGAGCTGATCGAAGAAGTCCACGATAATCTCTGAAAGGGGGATCTCAAAGGTGAGCTGTACCCGATTCGGTGCCGGGTACTCCTGCGCCTTGAAGATCCCGCGCCGCTTGATCGCCAGGTCCATCACCGTCCCGTAATATTCGGTCGGGCTGAACACATCCACCAGCATCCAGGGTTCGCGGATTTCAGCGATCTTGCTCTCATCGGGCAGGCGCGCTGGCGAGGCGATGCGCACCACCTCTCCGGTCACCAGCACCACCTCGTACTCAACCGAAGGCGCGGTGACCACGATGTCCAGGTCGTACTCGCGCTCCAGGCGTTCCTGGATGATATCCATGTGGAACAGTCCCAAAAAGCCGCAGCGAAAACCAAAATTCAGCGCCTGGGAGGTCTCCGGCTCGAAGGTCAGCGAAGCGTCGTTGAGCTGCAGCTTTTCCAGGGCATCCTTCAGATCGGCGTAATCCTCACCCTCGACTGGATAAATGCCGGCGAAGACCATTGGCTTGACCTTGCGATACCCGGGGAGAGGTTGTTCAGCCGGATGGGCTGCGTTTGTGATGGTATCGCCCACCCGGCACTCCGAAACGGTCTTCAGTCCGGTTGCCACGTAGCCCACATCCCCAGCCGCTAGGTGGTCCACCGGGCGCAGATCCGGTTGGAAGATGCCAATCTCAACCGGCCTGACTTCGCTGTTGGTCGCCATCAATCGCAGGGTGTCGCTAGGCAGGATTTTCCCTTCGACCACCCGCACGTAAGCCACCACACCTTTGTAAGCGTCGTAATGAGAGTCAAAGATCAACGCCCGCAGGGGAGCGTCTTCGGTCCCCTTTGGCGGAGGCACCTGCGCCACAATCGCCTCAAGCACCTGATCAATGTTGGTGCCTTCCTTGGCCGAGATGCGCAGGATCGAATCGGCCGGCGTTCCCAACAGGTTTTCCAGGTCTGCCGCCACTTCGTCGGGCCGGGCGGAAGGCAGATCGATTTTATTGATCACCGGAATGACGGTCAAATCCGCGTCCAACGCCAGATACAAATTGGCCAGCGTCTGCGCCTCGATGCCCTGGGTTGCATCCACCACCAGCAGCGCCCCTTCACATGCCTCCAGCGCGCGGCTGACTTCGTAATTGAAATCTACGTGACCGGGGGTATCGATCAGGTTTAATTCGTAGGTCTGGCCATCGCGAGCGGTGTACATCATGCGCACCGCCGAAGCCTTGATCGTCACGCCCTTTTCGCGCTCCAGCTCCATGTTATCCAGCACCTGCTCGGTCATTTCCCGTTCGGGAATGGTGCCGGTCATCTGCAGAAGCCGGTCGGCCAGAGTAGACTTGCCGTGATCGATATGCGCAATGATGCAAAAATTGCGTATCTTCGCTCCCATAAGCCGCCCGTAGTATAACCGATAACCGGACAGATTGGGAGAACACGGACTGCTCCTGGCCTTCGGCCCCTTCCGCGTCACTCGCCCTTGCCACTTTATCGCGAAGGGCGAATCAGCTCCTGTCCGTGCGTCCAAAGGAAACCCTCAGCCGCACGTACAATTCTTGGCCCAATCCAACGTCAGTCGGGTTTTCCCGCCGCCTGTCGGATGGCTTCCTCGACCAGCATATCCAGCCCGGCCTCAACCTGACCGGGATAGCTCAACCAGGCGAGGAATTCCACATTCCCCTTCGGCCCCCTCAACGGCGAAGCGATCAGCCCCCTTGCTCCATAACCTGTCTTCTCCGCGCTGCGCAGCACCTCGATCAACACCCGCCGGTGAATGGCAGAATTCCGGATGACACCCTGACCGCGGCTGGCTTCCTCCCGCCCGGCCTCGAACTGTGGCTTGACGAGCGCGATCAGATCGCCCCCGCTTTCCCCATACCACCCGCAGAATACGGGCAGAAGTTGCCGCAGCGAGATGAACGATACGTCCACGGTGATCAGCGACACCGCCTCTGGGAGCTTCGCCATGAAACGCGCATTGGTGCGTTCCATGTTGACAATGCGGGGATCGCTGCGCAATTTCCAATGCAAGGCGCCGTAACCGACATCGATGGCGTAAACCTTGCTTGCTCCATGCTGAAGCAGACAATCGGTGAAGCCGCCGGTCGAGGCACCCACATCAGCGCACGTACGTCCGGCGACCGGCAGCGCGAAGGCTTGCAGAGCCGCGTCTAGTTTCTCGCCCCCGCGAGAAACGAATTTCGGCCCCTGCACTACCACCACCACATCGTCGGCCGCGACCAGTGTGGACGGCTTCAGCATCCGTTCTCCGTTTACCCGCACCTGGCCGGCCATCACCAGGCGTTGCGCCTGTGCGCGGCTCTCTACCAACCCGCGATTCACCAACGCAACATCCAACCGTTCCCTTTGCATATCTGTAAGTCCAGACGTTTATCTCGACAAAAGTATCTACATTATAATGGGAGCATGGTTGAAAAAATAAAAGATGGTGCTTCCGTACCTTCACTTGCCAGAACCATCGTGGCTTTGGTGAAGACCATGCGCCCGCGGCAGTGGACGAAGAATATTTTCGTCTTCGCCGCCATCGTGTTCGACCGCCAGTTGCCCAGCCCGCGCGCCCTCTTCAGCCAGGGCATCCTTACGCACACATCCGAGCTTTTGAATACCCTGCTGGCTTTCGTACTCTTCTGTCTGCTTTCCAGCGCTGTGTATATCATCAATGACATCACCGACCTGGAGGCGGATCGCCGCCACCCGCAAAAGCGCAACCGCCCTTTGGCCTCTGGTCAGCTTTCGATACCGGTCGCGGCCGGCACGGCGGCGATCATTCTCGTTGTCACCCTCCCCGTAGCTTTCGTCCTGTCACCCGCTTTCTTTGCTGTCGCCTTAGGTTACTTCCTGCTCAATCTGGCTTATTCGGCTCGCCTGAAGCACATTCCTTTGATCGACGTGATGGTTATTGCCGCTGGTTTCGTCCTGCGTGTGGCCGCAGGCGTGACGGTGATCGTTGTGGAGCGCTTCTCGCCCTGGCTGTACGTCACGATGACCCTGCTGGCGCTGTATCTGGGCTTCGGCAAGCGCCGCGCCGAGCTGGCCACGCTGGCTGAGAATGCCAATTCTCATCGCCGCGTCCTGGAAGGTTACAATATCCCCTTGCTCGATCAGCTTATCACCATCGTTTCCAGCACTACGATCATCACGTACAGCCTATACACCTTCTCGGCGCCCAATGTGCCCGAGAACCACACCATGATGCTGACCATCCCGTTTGTGATTTATGCCATTTTTCGATATCTTTATCTCATTCAGATCAAACAAAGCGGCGGGGAACCCGAAGAACTGCTTCTCAGCGACCGCCCGTTGCAAATCTCAATCGCGCTCTGGGTGGCAGCCGTACTGGTGATCTTCTACCTATCCTGATCCATGCCAGCCATATCCTCCACTGCACCTGGAAAGGTGATCCTGTTTGGCGAGCACGCTGTGGTCTATGGCCGTCCGGCTATTGCCGTTCCGGTGGCTCAGGTGCGCGCCAGGGCCGCGGTGTTCGCCGAACCACGCGGCTCCCCTGGCCGTGTCTTGGTCGAGGCCCCCGACATCGGTTTATCCAGCCCATTGAATGAGCTGGCCGACGACCATCCACTTAGTTTGGCTATACGCAAAACTCTGGAGGCCTTCCACATCCCCTCCCCTCCCTCTTTCACCCTGCGCGTTACTTCCTCCATCCCGCTTGCATCCGGCCTTGGGTCAAGCGCCGCCATTTCCGTGGCAATCATCCGCGCCCTCTCGTCCTTCCTCGGACAACCACTCGACGATGATACCGTCTCCGCGATCGCCTTCGAGGTCGAGAAAATCCATCACGGCACGCCTTCGGGCATTGACAATACTGTGGTCACTTATGCCCGCCCAGTCTATTTCGTCCGCGGCCAAAAAATCGACCTCTTGCGTGTGCCACAGCCCTTCACCCTGATCATCGGGGACACCGGCATCGCCAGTTCCACCGCGGCGGTCGTGGCCGATGTACGCGCCCGCCATGACGCCGACCCGCAGCATTATGAAGGTCTTTTCGACGCCGCCGCACAGATCACCGGACAGGCGCGCCAACTTATCGAGAGCGGCCGCGTCCACGAGCTGGGCCCGTTGATGGACGCCAATCACGCTCTGCTGATTGAGCTGGGCGTCTCCTCCCCCGAGCTGGATCGGTTGGTAGCCGCCGCGCGCGAGGCCGGCGCCAAAGGCGCCAAACTCTCCGGCGCCGGGCGTGGAGGAAATATGATCGCTCTGGCCGATCCCGCCCTGGCCGGTGCGGTCGAGGCTGCGCTTACCCGCGCCGGAGCCACGCGCACGATCGTTACCCAGGTTCACGAGCCAGCCTGACCGACACCTGCCTTTGTGCGTCCCCTTCGTTGGTATAATTTCACCCGGAATCCATTCAATGATGCAAAATCTCGTATTTCTCAAGCTAGGCGGTTCGTTAATCACCGACAAGAGCCGGGCTAACACCCATTTACCCGCCGTCCTCGCCCGCCTGGCCGATGAGATCACTTCGGCGCGCCGGCAGGATCCTTCCTTGCGCCTTTTGCTCGGCCACGGCTCGGGTTCCTTTGGGCACGCTGCGGCCAGCAAATGGGCAAGCCTGTCGGGCGGCAGCGACCCGGCCACTTGGGCCGGTTTCGTCGAAGTCTGGCGCGCCGCTCACACCCTCAACCGCTTTGTCCTGGACGCCCTGGCTGCCGCCGGCTTGCCGGCGGTCGCCTTCCCTCCTTCAGCCTGCGCCACCAGCCGCGCACGCCGAATCGTCGCCTGGGACCCGGCGCCCGTGCAGGCTGCCTTATCCGCAGGCCTGCTGCCGGTGGTGAACGGCGATGTTACCTTCGATCAGGAATTAGGCGCCGCCATTGTGTCCACCGAAGAGGCATTCTCGTACCTTGCCCGATTTTTCCGCCCCCGGCGCATTTTGCTGGCTGGCGTCGAAGAGGGCGTCTGGGAGGATTTCCCTGTAAACACGCGCCTGATTCCTGTGATCACCATGCGCACTTTTTCGCGCTATTCCTCAGTCCTGGCCGGGTCGCAAGAGCCGGACGTCACGGGCGGTATGCTTCAAAAGGTCGAGAGCATGCTTTCTCTGGTGGAGGAAATTCCCGGTCTACAGGCGCATATCTTTTCTGGACGGCAGCCGGGCGTCGTCCGTGATGCCTTGCTGGGCGCATCTCCGGGAACCTGCTTGCGCTCGGAAGTTGAGGAGGTCAGCCAAGATGCAATATAGTCGTCAACAGTTGGAAGCGCTCGAGGATCAAAGTCTGGCGCCTTACGGGATGCGCAGTCGCAACAGCAAGGGGCGCAAATATCCGGATGACGAACCGGATTACCGCACAGCCTTTCAGCGCGACCGCGACCGCATCATCCATACCACCGCTTTCCGTCGCCTGGAATACAAGACTCAGGTATTCATCAATCACGAGGGCGATTATTACCGCACTCGACTGACCCACACAATCGAGGTCGCACAGATCGGCCGCACCATCGCCCGTGCTTTGGGCGCCAACGAGGACCTGGTCGAGACCATCTGCCTGGCCCATGATCTCGGCCACCCGCCTTTTGGCCATGCGGGAGAAGCAGCTCTTGCAAGGTTAATGCGCGATTACGATGGTTTCGACCACAATCGCCAGTCTTATCGAATCGTTACCCTTCTTGAGCACCGCTATCCCGAATTTCCCGGTCTGAACCTCACCTGGGAAGTGCTGGAAGGCATGGTTAAGCACGAAACCGAATACGACCGCAGTGACGCCGCCGATTTCAACCCTGAACTGCGCGGCCATCTGGAAGCGCAGATCACCAACGCGGCCGACGAGTTGGCTTACACGGCCCACGATTTGGACGACGGTTTACGCTCCGGTATGATCACTCCTGAGATGCTTAGCGGAATTACTTTATGGGAGATCGCCGCCGAGAGCATCGAATGGCGCGGTCCAGATTTGAACGACCTCGATCGGCACCGCCTGATCCGCCGACTCATTGGCCTGATGGTTACCGACAACATTCAGGCAACCGATTTGCGCCTGCGCGAGAGCGGCGTGCGTAACGCCGAAGACGTTCAAAAACTACCCTATAACGTGGTCGGCTTCAGCGAGGACATGCACCGTTATAACCGGGAGCTGAAGGATTTCCTCTTCGCCAACATGTATCGTCAGTATCGAGTGGTGCGCATGGCCGTCAAAGCTGAACGGCTGATCACTGACCTGTTCGGCGCCTACCAGTCCGAACCGACCATCCTTCCCCAGCACGTCCAGGCAGTCATCGAAGAGCGTGGACTGGAGCGCACGATCTGCGATTATATCGCTGGCATGACCGACCGCTTTGCCATCGAGGAGCATCAGAAGCTCTTTGAACCAAATATGCTGCCTTGATCCATGATCGAAAATCAAACCTTATTGGCTCCTTTTTTCGGGTTAAAATAGTGCATTATTGATGTTGGGTCTTGGAGTTGCAGGATGAGCAATAGCGAAGGCACATATCTCACCAGAGAGGGCGTCGAACGTCTGCGTAAGGAATTGGAGCAGCTCAAAGGGCCGGCCCGGGAGCAGCTTGCCAGACGCCTGCGCGCCGCCATTCAGCAGGGCGACCTGTCGGAGAACGCCGACTACATCGCTGCGAAAGAAGAGCAGGCATTCCTGGAAGGGCGCATCCAGGAGCTTGAGCAAATTCTCAAGAATGTCATCATTATCGAGAACAACGGCAATCACGAGGTGATCGACATCGGCTCGACGGTCACCATTCAGGAAGGAGACTTTCCTCCCGAGACGTATTATCTGGTGGGTCCCAAAGAAGCCGATCCGCGCAACGGGCGCATTTCCCACGAGTCGCCCATAGGTAAAGCCCTGCTAGGCCGACACAAAGGCGATGTGGTGACTGTAGAAACCCCTGGCGGCGAGATAAAGGTGAAAATCTTAAAAATCGAATGATGTTCGAGCCGTACAACGAGCAAAGCCCAGCGCAGAATGGCTGGGCTTTTTCGTTTTTACTCTTTGTAGGTATTTCAACTAGCCGGAACGCCAACCTTCGGCCATACCGCCAACTCGAGTGTGAGCCGGTCGAAGAAGCTGTTGGCCGGCAATGCTCCCTGACCGTAATTCATGTCCACCACCCGCGCTTCGAGCTGCAGGGTGGCCGTCTCCAGGAGGATGCGCTTGCCTGCCTCGCACAGCACCGGCTCGCCCTTTGATTCCAGCCGCTGGCGTATAGCGCCATCGTTGAACGCGTGTTGGCTCATTAATACTTTGGTGACCGTCTGAATGTCGTTTTTATCGAACAGCCAGACCTCAAACGCGGTTACTTTTTTCGGATCGCCCACTCCGATGGTGTCGGAGATGCCTACGCCGCATTCGCCCAGGAACTCGCCGGAAGGCGAATCGATGCTGAAAGAATCGTCATACAGGTCGTCACCCGCCATGTATGTGGTCATGAATTGGGCCACTGGGGCCTCATGCCCCTCTGCGGCAAAATCCGTGCGCACCGCCTGCCGGCTTTCCTCCTGCGCCTGCGTGGAAGGCAGTAAGCCCTCTGCCAGGCGCCGGTTACGCACCAGGAAGATGTAAGCCAAGGCCCCAGCGATGACCAGCGTCAATATACATAAAACCACCAGCAGGACGGGGGTGGTGGTCCTGCCCGCCTGCGTGGCTGGGGAAGCGGTCCCCTGCGGCGCCGCAGTTCCTGGCGTAACGGCCGGCGCCACGCCTGCCTGGCTGATGAGGGTGTTGAAGGCAGCCAGATCGTTTCCCGAAAGCCCGCCCGGCTGAGCTTGGATTTGCTCCAACACCTTGGGAGCATCAGGCCCTAGCTCGTTCCAGCGTTGAAGAGCCAGCGCCTTATCCTGATTCTTGGAATAGGAGTCGATGGTCATCCGCAGGTAATCTACTTTGAGATCCGAGCGCAGAAACTGCGGGGTGGCATCGGTCCATTGCACGGGGAACAGCCACCATCCCAGCACAAGCCAGCCAAGGATTAAGCCCACCAAGAAAGCGACTGCGGCGAGCACCACCGGCCGATTTAACTGTTCGCGGATTCTATCCATTTTCTGCTCCTGGAACTTTTGCCCAATGGGCGGGGCAGCTTCGAGTGTTGATTAATTTTAGATGAGATTCGGAAAATCCGCAACCTCCAGCACCCCGTCGGAACGATGCAACCTTTATGCCGATTCCGTCGCAGTCTCGCTGCTCACCTGTTCCAGCAGGAAAGTCTCCCCACAAACAGTGCATTGCGCTTCACGCTTATTTGCGATTACCATCAATCCACCACATTTCGGGCAGGGAGTGGAGATCGGTCTCTTCCATGAAGTGAACTGGCATTGGGGGTAATTCGCACAGCCATAAAAAATGCGGCCCTTGCGGGTTTTGCGCACCACGATGTCGCCGCCATCCTGCGGGCAGGTCACGCCGATCTTTTCGAGCCACGCTTCGGTATAGCGACAGGTCGGGAAATTGGAGCAGCTAATGAATTTCCCATAGCGCCCCCAGCGGATGACCAGATCATGCCCACATTCGGGACAGGCCCGGCCCACCTTTTCTAATTCGGCCTTGGTGGTCGGCATCTCAGCCATGGCTTTTTGCACCACCTGCGAAAATGGCCCGTAGAACTGGCGAATGATTTCCACCCAATCCTGTTTGCCGTTGGCGATCTCGTCCAGATTCTCTTCCATGCGCGCTGTAAAGCCGGTATCCACGATTTCAGGGAAGTGTTCTACCAGCAGGTCATTGACGACGAAACCTGTTTCGGTCGGGCTTAACCGCTTGGCCTCCCTCACCACATACCCACGCTCTTGGATCGTCGAGAGGATCGGCGCGTAGGTCGAAGGCCGCCCGATGCCGTATTCTTCCAGCGCTTGTACCAACGTGGCCTCGGTGTAGCGCGGCGGTGGTTGGGTGAAGTGCTGCTCTGGCAGCAGCCGGATCAACTCTTGCGCCTGACCTTCAACAATCCCTGCAGGGATGCGCACCGATTCCTCCTCGTCAGGCTTCTGATCTTCGTCCCTGGCCTCTTCATAAACCACCAGGTACCCTGGGAATGCAATGCTGGAGCCGGACGCCCGCAGCAGATAGGTATGTTCACCGGTCTTGCCGGTCACCTCAACCGACAGGGTGTCGTACACCGCCGCTTCCATCTGCGAGGCGACAAAGCGCTGCCACACAAGCTGATAAAGCCGGAACTGGTCGGGGCTGAGATACTGCTTGATTTTCTCCGGCTCGCGGAAGACCGAGGTGGGTCGGATGGCTTCGTGAGCTTCCTGCGCGCCTACCGCGCGGGTCTTGTATGTCGGCGGCGTCGCTGGCAGGAAGTCGTTCCCATAACGCTGGGTCACCCATTGGCGCGCCTCTTGCTGGGCGACCTCGGCGATGTTGGTCGAATCCGTGCGCATATAGGTGATCAGTCCGGTGCTGCCTCCTTCGCCCACGTCCAGTCCCTCATAGAGCTGCTGGGCCAGCGCCATCGTGCGCCGCGCAGTGTACCCAAGCTTACGCGAAGCTTCCTGCTGCAATGTGCTCGTAATAAATGGCGCCGCCGGCTTACGCCGCCTTTCCCCGCGCTTGATGCGCGTGATGGTATAGGCGGCCTTCTCCATGTCCTCCAAAACGGGCTTGACCACTTCCGAGCTGGACAGCTCTGGTTCCTGCTCGTCGATGCGCGCAAGGCTGACCAGGTAGGTCGCATCGATGCCTTCCGGTTTTAATTCCGCCTTGACCGACCAGTACTCCTGCGGCACGAAGGCCTGTATCTCCCGTTCGCGCTCGACGACCAGCCGCAGCGCGACCGATTGCACCCGCCCAGCCGAAAGTCGGCTGCGTACCTTTTCCCACAAGATCGGGCTAATGCTGTAGCCTACCAGGCGATCGAGCACCCGGCGCGCCTGTTGCGCATTAACCAGATCCATGTTGATCTGCCGCGGGTGGGAGAAAGCTTCCGTAATGGCCGCCTCGGTAATCTCATGGAATACCACCCGTTTCGATAGCTTCGGTTGAATTTCGGCCGCCTCCATCAAATGCCAGGCGATGGCCTCACCTTCCCGGTCAGGGTCGGTAGCCAGGTAGATTTCCTCGGCAGTTTTAGCAAGCTGCTTGAGCTCTTTAACCACCGGCCGCTTCTCGTTAGGCACCCGATATTTGGGCGTGAAATTGTTTTCCACATCCACCGACAATTCCGAGCGCAGCAGGTCGCGCACGTGGCCTATCGAGGCTTTCACGGTATAGCCCTTGCCAAGGAATCTACCGACGGTGCGTGCCTTGGCTGGCGATTCCACGATCACCAGCTTGCCGTTGCGACCTCCGTTTTTCCTTTCGGGTTTCGGGAGCTGCTCGTGCGCAGGTGTCCGCCCCATGCGGTACAGCTTGGTGCCGCAAACCGGGCAGACGCCCCGCGTCAGCGGTGCTCCTAGCGCGTTATAGTCGGCTTGCGGGTCTTTCATTTCACGCTTGGTTTTGCACTTCACACAGTAAGCTTCCAATTCTATCTCTCCTGAATACCCTTTCCTTACGGGATGAATGATCTACTCGGGCCAGCGCTCCAACCAGACTGATCACTCCTGTTCATCACATGATTGCATTGAAAGGGTGCTAAATGTAACGGCTCTGGTCAGAAGAGGATTTGAGCTGATTGACCAGATTGCGCACTTTTTGGGATTGCTTTCGATCACAGATCAATAACGCATCCCCCGTGTCCACGATGATCAAATCGTTCACTCCGATGGTTACAATCAATTTATCATCATCGCCGCTGAACACCAGTGTACGGTTGGTGTCGAGTCCCATGTGGTTGGCGCCCATCAAAATGTTGCCATCTTTATCTGCTGGAATCACATCAAACAACGAATCCCAGCTACCCACGTCATTCCAGCCCAAACCGGCTGCAGGGATGACAGCCACCTGCCGGGCGTGCTCCATGATGCCATAATCGATTGTTTCCGACCTAAGATCCTTCCAAACACTTTGGATGCGCCTGGCTTCTTCATCCTTACCTTCGGCTGCTGCGATGTACTGCAACCCGCTATAGAGGGCAGGCATATGTTGGCGAAATTCATCCAGGATGCGATCGACCCGCCAGATAAACATGCCTGAATTCCAATCGTGATCGCCGCTGGCCAGCATGTCTTGAGCCGCGGCTTCGTCCGGCTTTTCTTTAAACCGCACAACGCGGTAGACAGGAAAACCCTCATAATTCCCCAGAAATTTTCCGCGTTGGACATAACCGTAGCCGGTGGCTGGATAGGTCGGCGTTATGCCCAGCGTCACCAGATACCCTTCCTGTGCGACCTCATACGCTGCAGCCAGAATCTGGCGGAACAAGGCTTCGTCTCGGATGTAATGATCAGAAGTCAGCACCGCCATCACTGCCTGCGGGTCGCGCGCCTGGATTGCCACTGCCGCTAATCCAACCACTGAAGCCGTACCGCGCGGCATTGGCTCGATCAGATAATTTTCGACCGGGAGCTGTGGGCACTGCCTCTGCAGCTCCTCGGCCTGCTCCGCCACCGTAACTACCAGGATGCGCTCGGAGGTGAACAGCTCCTCCACCCGTTCCACCGCAATCTGGAATAACGTACGCTCGTCGAACAACCGCAGCATCTGCTTGGGGCGTGTCTGGCGCGAGAGCGGCCATAATCGCGTCCCCCCGCCTCCCGCCATGATGACTGCATAATATGCCTGTTCCTTCACGCCTCTACCTCGTACGAACCCATCTCCTCACGTACACCCACGTAATGCATTCCTCCGACCTGTTTCACCATACCTTTTAGCTCCATGATGGCCAGCGCCGCGGTCACCTTCTCGATCGGCAGTCCCGATTGCGCACGGATATCGTCCACATGCAGCGGCTGGCTCCCAACGACTTGCAACAATCGCGCTTCTATTTCGTCAGCAGGCAGCGCCAACATGGCCGGCGGAGGCACCTCTCGCCCGTCCAGCTTGAGCACGTCCAGCACATCCTGCGGCGTCAGCAGTGGGTGGGCACCTTCCGCTATCAGCCGGTTGCAGCCGCGACTTTGCGGCGCCAGGATGCTGCCTGGAACAGCGAACACCTCCCGCCCTTGCTCGCCAGCGAAGGTGGCGGTGATCAACGCGCCGCTCTCTTCCCCAGCCTCCACCACCACAGTCGCCATCGCCAGTCCGGAGATGATGCGGTTGCGCGGAGGAAAGTTGGCGCTTTCCGGCGGGGTGCCCGGAGCGTAATCGCTGAGCAACCCGCCGTGCGCGATCAACTGCTCGGCGAGTTGGCGGTGTTCCGGCGGATAGATACGTTCCACGCCGCATCCCATGACTGCCAGACTGCGTCCGCCGGCTTTTACGGCGGCAGCGTGCGCAACCGCGTCCACTCCGCGAGCCAGGCCGCTCACCACGGTCACGCCATTCAGCGCCAGGAATGTTGCCAGGTCTTCGGAGACCTGACGACCGTAAGCCGTTATGCGCCGCGTCCCCACGATAGCCACTGCCCGCCCGTCCTCCGGCGTCAGCGTCCCGCGCAGGTAGATCACCGGTGGCGGCTGGTTGATCTCCAGCAATCGCCGCGGGTAATCATCCTCATTCCAGGTGATGACCCGAATGCCCAGCTTGCGAATCTTTTCCCAGTATTCCGCCAGATCTACCCGCTTGCGCACGGCGGTCAGGTTCTCGACGATCCGCGGAGAAAGCCCGGCCGCGCGCAACCGCTCGCCGGGCGCGCGCCAGGCCGCCTCCAGGTCCCCCTCAAACGCATCCAGCACCGCGCGCATGCGCACAGCTCCGATGCCCTTGACGAGATTAAACGCGACCCAGTACGCTTTTGGGTCCATGTCTGCGTTGCCTTGAACTCAGAGCCACTCCGGAGGGCGTACGCGCATTGTTCCTTCCTCCAGATCGACTCCTATGATGACCTCTTGAATGGCGGGCAGCAAAAGCTCTTCTCCATCCGCCATGCGCACCAAATAAACATCGTTCGCTCCGGTCTCGAGGATTTGTTCCAGCTCGCCGAGCACGCGGCCGTCTTCATCGACCACTCGCAATCCAAGCAGTTGGTGGTGATAATAAACCCCTTCAGGCAAGGCTGGGATCTGATCGGAACGTACGTAAACAATCTGATTGCGCAGCGCCGCTGCCCGATTCACGTCCTCGTACCCTTCGAAAGCAACCAGCAAAGCGCGGTCGGCGCGGCGTACGCTGCTCAGGCATACCGAAGTGTGGTCGCTGCCGATGTAAACCTCTTTGCCTTTGCGCAAACGCTCGGGAAAATCGGTGATTACCTCCATCAGCATTTCGCCGCGCACACCGTGTGTACGCTGCAGCCGGCCAACTGCCAGAAAAATAACTGTTTGATTCAGGTGTAAGCCGGCGTTCTCGGAGGGTGACCTCTCTGCGGCGGTGCTGCGCCGGCGCTTCATCGCGGCTCGATCACGTCCAATGAAACCTGTTTTCCCTCACGTGCGGCAGCCACACGCAGCAGGATACGCAGCGCGTTGGCCACGCGCCCGTTCTTGCCGATCACTCGACCCATGTCCTCTTTAGCCACCCGTAGCTCAAAGTGCACTCTGCTTCCGCCGCGGGTCTGAGTTACCTGGACCTGGGTTGGGTCGTCGACAAGAGAACGGGCCACGTATTCGATCAAATCTTTCACAGCGGCTCCTTTCGACGCACCAAATCACGTTGGCCGGCGGAGATCCGATGCCTGGATTTGGGAAGACCGATATTAACCACGCGTTTTTAAGCTCACGCCGCGCTTTTCGTACGCCGCCTTGGCCTCTGCAAGCAGATTCTCGAGCGGTTCTCCCGCCTTGAAACGCGCGAAGCGGTCCATCAACCCTATACTATTGAAGATCTTGACCACTGCTTCGCTTGGCTGGGCGCCGTTCTTCATCCATTTGTATACCCGCTCTTCGTCCAGCAAGATCGTTGGTGGATCGGTGCGTGGATTGTATGAACCTAAAATTTCCAGAAATTTCCCATCGCGGGGACTTTCTTCGTCGGCCGCTACCACCCGGTAACTGGCCTGGTTTCTCAAACCAGTGCGCCTTAATCGAATGCGAACCATCGGAAATCCTCTCCTTGATACAGATGATTATAATCTATTCAATCGTCTTGCCGAAAAACCCGCGGAATCTTGAGAGGGGCGCCGGAAGTAGGCGCAAAACTCCGAGGTTCTCGCCAGACTATCCAAACAGGCGGGGCACTCCGCGCCCACCCGTCTTTTGCAGCGTTTTGAACAACCGTTGCGCCTCGCGGAACTGTTTGAGCATCCGGTTAACCACCTGGACATCCGTGCCTGAACCGCGGGCAATGCGCCGCCTTCGGCTGGCGTTCAGGATCTCCGGATGCCGGCGCTCTTTCACCGTCATCGAATTGATGATCGCCTCAGTCACCTTGAGCTGCTTCTCGGCCTCCTCGGGTGAGATACTTCTCGCCGCCTGTCCAAGATTGCCGGGCAGCATTTCCAGAAGCTGGCCGAGCGGTCCCAGTTTGCGCACCTGGCGAAGCTGCTGGGCGAAGTCTTCCAGGGTGAACTGACCCGACATCATTTTTTCGGCCTGTTCGCGCGCAGACTGCTCGTCCAGCGCCTGTTCGGCTCGCTCGATCAGCCCCAGCATGTCGCCCATTCCCAGGATGCGCGAGGCCAACCGGGATGGGTTATATACTTCCAGGGCGTCCAGGCCTTCCCCGGTCGACAGCAGCTTGATCGGTACACCCGTCACACTGCGGATGGAGATGGCCGCGCCGCCGCGCGCATCGCCATCCATCTTGGTCAGGATGAGCCCGGTGAGGGTCACCGCATCGCGGAAGCCCTCCGCCACGTGTAGCGCCTCCTGACCGATCATCGCGTCCACCACCAGCAGCACTTCCGCCGGCGGCACCTTCCGGCTGATGGCGCGCAGCTCATCCATCAGCTCTTGATCGAGCTGCGACCGCCCGGCCGTGTCCACGATCAGCACGCTGATCCCGCCTTTTTGAGCCTGATCGAATGCCCGCGCCACCAGATCTGGCGGAGCGACATCCTCCTGGCTGAAGACCGGCGCGCCCACCCGTTCACCCAGCGTCTGCAATTGTTTGATCGCCGCGGGCCGATATGGATCCGCCGCTACCAGCATCACCCGCTCACCCTGCGAGCGCAGCAGACGCGCCAGCTTGGCGGCTGCGGTCGTCTTCCCCGATCCTTGCAGCCCGACCAGCATCATCACGCGTGGTCGCGGACCGTTCAGGTTCAGTCGCTCCGGCTCACCCAAGGTGGCGATCAGCTCTTCGTTGACGATCTTGATCACCTGCTGGGCTGGATTGAGCGCTTTTGAAACTTCCTGGCCGACCGCACGCTCGCGCACACGTTGGATGAAATCCTTGACCACAGTGTAATGTACATCGGCTTCCAACAAGGCCAGACGCACCTCACGCATGGCCGCGTCGACGTCGGCCTCGGAGAGCCTTCCCCGCCGGCGAAGTTGCTGAAATACCCCGTTGAGACGCTGTGTCAGATTCTCGAACACGTTATCTACCGTCGTGATACAATAGAAAGCCCACCGCATCATACCCAGACCTGCGGAAGGCCGGCAGAACGATGGGATTTTAGCCCGGTTATGATCATCGGTCAAGGGCGTCGCGTTCGCCGTCTGTTTCGTCTTTGCAGGTAAATGTTATCCCGCCGCAACGATTTCTATGCTCATGGGTTAATAAAGTGACACGCAGCCCGCGCTGGGTTCCAGAAATGAACATCGGGAGAGATTATGTCCAAGATCGCCATCGTGACCGATAGCACGGTGACCATGCCCGACGATATTCTGCGCCAATACCCCATCTTTGTCGCGCCCTGCATCCTGATCTGGGGTGAGGAGACGTACAGGGATGGCATCGATATCAAGCCGGCAGAGTTTTATACCAGGCTCAAGACCGCCAGGATCATGCCGACCACCTCCCAGGTGCCTCCCAATCTCCTTCAGGAGTTATACAGCCATCTGGCCGCCGAAGGGTACGAGATTCTCTCCATCTTCATCTCCGACCAATTATCGGGCACCATGCAGTCGGGCGTGCAGGCTAAAGCCATGGTGCCGAATGCACGCATCGAGCTGTTCGATTCCAAGGCCACATCCATGGCCATGGGTTTCCAGGTGCTGGCGGCCGCCCGCGCTGCCGCTCAGGGGGCCAGTCTGGAGGAGTGCATCGCCGCCGCCGAGAAAGCCCGTGAACTATCTGGTGTGCTCTTCGTAGTAGACACACTCGAGTTCCTACACCGTATGGGACGCATCGGTGGTGGCGCTCGTTTCCTGGGCACAGCACTGGATTTCAAACCCATCCTCGAGCTCAAAGAAGGCCGCGTGGAAGCTGTCGAACGCGTGCGCTCGAAACGCAAGGCTTATTCGCGCCTCCTTGACCTGGTCGAGCGCCGCATCGCTGGCCGCACGCCGGTACGCGTTGCCGTGCTCCACGCCAACGCCGAAGAGGATGGCCGCGCGCTGCTTGACGAAGCCGCCAGGCGTTTCCAGGCGGTCGAGTCCATCCTAACCGAATTGAGCCCCGTTATCGGTGCCAACGCTGGCCCAGGCACCGTCGGCCTGGCTTACCTGGCGGGTATGTAGTCCATAAGGATGTGCCGGATAAATTTGTGAGCCCCGCTCTAGTAAGGCGGTGCTCATTTTTATTTTATTCAAAGCACAAAAGGTGATCACTGGCTTTCGACCGTCCAGGCTCCTCTGCCTCAAAATTGAGTACAATTAGTCTTGCTTTGGTTGATCTGAATTCTCATTCCCGGAGGATTTTATGCGCACTTACGCCGACATCGGCGTCCAAATCCCGCAGATTCTCCTGCCCCGCCCTGGCATCGACCTGACTCGCTGGGCGGTGATCGCTTGCGACCAGTTCACTTCGCAGCCCGAATATTGGGCCGAAGTGGAGCGCATCGTCGGCGACGCCCCATCCACCCTTCACATCATCCTACCCGAGGTCTACCTGGGCACTGCCGGCGAGGAGCAGCGCGTCAGCCATGCGCAGGCCACGATGCGGGCCTATCTCGAGCAGGGCATCCTCCAACCTTACGACGGCATGGTGTACGTCGAGCGCACGATCGACAGCAAGAAACGGCGCGGTCTGCTGCTGGCCCTTGACCTCGAGCGTTACGATTACTCCCCCGGCTCCACCAGCCTCATCCGCGCCACCGAGGGTACCATCCTCGAACGGCTGCCGCCCCGCATGCGCATTCGGGAAGGCGCCCCCCTCGAAGTGCCCCATATCCTCGTTCTAATCGACGATCCCGATCGAACGGTGATCGAGCCGGTGGAATCCGCCCGCTCACGTTTGCCAAAATTGTACGATTTCGAGCTGATGCTTGGCAGCGGTCATCTCACCGGATACGGCCTGGCCGATCCTGCTTTGCAGGAAAACGTCATCCAGGCCTTGCGCCATCTGGCCGATCCGGCCAGATTTCGCCAGCATTACCACCTCGATCGCGGGCAGGATGTCCTTCTTTTCGCTGTGGGAGACGGCAACCACTCCCTGGCCACCGCCAAGGCGATCTGGGAAAAGATCAAGGCCCGCGTGGGCATGGATCACCCTGCCCGCTTCGCCCTGGTTGAGATCGAGAATCTTCACGATGAGGGCCTCGAATTCACTCCCATCCATCGTGTGCTATTCGCCGTAAAGCGCCCACTGACCGAGGCGCTGCAAGAAGCCTTCGGCAAGGAGGTGAGCATCCAACCCATGGACAGGTTCCAGGCCATGGCCTCGGCGGTTGACCGACAGTCTGGTCCATCTCAATTAGTCGGCCTGGTGACCCCCGACGGCTGTTTTCTGGTCGAATTTGTCCGGCCCACCTCCAATCTCCCCGTTGGAACTTTGCAGCCCTTCCTGGATGCTTTCATTAAGAACCGAGGCGCGGAAAAGATCGATTACGTCCACGGCGAGGACGTGGTAGCTAATCTGGGAGCTCAGGCGGGGAATGCTGCATTCTACCTGCCGGCCATGCCCAAGAGCGACCTGTTCAAAACCGTAATTCTGGATGGCGTATTACCCCGCAAGACCTTTTCCATGGGGGAGGCCAAAGAGAAGCGCTTCTACATGGAATGCCGCCAGATCGTATGAACGGCGCCGATCTCCCTTCAATATCCCCTTTACGCGCCTGACCGGCCTTTAGCATGGGACTCCATTGGCCTGTGCGCGCATTCCTGACGGCTGCAGCCTCCCTGAGCCTTCTCTCAGCCTGCAGCCGTGGGGGCGGTAATTCGCTTCCCACCGCCGCTGTAAAGGTAGATCCAACGCCTTCGTCCGGCCTATCTGTTGCCACAAATCTCCCTATTCCACCTGCCTCTTTTTCACCCTCCTCGACCCCAACCGTCGCTTCCACCCAGAAGCCAACCTTTCACGTTTGTTCCCCCCTCCAGGACATGACCCTGGCCGAGCTGCCGCAGATTGTGGTCAACCCATTTACACCGCCCCGTCCTGGCGAAGACGATGGTCATCACGGCGTCGATTTCGCCTATTACCACCGCGGCGCTCACCAAACCATGGTCGGTTTGGGCATCTACTCTGTGTTGGCAGGGCGTGTCGCATCGGTCATCGACGATCGCCCACCGTACGGCAATATGATTATGGTAGAGACCCCCCTGAAAGACCTCCCTTCCGCATTCCTCTCCCGCCTCATCCTGCCTCCGAGCGCCCTTGCACCCACACCCAGTCCGCGCCTCTCCTGTCCGGTGCTCACGCCGCCCGCCGCCGATGGCGGACAGCGTTCCCTCTACCTGCTCTATGCCCATATGGAAAAACCGTCCGATCTCAAAGTTGACGACCCAATCGGTTGCGGCCAGCCGTTAGGATCGGTGGGCAACACCGGCTTTTCCGGCAACCCACATCTGCATTTCGAGGTGCGCGTCGGTCCCAGCGGCTCCACCTTCGAGGCCATGTCCCATTACAACAACCGGGCCAGCCAGGTTGAGATGAGCAATTACTGCCTGTGGCGCATCAGCGGTTATTACCAGCTCGTGGATCCGCTTGCGGTCCTGGCGGCTGGCGAAGCCTTCGAAGCCGGCCCTCAGCCCGCGAATTGACCTCCTTAGCAGCCATGCCCCGATTAAGCCGGTGATTATGCCTCTGCCCTTTTCCTCGAACCAGGAGACCCCTTTCCGCTTGCCGATATCATCCCTCTGGCGCGGACGTTGCAACCAGCTTCCTTTATGAGCGATCGCCCATCATTCCAGGTCACTCTGACCCCACGCAGCCTGTTGATCGTCGTCCTGGTCAACGCTTTGTTGCTTACGGTGATCGCAATTGCCGCTGTGAACGGCCACGCGCGTCCTGTCGCTCCGACCTCAAACGCCGCAGCCTTTTTTCCTTCCTCATCGCCGCAGCAGTCGGATGTGCGCGCACCACTAACGGCTTCTTCTACCTCAGGGCCGTCTTCGGCGATCACCCCTGATAACCGTGCTGGCCTTGCCGTCATTTCCATGGGCGATAATGGTTATGCGCACCTGTTCGCCTTCCAGCCCCCTTCCCTATCCTTCTCCCCCCTCACCTCTTCTCCCTGGGATGACCTCACCCCCGCCCTCTCCCCAGATGGCTCGCGCTTGGCCTTCGCCTCCCGGCGCAATGGCTACTGGAACCTCTACCTCCTCGATCTCCGCTCGGGTTCCCTTACTCAGCTCACCGATTCTCCAGCTTACGACGCCTCGCCTTCCTGGTCCCCCGACGGTCATTGGCTGGCTTTCGAGAATAATGAGGACGGCAACCTCGAGATATTCATCCTGTCCGTAGATCATCCCGATCAACCCCCAATGCGCATTACCGACGATCCCGCCGCCGATTTCTCCCCAGCCTGGTCCCCGCAGGGACGCGAGATCGCCTTCATCTCCGACCGCAGCGGCCAGGACGAAGTCTGGATCGACTACCTGGATCGCACCCAGGACCGTTTCGTGAAAGTTAGCAACGATGCCGCCTCGACACACGCCCACCCGGCCTGGTCGCGTGACGGCACACAACTGGCCTGGTCAGCTTCCTCCGATGGTCTGCCGGGCATTTACGTCTGGGATAGCCGCCAGCCGCAGAATACGCCTCGGCGCATCGGCTCCGGAGATTGGCCTGTGTGGAGCCCGCAGGGTGACGCGATCCTGGCACAATGGGGTGAGCCCAATCGCGATTTGCTGGTGATCTACCGCCTGGATGACGGCGACATCCTCATACCGCCTGAGCCGCTCCCTGGCCCACTTTCCGGCATCACCTGGGCGGTCGGCGATTATCCGCTTGCCATTACCGGCAGCCGTGTCGCGGATAGAACCGCAGCCCCCCAGACTCTCACGCAGGTTCCATCCCCACCACCGGACGGGCCTTTCGCCGACCGTGTTTCCCTGCAGCCTCTCCAGGGCGTGACCGCTCCAGTGGCGATGCTCAATGAACAGGCCATAGCCTCCTTTGAATCCCTGAAGACGCGCATCGCTCAGGAAATCGGCTGGGATGTGCTTTCCAGCCTGGAAAACGCCTTTGTCCCGCTCACCGCGCCGCTCGCCCCCAATCTGGGCGACGACTGGCTTTACACCGGCCGGGCGTTCGCTATCAATTCTGCTCCATTGACGGCCGGGTGGATGGCGCTCGTCCGTGAGGATTACGGCGCTCAGACCTACTGGCGCGTCTATCTGAAGACCCGTTATCAAGATGGGTCGCAGGGGCGTCCGCTCCATCGGAGAACCTGGAATTTATACGCCCGCTATAGCGGTGATCCGTCTGTATACGAGCAGGGCGGAGCCCTTAGCTCTGCCGTTCCGGACGGTTACTGGTACGACTTCACCGCCCTGGCCGCGCAATTCGGCTGGGAACGCCAGCCCTCCACATTGGATTGGCGCACCTTCTTCCAGGGCGCTCGCTTTAACGAATTTGCCTTCACCGGCGGGCTGGACTGGCGCACCGCCATGCTGCAGCTTTACCCGCCCGAGGCGCTGGAAACCCCCACGCCATTGCCGCTACCTTCTCCCACTCCCACGCGTACGCCCTGGTGGATGGTGCCGCGCACCCCTACCCCCACGCCGACGGCCACCACCACCTCGACTCCGCGCCCTACCTGGACACCGTTGCCAACACCTTGATTCCGATGGCTTGCCCTCCCACACACAAACCCCTCCCCTTGCTCCTGACCGTTTTTGCATCGCTGGCCCTATCGGCCGGCTGTCTGCCGATGGGGGTCGCGCGTGACCAGGCTGATGCGCTCCTGGCCATCCCGGTCGATGCTGCCCCGCAGGTTGCCTCGACCGAGGCGGCGGCAACCGCCGCTTCTGCCGGACAGGCTGCGGCAAATGAGACCAGGTCACCTGCCCCCTCGCCATCGCCGGAAACAGACGCCTTGCGCTTTGTCTTCCCCACACCCGCTCCTGCTCCCAAATCCGCCTGGAGGCCCCCCCTCTATCCCGTCCCCTGGGCCCTGTCGCCTTATGACCATTTTTACTTCAACCGTCCGATCGCTGCCGATGAGGTCAACTGGCCGCTGGCCGATTACCGCTATGGCGGCGTATTCTTCGGCTCGGACAACATCCACACCGGCATCGATATCGATGCCCCCTTCAACACGCCGGTTCTTGCCGCTGCTCCCGGCACAGTGGTTTGGGCAGGATATGGCCTCAGCACTGGCGCCTTCGATTCCAAAGATCCATACGGCCTTGCTGTCTCCTTACGGCATGACTTCGGTTACAACGGAGCCCGCCTGTATACAGTTTACGCCCACATGAGTTCTGTTTCTGTAAAGGTCGGTCAGACCGTCCAGGCCGGAGATCAGCTTGGCCTGGTTGGAAACACCGGTTTCACCACTGGCCCCCATCTTCACTTTGAGGTGCGCCTGAAAGAGAACGATTATTTCTCCACCCGCAATCCAGAATTATGGCTGGCCCCGCCCCAGGGGTGGGGCGTTCTGGTTGGCCGTGTTATGGGCACCAATGGCCTCCCACTCGAAAATCAGCAAGTGCTGGTCAAAACCAAATCCGGATCGCAGGAATGGCTGGTGCGCACGTACGCGGGGTTGACCGTCCACAGCGACGATTATTACCAGGAGAACATGGTGTTGAGCGACCTCCCCGCTGGGGAGTACACGATCTGGATCGCATACAACTATGGCGTCTACAACTACAACGTTAAGATCAACCCGGGGCAGATCACTTATTTCACCTTTCGTGGGAGATACCTTTACAATACGAAATTGCCCCCGCCTCCCGGCTCCAATTCAATCCCCATCCCATAGGGCGTGTTTCCACAGCTCCCGAGGACATCGATTCGGATGGCTTTATATCTGCGCGCCGTAAGCAGGCCTATCCACTTTTGACTTGACATCTCGAACACCTGTGCTATAATTGGGTCAGGTGTATAATCATTTTGTTGCTCCATTTCCATTTTGAGGAGACTTGCGCATGGCCCGCAAACCGATCTCGAATCCCCCGCCCCTGCCCTCCGATGGCGATGCCGCAAACATGGACGATGCCAAACGCGCCGTTCTCGACCGCGCCTTGGGCGAGATTATCAAACGCTACGGCGAGGGCTCCATCATGCGTTTGGGTGAAGCCCACCACATGGAAGTGGCCGCCATACCCACCGGCTCACTTTCGCTGGACATCGCCCTGGGTGTCGGGGGCATCCCTCGCGGGCGCGTTACCGAAATCTTTGGCCCGGAATCTTCCGGAAAAACCACCATCTGTCAGCATATCGTCGCCGAAGCTCAGAAAATGGGCGGCACCGCCGCGTATATCGACATGGAACACGCCCTTGACCCCGCCTACGCCGCCCGCTGCGGAGTCGATATCGACCGGCTGCTAATTTCGCAGCCAGACACCGGCGAGCAGGCGCTCGAGATCACCGAAACCCTGGTCCGCTCTGGCGCGATCGACGTGGTGGTGATTGATTCGGTCGCCGCGTTGGTTCCCCGTGCCGAGATCGAAGGAGATATGGGCGATGCAACCATGGGCATGCAGGCCCGCCTGATGTCTCAGGCGTTGCGTAAGCTTTCCAGCGCAATCAACCAGACCAAAACCGCCGTGGTGTTCACCAACCAGCTCCGCCAGAAGATCGGTGTTATGTTCGGCAACCCTGAGACCACCCCCGGCGGTCTGGCGCTCAAGTTCTATGCTTCTGTCCGCCTCGACACCCGCCGCATCCAATCCATCAAGGTGGGCGCCGAGATCATCGGTACGCGTGTCCGCGTGCGCGTCGTCAAGAACAAGGTCGCTCCGCCCTTCCGCGTGGCCGAGTTCGACATCATGTACAACGAAGGTATCTCCAAGGTGGGCGATATCATCGACCTCGCCACCAGCCTGAACATCGTCGACAAACGCGGCGCATTTTTCTCCTACGGCGATGTGCGCCTGGGCCAGGGACGTGAAAACGCCAAGGAATTCCTCCACCAGAACCCGGCTCTGACACAGGAGATCGAATACGCCATCCGCCAGCGCGCCCTGGGCGGCGAGATGCCCCTGCCCCTGACCACCGCCGATGAAGACGGCGGTTCGGCGGAAGACTGATTTACGCCCAGCTTTCGCCCGTTCGTCTATCTGACCATAGCCGTTATAGCACGAGGGCAGTGATCGATCACTGCCCTCGCGTATATACCTTCGGTTGCAATGCGAAACCCGCAATTGGGTTACAGGCTAAGTTCCTTCCTGCCATGAATTCAGGTACGCCTGCTGTTCACTGGTGAGATCATCGATCTTCACCCCCATCGCCTCCAGCTTGAGGCGTGCGATTTCGCGGTCCAGCTCTTCCGGCACGCTGTACACCTGTTTCCCCAGCCTGGCGTGGTTTTTGATGATGAACTCGGCTGAGAGCGCCTGGTTAGCAAACGACATGTCCATCACGCTGGCCGGATGGCCTTCCGCAGCCGCCAGATTGATCAGCCTCCCTTCGGCCAGCAAATAGATCGAGCGACCGTCCTGGAGGAGATATTGCTCGACGAACGGGCGCACAAGTCGCTTGTCGGTCTTCATTTCCTCCAGCGCCGGTATGTTAATCTCCACATTGAAGTGCCCGGAATTCGCCACGATGGCGCCATCTTTCATCACTTCAAAATGCTTGCGGTCCAGCACATTGATGTCTCCGGTGACGGTTACGAAGATGTCCCCGATGCGGGCAGCCTCCTCCATCGGCATGACCCGATAGCCGTCCATCACCGCTTCCAGCGCCGGCAATGGGTTTACCTCGGTAACCACCACATTCGCGCCCATCCCCCGCGCGCGCATGGCCAGACCCCGCCCGCACCAACCGTATCCCGCGACCACGAAAGTCTTCCCGGCCAGCAGGGTATTCGTCGCCCGCACGATCCCATCGATGGTTGACTGGCCGGTGCCGTAGCGGTTATCGAAGAAATGCTTCGTCATGGCGTCGTTCACCGCGATAACCGGGAATGACAGCGCGCCATCCGCCGCCATCGCTCTCAGGCGGATCACGCCGGTGGTTGTCTCTTCAGTTCCCCCCATCATCCCCGCGAGCAGCTCGCGACGCTCCTTGTGCAGTGTGCTGACCAGGTCCGCGCCATCGTCCATGGTGACTTGTGGCCGGTGATCCAGTGCGGCGTTGATGTGCTTGTAATAGGTGGCGTGATCTTCACCCTTGATCGCGTACACCGGGATCTCGAAATGGGTTACCAGCGATGCAGCCACATCGTCCTGGGTGGAGAGCGGGTTAGAGGCAGTCAGCACCACATCGGCGCCGCCCACCTGAAGCGTCCGCATCAGATTGGCAGTCTCGGTGGTGACATGCAGGCAGGCGGACACGCGCACACCTTCCAGGGGCCTCTCTTTGGCAAATCGCTCCCGGATCAGGCGTAATACCGGCATCTCCCGTTCAGCCCACTCGATGCGGCGGCGACCGCCTTCAGCCAACTTCATATCTTTGATGTCATAGTTATCCATGGAAATCCTCCGCTGTCAATTAGTTTGCCCGACCAGGAGAGCATCTAACAGCCCGCCGTCGTCATAATGACGCCGGTAGCGCGCCACGAACTCTTCCCGCGTGTACGAATGATTCTGCGGTCCCTTGTGCTCCAGGCAGAACGTCGCCGCCAGAGCCCCCATCCGCCCGCAAATCTCCCAATCCCACCCGCGCAGATAGCCAGCTAAAAAACCGCCTCGAAAGGCGTCACCAACCCCTGTGGGTTCCACGATCTTTTCCTCGGGGAAGGGCGGGATCTGGTAAAGCCGATCCTTTACATAAATACGCGCTCCCTGGTTGCCCAGGGTCACGACCATGAACTTGACTTTCTCGAGTATTTCCTCAACGCTCAATCCTGTGTGCGTGCGTAGTAATTCGAACTCATACGCATTCAGAAAAACCGCCTCGGCTCCATCCACCCCTTCGCGCAGCTCCTCCCGCGACATGCGCACGATCTGCTGGCTGGGGTCGTACAGATAGGGCACGCCCATCTCGCGGCATTCTCTGACGTAGCGCACCATGGCCTTGGGATCGTTGGGGGAAATAACTACAAAATCCGGCTGCCCGCCTTGCAATTCACGGAGCGAGATTTCCGCTGCGTGAGCCATGGCGCCGGTGTAAAAACTGGCGATCTGCGAGTTAGACCGATCGGTGTTGGCGAAGAACGACGCGGTGTATTCACCCTGGATCACACGCACATTGCTGGTATCCACCCCCTTGCTTTCCAGCCAGGTGCGATATTCGGCGAAGTCCTCACCCACGGTTGCCACCAGCCTTGGCCGCTCGCCTAACAACGCTAGTGTATAGGCGATATTCGGCGCTGTCCCGCCGCGTTGTTTGACCATCGAATCGACCAGGAAGGAGAGGCTGATGGATTCGAGATGATCGAGCAGGATGTAATCGCGAAAATAGCCTGGAAAGGACATCAAGTAGTCATACGCAACTGAGCCGGTGCAGGCAATGTTCATCCTGGATATCCCGTCCTGTGAGAAATTATTCCCTGCCGCGGATCATCTGCGGCAGATTTAACTCGAATGGAGGGTAAATCACCCCGCGGTCAGTGATCAAGGCGGTGAGCAAACGGCCTGGCGTAACGTCAAAGGCCGGATTGCGCGCGGTGGCTTCCAGCGGGGCGACACGCTCACCATGCATCTGAAGATCCAGCACCTCCCCGGGGGATCGCTCTTCGATCGGGATCTCATCTCCACTCGTTATTGACAGATCCACCGTGGAAGCTGGAAAAACGGAGTAGACCGGTACGCCGTTGTCGTGTGCGGCCAGGGCCAGCATGTAGGATCCAACCTTGTTGGCCACGTCGCCGTTCGCTGCGACCCGATCCGCGCCAAAGAGGACTTTCTGGGCCTGTCCGCTGCGCAGGAAATACCCGGCTGCGCCGTCCACAATGATGTCGTAAGGTATGCCATACTGATCCAATTCCCATGCAGTCAGCCGCGAACCCTGTAAGCGCGGCCGTGTCTCGTCCACCAGAACATGCACCCGCTTGCCCTGCTCGTGCGCCATGCGGATCACACCCAATGCTGTGCCCCAATCCACAGTGGCCAGCGCCCCGGTGTTGCAATGGTGAATAATCGTATCCCCGTCAGCAATCAGATCGGCGCCAAAGACGGCCATCCTTCGGTTGGTTTCCACGTCCTCGTCAGCCACCGCCTGAGCCTCACGCAGCAGGCTTGCGCGCAAATCATTCGCAGACCCGGAAAAGTCAGCCGCTACCGACATCAGGCGAGCTACCGCCCAGGATAGATTAACAGCAGTCGGACGGGCCGACCTGAGCTCTTCGGCCGCCAGATTCAGGTCGTTCTTCAAGTGCTGGAGGTCGTCAGCCTTGGATTGGAACGCCGCCAGCGCGAGACCAAATGCCGCCGCCGCTCCGATGGCTGGCGCTCCACGCACCACCATCTCGCGGATCGCCCAGGCCACCTGGCGATAGTCGGTGTACGAGACGATCTCCAGTTGGGTGGGCAGCCTGCGCTGGTCGATCATCTTCAACTGGTTATGTTCGTAATCCCATTCGATCGTTCGCATGGCGGCGGACACTAAAAAACGCCCTCAATCGAGAGCGCAGATACTCCAAACGCTACGAGTTTAACATGCAAATCGTGCTTTGTCAAAAGCCTTCCCGTTGCCGAAAAACCCTTTTTCGGAGGATATCTGCTTCCCTGCGCCGTACCTGCGTCGTTGCCAGTTTGATAATCTGACCCTTCCCCGCCTGCAACAAACCGGCGATCTCATCCGCTGTGCGATGATAGTCCTCTTTTCCCCCTCCGATGGGATCTTCAACATCGCCGATGAGGCCGCTCATGCCCATCAGGGTGTAGATTTTTCCCGCTTCAAGTGGGAACTCGGCGCGTAGCGCTTCCTTTTGACCCTCCTCCATGGTCAGGATCAGATCAAATGTATGGATCATCTCACCGGTTACTGTGCGGGCGCGGTGTTTGGAAAGATTCAGGCCGCGTGAAGCCATTTCCTGCTGCGCCTCCTCGGAGGCCTCCATACCATCCATGGCGCGCGTACCGGCGGACTCGACCCGCCAATCATCCCCGACCATTTGTTTGAACATAGCCGCTGCCATCGGCGAGCGGCAGATGTTCCCTGTGCAGACAAATAATACAGATGGCATAAGATATCATATCCTTGAAGATTGAGTTTGGTTGCCTCATCCGAGAAGAAACCCACTGCTGGCTTCCGTTTAGCGCTCCATACTGATAATCTGATCCTCCCAGAAATGCCAGCCCTCGAAGCGTTCCTGGAGGATGCGCTTGCCCTCACCAGGGCATTCTAACCCCATCAGCTCCATGTCAGCGTCGACCATGATGCGAACCAGCTCGCGGAAACGGATTTTTGGCTGCCAGCCCAATAACTCGCGGGCTCTGGAGGAATCAGCCATTAGATAATTGACTTCTGTTGGGCGGAAGTAGCGCGGGTCGATCTTCACATAATCATGCCAGTCCAGTCCAACGTAGCCAAATGCCTCATCCAGAAATTCGCGCGGCGAGTGCGCCTCGCCCGTACCAATCACATAATCGTCGGGCTTATCCTGTTGCAGGATCAGCCACATGGCTTCCACATATTCAGGCGCATATCCCCAATCTCGTTTGGCGTCCAGGTTTCCAAGATAGAGGTGTCTCTGCTTTCCCGCCAGGATTGCTGCCAATGCGCGGGTGATCTTTCGAGTGACGAACGTCTCACCGCGCCGCGGGGATTCGTGGTTGAAAAGGATTCCGTTGCAGGCGAAGAGATTGTACGCCTCGCGGTAATTGCGCGTGATCCAGTAAGCGTACACCTTGGAGGCTGCATACGGGCTGCGCGGTTCGAAGGGGGTGCGCTCGTTTTGCGGGGGTTGCGCCGAGCCGAACATCTCACTGGAAGAAGCCTGGTAGAAACGCGTCTTTATGCCGCTCTTGCGAATCGCCTCAAGGATGCGCGTCGTTCCCAGGGCAGTCACGTCGCCAGTGTACTCGGGCATGTCGAAGCTCACCCGCACATGGCTCTGCGCCGCCAGATGATAGATTTCATCCGGACGAATGCTGTAAATGGCATCCAGCAAGGTTCCTGGACTGGAAATATCCCCGTAATGCAGATAAAGCTGAACTTTCTCCCCATTACCGTGTGGATCGTGATAAATATGGTCGATTCGCCGCGTGTTGAAAGTGCTGGCGCGGCGAATCAAACCGTGTACCTCGTAGCCCTTCGCGAGGAGCAGTTCGGCCAGGTATGAGCCATCCTGTCCAGTAATGCCTGTAATGAACGCTTTCGTCACAAGTTGCCTCCAGGTGGTATCTTACCCGATCGCAATCTCCCCGCAATCCTGATCAGTCAATGCGGGTCATCGGTAGGTCGTGTTTCCTGCACCGGAAGGGCGCGCGTTTCTGGCTCCGGTGAACATAACCTTGGGGTGATGGCCCATCAATTATACACTCTTCCTCCCACTCCCTGATTACAACCCTTTAGCAAGAATTGGATGGGATATTTCATGTGCAAAGATGAGTATTCGGGATCAAGCCGTGGCTGGATTATCTGGTAAAATCTGCGCATGAACGTCTTTCCTGGCGTGCTTCGAGGCGATTTGTGAATAGAAGAAGTTCGTTTTCCACCCTGCGCTGGATTTCTCTCGCGCTCATTCTGGCTGCTGCCGCCCTCGTTCTTCTCCAATTGATTACATTCAGTCGCGAACGAGCTGTTTTCCCCAAAGGGCAGAGAATCGCCAATGTGCCAGTTGGCGGCCTGGATCGCAACCAAGCAGCCCAGCGACTTCTCCAGGTGTATTCCATGCCTGTAGAGATTCATTACGGCGATGCAATCATCCAAATCAAGCCCTCTGTGGCCGGCTTCGACATGGATCTGGAGGGCATGCTCGCTGCCGCTGACCTGCAACGCGCCGGGAATAATTTCTGGACCGATTTCTGGGATTACTTGTGGAATCGTCCTCCCAAGGTAGTAGACGTCCCATTGCGGGCCTCGACATCGAAGGAACGCCTTCAAAATTACCTGGAGACTGAGATTGCCGCACGCTACGATCAGCCTCCTTCCCCCTCCATCCCCGTACCCGCCAGCGTCAATTTCCAGCCTGGAAAACCAGGAACCACCCTGAATATTGACCGTGCGGTCAACCTGATCGACGACGCCCTGCGCTCCCCTACTTCACGGGTGGTAAACCTGACGATTGATACCACTTCCGCTCCGCGTCCGTCCATCCAAAATCTGGAAATCCTGCTCAAGCAGATCATTGATCTGAGTAAATTCGACGGGCTGACCGAAATATACCTGCACGATCTGAAAACCAGCCAGGAGCTTCACTTTGCCTATCAGAATGGCCAAAATATATCCGTGAACCCTGATATCGCCTTTACCGCGGCCAGCACGATCAAAATACCAATTTTGGTTTCGATCATGCGCCGGTTAAGCGAACCCATTCCAGAGGACATCAGTACGCTGCTCACCCGTATTTTCGTCGAGTCGGACAACGCTGCCACCGACCAGGTGGTTATGGACGTGATTGACCGCGTTTACGGTCCGAAAGAGGTAACCCAGGATATTCAGGCGCTCGGTCTTCAAAATACTTTCTGGGCAGGCTTTTTTTACGATGGAGCCCCTTTGTTAATGACCGTCCAAACCCCCGCCAATCGGCGCACAGATATCAACACCAATCCGGATATCTATAATCAGACGACCCCATCCGATATCGGTATGCTTCTGGAGGACATATACCAATGCGCCCAAAATGGCGGCGGTGCATTGATCGCCGTCTTCGGCGATCAGCTCAATGCGACCAAATGTCAGCAGATGATCACTTATCTGGAGAGCGACCAGATTGGGGTGCTGATCCAGGCTGGTTTACCGGACGGCACCAAATTTGCCCATAAGCACGGTTGGGTTCAGGAATCAGACGGCCTGATCCATACCATGGGAGACGCTGGCATCGTGTTCTCACCCGGTGGGGATTACGTGCTGGCCATCTACCTGTACCAACCCACCCAGCTCGTCTTCGATCCGGCTAACCACATGGTCTCACAGTTGTCTCAGGCAATCTATAATTATTTCAATACAAGTTATTCCAGATAGAGCAAGGATGGTCAGGCTTCGTCCTGGGCGTCCAGCGCTTCCAGCAACAACTCGGCCTCTTCGGCGGTTATTTTCTTCTCCTGAAGCATTCGCAACACCTGCAAGCGCTCGTCCTCACCGGTCGGCTTTGCAGCCGGCGGGCTTACCTGCCCCTTTTTATTCGTCCCCTCAACCGCCGGAGTAGGAACTTCCACCTCCTTGATCGGTGTGGCAACTCCTGCATTTGCGCTTGCTGGTGCAGCCTGCGTGCTTTCGCTGCCAGTGAGCTTTTCCTCCACTCTCTTCATCGCCGAGTTAACCTGATACTGCATACGTCGCAAGGCCTGATCTAAAACACGATCCACGCGTTCGTTAAATTCCGCCGATCGCACAGAGGTGCTCACCTTTCGGCTGATGCGTTCACCCAGACTGCTTAGTTCCTGAGCGAAACCCGCTAGAAACTCATCGCCCGTCCACGCCGGCCGGGATTCGCTGGTCAGGGTTACTTCTCCTCCGGCCAGCAATGAGAGGGATGCTTCACCCTTTCCTAAGGTCAACTGGTAGGTATGCGCTTCGATGTGCTCTATTCGGCTGCCTAGCGATATCTCCATTACACCACTTCCGCTGTGGATATCGGCCCGCAAACTGGCATCCATCGGCAGGACAATGGTGATATCGCCGCCGGCGCGCAGGGTGTAATCCTGACCGGCTCTTGGTTTCAAGCCCACCCTGGCATCCCCGCCAACGGTGGTTTGCTGGCCGCCGCTGCCATCTTCAAGCGACAAATCCCCGCCAACCGTGATGACCGACGCCACGCCCATTACGTCCTTAATCCTCGCGTCTCCACCGACATGCTGAACGTTGAGATCGCCCTTCACGTGTTTGGCCATTAAATCGCCGCCAATGCGCTCGAGAAAGGCTCCGCCGATGTGGTGTAATGTCAGATCGCCTTCAACTTTTACAACCCGCAGATTTCCCTGGAGATCATACGCCTCGCCATCTCCGCCCACATGCTCGACATTCACGATGGCCAGAGACGGAACGCTGACTTCGCAATCCGCATCGGATGTGATTTCTACCCTGTCGCCTTCGTGCTGGACGTGTACATCTTTCGGGTCTTTGCTTTTCAGCAGGATTTCATTTCGCCCCCATCCTTCAATGCGCAGGTCGCCGGCAACCTTCAAGGTAATCAGCGGTTTACCTCCGCACGCAATCGTCGTTTCGCTCATGTCCTGTCACTCCTGAAGCATATTCTTTGTTTTTCGTCCGCTCCACCTGAGCAGGAGCTGCGGCTGAAAAATGTTATCTGTTTAAATTTCTGCTTATATCTTAGCACAAAACTTTATTTTGTCAAGGTATACTTTCGGATTATGAATATATAAGGAACATTTCCTTCATAAATTTTTAGGACTCGTGCAATTTATTAATATCACGGGGAAGGTGTTGGCATTACCGTGGCAGGCGTGGACAAACTTGGGCCATGCCTCACCTCAACCGTAAATACAGATCCCCAGGCTACATCGTGGGGCATGAACGGCATTAATAAGTCCAGCCAGATGGTCCCATCCGGATTTACGACGATGCGTTCGCCCCGATCGATGCACACCCACTCCTGGCCGCGAACGACGAAGATCGTGCCAAGCGGGTACTCAAGGGGGCAAGCCAATCCTTTCCCGACCCATTTTTGCCAGCGATCGCCGTTAGCCAGGTGGGCACACTCGTAATCGCAGTTAATGTCTCCATAGGGAGGCCAGTAATTGGAAAGGTGCGCTTGCACGGTTTCTGGCGTGACGATGGCGCCGGTCGATTTAACGGCGCCCTTAAGGGCATCCGGGGCGGCTGCAGAAAATGTCGAATTGAATGCAATGATTTGAGTGGGCGTGAGAGCCGCATCTTTCTCGGTGCCGACGGTTGGCAACAAGCTGCCGATCGGCGTAGTGGTTGGATGCGCCTTCTGTCTATCAGGCGGAACTGTTGGACCCAAAAGCGATCCGGCAACCAACATTCCGACCAAGGCAGCCACCCCCATCCATCCCCAAAACCGCCGCCCGTGGATAGTTTCGCGCTCCCCTGTGTTCATGAGCACCCAGTTCCCCCACCTCCACGGAACTCTGGCCAAATGGAATAGTATGACCGGTCAACTGCCCGGTCGAACTATCCTGAGTTGGTCGGCTTCAACGGTTTGTAATTTGCTTAACCGATCACGCACGATGGTACTCAATTCCATCAGGCTGCGCGATACGGGCGCCGATTTATTTTGAATGACAAACGGGATTCCTTGATTGGCGGAGCGGGTGACTGTTGCCGCTTCTAATGGGATGACACAATCCACACTCTGCTTCAGGTTTTCACCCACCCTCTCCGGCGAAATGGCCACCTTTTTATCGTATGAGTTGATCACGAAGATAATGCGCTGCCGGTTGATGTGCAAGCCATCGATGATGGAAAGGAACTGACGTGCATTCTTGATCGAAGCAATCTCCTGCGAGGTCAACAGCACAATGGCGTCAGCGGCGTCCATCGTCGAGAGGGTGATGTCGTTGAGGCTGGTCGGCGTGTCCACGACTATATATGTATAAATTCGCCGCAAGTACGATAATACCTTATAGAATTCTTCTCCGCTCACCTTTTCTGCCAGCTCGGGACGATTGGGCGCCACCATGATATGCACGCCTGATTTTGGATGCTCGACCATGACTTCCTCGATGATATCGGCGTCCAATTCATCCACCCGTTCGGTCAGATCAAGGATATTGTGATATCCGACCTCGTTGAAGAACACGGCTACGTCGCCAAATTGCAAATTACCATCCACAATGGCCGTGGGTGTATCTTTCGAATGCAACGCCACGGCCAAATTGGAAGCCACCGTTGTGCAGCCCACTCCACCTTTGGGACTGTACACTTGAATAATTTTCCCGCGCGGCACAGGGGCTTTGACTTCGATCGGCGGTGTTGGAGCCACACGCAACGAACTAGCCCGCTTCTCATGAGCCAGCCCCCCTGCACGATAGACGGCTGAGCGGAGCTCATCGGGCATCGGCGGTTTGACGATGAAATCGCGCGCTCCAGCCAGCATGGCCCGGCGCATATAAGCTGGATCCACCTGCACCGCCAAGATCACGATTTGAGTGAAAGGAACTCGCCGGCAAATTGCTTCGGTGACCTGGATCTCATCAATATCCGTAAGGTTGACATCCAGCACAACCACGTCCGGCTCTTTCTCTGCAGCCTGATCAATGGCCTCTTTACCGCTTTTCGCCACCCCAAGGACTTCAATGCCTTTCTCGGCATTCAACAGGGTGCGAATTTTCTCGCGAGTTTCTGGATTGCTGTCGACCACAAGTACGCGGATGAGTTCTGTGTCATCCATGTTCATCACCTCCATGCCACTGGTAACAAAGCTCGTAAAACGTCATTTTCACTTAAACCGAGACAAACCCTTCATAACTCAGATAACTTTCAGGTTTAATGCAAGAAATGCACCCATCTCTTCAGCCGGCTGTAATTTGCTCCGGCAACTGCCGGGATCAGGCGATGGAACGTCTTGATCCCTGTTCAACACCCGCACAAGATCAATAACTGGCAATCAAAATTGGATCGCGTACAGGAAATGATCGGTCGATCCAAAGAAGAGCAAATCGGCGCAAATCACTGGAGCGCCTGTGATCGGCCCTCCAGTGGCAAATTTCCAAATTAAGCGGCCATTGGCTGCATCCAGGCAGTAAAGATTTCCATCCACTGAGCCGCATACCAGCTTCCCATCTTTGACAATCGGCGAGGCAGTCACCTGGTGCCCGGTTTGAAAGGACCATACTTCCCGCCCCGAAAAACGGTCCAGACAATAAATCGAACCATCCACGCTGCCGATATAGATCAGGTGATCATAGACACATGGCGTGGAGATGGAGCCTTTCTTCATGCGGTAACGCCATAATTCCCATCCCATTTTAGCATCAAAAGCATACATTGATGAATCCATGGAGGCGAAATACACATTCCCTTCCACGACCACCGGCGACGAAGTCACCGCCCGCTTGGCTTTATAATGCCAACGGATCCCTGCCATGTAATCCACACAATAAAAATTACCGTCTTCATCGCCGAAATAAATTAGCTTATCCTGCACGAACGGAGTAGAGCGCACCGGCCCATCGGCGGCGAAACGCCATAATCGCCGACCGGTAGCCAGGTTCAGGGCATGCAGGTACCCATCATCTGAGCCAAAAAAGACGTATTCTTCGGTTAAGACCGGAGATGAACGCACCCGCCCTTCTGTCCGGTAAGACCACACCAATTTACCGTCATGAGCAGTAACAACATAAAAGTTCTGGTCTTCTGAACCAAAATAAAGAAATGAATCCTGTGCCGCGGGACGACCTACGATTCCACCCTCTGTGGGAAACTTCCATAGAAGCTGGCCGTTAAACGCGTCCAGAGCATAGAGGTTGTTATCGAGGGTGCCAATATAGACTCCACCTTCGTAATATATCGGCGTGCCCCGAATTTCATCCTCCGCTTCGAAAGTCCATAGGGGTTTGATGAATTGATTTTGTTCGGCAACCCGTTGCAGGCTTCTCGAGCGGCTGGAGGTGATCAAACCTGTTTGCTGAGCCACTTTCATTAGCGCTTCACCCATCTCACTGGCGCTCTGGTAACGGTTTTCGGGCAAATATTCCAGTGCCTTGTTGATGACCGCTTCTAATTCTGGGGAAACGTTTGGATTGTACTGCCGTATGGGACGCTCTGCAAAAGTGAAGGGGGGTTCTCGCTGTGGGTCAACCCGAGTGAGCAAGTGGTGAAGCGTGGCACCTAAAGCGTAAATATCGCCAACTGGTGAAGCTTCTCCGCGATATTGTTCCGGCGGCGAGTAACCTTCGGTGCCCATCATCGTTCCGCGTTGCCCGGCTTTGAACACTTTAGCAATGCCGAAGTCGACCAGGATGACATGCCCAAACTGGTTGATCATTACATTTGAAGGCTTCATATCGCGGAAAATGATTGCCTCGGGCTTATGGCTATGCAAGAATTCCAGCACCTCGCACAACTGGATTGCCCAATCCACCACCTGATTGACCGGCAGGAAGTCCTCACTGCTATTCAGAATTGCATCCAGGTCCTTCCCATGGATGTATTCGAGCACCAGATAAGAGCGTTGATTTTGTGAAAAATAATCGTAAATTCGCGGAATCGATGGATGGCTGAGAGTAGCCAGGAGTGTGGCTTCGCGCTCAAAGTTTTTTTCGATCATCTCGCGCACGAGCGGGTCTCTTGCCTGGGAAATCATTTCCTTGACCGCCACCAGTTTTGTAACGGTTGGAAAATGTAAATCCCTGGCGCGGTAAACGGCGCCCATCCCACCCTCTCCGATAACATCTTCTATCGAGTAACGGTTAGCAAGGACGGTGCCTGGCGCGAGCCTTTCACCAAATCCCCCCTCCTCATCAGGCAGTGGCCGGGTATTTTGATCATGTGGCTCGATATCTGACCCCATGGAGTTTGCGAATGGCTCCTCTTAGAGGTTGTGTCGATTCCTGATACCACCAGGCTTGAGGGTATAAATGTTGCAACGTTAACCTATATAATTCGTTTTAATTATAGCCGTCATGGTTAGGTTTTACAAACAAAATCGCAAGGCGGTTGGATTTGCGATGGTTTCGTCATATAATGATTTTAAGTTTTATTACTGCTTGGAATGAGAGAATGGTGAGCTGAATGGCCTTTGGTTCCTTCCAAGTGGGGGAGGCCCAAAAAGTGGGGAATTGCAGATTTATTCGTAGATATAATAAGGGAGGATATCAGTGCTGAACACCTTGCCTGCTTCCACATCTGACAAAGACCTGGCAGAAGTGGTCCAAACACATATTGGGGATGGTGATCCTGAGGTTAACATACCAGATGCCCGTCTCGACGCTGCAAGAGCGGCTATTGAAAGGGAATCGCTCGAAGAGATGCAAAGGCTATCCCGGCAAAATGGCAACGGTAGAGGTTTTCATCACCTGGTAAATTCGTTTAAAGAGTGGCGTAATCTCCAGGCGGAAATCCACGCTTTCTCCGCGACCGTGGTCAAGAAAAGGCGCGACATCGAGGAAGGTCTGGCTAATTACCGAATAGTGCTGACGGGCGCAATCTTTAAATCTCAAAAGTTGGATGAAGAGATTTGGAGCAATTACTTTCAAAGCCAGGAAAATATCCCTCACCTGTTGCGTAAGACGCGCCGCATCCCTCTGTTTCTTCTGCCATCGAAAACATTGCGGGAACTCAACCACTCCTGGAGGGAGGTGGTTTACCAGCAGGATTTGTTGTTGAGCATTCTTGAAAAAGCGCCCAAATCGGTCGATTTTTATAATCGGGTTCACCTGGCGCGGATCAAGAAACGCGAGCAAGAGCTGAGGGATGCCGAGATCGCCCGCCGTAATGCCCAGACGCGTGAAGCGATTGAGCGCGCGCTCTCAAAGGCTGGCATCCCCGACCAAGAGGGCAACATCACCCTGGGTTCCAAAATTCTGCGTCTGGAGGACGCAAGCAATTACTGGAACCAGAGGCTTACCGAAATTACCAGCCTGGAGAGAAGCGGCAACATCGATCCGGACGAGCTGATCACTATCCTCCAGAATTTGCAGGAGACGATTAACGAAGCCCCGTCCATGGCCGAACGTGTCCGCGAAGTTGAAGTCATGTTCGTTCGCCTGCTCACGATGCATGAGGAGTTGGCGTCTTATGGACGGACGATCATCCCTCAAGACGACCTGGCCAAGGCGTTGGTAACCATGCAGGAGGAAGTGCCACGCCTGTGGGCTACTGGCGATTGGGAGAAATTGCGCCGTAGTCTGAACGACATTACCAGTTTCGTGAAATTTTACGACCTTCCCGTCCGTTCTGAGCTGGCTATGTCCGAGCGGCGAAAAGTTGGAGCGCCGCGCGCCTTCCTCGGCGGGGCTGCCTCTTTACCTATTGCGCAGGCAATCCCGCTCATCCGCGCGCTGGTTGCCGCTATTGATGCGCGCGACCGCTTTATGAAAGGCCACTCGGATATGGTGGCACAATTGGCCGTGCAAACCGCCCGCCGTTTGAACTGGAGCAATGAAGACGTCGAAATGCTCGAGGTCGCGGCGCTCCTCCACGACGTCGGCAAGATCGTCATCCCGGAGAATGTGCTGACCAAAACAGAGCCGCTCAATCCGGATGAGTGGAAAGCCATCCAGATGCATCCCTACCATAGTGCACGTATCGTGCGCACCATGGAACCGCTCAGTCGCATCGTCCCCTGGGTGTATCATCACCAGGAACGCTGGGATGGGAGTGGATATCCGGATGGACTTTCGGCCAATTCCATACCCAATGGGGCGCGGATCATTTCCGTGGGCGAAGCTTATACGGTGATGATCACCGACCAGCCTCAACGCCCGGCGCGCTCCACCGACGAGGCGCTTGGTGAGATTACCAAAGCAGCCGGCACCCAGTTCGACCCGGAAATCGCAGCAGCATTCATCGAAACCGTGGAAGCCTCAAATCATACTGGGGAAGCGCTCACCTCAGAGGTAAAATAAGCGCTGTTTAGATCGATTAAATGTCAAACGCGGCGATGATGTCTTCGCCGCGTTTTTTTCTTTCACTTTCTATCACTGTTCCCCTTGCGGCTGAGCGCAGGGATATTATAATAAATACACTAATAATTGGGGGATTTGTGGTCGCTTTGGGCTTATGGATGTGGAGTCAATGCGAACTAACAGGAGGCTGATATTGTCGCCTGAAACTGGGGCAGTATCGAAAGGGGGGGCGAGGACATGATGAACGATGTTTCATCCGCAGGCGCCCGCTTCCGCGCCGCTCTCTCAGCCGAAAAACCGCTTCAAATTGTCGGCGTGATCAATGCTTATGCTGCTCTCCTGGCAGAGCGAGCGGGCTTCAGAGCGATATACCTTTCTGGCGGCGGCGTATCGGCTGCTTCATTGGGTGTCCCCGACCTTGGCATAATCACTCTCGAGGACGTTCTCGTTGATGTGCGTCGTATCACTGACGCTTCAACCCTTCCTCTTTTGGTGGACGTGGATACCGGCTTCGGCAGTGCTTTCAATATTGCTCGCACGGTGCATTCGCTGATCAAAGCTGGCGCGGCCGCCATGCACATCGAAGACCAGGTACAGGCAAAACGTTGTGGTCACCGTCCAGGCAAGGAACTTGTGCCAGTGGAAGAGATGCTCGATCGGTTGAAGGCCGCATTGGATGCCCGCACCGACCCCTCCTTCGTGATTATGGCGCGCACCGATTCTCTGGCGGTGGAGGGGCTGGATCGAGCGCTCGAACGCGCCAGGGCTTACGCCGAGGCGGGCGCTGATATGCTCTTTCCCGAGGCGGTCACCGATCCTTCGGCATATTCTCTGTTCGCTCGTACCGCCGGAGTGCCGGTCTTGGCTAACCTGACCGAGTTCGGCAAAACCCCTCTCCTGACCATCGCCGAGCTTCGCGCATTGGATGTAGACATGGCTTTATATCCGCTTTCGGCCTTTCGCGCGATGAGCGCGATCGCCTTACGCGTTTACCAGACGATCCGCTCTGAAGGTACTCAGGCGGCGATGCTGCCTCAAATGCAGACCCGCGACGAGCTGTATGAGATCTTGGACTATCTGTCTTACGAGAGAAAATTGGATGAGTTATTCGCAAAGGAGAAAAAAGAATGAGTGAGTCGCCGCAAGCAACTCTCGAGCAGGCACCGAAGAAAAAATCAGTCGCGCTATCGGGTGTGGCAGCCGGGAGGACAGCCATATGCACGGTCGGCGCCAACGGCCGTGACTTGCACTACCGGGGCTACGACATCCATGACCTGGCCAAATATTCCAATTTCGAAGAAGTCGCCTGCCTGTTGATTCACGAGGAGTTACCGAACCGATATATCTTTGCTCGGTACAAGCAAAAGCTCGAAACCATGCGCGGTTTACCCGCGCCGGTAAAAGCTGTTCTCGAACAGGTGCCGACCGCCGCCCAGCCGATGGATGTGTTGCGCACTGGCTGCTCAGTCCTCGGCACTGTTCTCCCCGAACATGATGACCATAACGTTGAGGAAGCCCGCAATATCGCCGACCGCCTGGTGGCTTCCTTCCCGGGAATGCTCAACTACTGGTATCACTATTCCCGCAACGGCCGCCGCATTGAGGTAGAGACCGATGAAGATTCGATTGCCGGCCATTTTCTGCACCTTTATTGGGGTCGCAAAGCGCCCGATTCCCATATTCGCGCCCTGGACGTTTCCCTGATTCTTTACGCCGAGCATGAGTTTAATGCGTCCACTTTTACTGCCAGGGTCATAGCCGGTACAGGCTCCGATATGTACTCAGCCATTGCAGGCGCCATCGGCGCATTGCGCGGACCAAAGCACGGCGGCGCCAACGAAGGCGCTATCGAGCTGATCTCCCGCTTTCGCAACCCAGACGAGGCTGAAGCTGGTATCCGGCAGATGCTGGCAAACAAGGAGATCATCCTCGGTTTTGGCCACCCGGTTTACACCATCTCCGATCCGCGTTCGGGGATCATCAAAGAGTACGCACGCCAGCTTTGCGAGGAGACGGGCACGCAAATGTTGTTCGAAATTGCCGAACGCATTGAACAGGTTATGTGGGATTCCCGCCGACTTTTCCCCAACCTGGATTTCTACAGCGCAGTTCTTTACCGCACCATGGGCATACCCACGCGTATGTTTACCCCGCTGTTCGTCATGGCGCGCACGGCCGGCTGGTCGGCCCACATTCTCGAGCAGCGCATGGATAGCCGCATCATCCGCCCAAGCGCCGAGTACATTGGCCCTGCTCCGCGCGCTTACGTGCCGCTTGAAAAACGCGGTTGATATCCAATATGGGAGCAATGAACACCCATGTAGGCCCGCAGCCCGATGCGCTGCTGGTAGAGATTGCCGATTATGTCACCGGTTCCCAGACTTTTAGTCGCGAAGCTTATGCGACCGCTCGCCTGTGCCTGATGGACGCGCTCGGCTGTGCCATCGCCGCCCTGTCCTTCCCGGCCTGCACAAAGCTTCTCGGACCTCTCATACCCGGCACCATCGTGCCGAACGGAGCGCGCATTCCCGGTACCCAGTTTCGGCTCGATCCTGTCACGGCGGCCTTCAATTTGGGCGCTATGATCCGCTGGCTGGATTACAATGACACCTGGCTGGCAGCCGAGTGGGGTCATCCTTCGGACAACCTGGGCGGCATACTGATGGCTGCTGATTGGCTCTCCCGCCAGCGAGTCGCGGAAGGAAAATCGCCCTTTAGGATGCGCGACATCCTTGCTGCCTTGATCCAGGCCTACGAGATCCAGGGTGTGCTTTCTCTGGAAAACAGCTTCAACCGCGTAGGATTGGATCATGTGCTGCTCGTCCGAGTAGCGACCGCCGCCGTCGTCACCCGCCTTTTGGGCGGCGGCCGGGCTGAGATCATCAATGCGGTCTCGAATGCCTGGATAGACGGGGGGCCATTGCGTACCTACCGCCATGCGCCCAACACCGGATCGCGAAAATCCTGGGCGGCTGGTGATGCGACCAGCCGGGGAGTATTTCTGGCCATGCTCGCGCTGCGGGGGGAGATGGGTTATCCCTGCGCGCTGACCGCCAGAACCTGGGGTTTCCAGGATGCTGTTTACCGCGGCCAGCCGGTCCGTCTTGGGCGCCCATTGGCCTCCTATGTGATGGAAAACATCCTCTTCAAGGTCTCTTTCCCGGCTGAATTCCACGCCCAGACCGCCGTCGAGGCCGCTTTCCAGCTACATCCATGGGTGAAAGATCGCCTCGATCAGATCGACAAGGTCGTTATCACCACTCAAGAATCCGCCATGCGCATCATCAACAAGCAGGGACCGTTATATAATCCGGCCGACCGTGATCACTGCATCCAATACATGACCGCCATTGGGCTGATCTATGGCGAATTGACCGCTGCACACTACGAAGACGAGATTGCCGCCGACCCACGCATCGATGCCCTGCGGGAGAAGATGGTCTGTATTGAAGACCCCCAGTATAGCCGCGATTATCTCGATGAGGAAAAACGCTCGATTGCTAATTCCGTGCAGGTCTATTTCGCCGACGGGAGCAGCACCGGGAGGGTAGAAGTGCAGTACCCGCTCGGTCATCGCCGGCGGCGGGCGGAAGCCATCCCCCTTTTGGAAAAGAAATTCGCCCAAAATCTGGCCAGCCGCTTCTCGGATCGGCCAATCATTTCAATTATGGAAATCTTTCAGGACGAGGAACGGCTTGCCAATCTGCCGGTCAACGCATTTGTCGATCTTTTCTCAATTTGACACCAGGCATCAGCGCCTTGCGCGTTTTCCCGGTCGGTCGTCTGTGAACAGCTCGACAACCTGCGCGGGCAAGGAAAAGGTGAGATCAGGCTGAAGATCGGCCAGAAGCTGGGCTGTGTCTGGATTCCAACAGGCGGCGCCGAAAGGTACACCCGCCGCTTTCGCTGCGAGCAAATCGAAAGACGAATCACCGACCATCAAACTTTCCTCCGGCCGACATCCCAATCTCTCGACCGCAACCTTCACAGAATCCGGCGCGGGTTTTGGTTTCTCCACATCATCTGAGCTGACCCAAAGGTCAATAAACCCATCCAGCTTGATTTGCTGTCGCCAGAGCGTCATCTCGTCGCGGGTTTGTGAGGTGACTACCGCCAGTTTGACACCATGCTTTACGAGATCGGACAGCATTTCCCGCACGCCGGGGAAAAGCGGTACCTGGCTCAGCAAGGGCCGCTCGTAATCACGCCACGCCTGCACGAGCTCATCAATGCGCTCCCTTGTGAAATCGGCCAGCATCTCTGCGCTTGGGCGCCCCGAGATTAAATGGCGCAACTCCTCCGGGCGGAAATCGAGGGAAAGGCGCTCACGCAGCACCGCCGATAGCGCGAGCGCATGCAGGCTCATGCTGTCTACCAGCGTGCCGTCCAGATCGAAAAGAACTGCTTTGAATTGATTCGATTGGTGATCCATTTCTCAGCCGTTGCTATCATAACAGAGAATTGGAACTTTCTGGTTGAGAAAGCAACTTGAAGACTCTGTTTATTTTCACGTATTTACTTACGATTTGGGGTACAATCTTCTCAGGATAAATCGAACCAATTATATCGATTTTGAATGGCTGAGGTTATTTGCCATGATCCCCTCCGAAAAGCCCATCACCTACTACCGCTTTCACGCGGGAAATTGGGAACGTCTGGACGGTAAGATCATCACCGAGGCGCCGGTTTCGCTGACTGTCAACGGCCAGGTGTGGATGAGCTTCCTGTGCACACCCACCGACCTGCAGGCCATGGCGGTTGGTTTCCTTTATAACGAAAACTTGATCTCTTCGAATGAAGAGCTCGTATCCGTACATGTATGCGCCGCGGGAGACAATGTCGACGTGTGGACCCGCCATCCGATTGAAAAGCCGAAAATGTGGCGGCGCACTTCGGGCTGCACCGGCGGCACCACTTCAGCGGATATCTCTGCTCCCACCCAAAGACCATGGGATGGCTTTGTCCTCACCCCGACTACAGTGTGTGAGCTGCTCGACCAGTTGTATGATTCCCAGGAGCTTTACCGCGAAGTGCGCGGTGTGCATTCCTCGGCTCTCAGCGACGGTCAGCGCATCGTCATCAAGTCAGAGGACATCGGCCGCCATAACACGCTTGACAAGATAGCCGGCCACATGCTGCTCGATCACATTTGGCCTGAGCGGCGTATTTTGCTAACCACCGGGCGCGTCAGTTCAGAGATGCTTCAGAAGGCCGGCCGCATTGGCGCCTCTGTGGTCATATCCCGCACTTCACCCAGTTCGATGTCCATCCGCCTTGCCGAAAACATGGGCATCACTCTGATAGGTTACGCTCGCCGCGATCAGTTCAATGTCTACGCGCACTCCGAGCGCATCGCGGTCACCGACGCGGCCGTGTCGTTCGCTGGCCAGGCGGATCAATCCTCATCATGAGCCAGCTTTTCAGCCAGGCGGAATTCTTCTGGCGTGTTCACATTGACAAAGGCCCGGCCAGGCGGATCATAGCGAGTGATTTCTTCAACCTTTAATTCTCTCACCCGCACGGCTGGGAACCAGGAAATCATCCGGCGTTCGCCAGCGTTGATGGCAGCGGCGATGGCCGGCAGGCAGGTTTCTTGGCGGTATACGCTGTGCAGCGGTTCAAGACCTTCTGACGAGCGGGGGATTACCACATCATACTTTCCCTCGATCAGCAGGTCGAGTTGTGCTGCCAACAGCCTGGCGCTCACGAAGGGCATATCGCAGGCTACCACGGCCACAAACGGTTGCCGCGCCACGCTTAAAGCGGTGAACAGGCCGCCCAGACTCCCCAGCCCTGGTTTGAGATCATCAAAGACTGGCAGCCTGAGAAAACTGAAATCATCGGGTGTGTTGCTCACCACCACCATTTCATCGGCGATGTTGGCCAGGCGCCGCGCGATTCGTTCGATGAGCGGTTGGCCCAGGAAGGGCATCAGCGCCTTGTTCTGGCCCATGCGAGTGGATTGGCCCCCTGCCTGGAGGACGATCGTTAACATAGTTGGGTATAATTATAGTATATAGGCCCACATTACGAACTCGATATGTTGGCGATTGGCCTCTTCCTCTTTAATCCAGCTCATGGATTGGAGCCGTTATGGAAGATCTCGATCTGACCCCCCTGCGCAATAAACTAGTCGAATATATCCCCAAAGGACGTCCCGCCCTGATCCCGGCGTTGCATGCCGCCGAGCAGATCTATGGATACATACCCGAGCTGGCCGCTGCGGAGATCTCCCGAGCCCTGAACACCCCTCTGGCGGAGGTTTATGGGGTGATGGACTTCTTCACCATGTTCCACCGCCAGCCCACGGGCGAAACCGTCGTCCGAGTTTGCACCGATCCAGCCTGCGCCATGGCCGGAGCCGAGAGCATCTTCGAGGCTCTGAGTCAGCGCATGGCGCCTAAGAATGGCGGAACACCCGCCATAACCCTGGAGCGCAGCTCTTGCCTGGGTTTGTGCGAGCATGCCCCTGCGATGCTGGTTGGTGAAAAGCAGCTCGGTCATGTGGACGCATCCCGCATTAACGGGCGGATAGAGGAGCTGGGCGAAACCCCATACGGGATCATCGCCGGCGAATCCCGGCGGCTTACGATCAATTGCGGCCGCCGCCGCGCTACGACGCTGGATGAATATGTGAAAGGCGGGGGTTATTCCGCTCTCAAAAAAGCCCTGGCCATGCGCCCTGAGCAGGTCATCGCTGAGATTAAAACCTCTGGCCTGGTTGGGCGTGGTGGCGCGGCTTTCCCCACTGGCGCCAAGTGGGAGGGAGCAGCCAGGGCCGCAGGGGAACCCAAGTACGTCGTCTGCAACGGAGACGAGGCCGAGCCGGGCACCTTCAAGGACCGCGTCCTTATGGAAGAGGACCCTCACCGCATCATTGAGGGTATGATCATCGCCGGCTACGCCGTGGGCGCACAGAAAGGATTTATCTTCGTGCGCGGCGAGTATCCTCACGCTTACCAGTCCATGGTCGAAGCGATTGCAGAAGCTGCCCGCTACGGCTATGTTGGCCAAAACGTGCTTGGCTCCGGCTTCACCTTCGAGATCGAGACTTTTCGCAGCGCGGGAGCCTACGTGTGCGGCGAGGAGACCGCCCTGTTCGAGGCCATCGAGGGCAAACGCGGTTTCCCGCGCGCCAAACCGCCCTTCCCCACCACCAATGGACTGTTCAACCGGCCGACGGTGATCAACAACGTGGAGACGCTGTGCAACGTACCCCTGATCCTCTCGATGGGTGCGGATGAATATCGCAAGATCGGCACAGAAAAATCCACCGGCACCAAGCTGTTCTGTCTTTCGGGTGACGTCGCCCACCCCGGCCTTTACGAGGTGCCCTTCGGTATCACCCTCCGCCACCTGATCGAGGACCTCGCCGGTGGGGTCCGTAATGGGCACAGCCTGCAGGCCATTCTCTTCGGCGGCGCCGCGGGCGCCTTTGCCACTGCGAAAGACCTGGACGTGCGCCTGTCTTTCGAGGACCTTCGCGCCGTCGGGCTGCCCCTCGGTTCGGGGGTGATCACCGTGTTCGATGAAACCCGCGATTTGCGGGATGTGCTCCTCCGTCTGGCGCGATTCTTCGCCGATGAATCCTGCGGCAAATGTTATCCCTGCCAGTTGGGCACCCGGCGTCAGTATGAAATCATCCAGCGCCTCGTGGATGGTCGGCTGATCCCTGGCGATGTGGAGCGGCTGCAGGATGTGGGATGGACCATGACCGATGCATCCCTGTGCGGCCTGGGTCAGACCGCCGCCAGTGCAGTGCTCAGCGCCATGCGCCTGTGGCCGCAGATGTTCCAGATCGGTTGATCGAAGGAGTCATACATGGCGGATGAAATTACCCTAACGATTGACGGCCAATCCGTTACCGTTCCCTCCGGTACGACCATACTGCATGCCGCTCAGCAGGCGGGAATAAAAATCCCCACCATATGCTATCATGAGCACACCACCTCCTACGGGTTGTGCCGCCTTTGCGTGGTCGAAGTGCAGGGCTCGCGCGTGCTGGTGCCGGCCTGCATTGGCACGGTGAGCGAGGGTATGCAGGTTCAGACGGATTCTCCACGTGTGCAACGCTCACGCCGCACAATCCTGGAGATGCTCGACTCGGCGGTGGACCTGTCGGATGCGCCCGAGATCCAGGCTTTCATGGCCGATTATCAGGCAGAACCCGAACGTTTTCCCGAGGCCGCGCGCCGCGAGCCGCCGCTTCTGGATGACAATCCCATGTTCGTGCGCGATTATCAAAAATGTGTACTCTGCTGGCGCTGTGTGCAGGTTTGCGCTGAAGACGCTCAATATACTTACGCGATCAACTTCTCTGGCCGAGGCTTCGAAACCCTGGTCAGTACTTTCTTCGAGAAACCCCTTATGCAAACCACCTGCGTCTTCTGCGGTCAGTGCATCGGCGTCTGCCCGACCGGCGCGCTCAAGCCCAAGCGCACCTGGCTGCTCGAGCAGGGCAAGACGCTGGACGAGGTGATGGAAGCCACCCGCGTCGAACGCCGCCGCCGCAAACGCCAGGCCGATTGAATAAAGGATTCGAATCGAGGAGGACCCCATGCTCCACGATGAAAGAGTCGTTACCACTACCTGCCCCTATTGCGGTGTGGGCTGTACGCTGGAACTGCATCTTGTCGACGATTACATCCACCGCGTCACCTCGCCGTTTGATTCGGTTGTCAACCACGGCAACTTATGCGTCAAGGGGCGATTTGGCTACGACTTCATATACAGCCGCGATCGGATCACCACCCCAATGATCCGCAAGACGCCGCAAAAACCAGGCCAGCGCACCCAGGCTTTCGATCCAGACGAATGGCGTCAAATCTCCTGGGATGAAGCCCTGGACTACACTGCCAGCCGTATGGTCGAGATTTACCAGCAGCACGGGGCGGATGCCATGGCCTGCTACGGCTGCGCGAAAGCCACTAACGAAGACAATTACCTGCTGCAGAAGTTCATCCGCGCCTTATTCCGCACCAATAACATCGACCACTGCACCCGCCTGTGCCACGCCGGCAGCGTGGTGGCCTTGCAGATGGCGGTCGGCTCTTCGGCGATGAGCAACACAGCCGCTGAGGTCATCCATAACGACGTTTTCATTGTGACCGGATCGAACACCGCTGAAAATCACCCTATCATCGCCCTGCAGATGAAAGCCGCCGTCCGCAAGCATGGCGCCAAATTAATCGTCATTGATCCGCGGCGGGTGGAGCTGGTGGATTACGCCACCCTGTGGCTGCCGATGAAGCCCGGCAGCGACGTGGCCGTCTTCTCGGCCATGGCGCACGTGATCTTGAAAGAAAAGCTGTATAACGAAGAATTCATCCGCGCCCGAACCGAGAACTTCGCTGCCTTCGCCGCCTCAATGGAAAAATTCACCCCCGAGTTCGCCGCTGAAATTTCCGGCGTCGACCCGAATTTGATCGTCGAAGCTGCCCGCCTGTATGGGAAGGCAAAGAACGGCTGCATCTATTGGGCGTTGGGCGCTTCGGAGAGCACCCACGGCACGGATAACGTCCTCAGCATCATCAACCTGGCCCTGTTGACCGGCAACATCGGACGGAAAGGCACTGGCCTGAACCCCCTGCGCGGACAGAACAACGTTCAAGGCGCCTCCGATGCCGGCGTGATGCCCTGGCACTATCCCGGCTATCAGGTGGTGGACGACGAAGCGAACGCTCAGAAATTCGAGCGCGCCTGGAATGTGGAGCCCGGCGGCCTGAGCCGTAAGCGCGGCCTGACTACCACCGAGATTATGAGCGCGGTCGGACCCGGCGGTATCCGCAGCCTCTACATCATGGGCGAGAACCCGATGATGTCAGAGCCCAACCTGAACCACACCCGCGAAAAGATCGAGCAGCTCGAATTCCTGGCCGTGCAGGATCTGTTTCTGAACGAGACCACTTCATACGCCGATGTGTTCCTGCCGGCCACTTCATGGGCCGAGAAGGACGGCACATTTACCAATACCGACCGGCGCGTGCAGCGCGTACGCAAAGCCATCGAGCCGCGCGGCCAGTCTCGCGCCGATTGGGAAATCATCTGCGACTTGGCCAAACGCGTTGAGCAGAAACTGGGGCGCGCGCGATCGGCAGGATGGGAGTATTCCCATCCCTCCGAAATCCTGGCTGAGATGGGCACAGTCGTACCGGAGTACGCTGGCGTGAAGTATGCGCGCATCGAAAAAGTCGGCCTGCAGACCCCCGTGTGGGACGACCAGCATCCAGGTACGCCTTACCTGTTTACCGAAAAATTCCCCCGCGGCCTGGGCAAGTTTCACCCCCTGGAATACAACCCCAACGCTGAGCCAACCGACGATGAATACCCGCTGGTGCTGTCCACCGGCCGCGTTTTGGAGCACTGGCATGGCGGCACCATCACCCGTCACTCAAAGCTGGATGATCTTTACCCCGAAGCCCTCGTAGACATCCATCCGCAGGACGCCGCGCGTTTGAAGATCGCCGATGGCCAGGCCGTACGGGTGACCTCGCGGCGCGGTTCGATCGTCCTGCGCGCCAAGGTGACCGGGAAAACCACCCCCGGCGTGGTGTTCATCCCCTTCCACTTCGCCGAGGCGGCCGCCAATGAACTCACCCTCGATAAACTCGATCCGCTGGCCAAGATTCCCGAGTACAAGGCCGCCGCGGTGCGCGTCACGCCCGCCCGCGAAGAGGAATTGCCCTTCGCCTTCTCTCAGCCGCGCGGCCGCTATTGAGATGCGCCCGCGAACAGGGTCAAACCTACCCGCTAAAAACGGATGCCTGAGCCGACCGCTCAGGCTCTCTTAACCACGATGTTGGCGATCACATTCGCAGCCTCGTCGCCTCGATCGGCGGCGTTGGACAAATGGCGGTAAACCTCGCGGTATTTAAGCATCTTGACCACGTGCTTGATGTCCTCAGCGCCGCTGAACAGGTCGGCCAGCGCTTCACGATATACACTCTCCACCCGGTTTTCCAGTTCTTTTGCCCGTTGAGCGTGTTCGCCAGCTACACCGGGATGCTTTTCCAGCCTATCCACAGCCTGCAGAAGTTCAAAGGCGCCATCGCGCAACAGAGCCGCCATGCGCACCGTGAAAGGGGTGGGCTTCACCTTGAGAATCTCCATCTCGGTCATGGTGCTGTAGGCGTAATCCAGGACATCGTCAATCGTGCGTGAAAGCTCGAAAATATCCTCCCGGTCGAAAGGGGTGATGAAAGTCTTATTCAGCTCGTAGATCAAGATGCGGCGGGCTTCATCCGCTTCGTTTTCTGCCCGGGTCAATCGTTTGGCTTCTTCCGGGTTTTGGCCGTCCATATAAGCGAGAAGCGCGTCGATCCCCTCGAGCGTCAGCGTGGCCTGGAGATGGATCATCTGAAGGAACACATTCGGCCGCCGTTTGAATATCCGGCGGAAAAAGGACTCTTTCGAGGTCGAGGTTTTTGTATCAGCGATGGCCTCGGCAGCCGAAGTTTGCTGGCGGTTCCCTTTGCTCTGCTTTTTACCGCCTTTGCGTTTCTCGGCTGGAGCCAGTTTTTCAGCGGCAATCGACATGTCACTCGCTTCCCTGGCGCCATGGCATGGCTTTAGCCCGCATTCCAGGATTTCTTAAAGATGAGCACTGGCTATCTTTTCATAGTGCTTCATACTGACGACCCGGTCAGATTTTGATTGCCAGGTTGGAAGAGAATGGGTGTATTGTAATCCAAAATAGCCGTGAACAAAATAACTGGCTTCCGCAGGCCGGCGCCATATCCTGAGCGCACGATCGGCTCTTTGCCGCCTCAGGGCCGCACCCGAGGCTGAGCCGGGAAAAGCAGCAACCGGGGCTGGCGTTTTTCCACGCGCAAGGGCCAAGCGGGGGAAAGCCGGGCCGGGATCATCCCGGGAATTCACGGCAGAGAAGATAGGGTATAATTTTACGAGCCCGCCCTCGTAGCTCAAGTGGACAGAGCGTCTGACTTCGAATCAGCAGGTTCCGAGTTCGAGTCTCGGCGGGGGCGCCAGAATCGGCCGTTCTGACACACATGGCCCAACCCATGCTGATTGCGCTGGTCGCACTCTCATTAGCGTATTCATTCTTAAACGGATATCGCGATTCCTCCAGCATCCTGTCGGGAGTGATCGCTTCGCGCTCGATAAATCCCAAAATCGCGCTTTACCTGATCGGAGCGGCGGATTTAATCGCACCATTTTTATTCGGACTGGCCGTGGCCCGATCCATCGCAACCGGTTTGATCGACGTTTCTGCGATCGAGCTCAGCGCCATTACCCTGGGAATGGCTTCGGCCGTGCTGTGGAGCCTGTTTGCCTGGTGGCGTGGAATTCCTTCGTCTTCCACCCACGCCATGATCGGCGGCCTGCTCGGGGCGGCGTTGATCGCCCATGGCCCACAGGCGATCTTGACCAGCGGCCTGGTGGATATTATCCTGCCGCTTCTCCTGGCTCCCATCGTCGCCTTCGCCGCCGGTTTCCTGCTCATGAAGTTCTTTTATTTTATCTTTTCGAACGCCACGCCGGGAATCACGGTTGCCCTGCAGCGTTCCCAGATCGTCACCATGATTCTCCTTGCGATGGCGAACAGCTCGAACGATGCCCAAAAATCCATGGGGGCCATCGCCTTGGGCCTGTTTCTGGCGGGGAGAACGTCTTCTTTCGCCGTCCCGACTTGGGTGTTAATTTCCTGCGCGGTCGCGCTGGCTTTGGGAGGGTCTTTAGGAGACTGGCGGCAGATTCGGAACCTGGGAGGAAAGGTATACCGCATCAGGCCGTTGAACGCGCTCAACTCGCAGATTACCTCGATCGGACTCATCTTCCTGGCCTCCCTGATCGGCATACCCGTCAGCACGCCGCACATCATCAGCTCAGCGCTCATCGGGTCTGGTGCGTCAGAGAGGGTCAATAAAATTCGCTGGGGGGTGGCCAATGAGATGGCCATCACCTGGCTGGTGACCATTCCGGCCACCATCCTGTGTTCATGGGTCATTTATTTCCTGGGTGCGGAATTGTCAAAATTCGCCTCGATATTCTGAGGATTGCCCAGCCGCCCGCTCTGAGCCTGTTCTCGAGGGCCGGCAAGCGGGGGCTTTCGATCATTCGCTGCGGCTGAGGCATACCCATTTACATACAGGCTTTCCCTTTGGACTGAAAACCATTCCGCGGCGTCTGCGCCGCAGACATCCAGTGTTTCATCCCCCCGCGAAGCGTCCCCTTGGGGCGTTCATCTTCGAGGGTATTGAATAAATAGATTTTCTCAAGATAGAACCAGCGAGCCAGTGTGTTTTCTTTCAGAAATTTAGGTCAACTGACACTTTTCGCTTCCCAAAACAGGTCTTTCCACTACCATTTGGACCTCCTTGCCTGACCTGGCGACGATTCTCCCCAGGTCACCTCAACATTACGCTTTGGGTCTTGAACCCCACTCCGGACAATAGCTTGACCATTCTTTTTAGGTTAAGGGCGATGGCGGTCAAAAACGCCTGCACGAGAAAGCCCATCCGATCCACATAGCGGCAGCGACCCAGGCCATGTCCTTGCTTAGCCTCCCCGAACTTGCGCACAATTTTGTAACGCTCTGCCAGCCCTTGGCGATAGGAGCGGCTATCGCTCAAATTCAACCACACTTGCTTATTCGCGTCCCTCTTCTCGGTTCGGGCAAGTTCTCGTTGACGTATGTATCAACCTGGCGCTCGCTCAAGTTATATAAATAGCCGATCAGTTCCATACGCAAGAGCTGCGCCGGGTCAAAGGGCGGACGACCGGCCAGCCCTTCTC
>DAOTWA010000008.1:0-7184 GCA_034435955.1 Anaerolineaceae bacterium | reverse complement strand
GCGATTCGCCCGGCGCCTTCTCGAAGATCAGGTTGTCTTCGATCAGCTCGGCGGTGATGCCGGTGACGGTAGCAGGAGAGAGGCCGGTGCGGCGCGCCACTTCGGCGCGGTCAATCGGCCCAAAGCGTTTGATGGCGTTGAGCACAGTTGAGCGGTTTAGGGCGCGGATCAGGGTACGGTTGCCAATGGGTGTAGGCATATTAATACTTTATTCAGTGAATGAATTATTAAGATTATAACCCTCATCCTTCCGAAAGTCAATACCCAATTCGCCCTCCTCCGCCGCCGACCTCCGAAGTCTCGTAGATTATCCGGAAAAAATCATCCTGTTTTCCAGTTCGATCTTCCTAACCCATGACTTCGGAGGTCTCCTGAAACCTCAACCCGCTCTCCCCCGCCGACCTCCGAAGTCTCGCAGATTAACCGGAATACAGACTTCCGAAGTCCAAAATAATGTAGTGCCCTCTGGTAAACAGGTTGAGCGCCCCCCTCAAGCAACAAGACTTCGGAAGTCAAGTAGAGAATGGTGTAAACTCCCCCTTGTGCACCAACCGCCATCCGTCTCCCTCTACCGCCAGCGCCGCGACGTAACCAGGCCGCGGCTCCCAGGCGGCCAGCGACCAGCGCTCGGCCTCACCCGGCATGCCCTTCACCGCCACCAGCCTGGGCGGCTCGCCGGCCCCCAGGCTGACCTCAAAGCGATCCGGCGGCAGGGCGAAACCTGCCCCCAGGGCCTTGATAAAAGCCTCCTTGCGCGTCCAGCAGGCGAAAAAGGCCGCCTGGCGTTCCTCCTCCGGCAAGGCGGCGACCTGGGCAGCCTCGTTCGCCGTGAAATAACGATTGGCGATCGTCATCAGTTCGGGCAATGACCGCACCTGCTCCACATCCACGCCCAGGCGCCGCCCGCGCGCGAAGGCCAGCAGCGCCAGGTCGCCCGAATGAGCCAGGTTGAAATGCAGGCCGCCGACGGCCAGGCGACCGGCCAGGTGCGGTTTGCCATGCTCGCCATAAGCCAGCCGTATCCGCTGCGGGGGGAGGTTCAGATAGCCGCCTAGCAGCTCGCGCAGAGCCTTGCGCGTGGTGATGAACCGCAGGCGCGGCGGGTCGAAGGCGTAGCGGGCGGCGCGCTGACGCTCATCGTTGGAAAGGACGGCCGCGTAGCGCTCCGGTCGTCCAGCGGCGCGAGACAGGTCCACCAGCCACACATGTACTTCATCAGGTGGCAGGGCCAGCGGGGCAACGCGGCTCAATCGCTCGGTCATGGTCAGAAGTGGGAAGGGCAAAATGCCACCGCCCGGCGTCCGGGGGGATGGTTTTTGTCCTCAATGGTTCTTCCCGCGCGGGGTTTGCGAAAAAGTGGTTAAATCCGGACAGCAAAAGTATTTTATCACGCCGTCAAGGGATCTGCTCTCAATCTTGAACGGACCAATGAGCGCATGTCCTGGCCGCCTTTAATCTTTGCACATTCCGCGTCCTCTGCGATGAGCCGGGCTCACAAATGTCCAGCCGCGCTTTCCGCCGCCGCAAGCCGGCCGACCAGCAGCCAACGCCAGGCCAGGCAGGTGATCACGGGCGGTAGCAGGATCACGGCCAGCACGTCCGGTGTGCCGGAAATGGAAGCGCCGACAGCCAGGGCGGGCAACCCCAGGCCAACGATGCTGGCCAGGATCCACCAGGCCGCGCGGCGCACCTGCCGGCGTAGTACGATCCACTGAAACAGACCGATGGAGCTGCCCAGCAGCACGACAACCAGCGCCATCGAACCAATCGAAGCGGGGGGCAGGATAGGGGCCAGAAAGTTAAAGATATAAGGAAAAATGACAAACGGCAGCAGCCAGCCAAGAAACGTCGCCGCGACCCACCAGCGCATGCGCGGGAAGTAATCGTGCAGCACAGCGTACTGGAAGAGACCGCTGAGCAGGCCAATAAGCGGGGACAGGATGTAGAACCCTAGGTAGTCCTCGGTGATATGGGTCTGCCCGCCTACTTGAATGGTGCTGCCAACGATGTTTACGATCAGGGACATGACCGCTAGGGTGATGATCCAGGCAATCGGCAGGCTGATGCTGCCGGCCGCTACCCAGCCAAGATAAAAATAACCGTCGGGTTTCTTTCGCGCACTGGAAATCATGACCTTCTCCTCATAACAAATCTGTCACCGCCCTGCTGCCCTTTCAGCCATCCCTGGCCGAATCGAAGCCTGACCGGCGGCTCCCTTGCCGACCTTTAGACTGCAAAAGGTCTTAAAATCCACCTCGTTTCGAATATTACTAATCGTGTATATTATATATAAATATAACCTCAAAGCCAACCACCAATTTAAGCCCAAACCGGAACAGGGCTTTCGCAGAGCGCCCTCCTCACGAATTACGCATATAATATTCAGGATGGCGCCTCCCCTGTTCATCGTATCCGCAGCCTGGCGGCAGGCCTACCCCGGTGCGTGCGCCGGCGTCCTGGCCATGCGCGACCTCGCCAACCCGCGCGACCATCCGGCCCTGACCGCCCGCCGCGCCCTGGTCGAACAGGAGCTGCGCGAGCGTTACGCTTCCTTGGATCGCCCTGTGCTGGCGGCGCTGCCCATCCTCAGGGCATATGGGGCCTATTACCGGCGTTTCAAGAAGACGTACCATGTCCAGCTCCAGCTCGAATCGATCACCCAGGGTAAGCCGATCCCTTCCATCTCGGCCCTGGTAACAGCCATGTTCATGGCCGAACTCAAGAACCAGTTGCTGACCGCCGGCCACGACCTGGACGCTGTCCAGGCGCCGGTCACCCTGGACGTGGCAACCGGCCACGAAATGTACATTCTGCTTAATGGGCAAGAGGAGACGGCCAAGTCCGGCGATATGCTCATGCGCGACGGCCTGGGGGTCATCTCCACGGTGATCTACGGCCCCGACCGGCGCACCCGCCTGCAGGCTGAGACGCGCCGCGCCCTGTTCACTGTCTACGCTCCGTTGGGTGTCGGTGTGGAGGCCGTCGCCCGCCACCTGGAAGACCTGCGTGACAACGTGCATCTGTTCTCTCCTTCGGCTGCTGTGGAGCTGATGGAAGTCTATGATTGACGTTGTGAGACGACCTCCATAAGATTTCCCGCGCAGGTAGAGCTGCTCACGACCACGCGTGCATGTTCCGCGCCGAGATGCTTTAATAGTGGGAATCTGGATGCCTTCTTGCATGGCTCTGTCCGCGGAACACATCCTAAATACTTGGAACGAGGAGACCTATGGCTGAGTACGACCTGGAAACGCTGCGCCTCCCCAAACTGTCCGGCGTCGGGCTGCGCCTGTTCGCCGCGGCGGTGGACAATCCGGTCACGCGCGCCATGCTTCTGCCCCGCTTGCTGCGGGATGGCGGCGTTGACCGCCTGCGGAGGCTGCACTTCGCTGAGACGCCGATCTTCTTCCCCCCGGCCTATGAAGGAAAACCGGCCAAAGCCGCACCCGCTGCGCCGCCGGAGGGCTTCGGCCAGATCAAACTACCCGCCCTGCCGTTCGCCCGTGTGCGCGATTATGCCGCCGCTTACAGGAGCGGGGAGACTAATCCGGAGGAAGTGGCCGAAAAACTCCTCCAGGCGGTCGAAGCCAGCGACGAGGGTGAGATGCCCCTGCGCGCGTTTATCGCCGTATACGCCGAGGACGTGCGCGAACAGGCGCGTTCCGCGGCCAGGCGCATCCGCTCAGGGAAAGCGCTCGGGCCCCTGGATGGGGTGCCGGTGGCGGTCAAGGACGAGTTCGACATGCGCCCCTATCCCACCACCGTCGGCACGAGCTTCCTGGGTGAGGCCCCGGCCGAAGCCGACGCGACCGCGGTGGCCCGCCTGCGCGCAGCCGGGGCCCTGTTGATCGGCAAAGCCAACATGCACGAGTTGGGGGTCAACCCCAACGGCTCCAATGCGCATTATGGTCCGGCGCGCAACCCCTACGACCTGGCGCGCGACACGGGCGGCAGTTCCAGTGGACCCTCCGTGGCGGCCGCAGCGGGCTTGTGCCCCCTCGCCCTCGGCGCGGACGCGGGCGGCTCGATCCGCATCCCGGCCGCGCTGTGCGGATTGGTCGGCCTCAAGCCTACCTACGGCCGCGTCAGCGAGGTGGGCTCTTTCCTCCTCGGTTGGAGCATGGCGCACGTCGGACCGATTGGCGTGAGCGCGGAAGATGTGGCTCTCGGATACGCGTTGATCGCCGGACCCGACCCGGCCGATGCGCACACCTTGCGCCAGCCCCCTGTGCACCTGGAGGGCTGGGAGCGCACGGATTTGCGCGGGGTGACCATCGGCCTGTACCGGGCATGGTTCAACCACGCCAGCCAGCCGGTGGTGGCCGCCAATTACGCCCTCTTGGACGTGCTCAAGGCAGCCGGCGCCCAGGTGGAAGAGATCGAAGTGCCGGACCTGGACGCCATGCGCATCGCTCACGCCGTGACGGTTCTGGTCGAATTCTACGCCGCCCTTCAGCCTTATTGGGAGCGTTTCGACGAGCTGGCGCCTTCAACCCGCCTGACCTTTGCCCTGGCCAAAGAGCTGAGCGGCAGCGATTACGTCCAGGCGCAGCGCGTGCGCGCCCATGCGCTGGCTGCTTTCGCGGACATTTTCCGGCGGGTGGATGTGATCCTCACCCCCGCTACGGCCATGGTGGCCCAGCCTATCCCGGCCGGCGGAGAAGTGGACGGTTGGTCGGACCTGTCAACGGACACCGAGATGATGCGTTTCGTCATTCCAGCCAATTTCACCGGCTACCCGGCCATCAGCTTCCCGGCAGGCTACGACGAGGCCGGCCTGCCCATCGGCGCGCATGTCATGGGGCGCCCATGGGAAGAACACCTGTTGCTGCGTATAGCTCATGTGGCTGAGGAATTCGTCGAACGCAGGACGCCGCCGTTGTACTATCGGCTGCTGCCAGAGTGACGGACAGGCCGCTCTTCCTGACCGCCTCCCCGCGCCGGCGGGAGCGCAAGACGTTCGAGCGCCTCCTGGACGAGCCGCAACGGCCCGTCTGATCCACATTCTCGCCGATGGACGATCATGGCTGGCGGGAAATCCGTTCCCGCCATTGCCCCGGCCTGCCCCTGCGCGGGCCGTTTTCGTTTACAATGGGGGCTGAATATTCCTGTCATCGGAGAGAGCCTTGTTTTCGGATCGCCCGCGCCTGAAGCGCGAATACAAAACTTTCGCTGCCATGATGCGCATCTACTGCCGTGAGCAGCACGGCGTTTCCGCCTCTTTGTGCCCGCAATGTCAGGAGCTGCTGGATTATGCCCGGCAGCGACTGGAAAAATGCCCCTTCCAGGAGGAGAAACCCACCTGCGCCAACTGCAAGGTGCACTGTTACCGGCCCGACATGCGCGAGCGCGCCCGGGAAATGATGCGTTTCTCTGGACCAAGGATGATCTTCCGTCACCCGCTGCTGGCGCTGCGCCACCTGCTAGATGGGCGCCGCCCGACCCCGACCCTGCCCCGAAAGAGAAGCCCGCGCCCAGCGAAGGATTGACCCCCAACAATGTCAACGCGCGTCAAAGATTATTATCGCATCCTGCAGGTGCATCCCGACGCTGAACCCGAGGTGGTTGAGGCCGCTTACCGCCGCCTGGCGCAGAAATACCACCCAGACCGGGATCCTTCTCCGGGGGCAACGCGCCGCATGCAGGAGCTGAACGAGGCTTATGGCATTCTGGCCGACGCGGAGCGTCGCCGGGCGTACGATTTATTACGCTCCTCCCCGGCGGCCGATGCGGCGAAGGCTCCCGCCAGCCAGAAAGTCGCAGACCGTGCGCTGGGCATGGGCGCAGTGGCCATCTTTGCCAGCGCGGCATCCATCCTTGCGCTGATCTGGGCGGCGTTGATTGGGCGGGTGGGCGGCGGCGAGCTGGCCGTCATTTTGATCGCCGCTGCCATTCTCACCGCTCCGGCCGTCGCCCGCCTGGACGATCGCCTGCGGCGGCGAAAATAATTAACGATGGGATTTGGCCAATAAAGGGCTCCCCACCCACCAGCAACCTCCGACAAGCCATTGAGAATCGATCCTGGACAGGGTTGAAATCTACTATAATGGGTAAGGTTTATCCCTGCATCGCTGCCGGTGCCCGAAAGCGCCGGCGGGGGTGCGGATATCAATCCAATATCGGAGATATAAAATGAAATTCCCCAACGCATTTTACCGCTGGCGCCCTCATCCCTGGCACGGACTGGAAGTCGGGCCGAACCCGCCCACCGTGGTCACCGCGTACATCGAGATCACACCCTTCGATACGATCAAATATGAGCTGGACAAAGCGACGGGTTACCTGCGCGTGGATCGGCCGCAGCGCACTTCTTCCCAGCCGCCCACGCTCTATGGCCTGATCCCGCGCACCTATTGCGGCGATGCAGTGGGCGCGCTCTCCCCGCGCGCGAAAGCCGGCGACGGCGATCCGCTGGACATTTGCGTGCTGTCGGAGCGGCCCATCGAACACTCCGAGGTCATCCTGACCGCCCGCGTGGTGGGCGGCATCCGCGCCATTGACGGCGGTCTGGCGGATGACAAGGTGATCGCTGTGCTGGAAAACGACGCCGTGTGGGGCGGCGCGCGGGACATCGAAGACCTTCCGCCTGCCCTGATCGAGCGTTTGCGTCATTATTTCTCCACCTACAAGCTTGTGCCGGGGAAGGAATCCCAGATGACCGTCGAGGCCATCCTCAACCGCGAGGACACCGAAAAGATCATCCTGGCCGCCATGAATGATTACAACGAAGTTTATGGGGGATAAGTCTGCGCGGAAGGTTGCGCTGAGGTGAACACGTTCCAGGCGCTCCCAACGGACGGCCGCAGGTTGTTCGCCACCCGCATCCTGCGGCTGTTCGCCTACGGCTTCCTTTCGGTGGTCATGGCGCTGTACCTGTCCGCCGCCGGCCTGAGCGAAGGCGAGATCGGCTTGCTGCTGACCCTGACGCTGTTGGGCGACACCGCCATCTCGCTGTGGATCACCACCCACGCCGACCGCATCGGCCGTAAAAGGATGCTGCTGGCCGGAGCCGCTTTGATGATCTTCGCCGGGGTGCTTTTCGCCGTGACGCGCAATTTTTACCTGCTCCTGCTGGCGGCCACCGTCGGCATCATTAGCCCCAGCGGAAATGAGGTCGGCCCATTTCTGTCCATCGAGCAGGCTTCGCTCACCCAACTCATCCCCGAACGGTCACGAACCAATAC
>DAOTWA010000007.1:0-76723 GCA_034435955.1 Anaerolineaceae bacterium | reverse complement strand
ATGAATACCCTCCAGTAATTTTCAGGTTGTGTGCCAGGGTGAGATTATACTCCGCTTACCCCGTTGCCTCTAATCGCCTTCTAATCAAACCATAGCGGTCTCCCATCAATAAAGATAAAATGGATGCAGATCACCTTCTGACCGGTCGGGAGAGACATGGCTACGAAAGAAGAATCTACCATGACGATCTGGGAGCACCTGGATGAGCTGCGCCGCAGGCTCCTGGTGGCATTGGCCGCTCTGGCCCTCACCACGGTCGTCAGCCTGATTTTTGCAGATCGCTTTGTTCAGCTCCTCACCGTACCGATCGGCGGCCTGCAAAACTTGCAATCCATCGAGGTCACCGAGAACGTGGGCGTATTCATGCGCACCGCCCTGCTCTCTGGATTGGTGCTGGCCATGCCGGTGATCGTCTACGAACTGCTCAGCTTTATCGCCCCCGGGCTCACCCCCTCTGAGCGCAAGTGGATTTACATTGGCGTGCCTCTGGCCACCCTGCTATTTCTGACCGGCGTTTTGTTCTCCTATTTTGTCATGCTGCCGGCCGCTATCCCCTTCCTGATAGACTTCATGGGGGTTAAAACCGTCCCGCGGCTCTCCAATTACATCAGCTTCGTCACCAACCTGTTGTTCTGGGTCGGGGTCAGTTTCGAGACGCCGCTGCTGGTGTTTATATTGGCGAAAATGAAGCTGGTCACGGCTGGAGCGCTGCTCAAACAGTGGCGTATTGCCGTGGTCGTCATCGCGGTGCTGGCCGCAGTGGTCACGCCCACTACGGATCCTGTTAACATGAGCCTTTTGATGATACCGCTATTTGTCCTGTACCTGCTCAGCGTCTTGCTCGCATTTCTGGCAAGATAAGGTTTAGATTAACTGAAACGGGATCTTCGTCAATGAAAATTGGGCGAAGATCCCGTTTTCAATTTCCCAGGATGGGCTTATTCCTTGGTTGGCTTCTCCGCTTCTTTCTCTTTTTCTTCATCCTTCCCGCTGATCCCTTTGCGGAATTCGCGAATGGCCGATCCAATCTCACCGCCCAATTTCGAAATGCGCCCCACGCCGAAGACTATGATCACGATCACCAAGATGATGATAATTTCCGTAGGACCCGGCCTCCACATGCCTGCCTCCTTCCCCGGTCGCTCTTTAAATTTGAGATTAAATCATTATATCATGCTGTAACCGCGGGCATGCTGCCTCAGGGCAACAGTCTGCCTGCCAGTCCATCCGGGGCCAGGCGTTCGATCCGCACCCGGCAGATCTGGTTCCAAAGCGGTTGTGATGCGTATGCGCTGACGCGCAGATAATTATCGCTCAGACCGCGCAGCCTCCAGCCCTCGGGGCCATACGCATCCGTCGCCTCCCATAACACCTCCAGCTCTGCACCCAGAAAACGCGCCTGGTAGCTGCGCGCCGCCTGAGCCAGCACGGCCCGCATCCTGGCATTGCGCTCTTTGCGCTCCTCGGGTGGCACCTGGTTGGGGAAACGGGCTGCTGCAGTTCCCGGTCGTTCAGAATAGGTGAAGACATGCCCGCCTGCAAAGCCCAACTCACGCACGTATTCCATGCTTTCGCGGAATTCGGCCTCTCCTTCTCCAGGGAAACCCACGATCACGTCGGTTGTAATGGCCACATCCGGTATGACCGCGCGCGCCTGCTCGACCAGGCGGGCGAAGCTCTCCGGTGTAGTTTTACGCGCCATGCGGCGCAGGATCGTGCCTGAGCCGGATTGGAGCGGCAGGTGCAGATGGCGGCACAGACGCGTATCTTGCCACAGCGAGAAGAATGATTCGTCCAGATCCCATGGCTCCAGCGACGACAGACGCAGACGGGGGATATCCGTCTCGGCCAGCAACGTGCGAATTAAATGCTCCAGGCGCAGCCGCGGTGTCAAGTCGTGACCCCAGGAGCCAAGGTGCACGCCGGTCAGCACCACCTCCTGCGCGCCGCCGACCAACGCCGCGCGGACGTCGGCCAGCACATCCGCCGCCGGCCGGCTGCGCCCCGGTCCACGAGCGATGGTTGTCACACAGAAAGTGCAGTGATTGTTACAACCATCTTGCACCTTGATGAAAGCGCGAGTTCGCCGGTGCGCTCCTGGCAGAGGTTCGCGTGCCAGGGGCTCGCGTTCGTACAGCGGCCCTTGCCGTCCGAGCAGCTCGGGCACCAGAAAATCCTTTTCGAGGTTGGGTACCACCCGCTTCACTCCCGGCAGCGCCGCCGCGCCTCGAGGATCCAGCGAGGCCCAACATCCGGTCACCACCACTTGAGATGCGCCGGCGCGCGCCGCCTGGCGCACCTTCTGGCGCGAATCCGAGGCGGCTTCCTTGGTGACGGCGCAGGTGTTCACCACCACCAGGTCAGCCTTGGATGCATCCGCCACCACCTGGTGGCCCGCAGCGCGAAACTGGCTGGCAAAGGCTTCGATCTCTGCCTGGTTCAGTCGGCAGCCCACGGAATCAAGGTAAATGTTCATACGGTTAAGGTTTGGCCACCATGAAATTATCAAAGACGATCTCGACCCCCGGCTGGTCGAAGCTGCCGGCGATCAATCCCACATCCCCACTGGAATAGCTCGCATCCTTCACTTCATACAGCTTAACCCCATTGGCATACAGGGTCAGTGTATCGCCGACGCAATCGGCTCGCAGGTGATTGGCGGCAGTCCCCTTGTTGACCGCGTCACTGAGCCGCATGCCATCCATGCCAAGCAGGTTGTGCTCGCCATTCTCCATCTTCGAGATGCCGTAGTAGCCGTCGCTGCTGACCAGCAGGGCGTAAAAGTGGTTCTCATCGCTGTAACGACAAATGATGCCAAAATCGTTGTCATCCGGGCCGCCGGATTTGATTGCATCCACCTCGACGTGGACATCCCCCAGATGCAAGGATGGCACCGACCACAGATCGTAGCGCATCTGATTGACCTGAAAGCGCAGCCCTTCGGCGGTGTACTCAATCGCGCCGGCCTCGCTCTGCAAGGTATTCCAGCCGCTGGATGAGTCCGAGAAATCGTCTTGAAAGAGTAAATGACTGGAAGGTGATGTCGGCAGCCCGCTTGTGAGCTGTGAGACTCCGCAGGCCAGGCCGGTCATACTCAACAGCAATCCCACCGCAATCAGACGGAATGGATGAGCCATCGTCATTCTCCCTGAAAACGTCCGAGTTGTGGCCAGTTTCCCTCCCGGAGTACACCGGAAATTGTAACACCGGCGGTCCTCAAGGGGAAAACCGTTGCAGCAGGCGCGCCGCCTGCTCGCCCGCTGCAGTCTCGGGGGCCAGCCGGCGGGCCAGGTTCCATTCTTCCAGAGCTCGCTCGACCTGGTTCTGCTGCTGAAAGACAATCCCCAGGTGCAGGTGAGCAGGCGCATATTGGGCATCCTGTGCCAACGCCCGCTGCAAGAAACGTTCCGCACTGACCGGATCATTTAAAACGAGCAGGATTTGGCCCATCAAATCAAGCGCGGCTGGATCGTCCGGCGCCAGCGCGACAGCCTGGCGCGCTGCCGGTAAGCCCACATCTCGAACCTGATAGTTGTAAGTGACGGAAAAACCTGCCAGCGAGCGCCAATAGATCGGCAGGTCGGGAGCCAGCTCGGCGGCGCGTTGGTAATAGCCCAAAGCCGCGTCCATATCTCCCAGGTCGGCTGACGTGCGCCCCAATTCCGCCTGCCAGACCGGGTTGTCCGGTTCATGGTCGGCTGCGGCGTGAAGGTAGACCAGCGCCTGTTCGGCCTTGCCGTTGCGCTCCCAATACAGCGCCTGCAGCGCCATCACCAACACGGAATCCGGACTCAACACCTGGGCGCGGCGCAGTTCGGCCAGGCCATCCTGCCCCAGATGCTGCTCGGCTTCGCCCAGGAATGCGTGCGCTTCGCCATAGTCGGGCTTCAGCATAATGGAATGCCGGAAAGCCTCGGCGGCCAAATCCCACTGCTCCAGGCTGCCCAAAGCGCGACCGGCCGCCATGAAGCTATAGGCTGGATCGCCGATAACCTGGCCTGCGTTCAACGCTTCCTGCAGCCTGCGGATGGAAGCGTTCAGGTCGCTATCCAGGCTAAGAGCCTGCATGAGCGGCGGTAAGGCTTTCGCCGGTTCAGTGGCCGCCAGGACGCAGCCAAGCTGATAGAGAACCTGGGCGTCGTTTGGGGCCAGGCGGTTCCAGGCCTCCAGGGTCTCACGCAGGCTGTTGAAATCGAGAGCTGCGCGCTGCGCTTCGGCAATGCGCCGGTATAGGTCCGCCTGTGGCCCATAGGACGTCAACGCATCCTGCCAGGCAAGCAGCGCCCCCTTGCGATCGCCCTTGGCCATCAGCGCATCCCCCCATGTAACCCGACCTTCCTCGGAAAGCGGCGCATAGGCTTTCGCCCGGCGCAGATCGTCGATGGCCTCGTCGGGTAATCCGGCCGCCAGAGCGTTTTGTGCGGCCCTCTCCCAAAGATCAGACCGCCATGGATTGATCCGCGCCGCAGCCGCCAGATAAGCTGCTGCCGGACGGGTTCTGCCCTCGGCCAGCGCGCCGCGCGCCCAAAGCAGATTCTGAGAAAACCCGCGCGCTTGTGGGGCCAGATTCAGCACCATGGCAGCCAGAAGGGGTATCAAAACGCGCAGCAGGATGGCGCGCTCGCGTATCGCTCTCACACCGTGATTATACTCGCAGCATCGCGTTAATCTTCATCTTGACAGTCTGCAGGAGGCATGATACATTATCATCCTCGTGACGCGGGAGCCAACGATCGCTGGTCCGTCAAGACGAAACCGTACGATGGGTTGGCAGGCCTGCGTTAAAATTTTGTTCAACCAGTATGGAGAAAGAAAAGTATGTCTGATCGTTATATTGGGACCGTGAAGTGGTTCAATGCCACCAAAGGGTATGGTTTCATCGGTCGCGATGATGGCGGCGAAGATGTCTTCGTCCACTTCAGCGCGATCCAGATGGATGGCTATCGCCGACTGAAGGAAGGCCAGAAGGTGGAATTTTCCATCGAGCAGGGTCCCAAAGGTCTGCAGGCCGCCAACGTAGTGGAAGTCCAATAACCAGAGATCGAAATTCCAACGAACCCATCCGATAGAGCCGCATGAGCGGCTCTATCCCTTTTTAATCACTCTCTCTCCCCAGATACATGTAGATCAGCTTCGCATATTCCAGACCTGTTTCACGCCAGCCGGCAGGGTGAAGCCACCAGGTAGACGCGTGATACCACGAACCCGCCGCTGGTCGGACAATTACGTTCACTCCTGACGCGCGGAATTCCCGCCGGAAAATCAGTCGCGTGCGGCGCGTATGGTAAGGGTCGGTCACTACGATGATCGCCGACCAATGGCGCCTTTCTGCCATCGCGCGCAACGCGCGAGCTTCGTCGGCCGTGCTGCTCGCCTCTCCTTCAGTGAACAAGATCGCCTCCAGGGGAACGCCTTGCTTAAGAGCGTTGATCTTGTTCCAATCGCTGGCCGTCTTCTGGTTGTTGGGAATGCCCAGGCCGGTCTCGGTGAAGACAAACCAGTCCGCCAGATTCCGTTCGAAGAAATCAGCCGCCGTCTGGATGCGCTCCGTTCCACCCCCAGAGAGCACGGCTACGGCATCCGCCTTGACCAGCGGATCGGCGACCACCAGGTATGCGCCTGCACCGGCCAGCACCAGGCCCACGATCAAAACCAGCAGCATTGCCGCCGCGGTAATGACCACGCAGGTCTGTACCCCCCTGACAGGTTTCGACGACGCGTCCATCAGTTCTCAGTTTCCTTGAAACGCTCTTCTGTCATAAGACGTTTCGCATTCGAGCCATCGGGCCCATAATGGCCCACGTTTTGCCTGGATCGTGCCAGCCAATGCCCTTTGCGCTGTGGCCAGTATATCAGATATGAGCCGCAAACCTGCACTTCCAAAACGCTCCCCTTAGCCAAAGACCGGGCATATAAAGAGTACCTGTCCCGGCCTGGAAATCAAATCTCCAGGAGAAATCATTGGTATACTCTTTACCAGAATGTGCGCTAGCTTATCTCATCTCGCCATGCCGGCCATTCGGGTGCTCACCGCGCCCGCGTGGCAGGACTACGAGCTGCTGGACAGCGGGGGCGGCCTGAAATTAGAGCGTTTCGGACCTTACCGCCTGGTGCGGCCTGAGGCGGAGGCCGTCTGGCAGCCATCCTTGTCCGCTGATGTGTGGGACGCAGCACACGCTGTCTATCAATCGTCTGGCGAAGAATCCGGCGGGCGTTGGCTGGTGCGTTCTCCGATGGAAACCCGTTGGCCGATGGCTTATAAGCATCTGAAGTTTTACGCACAGACCTCATCGTCACGTCATCTGGGCGTTTTCCCCGAGCAGGCCGCCCACTGGGATTGGATCCACGAGCTGATTCAATCCGCCCATCGATCAGTGCGCGTGCTCAACCTGTTTGGCTACACCGGTCTGGCTAGTCTGGCAGCCGCAAGCGCTGGCGCGCATGTCACCCACGTGGACGCCTCGCGTAAAGCCATCACCTGGGCCCGCGAGAACCAGATATTTTCCGGGTTGGGTGAACGCCCTGTCCGCTATATCCTGGATGATGCGCTCAAATTCGTCGCCCGCGAGGTCCGCCGCGGCGCGAGCTATGACGGCCTGATCCTTGATCCACCCAAGTTTGGCCGCGGCCCAAAAGGTGAAGTGTGGGAATTTTACCGCTTGCTTCCCCAATTGCTGGAAGAGTGTCGTAAGCTACTCTCGCCACAGCCTTTGTTCATCGTCCTCACCGCTTACGCCGTCAAAGCCTCAGCCGTAACCCTCTATCAGGCAATTGCGGAAATGACTTCTGGTGCTGGCGGCTTGATCGAGGCTGGTGAGCTGGCGCTGGTCGAGCACGGCGCAGGGCGGATGATATCTACGGCTGTATACGCGCGTTGGTCGGCGGAACAACCAGCCCGCGGTAAATAAAACCCCCCCTGAGGTGAAAGATGGAAGAGAAGACAAAATTCGCATTCATTGGCTCGGGCGTAATGGCAGAGGCGATGATCGCTGGCTTGTTGCGTCAGAAGTTAGCCGCTCCGAGTCAGCTTTTGGCTTCGGGGCCGCGTCCCGAGCGCGGCGAAGAGCTTCGCCAGCGCTTTGGCGTGGTGCCATTCACCGATAACGCCGAAGCCGCCCGCCAGGCCGATGTCGTAGTCCTTTCGGTCAAGCCGCAAAGGTTAGAGCGCGTCCTGCGTGGGCTGAACGGCGCCATTCAGCCCCATGCTCTGGTGCTGTCGATCGTCGCCGGCGCCACGATCGAAAACATTTCCCGCGGATTGAACCACCCCAGCGTGGTGCGCGCCATGCCCAACACGCCGGCGCAAATCGGCGAGGGTATCACCGTATGGACCGCGCCGTCCGACTTGAGCGCCGGGCACCGCGAGCTGGCGCGCCGCATCCTGGCTGCCCTGGGCGAGGAAATTTTCGTCGAGGAAGAGAATTACCTCGACATGGCCACCGCCCTCTCCGGCACCGGGCCGGCCTACGTGTTCCTTTTCATGGAAGCCATGATCGACGCCGGTGTGCACCTGGGACTGCCGCGGCGTATCGCCGAACAGCTCGTGGTGAAAACCATCCTGGGCTCAGTCGGCTTCTACCAGAAGAACAAGGCCCACCCCGCCGCACTGCGCAATCAGGTGACTTCGCCAGGCGGGACAAGCGCTGCAGCGCTGTATTACCTTGAGAAAGCCGGTATGCGTACCGCCCTGAGCCGGGCTATTTGGGCCGCCTACGAACGCTCGGTCGAACTGGGCGCTGGCTTGTTCGCCCATCCACCAGATCGGTCAGGGAATGCCGGGTGACGCGGCGTCCGGGCACGGCTTGAATATTTATGATATTAGTTATACAATTAACAGAAATCAGTTCGATTACAGGAGGTTGTCATGCCGCATTACACGTACTTGATCATTGGCGGTGGAATGACCGCCGATGCAGCCGTACGCGGCATTCGTAAACTCGACGCCAATGGGACCATCGGTATTGTAAGCGCGGATCATTACCCGCCTTACAATCGCCCCCCGCTCTCCAAAGGATTGTGGTTTGGCAAATCTTTCGACAAAATCTGGCGTGGAACTGAACAGTTCAACGTCGGTCTTCATTTAGGACGTACCGTCACTGAACTCGATCTGGGCAAGAAGATAGCGGTTGATGATCAGGGTCAGGAATATCGTTATGAGAAGGTGCTCCTCGCCACCGGCAGCTCGCCGCGGCGGTTTCCTTTCGGCGGCGACGAGATCATCTATTTCCGCACACTGGATGATTACAAACGCCTGCAGGAGTTGAGCGGTCATGCCAACCGCTTTCTGGTGGTCGGCGGCGGTTTTATAGGCTCTGAAATCGCTGCGGCGTTGGCCCATAACGGTAAACAGGTCACCATGGTTTTCCCAGAAGCCGGCATTAGTGCGCGCGTTTTTCCCCATGACCTGTCACAATTCCTGAACGATTTTTATACGGAAAAGGGGATCACCGTAATCCCCAACTGCGTGATTGCCGGCCTGGAAAGACAGGGTAGCGAACTGGTAGCCTCCCTGGAGGACGTCCGTACGCACGCCCGCCGAGAGATTCGCGTGGACGGTGTCGTGGCCGGCCTGGGGGTAACTCCGAACACACAACTGGCCGAATCGGTTGGCCTGGAGGTCGCCAACGGCGTCGTGGTGGACCAGAGCATGCGTACCGGTCATCCCGACGTATACGCGGCTGGCGACCTGGCCGCCTTTTACAACGCCGCTTTGGACAAGCGTATCCGCGTTGAGCATGAAGACATGGCCAACTCTTCGGGAAATGTGGCAGGTGAAGCCATGGCCGGCGGTAAAGCTGTTTACAACACCCTGCCGTATTTCTACTCAGATCTCTTCGATTTGGGCTACGAAGCTGTCGGCGAGCTGCACAGCGATTATCAGACCTTCTCGGATTGGATAGAACCGTATAAAAAGGGAGTGGTCTACTACCTTCAGGGTGGGCGCGTTCGCGGCGTGCTTCTTTGGAATGTTTGGGGCCAGGTGGATAACGCCCGCGCGTTGATCGCCGAGCCGGGTCCATTCGATCCCGGCCAGTTGAAAGGCCGCCTGCCTGCGTGAGTCGGGACGAAACCGCCGCCGGCAGCCAAATGTCGATAAATGCTGATCCACTTCTCTATGTATAAATACCGCGCATTTCGATGGGCAATAAATTGGCTATGCGCATCATGACTTGCTGCGATATCAACGCATCCATTCGATCCCCATCCGTCTGTTCATCCCAATCAAGCCGGTAAGCCGGCCCGAACCTCAGGCAAAGTGTGCCGCCTTGTTCATAAGCGCCGATCGGCACGATCGCCAGTCCAAACCGACTCAATACCTGTACTAACCGCCCTACCCCCCTCGGCGGTTGTCCCAGGCGTGCGCCGGGATGATCGCGGCCCTCGGGTGCAAACGCCAGCCAGGCATCCGGATGGCTGCGCATGAAGCTCACCACGCGCCGCACGGCCAGCCCGCGCTCGATGGTTTCCCGCGGATCAGGCGGCATCGGCGGTGTGGTAGTGAAGCCATACACGTCGGCGACGCGTTTGAAGGCCCAGCGCGTCATCGGACGCAAGAAACGATCCCGCCAGAAATCCGGGAAAGTCCATGCGGCGGTCATCAGCCAATGCAGCTCGACTGGCGCCGCGGCGCTGATGCCCAACGCCGGCCACCAGACGCCCAATCCCGGCCGCGAATAGTGGTTGACTGTCAGCAGGTGAGGGCCAGCGCCTGAGAGATGTTCTATTCCTTCCACCAATATTGCCGGGCGTCTGTGAGCGGTCAACATCAGCGCGTCGCCACGGAAAGACCGTCGGCGGCCAGATAATGCCGCATACATTACCAATGCGATAGCCGCAATCGGTACAGGGTAACGGGGTGACATCGACTCGCTGCCAGTACGCATCGGGAATATCATTGCGAAATCGTGGCCTAAATATTATAAAAGCAATTGTTTGCAGACATTTTTTCGCTCAGCCCAACCTGAGAAACGGTTGACTTTTCACAATCGCAGCCCTAAACTTAGTATATCTTACATCTTCAGGTCTGTTGATGAACTTCAAACGCAACTTGGTTGCCATTAAGCGAGGACTCGCACGCCTGAGCTCCCAGATTCAAAAGTGGCTCCGCCGACTAATCCGTGACATACCAGATTGGTTCGAGGCTCTCTTCGTGCGCGAGCCGCGACCGAGAGCGCGTTGGGTATTTTACATCTGGTTTCTGGCGCTCTTCGGCGCGGGCGTCTACTTTTGGGGAGCGTTTTTCAATTGGGGAAACATTAACTTCAACTGGCACGATTGGGCGGAAGTGACCGCGCCGCGCGTGGCCTTCGTCGGTAACTCTCTCCGTCAGGGGGAACTGCCCCTCCACATGACGGACAGCTCGGCGCTGCGCGGCGTCACCGACCGTTACCTGGCTATACCTGACGTCATGATCTCGCCCCAAATGTTGCTGCTGCTATTCCTGGACGTCGGACAGTTCTTCCTGTTCAATACCCTGCTGCTTTATACATTGGGCGCGCTTGGTTTATTGTGGATCGCCCGCCGTTATAAGCTCTCGGCCCTGGCCGTGACGCCCCTTTTCCTGCTTTTCAATTTCAATGGCCACATCACCGCCCACCTGAGTGTGGGCCATGAGAACTGGGTCGGTTACTTCCTTTTCCCCTGGATTGTTGGTTTGCTTCTCCTGCTGGCAGAAGGCCGTTCAAGCTGGCGCTTCGTGGCGGTCTTCTCGGGGTTATTGTTCTTCCTCCTCCTCCAGGGAGCTTATCACCAATTGGTTTGGTGTCTGCTTTTACTGGCCCTGGTCGGCCTTTTCAACTGGAAGACGCTAGTGACGGTGATCAAGGTTGGATTCTTCACCGGGCTGCTCAGCCTGGTGCGCTTGCTGCCGCCCGCCCTGGAATTGGGTCATTTCGACACCTCGTTTATATCTGGCTACCCATCGCTTTTGAATCTCCTTCAATCCATGGTCACCGTCCAACCGGCTACGGATGCCTTGGAAGTGCGCATGCAGTACAACTCGCTGGGTTGGTGGGAGCTGGACCTGTACATCGGACTGATTGGCCTGGCCTTCCTGCTCATATTCGGCCTGGGTGGCTGGTTGCATGATTTGCACAACCCTGATGGCCGCGCTCGCCTGCTCGCCCCTGTGACCGTGATGGCCGTGCTGGCCATCGGTCCCCTGTGGGGCTGGATGATTAAGATCCTGCCCATCCCTCTTTTGACCAGCGAACGCGTCAGCGCGCGGGTGATCAGCCTGCCATTTGTCATCTTGTTGGTGCTGGCTGCGATCTACTTCCAGGATTTCATCGATAACCACGTCCAGGAGTACCCGGCCCGCTGGTCCTTGCTGATGCCGGTTTTGCCGATGGGATTGGAGTTGTGGAGCCATTTCCAGGTCTGGCGTGTCTCAGCCGCACTCAAAGGTTTCCCCACCACGCCGGTAAACCTGGCCATCAAGGTGCCGGCCAATCACCCGGACCCGCCATATTTTGCTGCCCTTGCCGCCGGCCTCGCCGTGACGCTGCTGACCGCGCTGTTCTTGCTCTACCAGGTCTGGCGCGAGAGGCCCCAAACCGAAGCCGTCATGGATCGGTATCTGGGGAAAACCTGATTCGAGTGACAATCGGGAGGTAAAAATGAAACGCATCGTTTGGGTCTTCTTCCTTACACTGCTTCTGGCATTGGGTAGTGTAGGCCCCGCCGCAGCGATTACCAATGGCCAGCTCGATGGCAATCGCCATCCGGCCGTTGGTTCATTGGGTATTGATTTTCCTGAGGGCCGGGGAATCTTCTGCTCCGGCGCGTTGATCGCTCCTCATGTCTTCCTGACCGCCGCTCATTGCGTCCTCTGGCTGGTGCCCATGGACGTCAGCAGGGTGTTCGTCTCCTTCGATGCTCACTTTGACCCATCGACTTCGCCTGTTCATTACGGAACCTACGTCATTGCGCCGAACGCCTGGCACGATTTTGCGCGTGCGAATGATCTCGCCCTCGTGCTTTTAGATGAGCCGGTGACCGAAATCCAGCCGGTGGCTTTGCCTGATGAGAACCTGTTCGATGAATTGGGACCGCGCGGGCTTCGCAATGAGAAATTCACCGCTGTTGGCTATGGCTCAACCGGGCGCATGATCGGCGGAGGGAAACCGGCCTTTCAATATGATGATACCCGCCGCTATTCCGTTTCCAGCTTCGATGCGCTGAACAATAACTGGCTGCATCTTTCGATGAACGCGGCGCTGGGAGACGGCGGCACCTGCTACGGCGACTCGGGCGGTCCGAACTTCCTCGGTGCTGGTGAGAGCGAAACCAACATCATCGCCGGTATTACCGTCACCGGCGACGTTCCCTGCATGGCAACCAATGTCATCTACCGCGTAGATACCCCCTCGGCGCGGGAGTTCCTGGGTCGTTTTGTGAACCTTCCGTAAACTCACTGCACCAATAAATCTCTTCAAGAGGCAAAATCTTACTCACAATTAAATTCACATTCTGTTTTCCTAAAGGGCAGTGATACGCTGCCCTTTTTCTTTGTCAAGAATGATTGACTTGTAAGCCGATTCATCCTAGACTCATGACATGCTCGCCCGCATCTATTCCTGCGCCGTCATCGGGTTAGAGGGGGTCATCGTCGAAGTCGAGGTAGACACCGGGACGGGCCTTCCGCGTATGACCATCGTCGGTTTGCCCGATGCCGCGGTTCAGGAAAGCCGCGAGCGGGTGCATTCGGCCATTAAGAATGCCGGCTTGTTTTACCCGCGCAAACCGCTACGTGTCAATCTGGCGCCAGCTTCGGTGCGCAAAGAGGGGCCCTCTTACGATCTGCCCATCGCCCTGGGCGTCCTGGTCATCACCGAGCAGATTGAGCCGCAGAGCCTGGAACGCGCCCTGGTGATCGGCGAGCTCTCCCTGGATGGTACGGTGCGCCATGTGCGCGGTGTGCTGCCCATGGCCGCCGTCGCCCGCAACCAAGGCTTCCGCCAAGTATTTGTCCCCCAGATGGACTCCGCTGAGGCCGCTCTGATCCCCGATATCGAGGTCATCCCGGTCGCTTCCTTGGGAGAATTGACCGCCCACCTGCGGGGAACACACCCCATCCCGCCTCATCCCCACCTCGCCCCAGAGGACATCGAAATCGTAGCGCAGACCGATTTCCGCGAGATCAAGGGCCAGGAGCACGTAAAACGCGCCCTTGAGGTGGCCGCGGCCGGTGGTCACAACGTGCTCATGGTGGGGCCGCCTGGCTCTGGCAAGACCCTCCTGGCCCGCGCTCTGCCCTCCATCCTGCCTCGTATGACCATCGACGAGGCGCTGGATGTAACCCGCATCTACTCGGTCGCCGACCAGCTCCCTCCAGATGTGCCGCTCATCCGCAGCCGACCGTTCCGCGCCCCACACCACACGATCAGCCATGCCGGGCTGGTCGGCGGCGGCAACTGGCCTCACCCGGGCGAGGTCTCCCTGGCTCACCGCGGTGTCCTCTTCCTGGACGAGTTGCCCGAATTCGGACCGCGTGTCTTGGAGGTGATGCGCCAACCAATCGAGGACAAGGTGGTTACCATCAGCCGTGCCCAGGGATCGCTGACTTTCCCGGCCAACTTTCAGCTCGTCGGCGCAATGAACCCCTGCCCTTGCGGCTATTACGGCGACCCTGCCCGCCCTTGCACTTGCTCGCTCGCCACGGTGGCCAAGTATCAGCGCCGTATATCAGGCCCCTTGCTGGACCGCATCGACATCCATATTCAGGTGCCGCGCGTGGAGTACGAAAAGCTGAGCGACGATCGCCTGGGGGAAAGTTCCGCTGCCGTGCAACGGCGCGTCGAGGCGGCTCGCCAGCGACAGCGCGAGCGCTTCAAAGGGCTGGATGGGGTGGCCTGCAACGCCGATATGCGCCCGGGCGATGTGCGCAAGTTCTGCCGCTTGGACGCCGCCGGCCAGGGTCTGATGCGCGCGGCGATGAACCAGCTTCAGCTCACCGCGCGCGCCTATCACCGCCTGCTCAAGCTGGCCCGCACCATCGCCGACCTGGCTGGCGATGAGAATATCCTACCTGCCCACCTGGCCGAGGCCTTACAGTATCGCGCCAGAACCCTGGAGGGCTGAGAGGAGAACGCTGATTTTGCCCACAGGCAGCCGGGTCCTGCCAGGCACTATAATGGACCCGCCACGAACCGAAGGGTCTCATTAATAAGATTCATCAAATAGCGCGGAACGACCCGCAGATCATGGCCGGACAGCTTCAGGAAATCCCCGAGCGCTTTCCTGTGTCGATAACAGAGCGCGTGGATCGCTGCCCGGCCCATACATAAATTTGTCAGGCCGCCCAATTCGGTAAAAAAGTAAATAGGGGAATATGGATCGCTCTGTCCCTCACCCGCCGGGACCTGGCCGAGATGTGGGCACTACCCTGCATACCGCCCGCCGTGCACTCAGCCATTGGCAGCAGCAGGAATCGGCCATCGTCGGCTGGATGCAGGACGCCACCCACAAGCCGCGCGAACTGGCCAGGACCTTCGAAGGTATTTCATGATGAGTGACGATTTTGGGTACGCGCTGCGGGCTCGATCGCATTGGAAGCCTTAACCATTTTTAAGACATTTTAGATATAATATGTCTATGCTCTGAAAGGCATCGGGGTCATCGATTGAGCATCGTGAGGGGTTCGATCGAGTTCGTCGCGCAAGAGCCATATGCGGATTTGAAATGAAACCAAGCAGCACCCATTTTAGTGACTCGCTTCACCAGGAGGATTAGATGCCCCTTATCTTTTGGGTCGTACCGGTATCTGGAGTGTGCGCGATCATCTTTGCGGTTTTAATGGTGCGATATGTTTTGAAACAGCCCACGGGAACACCCGAGATGATCAAAGTAGGCGAGATCATCTTCTCTGGCGCGCGCGCCTTCCTCCGCCGCCAGTACAGCACCATCGCCATGATTTCCATTGTTGTCGCTGTCGTGGTCGGTGGTCTGCTGGGCCTCCTTTCCGGGTCCACAGGCATTCCCGGGATCACCCCCTTCGGCATCGCCTGGCGGACGGCCATCGCCTTTATGACCGGGGCCGTCTGTTCCGGTCTGGCCGGCTATATCGGCATGTATATGGCGGTTAAGTCTAACGTGCGCTGCGCCAGCGCCTCACAACGCGGCCTGGCAGACGCGTTGCAGGTCGCCCTGCGCGGTGGCGCAGTGTCCGGTTTTCTGGTCGTCGCATTGAGTCTGCTCGGAGTGACGATCATTTATTTTGCCTATGGAGGGATGTCCCACCCCGACCTGGCCCCTCAGCTCATCGTGGGATTTGGCTTTGGAGCCAGCTTTGTCGCCCTTTTTGCCCAACTGGGGGGCGGCATCTACACCAAAGCCGCCGATATGGGCGCAGACCTGGTCGGTAAAGTGGAAGCTGGCATCCCTGAGGATGATCCGCGCAATGCAGCCGTCATCGCCGATCTGGTGGGGGATAACGTCGGCGATTGCGCCGGCCGCGGCGCCGACCTGTTCGAATCAACCGCCGCAGAGAGCATCGGCGCCATGATCCTCGCCACCGTCATCTATGCCGCGACCAAAGACGTCGCCTGGATCCTCTTTCCCCTCGTCGTGCGCGCCTTCGGCCTGATCGCCAGCATGATTGGCCTGCTCTCGGTGCGAGCAGAAAACGACGAAAACCCCATGAATGCAATCAACCGGGGATATTACGTTGCCATTCTGCTCAGCGTCATCGGCCTGCTCATCACCGTATCCACCATGCTGCATTCCTGGTTCCTCTTTGGGGCCGGCATGGTGGGCATCGCCGCCAGCGTCGCCGTTGTATACATGACCCAATACTACACCGAGGACCGTTTTCGCCCGGTCCAATCCATCATCAACGCCTCTTTGACCGGGTCTGCCACCAACATCGTGGTTGGCACTGCGGTGGGCTTCGAAACGACCCTGGCCACTGCAGTGACCATCGGTGTTGCCCTGCTCGTCTCTTACTTCCTCGGCGCGGAATCCGGCATTCCTGGCGGGGGTGTGTTTGGCACCGCTGTGGCGACCATGGGCATGCTGATGACCTGCCCTTACATCCTGTCCATGGATACCTTTGGCCCAATCACCGATAACGCCAACGGCATCAACGAGCTTGCCGGCGCTGGCATGGCCATTCGCCGCGTCACCGATCGCCTGGATGCCGTGGGAAATACCACCAAGGCGCTGACCAAAGGCTACGCCATGGTTTCCGCCGGTTTGGCCGCCTTCCTCCTCTTTCACGCCTACATCGACCGGGTCGCTTTCCTGCGCCATGTTCCCTTCGGCGACGTCAACCTCGACCGGGTGGAGGTCTTTGTTGGCGCACTTTTCGCCGCCATGTTCGTCTATCTATTCGCCTCCCTGGCCATCCGCGCAGTGGGCAACGCCGCCTCCCAGATCATCGAAGAGGTGCGCCGGCAGTTCCGCGCCAATCCCAAGATTCTCAGCCGTGAAGCGCTGCCCGATTATGCCCAGGTGGTGGACATCACCACCCGGGCCGCTCTGCGTGGAATGATCGCCCCCGGTTTGGTGCCCGTGGCTGGCCCGGTGCTGACTGGCTTGATCTTCCACCTCAACGCCCAGTACGATTCGGCTATGGCGGTGGCTGCCGTGCTGATGATCGGCACCATCAGCGGTATCCTGCTGGCTTCGTTCATGAACAACGGCGGTGGCGCCTGGGACAATGCCAAGAAATTCATCGAAGACGGCCAGTTGCGCGACGAGCATGGCACCGTGCATGGTAAAGGTTCGCTGGCTCATGCTGCCGCTGTGGTCGGCGACACAGTGGGTGACCCGCTGAAAGACACGGCCGGGCCTTCACTGCATGTGCTGGTGAAGCTGCTCAGTACGGTCACGCTGGTGCTCGCCCCGCTTTTCATTTAATAATGGTATCGATCCTAAAACGATGATGACCGCAAATGCGCTGCAATCCACACGATCTCCCGGTCATATTCCTGATCCTCGCCGATGGTCTCATCGAGCTTGAGCAGACGCCGGATATGATTGATCCACCTTGCGCCGCCATATTCCTCGATTAGGCGCACAATTTCTTCTCTGTCCAGGTCTGGCATGCTTTCCTGCCGGTCTTTCGTATGATGGCCAAGTGGATGAATCTTTCGGGGGATTAGGATGCAGACAGATGACTACACAGGCCTGTCGCGAGGGACTCTGCAACCCTCTCAGTTGCGCAGGGAGGACCACAGCATCATAATATCTCTGTGGTCCACCCTCTCAAACGCGACTGGTACATCTTCTATACGTATATCCTCGCCCGGCAGCGGCGGCCCTTCCTGGCCTCGTTCAAAGTCACCTATCGCTGCAACCTGCGCTGCCGGCAGTGTCCATTCGTCGGTCTGGAAGACCGTCAGCCGGGCTTCGACGAATTGGTGGCGGTTCTGGATCGGCTGTACGCGCGCGGAGATCGCATCGTGATTTTCGAGGGCGGCGAGCCGCTGCTCTGGCGGGACGGAGCGCACACGCTGCACGACCTGGTGCGTTATGCCCGCCGCCGCTTCTTCTGCGTCGGCCTCACAACCAACGGCACACTCCCGTTGGATGTGGAGAGCGATGTGGTCTGGGTCAGCTTCGACGGGTTCAAAGAGACGCACAACCGCCTGCGTGGCCGGCCGGTTTTTGATCAGATTGTTGAGAACGTGCGCCGCTCATCCCATCCACGCCTTTACGCCCATCTCACTGCCAATGCCGAAAACGCGGATGAGTTGCCCGATCTGGTGCGCTGGCTGAAGGATTTGGTCAAGGGCGTCACCATTCAATTCTATTACCCTTACGGTGCAGAGGATCATCTTTTCCTGGACTTCGAGCGCCGCTCGCGACTGCTCGACGAGCTGATTACCCTCAAACAAAAGGGCTACCCCATCTTGAATTCGCGCCCTTCCCTGCTGGCGCTCAAGCGCAACACCTGGCGCTGCGTCCCCTGGCTAGTAGACAACGCCAACCCCGACGGCTCGATTGATCAGGGCTGTTATCTGCAGGGCCGCGCGCGGGTGGATTGCTCACGCTGCGGCTTCTCGCCCTACACCGAAATTTCCCTCGCTTATCAATGGAACCTGCAGGCGGTACAGGCTGGCATCCGCATTTTCTTTTCCTGAGCGATCAGATCGAACCGGGGATAGCGCACGTATTTCAATTTGTGGGAACCAAAAAGGTGGTTTATCTATCTATAGACGATTAAGCCCGTGGAAAACTGCTAAGGGCAAAACCGGCGTGCAGCGTGGATGCGGGTGAATGATCGCGCTGCCCCAATAATCATTACGAATTTATTAAGGAGGATGCGATGGACTTAGAAGTGATCTTGCTGCGCCTTGTGCACATCTTTGCCGGAGTCTTTTGGGTAGGTGGTGGCGCCCTCTTCTTTCTCTATGTTGAGCCAGCAGTACGTGCTACCGCTCCTGAGAGCGCTAAATTCATGCAGCATCTGATGGCGAGGGGTAAATACAGCCTCGCCATGACCATCGCCAGTGGTTTGACCATCCTGGCCGGCGCCTGGCTCTACTGGCGGGACACGGCTGGCTTTACTTCCAACTGGATAGCTTCGAGACCCGGAATCGGCTTCACCATCGGTGCGGTAATCGGGATCCTGACCTTCATTTTTGGCATCCTGGTGATGAAGCGTAATGCGGACCGCCTTGCCGCTTTGGGAAAGGAGATCCAGGCCGCCGGTGGGCCGCCTAAACCGGAGCAATTGACCGAATTGGAGCGAGTCCAAAACGTCCTCTCCATGGCCGGAAAAATCAATTTTGTGCTCTTAATCATTGCCCTGGGAATCATGGCTACCGCCCGCTACTGGTGATCTCTCAAATATCCACTGGCGATACCTAAGAAAAGAGCCATCCCCGTCAGGGATGGCTCTTATATACGCATACCTTATGCCGGATTTTTCTTGTGGATCTTTCCTGTGGCCCTATTCGACGATCAATTTACCAGTCATACCGGATTCGATGTGTCCCGGAATGCCGCAAACGATGTCATATTCGCCTGCATTCATTGGCGCGGTGAATGTGGCTGTCTTGCTCTCACCCGCCGCCAGGCTGATCTCCCATAATACGTTGGGCTCATCATCATCGCTGAAAGGCATGCTCACTGGGGCCTTCATGATAGCGAATTCATGTTCCACTGTGCCGTTATTGGAAATCTTGAGATTGACCTCCCCACCTGAGGAGACTTTCCACTGGTTGGGTGAGAATTGAAAATCGGTCATTTTCACTTCGATAGAGTTACTACCCTGCGAGGAGCCACCCCCGCACGCCGCCATAACGATTGCTGCCATCAATACCATACCGAAAACGACTACCAGTTTTTTCATTTTCCCTCCAATTGACATGAATACAACCGTTTTTCAAGGTGCCCCATTGATCATTCCCGGACTCTTGTGCCCTCAGCCGTTTATGGTCGCCTCCGCTAACGGAATAGTCATCTCTTTAAGAACCCTGCCCCGTCGTTATAACTTTTGGGAGCTGCCTTTCGGCAGCTCCCTTCTACCTTGTCTACCAATAAGAACGGAATGACAAACGGATAACGCACGCTGTTTACACTTTGATGTTAATGGTCCTGAGGGCGTTCGACAATCACTCCACAGGGTGATTGCCGAATCATCCTTACCATTGCCGGCGGAAATTTGTAAGAAAGTAAAATGTTGCTGTCCCCGAAATTTATGTTGGATGAGGGGCGATAGAAATACAGCCTATGTCATCTTCCCCTTAGGTCAGTTACCATTAATCACCCATTTAAACCCCACTAATTTATCATAACGCGGAATTCATGCCGCCTTATCGCGCAGCAAGTCATACAGCGCCGTCTGCATGATGCCGCGGTTGCGGTAATACACCAGCTCGATCGGCGTGTCCAGCCGTGCTATGGCGCTAAAGCGCACCTCGCCGCCATCCTCGCGCACTGCGCGCACGCGCACTTTCCCGTGAATGGCCGGGGTTTCCAGCCCCTCCAGGTCGTAGACCTCCCTGCCCGTCAAACCCAGGCTGTCCGCATTTTGCCCCGCTTCGAATTGCAGCGGTACCACCCCCATGCCGACCAGGTTGGAGCGGTGAATGCGCTCGAAGGATTCGGCCAGTACCGCACGCACGCCCAGCAGCAGAGTGCCCTTGGCAGCCCAGTCGCGGCTGGAGCCGGTGCCGTAGTCCTTGCCGGCGATGACCAGCAGCGGCACCCCTTCCTGCCTGTAGCGCATGGCCGCATCGTAGATGCTCATCGGTTCCCCGTCCGGCAGGTGGATAGTGAAACCGCCTTCCACGCCCGGAGCCAGACGGTTCTTCAGCCTGATATTGCCGAACGTACCCCGCGTGAGCACCCTATCATTGCCGCGCCGTGACCCATAAGAATTGAAATCCTTCACATCCACGCCCAGCGAGATTAGGTATCGGCCTGCCGGGCTATTGACCGGGATCGCTCCGGCCGGTGAGATATGGTCGGTGGTGACCGAATCGCCCAAAAGAACTAGCACCCGCGCACCCCGGATTGGCTGGGGAGGCGGCGGCTCGACTTTCAAATCGTCGAAATATGGGGGTTCCTGGATGTACGTCGATCCAGGATCCCAGTGGTATAGGCTCCCGCCTGAGCTTTGGATCTCATTCCACGTCTGATTGCCGGTCAGCACATCCAGGTAGTTCTGGCGGAACATCTCTGCGTCGATCGTACGGGTGATTGCTTCCATAATTTCCGCCGAGGAAGGCCAGATATCGCTCAGGTAGACTGGTTCGCCGTCCTTGCCGGTGCCGAGGGGTTCGCTGGCCAGATCCACATCCACCGTGCCGGCCAGGGCGTAGGCCACCACCAGCGGCGGCGAGGCCAGGTAATTGGCCTGGGTGGACGGATTGACCCGGCCTTCAAAATTCCTGTTTCCGGATAGCACCGCCGCCACCACCAGGTTCTCGTCGGCGATGACCTTGGCGATCTCAGGTGCCAGCGGACCCGAGTTGCCAATACAGGTGGTGCACCCATAACCGACCAGACTAAAGCCCAGCGCCTCGAGCGGCTCCATCAATCCAGCCTTCTCCAGGTAAGCTGTGACTACCCGCGAGCCAGGTGCCAGACTGGTCTTCACGAATGGCGGCACCGAAAGGCCCTTCTCGACCGCTTTCTTCGCCAGCAATCCGGCCCCAATCATCACGAATGGGTTGGATGTATTGGTGCACGAGGTGATCGCGGCGATGACCACCGAGCCGTGCTTGATCCGGACAATGTGGCCGTCCATGCGGAGGTCAACCTGAAGTCCGGCATCCTCTGGGCGCACGGCGTAGCCGCCTTTTTCGCGCGGAGCCGTCAGCGCCTGGCGGAAATTTGCCTTCACCAGTGGCAGGCCGACCCGATCTTGAGGCCGCTTGGGGCCGGCCAGGCTTGGCTCCACTGTCCCCAGATCCAGCTCAAGCACGTCGCTGTACTCGGGATCGGGCGTTTCTTCGGTGCGAAACAGACCTTGCTCCTTGCAGTACCGCTCCACCAGAGCGATCAGCTCCGCCGGGCGGCCGGTCAGGCGCAGGTAATCCAGCGTCTGTTCGTCGACCGGGAAAAACGTGATCGTGGCGCCGTTTTCGGGCGACATGTTGGCAATCATCGCCCGGTCGGTGACCGCCACGCCGTCCAGGCCGGGGCCGAAGAATTCGACGAACTTGCCCACCACTCCCTTAGCGCGAAGCATTTGGGTGATGGTAAGCGTCAGGTCTGTGGGAGTGACACCCTCGCGCAGGCGTCCCCGCAACTTGAAGCCGACAACGTCGGGAATGGGCATCTCCACGGGCTGCTCAAGCATCGAGGCAATGGCCTCAATGCCGCCCACTCCCCAACCGACCACCCCCAGCCCATTGACCATGGTGGTATGCGAATCAGTGCCCACCAGCGTGTCCGGGAAGGCCAAGGTTTGACCGTTGATCCGCCGGGTCAGCACCACCTTGGTTAGATATTCGATATTGACTTGATGCACGATTCCCGTAGATGGCGGCACCACTCGTATATGATCGAATGCCTTCTGCGCCCAATGGAGAAATTCATACCGCTCCCGGTTGCGCTCGAACTCAAGCGCAGCGTTCTTCTTAAAGGCTTCCGCGCTGCCGTAATAATCCACCTGCACAGAGTGGTCGATGACCAGATCCACCGGTATGCGCGGATTCACCTTTTCCGGATCGCCGCCCAGACGCTGCATGGCGGCCCGCATGGCGGCCAGGTCCACCACCACCGGCACGCCGGTAAAATCCTGCATCAACACCCGCCCGGGGAAGAACGGGAATGAAGGCCGCTCCTCCTGAGCTGGCTCCCATGCCGCCAGGTGAATCACATCTTCCACGGAAACGCCGCGCCTGCCGAGATTGCGGGCTGCCGATTCGAGCAACACGCGGATGGATATCGGCAGCCGCCCTAAACGGCCAAGACCACGCCGTTCCAGCTCAGAAAGAGAATAGATCGTGTATTTCTCCGCGCCAACTGCCATCTCTGCGCGGACATCGATATCGTTAGCCGGCATTTTTTCTCCCTCTCCCCGAGCCTAATCGTCCATGTGCTGGATGATCGCGTCACCGAATTCAGAAGTGCTCAACAATGTGGCGCCATCCATCAACCTTTGTAGATCATAAGTGACCGTTTTGGCGGCAACCGCCCCTTCGATGCCCTTGACGATCAAATCAGCAGCCTCAGACCAGCCCAAATAACAAAACATCATTTCACCCGAAAGGATCACCGAGCTTGGATTCGCCACATTTTTGCCCGCATATTTGGGCGCCGTGCCGTGGGTGGCTTCAAAAACGGCCACGCCCGTCTCGAAGTTGATATTCCCTCCAGGAGCGATTCCCACCCCGCCCACCTGCGCCGCAATGGCGTCCGACAGGTAGTCTCCATTCAAATTCATTGTGGCAATCACATCGAACTGGTGTGGCTGGGTGAGGGTGAGCTGATAGACGATGTCGGCGATCACATCCTTGACCAGCAGCTTACCCGCTTTGATCGCCGCCTCTTGCTCGGCGTTGGCAGCTTGCTCGCCTTTTTCTGCATTGGTGCGTTCCCACTGCAGGTTGGTGTAAATCCGATCCCCGAACTCCTGCTCCGCCACCTCGTAGCCCCACTTGCGGAAGGCGCCTTCGGTGTACTTCATGATGTTCCCCTTGTGCACCAGAGTGACCGAGCGGCGGTGATTCTCCAGCGCCCAACGGATCGCGGCGCGCACCAACCGGGCGGTGCCTTCTTTAGATATGGGCTTGATGCCGAAACCCGCTGTATCCGGAAAGCGGATCTTCTCATATTCTTCAGGGAAGTTTTCTTTAAGAAGCCGCCGGAAGCGTTCGTTCTCCGGTGTTCCCATTTCGAACTCAATGCCGGTGTAAATGTCTTCGGTGTTTTCGCGGAAGATCACGATATTGACCAGCTCGGGACTTTTGACCGGAGACGGAACCCCTTTGAACCAGCGCACCGGACGCTGGCAGGCATACAGATCCAGGTCTTTCCGCAAGGCTACGTTCAGCGACCGTATCCCGCCGCCAACCGGAGTGGTCAGGGGTCCCTTGATGCCCACAATAAACTCACGAAACGCCTGAATCGTTTCATCAGGCAGCCAGGTGTTGAACTTCTTGAACGCTTTCTCCCCGGCATAGACCTCCATCCAGGCGATCGAGCGCCGCCCGCCATAAGCTTTCTGCACCGCCGCGTCGAATACCTTGTGGGCCGCAGCCCAGATATCCGGCCCGATGCCATCCCCCTCGATGAAAGGCAGGATCGGCCGATCGGGCACCTCCAGCTTCCCATTATGGATGGCTATCTTCTCACCTTCAGGCACGACCACTTGTACGTTGGACATGGGAAATTCCACCTTCCGAAAATAAAAATCACGGTTCGACCTCCTAATTTTAATCAAAATCATCCAAATAGGAATAGTTCAATCCAATGTTCCCTCTAATCTTGATTGATCGCCGTGATCCGGACCACCAATGGTGTGGAACGCCTACATCGGGAAATCCGCCGCAGGGCTCGCGTGGTGAGTATCTTCCCCAACCAGGCTTCCTGCCTGCGCCTGGTTTCCGCCGTGCTCAACGAAATTAGTGATGAATGGCTGACCGGCAGAACATATATGACTTTTTAAGGTTCGAAGTAGCTCGTTCTTTTTTCTTTCAGAGGAAGCACTTGATCGAATTTACAGAAAAAAACCTTGCACAATCCCAAATTTTGGTATATACTTTTATAATCAACTATTTCTCTATCAACGTTCAAAATAATACGGCAACAATCCGGTAAAAAGTTCCTCTTCGGTCAGCTTTATGTCGGGCATACAGCGTATCCGTTCTCCTTGAGAATTTGAATCAGCGCTTTCGCGTGCATATGATCTTGGCGGAGGGGGCATTTCACAAACCCTGGTGCATGAAGGTTTTCGATTCTTGGCATTGGATCGTTCCATGCGAAAAATAAAAAATGAAGAACAGGCGCTTTTTCCTCTTTGGGTTGATATTCTTGATCTTGGCAGTGATTGCCTTTTCTGTAATCTGGTGTATTTTCCGGCTGCCGGATGCCGAAACACAACTTTCTTCAAACGAACGTTCCGTCATGGTGACGATACTCCATCCCTCGCAGGAGAGCCGTTGGCCAGCAGATGCGTTCGTCCCGGTTGGCGCGCTGATCATCTCTCAGAACGAAATTAAGGCTATCGAACTATGGGCTGATGGCCGCCTGATCAGTACAAAAACCCCGACCTGGAAAGACGGTCAGGCGCAAACTAGCGCCCAATGGCAATGGATGCCGGGTAAATCCGGCAACCATACTTTGCTGGTTCGCGCTACAACCGGTACGGGGAAAATTGTTTTCTCCAATCTGGTATACATTTATGTCGACCCGGCGGCAGGTTTCAATTTTCTCGACTTATCCCGGGTAGATGAAAAGGGAAATCCCGCGTTGATTCCCGGCATGCCTCTGCAGTTGCCGGAGGCGGGCTCTGCCGGGGTTGTACCGCCGCCAGTCGCCCCTCCAGCGCCAGAGAATAGACCCAACCGATTTGCGCTCTGGATGGAACGCAACCTTTTTAGTTCTCAAAAACTGACCGCCTCTCCCACCTTAAACGCCAGCGTTGATGGCTGTACCGTTAAACTCTATATTGCCGACAATTCAGAAGATGAAACCGGTTTCTTCGTTTATCGCGCCGGACCCGGCAGTTCCGCTTTTAAGCGCATTGATGAATTGGGCAGCAGCCCAGGCACGGGAATTTTTCAATACACCGACCCCGACCAGAAGGGCCCCCTGCAGTACTATGTCTCTGCTTTTAATGGCGGCGGAGAAGCGCCCAGCAATCCGATTCAGGTCGAATTTAACGACGCAGATTGTCAGGCGGCAGAAGGCTCGTCTTTTGACAGCAAAACACTGACTTTAACGCAAGAAGTTCAATGGGCTTATTTCTACTTCTCGGTCAATCAACAACCTTATGATCGGTTCCCGAACCCGCCCAATCAATTTCTGGCTCCTGACGGAAAAGCCCTTGATTTGTCAAATTTTCTGGAAGGGCTCATCGTTTCCTCACCGGAGCCGGTGGAAACACTCGATGTAGAGGTTTGGGGCTGGCAAAATGATACGCTCATTGCACTGGGCAGGCAGCACATTGACCTGAATTTTACCGACCTGAAAATTTGCAACCTGGGCACCGGTTGCACCGGCGATGTTGCCTCCACCTTCCGCTCACATTATGCCATTATCGCCTCGGATAATTCCAATCAGGTTCACGAATTTTACTGGGTGAGCAATGTTCCCGGCACGACTAACGCTCTGTGGCAGATTGCCTCCATGCCCTTTGACAGCAACTTCCATCCCCGTCCGCGGGGTCTGCTGGCTTCCGGCTGTGTGGAGGGTGAGACGGGAGGAAGTTTTACAGTGGATTTTGCCCATCTGGAACAGTATTCGCCTGCACCATCAACCTGTGTTGAGAACTTAACTCCCTATTTTGATCAGCTTCAGACGAGGGTTTCTTCGCTCTTGAACCTTTCCTCGACCGGGGAACCCCGCACGCTCTATGCCCGCATTATCCCAATGAGGGGCAACCAGCCCGCCGGCCGCCCGTCGAATACAGTGGTCATTCGCTACCAGGCCGGCGAAACCACTGTTGAGCCGGTGATTCTCAACCATTTGCCCGATACCTATCGGGTTGAAATCACCTCATTTTCACCCATTAATTGGGGCGATCCAAACCTGTGGGGATGCGTTTACATCCAGAACCTGGATTACAACACCATCTTGAATTCGGTTCGAGAATCGTTGCCCTCTACCGTCGAGGACAGCCTCGTTACATCGTTGGTTAATAATTATTACGATCAACTTTATCAGGCGATGATCAACCACTGGCCTGTCTGCCCGGCGCCTTACAAAGAAGAGGATAAATCGTGGCTTGAAGAGGGAATGGAAGCAATTGGGGGTGCACTGGAGGAAATCTGGAATTCGATCACTGAATTATTCAACGAACTGAAAGCCAGTATCGTTGATGTTATTGCGGAGGTCATCAATACCCTGGGAATTGAATGCGGCCAGACCTGTAAAAGCCGGTTGATGACAGGTCTGGAAATCGGCATGACCTACTTTACTGGAATTCCGCCCTCTCTGCCTACGTTCGATGAACTAAAAAACGCCGGTATTGATTATATGATCGATCTTGCAGCTTCGGAGGCCGGAGTTCCCTGTTCGGACGTGTGCAAAAGCGCGGTGCATGACGTTCTGGATAAGGCATTTGAAACTTTGGAGAAGAGCCAGGGTCAGCCGGGCTGTGTGAGCGCAGAGCAGGCGAAAGTGATTGGTAAATCTCCCCTGTGTTTGCCTCCAGGAGTTGAAACAGAGGCTGTGCTGGAAGGGATCACACAGCCGGCACTCGTTACGATCAAGGTGACCAATATTTTGAAGGATACCCCCCTGTATCAGTACGAGAATCGACCGGCTTATGTGGTGCGATTGAAAATCAAGGAGGTCAATCCGTTTCTGGACGGCAAAACGCTTTACTATTCCTATAAATACTTCAAAAAACCCAAAGGAGTTCAAATCGGGAATCAAGAATTCCTTCCTTCTTCTTCTACGCAAACAGACTACATCTCCATCGCTGTGCCCATCACAGGAGAGATCAGCGGTTCGCCTTTCCAGAGCGAGAGTATCCCCATTCCGTCTATGGGACCGGGTCAATCGGTCACGATACCGGTACATTTGCAACCCGCCAATGATTATCTGATTCCTCAGCACATTCTAGCGCTTCTGAACGAACTGGAGAAACTCGGCTTGACCCTGGACGATGTCGGCGGTCTGTATGGCGGCTTGCCGCCGAATGATTGGGCCTGCCTTTATAAATCGGGACGCATCTGGATAACTGCGCAACTCTATTGCCTGAGCACACCGCCCGGGTTGCCGGGACAGATTGTCCCTGGATCGGACTCTCAACTGGTGCCTTGCAGCGATGATGTGGCTACCTGGTTCACGATGGAACCGAGCAACGCCTGCGCTCCGTGACATGGGGAAAGACCGACAGAAATTACGATCATCCCGAAGCGCGGAACTGTTTTTGTACCCTTTGAGGGGCTATCGATCCGTGAAGGGAAGCAGATAATCAGGAAAAATGAAAATGAGAAACCCATCCCTGTTTATTTTACTGAGTCTGACCTGGTTGATAGAAGCCTGCAATTTGTCTCAGACCACTCCTCCTCCGCAGACCGGCCTATCGCAGGCGTGGCTGGACGCGCCGCGCGACGGCAGTGTTCTCCCCCTTGCGCCTTACGAAGTTGTATTTCATGGCAGCAACCCTGAAGGGGTGCAGCAGGGTGAGTTCAGTGTCAACGATCAGGTGCAAGCCAATCCCATCAGTTCGCAAGCGGGGAAATCCCTTGTTACCTTCCGCGTCAACTGGATGCCACCTGCGCCGGGGGACTATTCCCTGAAAGTGCGCTCGTTGAGCAAAGGTGGAATCTGGAGTGAATACGCAGAAGTGAAGGTGGTCGTTGTTGCCCCTACCTCAACGCCCCTTCCGTCCTTCACCCCTGCGCCGTCCCTGACCTCAACGCCAACTTTTACCCCTACACCTACGTTCACGCCTGCAACGATCACATGGCTTTTCTCCAATTCTTCCTTCCCCGCGCTGGTTTTCAACGGAACCTGTGGCGAAAATAAGATTACCTTCCAGGTCAAGGTCACGCCGGTGGAGAATGTCCAGGGGATGCTGGTCTTTACTCGCTGGAGAGCATTAGATGGTAGCGGAGACAGCGGCTGGGATTCAGGTACGCCGATGTCCGCCCGCGGGGATGGTCTTTACACCTTGGAAATCGAAGTCGGCAAACTTCAGGGCGCAGGCTCGTTTCCTTTGGCCAGGATACACTACCAATTTGTTGCGACCGATCGCACCGGGCAAATCCTGAGCCGCAGCCCGGTCTTTGAGGACATAACCATAGCCAACTGTATGGGTATCCCCACCATTATTTCATTGCCGACAATCCAGTTACCCTTAAGTACGCTAACTCCAACCGTAACGCCGCAGATCGTTCGCTAACGAACTCCATGACATGAGCAGGGTAAGCGGGGAAACACTGCTTGTAAAGTAAAGTTGGCGACTATTTGGAATGGTTTTAGAAAAGTGGACACAAACAATGTCCTGATCGATTAGACTAGAGAGATCAGGAGCATGAACATGAGCGAAAAGAGACATCGCGCCTTCACAGCGGAATTCAAGCAGCAAGCCTTAGAGCTGCTCAAAAAGGGCGAAAAAAACGCTGCAGAACTGGAACGAGACCTGGGGATTACGCCTGGGCTGTTGGGAAAATGGAAGTCACGCTACCAGGTGGTGGCGAAGGACGGACAGGCAGCTCAGATCGTTCCGAGTGAAATGGAAGCCGCGAAAGCGGAGATACGGCGCTTGCAGCGCGAGCTGGCCAACGTGGAGGAAGAGCGTGAAATCCTAAAAAAAGCGCTGCTCATCTTCTCACGAAAAAACGAATGAAGTACGCCTTCATCGCGACGCACGCGAACGAATACTCGGTAGAGCGGATGTGCAAAGTGTTGGGAGTGCGGCGGAGCGGGTACTACGCCTGGCGAAAACGTCCGCCCAGCGCACGCGAGCAAGCCAACGCGGAACTGCTGACGAAAATCCGGGATGCGTTTGAGAAGAACCGGCGCTTATACGGCAGCCGGCGCATTCGGCACTATTTGCTGCGCCAAGGGGCGCGCTATTCGCGTCAGCGAGTAGCCCGGCTGATGAAAATCGGCCACCTGGTGCCGCGCAGAAGCGAGAAATGGCATCCGCAGACCACCCGGCAGCAAGCGGGAGCCAGAACCGCGCCCAATGTATTGAACCAGGCGTTTCATGCCGATGCGCCGAACGAAAAATGGGTCAGTGACATCACGTATATCGCTACCCGGGAAGGCTGGCTGTATCTGGCTTCCATCCTGGATTTGTACTCCCGGCGGATCGTGGGTTGGGCGATGGAGGAAACGATGGATGTCAGCCTGGTGGAAAAAGCCTGGCAGATGGCCCTGCTCAACCGTCACCCCTTACCGCAGTTGCTGCATCATTCCGATCGCGGCAGTCAGTACACCAGTGATGCTTACGGGCACTTACTGGAATTGACCCAATGCCAGGTAAGTATGAGCCGCACCGGCAACTGTTACGATAACGCCGCGATGGAGAGTTTCCACGCCACCTTGAAAGGAGAGTGCGCCGATCACCCCTTTGAAACCAAAGCCGAGGCCAAGACGGTCATCTTCGAATTCATTGAGGTTTGGTTCAATCGTCAACGCCTGCATTCAACCTTGGGCTATTGCAGCCCGGTCGAGTTTGAGCAACCTTCTGGACATTAATCCTGTCCACTTTTTCGAGCCGCCCCATCCCGCCTACCAGAAGACCAATCTCGCCTTGAAGAAATGTACCTGCGTTATGCCAATGCGCGTAAACCAGGCAAAGGCAAGAAGTACGACGTTGTCTATCGCATGCGCAATCTGCTGATGGACCGCTGGAACCTGTGGCCGCGCCTAACTTTCTTTTGGAGTTGGAAGGATGAGGATGGAAATGAGATCTTAGACAGCGCCAACAATTATTGTGAACGCTCCATTGGCTGGTGGATCAAAGAGCGCTACCGCTCGATGCGCGGCTACAAACAAGTGCATTCTACACTTGGTATGAGCCGCCTGATCGCCTTTGCTGGAAACCATCTTGCTCATGGTTTGCGCTTGGCCGACTTGATGGCTTAACCCCAGTGAATTGCCAGGGGATAGTCACTTATCCTGTTTATCCACGAATATATTACCAATTCTGGAACGATCACACCATGCCATTCCCAATGAGTCAAAATTCTTGCAGAATTGGGAGATAAAAGTAGCGTAAGCCATGTTTTCCCACACAGATTCAGACACACCTTTGCCATCCAGTTTTTGAGGGATGGGGGAAATATTTACTCACTTCAAAAAATTCTGGGACATTCCACTCTGGACATAGTCAAAAGATATCTGGCGATTGCTCAATACGATGTCGATCATGACCATATTGTCGCATCACCAATGAAGTGCTGGAATCTGGTTTGAGTTTCAGGGGAAGGAATCGCCGGTTTCATTGTTCGGGTTTCCGTGAGGTTGGCGGTTCAAACCAGCCGTATACGTGCATATCTACTGCACAAACGTTCCCGCCATTGGTTACCACTCTCAAAAAATGGGTTGCCTGCATAATCAAGACGTGACTGTCTCAAAGCTGGTGGGTTTTGAAAAAAGAGCAAGCCCGGAGTAAGATAAATTCACCAAAACCCACCTTACTCGAGGGCTTGCCATGTCTATTGTCACCCTACGTCTACCAGAAGTCAAGTACTGTCAGGAAAACCGACCGGAAAAGTGCCCGTATTGTGATGGAGAGACCTTCCAACGCTGGGGCGGGGTAGTCAAACGGGTCAGTGATCCGCACCTGGGAGAGGTATGGGTGTACCGGTATCGCTGCTGTGGGTGCCGGAGGACATTTCGACACTATCCAGTGGGGATCGATCGGGCGCGGCAAACGGCGCGGATGCGCGCATTGGCGGCGATTGTATAGATCTTGGGGATGAGCTACCGCGGTTCCTCCCGATACCTGAGCGCCTTTGGGATTGCTTTGAGCCGCATGAGCATCTGGCGGGATGTACAGGAGCGTGCCGGGCAGCTGGAAAGGGAGCGGTACTGGAAACCGGTGCGTGTGGTTGGGGTAGATGGGGCGTACGTGCGTGGGTGGGGCAAGACCCAACCGGTGCTGGTGGTGGTAGACATGGGCACGGGGGAACCGATAACCGTGGGCTATGTCGATGAGAAAGATCCCCAGGCCGTGAAAGGTTTCCTGGAACCGCTGGTGCAGCGTCTGGGGATCAGCGTCATGGTCACGGATGATCTGGCCAGCTACAAACCGGTGGCCGAAGCCTTGCAGTTGGAGCAGCAGATTTGCCAGTTCCATGTGCGGCGCTGGGTGGGACAGGCAGTACATGAGCTCAAAGCCAGTCTGCCTCCGGAATGGATCGGGGTAGCTGAGGAAGTCCACCACATCCTGCGCGATTTGCCCCCCGAGGGTGACAAGCGCCTGGTGGCCATGTCACGCCAGTTCCCACCCAGTTCCTGGGGGCAGACAGGCCATCCGCTCTCCCCTGTCGATAAGCTACGTGCGATGATCGTCCGTCTGGCGGAGAACTGGGCCAAATTCCGCGTGTTCGACTGGCAGGAAGGGGTGCCGTGGACTAACAACCCCACCGAACAGGTGATTGGAAAGATGAAGATGCGCGCTCGAACGGTGCGGGGTTACAAAAACTGGTCCGGGATGGCCAGTGGGTTGATGGTAGCGGGGGTGGGTGTGGCATAGGTACTCTGCTGGAGGACACGGGGGAATATTCGACCTTGCTCCTTTCTCTATTTCACCAACCATTCTTGGGACAAACATGATCGCCGATCTCGCTTGACAAACCATCCCCATATACCTACAATTCAACGTAATATTTTTCGGACAGGTTCGCTCTTCTTTGAACCCTGTCTTGACAGGAATGTCAGGTGTCTTTCCACCCTGAAGGGGGGTGGGTAAAAATAGAAAGGTGAAACATGCCAAGCAATGACGTGGGGAAAGACCAGGCCTTCGAAGGGATTCCCACCGTGCGGTCAATTCGGGGGAACTGCCGCTCCTTCCTGTGTGAGAAGATCGCCGCCCAACTGCCTGCCTGGCGCGAGCGCGTGTCCAGATTGCTGAAAGAACACGGTAATTTCAAGGTGTCCGATATCACCGTGGACGCCATCTATGGCGGCTTGCGAGGCGTGATCACTCAGGTGAGCGATATATCCTACGTGGACCCTTTGGAGGGCATCCGCATCCGCGGTTATACCATCCCTGATCTGTTGCAAAAGCTGCCCCTTGCTCCGGGATCGAACTACCCCCTTGCCGGCGGGCTGTACTTCCTTCTCATGGCCAATGAGCTCCCCACAATGGAAGAAGCCCTTCTGGTGGAACAGGAATGGAAACGGCGCGAGAAAATACCGCCTTACGTCTACGATGTCCTGGATGCCATGCCCGAAGATACTCACCCGATGACGCTTTTCTCAATCGGCATTCTGGCGATGCAAAACGAATCCCAATTCATGCGCCTGTACGACGCCGGCCTGGTGAAAGAAGATTATTGGGAAGCTTACCTGGACGACAGTTTGAATCTCACCGCTAAGCTGCCTGCTTTGGCTGCTTACATATACAACAAGAAATACCGGAATGGCCAGTTTATCGAATCCGACCCCCAACTGGACTGGAGTGCCAACTTCGCTCACATGATTGGAAAGGGCGACGATCCCGAATTCGTCGACTTCTCTCGCCTGTATTTCGTCCTCCACTGCGACCACGAAGGCGGCAACGTCAGCGCTCACGCCGCCCATCTGGTGGCTACCGCCCTTTCGGACAATTACTACGCCTGCTCGGCCGGTATGAACGGGCTGGCCGGTCCGCTGCACGGCCTGGCCAACCAGGAATGTTTGCGCTGGCTGCTGCGTCTGCGCAGCGCCTTTGACCACTTCCCCACTCCTCAGGAAGTCGAAAGCTATGCCTGGAGCGTACTCAAGGCTGGCCAGGTCATCCCTGGCTACGGTCACGCCGTACTGCGCGTCACCGATCCCCGCTTCACCGCCCTCTACCAGTTCGCCGAGAAGTTTTTCCCCGAAGACGAGATGTTCCGACTGGTAGCCTTGGTCAATGAGGTCATCCCCAAAGTGCTGGCTCAACATGGAAAAGTGAAAAATCCCAAGCCCAATGTGGACGCCATCAGCGGTTCGCTGCTGTATCATTATGGCATCAAGGAATTCGATTTCTATACCGTCTTGTTTGGCGTCAGCCGCAATCTTGGTTTGACCACCCACAATACCTGGGCCCGCGCCTTGGGAAAGCCCATCGAGCGACCCAAATCCATCACCACCCGGATGCTTGAGGATCTGGTGGCGAAATCTTCGTGAACCGTGCCCGCCCCAGGAAACTGGGCGCTCCCACTCCTGGGGCGAGTATGCAAATTTAACGAAAAGTCTGGCTAGCCCAAACGATAGATCGGCTATTCACGGCGCCGGTGGAAACCATGCGGTTGTCCCCGCGTCGAATGGCTCCTGCCTTGTGAGGTGTCTATGACCCTTGTTGAAAAATTGGCCCTTTTCGTTCAGCAGGCTTCATTCGATAACCTCTCCGAAGCAGCTCGGATACAAGCCAAGATCCGCATCCTCGACGCTTTGGGCTGCGCATTCGGCGCCCTGGACGGTGAGCCGGTGCGCATAATCTGCCAGCAAATCGAGGACTTCGATGGCGCGGGCCACTGCACGCTGATTGGGGGCGGGCGCGCCGCTCCCGACCGCGCCGCCTTTTACAACTCTGCCCTGGTGCGCTACTTGGATTACAACGATTCTTACCTGGCGAAAGGCGAAACCTGCCACCCCAGCGACAACCTCGGCGCGGTTTTAGCCGCTGCCGAGTACGCCGGCCGCAGTGGACGCGACCTGTTGACCGCACTGGCAGTGGCCTACCAGGTGCAGTGTCGTTTGAGCGACGTGGCGCCCGTGCGCGCCCGCGGCTTCGACCACACCACTCAGGGTGCCTATGCCGTAGCAGCCGGTGTCTCTAAGGCCTTGGGCCTGGATGCTTCTCACACGGCTAACGCGGTCGCCATCGCCGGCACAGCCTACAACGCCCTGCGCGTGACCCGCACCGGGGCCCTTTCCCATTGGAAGGGGCTGGCATATCCCAATACGGCATTTGGCGCTACCCACGCCGCATTCTTGGCTATGCGCGGCATCACCGCTCCCCTCGAAGTGTTTGAGGGCAACAAGGGCTTCATGGAAACCATCGCCGGCCAATTCACCCTCGATTGGGAAAAGGAGGATCTGGAACGCATCACCCACACCATCGTCAAACGCTACAACGCTGAGGTGCACTCGCAGGCCACCCTGGAGGGTATCCTGGAACTCCAGGCCGAGCACCCTTTTAACGCCAGGGATGTCGAGAGCATCGACATCGAAACTTTCGACGTGGCCTATCACATCATCGGCGGGGGCGAGGAGGGGGATAAACGCGTCGTGCGCACCAAGGAAGAGGCCGATCACAGCCTGCCTTACATGGTCGCCGTCGCCATCCTGGATGGCCAGGTGATGCCCGAGCAGTACCTGCCCGAGCGCATCCACCGCGCAGATGTGCAGGCGTTGTTGCAAAAAGTCACCATTCGGCCTTCCGACGATCTGTCGCAGCGCTTCCCTCAGCAGATGCCCTGCCGCATCCGCGTGACGCTCTCAGATGGACGTCAGCTCTTCAAGGAGAAGACCGATTACGAAGGCTTTGTCACCCGCCCGATGAGCTGGAGCACCGTCCGGGAGAAGTTCGACCGCTTAAGCCGCGCCCACCTGGACGATCATCTCCGTGACGAAATCGCCGCGGCGGTCGCCAGCCTGGAAACCATCCAGGTATCTGATCTCACCCATTTGCTCTCCCGCCGCAGTCGTTCAACCGGCATAGTGTAGAACGGGTTTATAACCTAACGGCTATATCCTTACGGAAATACTGGTAAGCGATCAAAGGAGGATCAAAATGTCTGTGCCACAGTCTCCTGATGACGAGCGGGCTTTCCCATTCCTGCGCATCAACCAGCGCCAGAGCAAGCCCCGCACTCGTGGGGTCACTGAAATCCGCGGCCCCTATTATTCCCCCATGGGCGTGCGTTACCTCCAGGACATTCTAGAGACTATGGGCGCTTACGTGGACGTGCTCAAATTTGCCGGCGGTTCCTTCAGCCTGATGCCGCGTAAGGCGGTCAAACAATTGATCGACACCTGCCACCAGCACGACGTATTGGTCTCTACCGGCGGATTCATCGAACACGTGCTCACCCTCGGTCCAGAGGCTGTCAGCCAGTACATCCAGGAATGCAAGGAACTGGGTTTTGATATCATCGAAGTCTCGGCCGGCTTCATCACCCTGCCCACCGATGATTGGCTGAGGCTGGTCGAAAAGGTACAAAAAGCCGGCCTGAAAGCCAAGCCGGAAGTAGGCATCCAGTTTGGCGCCGGCGGCGCCACCGCTGAATCCGAACTGAAGGCCGAAGGCACCCGCGACCCCGACTGGGCCATCCTGCAGGCCAAACGCTTCATCGACGCTGGCGCCTACATGATTATGATCGAATCCGAGGGCATCACCGAGAATGTCAGTGCGTGGCGCACCGACGTGGTGGCCAGGATCATCGATGCGCTGGGGCTGGAAAAGCCCATGTTCGAAGCCGCCGATCCTGAGGTGTTCGCGTGGTACGTCAAGAATTACGGCCCCGAGGTCAACCTGTTCGTTGACCACAGTCAGATCGTTCAGTTGGAGTGCCTGCGATCAGGAATCTGGGGCACCAAGAGTCTGTGGGGCAGGGTATTGACCTATAAAGAATAGAAATGCGCATGATCGGGGCGCGGTCGCGAGCCAATGAACCGAATTCTGGCGGAATCGCCGTGCCCCGTCAGCTTTATGGGGTCTTCTTCGAATCCGCGTGCTCTACATAAACGCGGTATGCGTCGTTCACCGTGCGCACATCCCAGGCGGCCTCCAGAGGGATATGGATGCCTTTCTCCTCCATATGCATCATCATCTCCACCATTTTTAACGAGTCGACCATCAGGTCGGTGAGGAAAGACGCCTCAGGTGTCAATCGGGTCTCCTCAATTTGCAATTCATCGGCCAGCAAGCGGCGGAATTCCTCGAATGTGACCGGACCGCCATGAGGTGCATCGCTCATCGGTTTCTTCCCTCCTCCATCTCCTGAATGGCCTCCTCTCGGAGGCGGTACTTTTGCGGCTTGCCGTTTTCGGTGCGCGGAAAATCGTCCACGAATCGCACCTCTGCCGGGATCTTATACGCTTCGAGTTCGGCGCGGCAGTATTCCAATACCTCGCCCGCCGTCATGGTTTGGCCCTCCTTAAGCCGGATGAACGCCCACACCGCTTCTCCCTCCAACGCCGATGGGACTCCGACCACGGCCGACTCGAGAATCTTAGGGTGCGCGTCCAGGTATGCCTCGATCTCGCCCGGGTAGACATTTTGCCCGGCGCGGATGATCATATCCTTCTTGCGCCCAACGATGCGCAGATATCCTTGCTCGTCGATCATTCCCAGATCACCAGTGTAATACCATCCCTCCTCGTCTACCACCTGTGCGGTCGCCTCCGGCGCATGATAGTAACCCAGCATGACGCTGTCGCCCCGGAAGGCGATTTCGCCTACCTGCCCGCGAGGCAGTTCACGGCGCTGCTCGTCAACGATCTTTATCTCGATCCCGGGTAGCGGCTTTCCGACGGTGGCGATCTGATGCTCATCCGAATCGCCAATGCTGGGTACGGCCATCCCCCCGGCCGTTTCGGTCATGCCAAAACCAATATGCACTGCGCAGCCGAAGCGGGTGCGAATCTGACGCGCCAGCTCGGGCGGACAGGGCGCTGCGCCTGTTCCGCAGATCAGCAATGAAGACAGATCGTATCGGTCAAAATTCTCCAATGCCAGCATGAGCTGATACGCGACCGGCACCGCCACAAGGATGGTTACCTTCTCCCGTTCGATCAGCTCGAGCGCCTCACGGGGGTGGAACCGCCGCATCACCACCATCCGATCGCCCATTAACATGCCCTGGAACATGACCTCCAACCCGGTGATCGTGTGCCATGGCGCGGTCGAGAGAAAGGTCTGCGGCTTGCCGATCACCCTCAGCAACCTGGTGCGGTAGCGCGCCAGCACCTTTGCAGTCTCGCCAACCATCTTTAGACTGGGATTCCGCATCCACAGTTCGCGGATTTTAAGGCTGGCCACCACGGGAGCAATCAGGCTGCGGTGGCTGTGCATGGTACCTTTGGGCGCGCCGGTCGTCCCGGATGTGTACAGCAAAGCCATTAAATCTTCCGGCCTGACGTCTACGCTCGGTTCCGGCAATCCGCGTCCAATGGCAATCACCTCCTCGAGCCAGTGAGCGCGATCCTGGCTCTCCCCGGCCAGGATCAGGTGCCGGAAACCGGCTACTTGCTCGAGCACACCAGCTTCAGGCGCGCTCTCGGCGACCATGGCGGCCGGTGTACAATCGACCAGCACCTCGGAAAGCGTTCGCGCCCGTAATTGTGTGTTGAGCGGTACGACTACCAGGCCCAATTGTGCAGCCGCGAAAAACGTACACACGTATTCAGGTCCTGGCGAGAGCTGCATGGCGATGACATCCCCTTTGTGCAGGCCAAATGACGCCAGGCCCGCCGCCAGAGCGCGCACGCGGCCCGCCAGCTCTCCGTAGGTCACCCGCTGTTCGCCGCACACCAGCGCTTCCTGTCGGGGCCGCTCATCCGCCACCGAAAAGAACGCCTGCGCCAGTGTCATCTGCGTACTCAGCATCTCCCCGTTTTCCTTCCAGTTGCTCGCTTGTTACAACACCATTTTATAGATACGGTAATGCTTGTAGCGCTCTGCTCCCAGCCGGTAAGCGATCAAATTCACCGCCGGGTTGTACTCCGAGGTCACGGAACCGTCTAGCCAGGCGTAACCCTTTTGATAGAACGCCTTTAGCGTCTCTAGATAGAGCAAGGCATCGATCCCTCGCCGTCGGTACTCCTCCAGCACACCCATCAGTTTGAAGGTGATTACGTCCACCTTGCGCACCAGTCCGCGGATGCGCAGCCAGTTGAAGGGGAATAGACGCCCGTTCAGGTGGATCAGCACACGGTTGATATCTGGAAAGGCAATGCAGAATCCGATCGGTTTGCCGGCCGCTTCGGCGAACAGCGCCAGGTCTGGATCGATGAACAGTTTGAGGCGGTTCGCCATGCTGATGAAATCTTCTTCCGGCATGGGTACGAAGTCGGGCAGGTGATTGAGGGTGGCGTTGAAAAGAAAATGAGCGGTCTTGACCTCCTCATCCCAGCGCTTCATATCCAGCTTCCTAATGGTTACATTGACTGCTCGCCTGCCTACATCCGCCACCTCGAGCAGTTCGCTGGGGATTTTTCCCAGCTCATCGCCGATCTGCTCGCGGAAAGCCCGCCAGGCATACAGATCGTGATCTTTCTCCATGCCGTAGCGCTCGAGAAAATCCTTGTAGTAAAGCGGCGTGTGCGCTTCGAGCATCACCGGCGGGCAGTCGGCTCCCGCTACCAAAACTCCTGGTTGATCATTTTCGCCGAAGTTGGTTGGCCCCCGCATCATTTCCATGCCCCGTGAGCGTAGCCACTCGCAGGCAGCATCCAGAAGATGCCTGGCCACCTCGTAATCTTCCAGCACCTCGAAGAATCCAAAACCGCCAATTTTCTTACCGGTATGTTCGACGACGTTTCGATCCACAAATGCAGCGATTGTCCCCGCCAATTCATTCCCGCGGTAAGCCATGAAAAGCGCGATCTCCGCCCGCTTGTAAAACCCCCCTTTGGCCGGATCCAGCATGTCCATCATATCCCCGATGAGCGGCGGCACCCAGTTCGGATCGTTTTTGTACACTTTCCAGGGAAAACGCACGAATTCGTAGCGTTCTTTGCGTGTGACCACCGGCCTGACCTGTATGGAATCCTCCATCGCCCTCTCCATTCGCTTGTCGCGATCTGGTTCTGGTTGCCGATTGGCTCAATCTTCGGGATGGTACATATATGCCGCCATGTCGCCGACGAACTCTGGCAGGTTCGTGTGTCCCAGCAGTTGGCGGATCGCGGCCGCCTCTCCGGTGTGATACCAGTAGTGGTAGATCGTACGCAGCAGCAGCGTGCCCACATTTTCACTGATCCGGCGACCATTCCGTTCGAAGAACGTCACCATTGTTTGGGGGGTGAGGGTATCCAGGTAGCGGTCGGCAGCCTGGGTGATCTCTTCCCAGGCCGCCCACATTTCGGTCAGCGGCGGCGTACTCGCCGGACTCCCATAACCGACCAGCGCCTTGAGCTCGGGGTGCAGTTCCTGCTTCTGGGCGAAGAGCAGCCAGTAGCGCGTCTCCTGGTTGGCCATGTGACCCACTATCCAGGAGATGCAGTTCATCGGCCCGAGGCGCTTGACCGCATCTTCCTCCGATACCCCTTCCAGACCACGCTTGAACTCGCTGCGCGCGAAACGCAGTTGCTCGACAAGTAGGTGAGCCGCCATCAGCAATTTGCCTCCTCTTTCGTTAAAGCGCTTCATCCCATTTTATGCCGTCCCGCGGAAAGCGCAAATCGGAAGCGTATGCCTGTCGGCAATTCCGCTGAAATGGGAGATAAGATCTGAACATCGTCGTTCTTGTATATCTTTTTCATATGTCTTTCTTTCGTTTTTTTAACAAAGCGTGCTTAATTAAATTTGAAAAAGACGAATTAATAAGGAGGTGATGATCTATGCTCGCATATGAGTATGGTCTCGCAATCCTTCGCATCGTCTTAGGGCTGCTTTTCATCGGTCATGGTGCCCAGAAACTGTTCGGTTGGTTCGGAGGCCTTGGCTGGAAAGCCACCAAGGAGCGAATGAGCTCCCTGGGTTTTAAGCCCGCCGGCTTCTGGACTGCGGTCGCCGCTTTGGTTGAATTGTTGGGTGGCCTGGGTCTGACTTTCGGTTTCCTCACCCCGATTGCTGCAGCGCTGATCTTGGGTGCATTGCTGATGGCCATCGTCAAAATCTACGCGCCGAAAGGTCTTTGGAGCGCAAACGGTGGAGCCGAGTATCCTCTTTTGGCTTTGCTCCTGTCGGCCTTCATCGGTCTTTACGGGCCTGGGAGCTATGCCCTTGACACCCTTCTGAAGATAAACCTGCCCATTCCCTCGGTGCAGGTATTCTGGATCGCCGCAGCCGTTGCTGTGGTGGGCGTCATCATCGGCTTGCTGACCAGCCAGCCCTCCCAACAGGTTCAGAGCCAAAAGAGCCAGAGCTAGCCCTGACAGTTTCATCCCATGAAGCCGGTTTATAACCGGCTTCATGTTTTCAAAGCGTTATGCAATAAGCGAAACAGATCTCATTGCCTGGGAAATGGAGACCTTCCGTTTTCGTTGCTATGGGTATGCACATTGGACGGATTAGGGAGAGTGGTAAGGATGGAAATCACATCATTTGCCTCACCGGAGGCTCGCATCGCTGTGATCGGGAACTATGTCCCGCGCCAGTGTGGTATCGCCACATTTACCGCTGATCTATGTGATACTTTGGCTGCTGAGTTCCCCCACCGGGAAGTGCTCGCTTTGGCCATGAATGATAACGAACAGGGATATTCCTATCCGGAAAGGGTCAGGTTCGAGATCCCGGACAATGATCTCTCCGCCTATCGAACCGCAGCGGATTTTCTTAACGTCAATCAGGTCGATGCCGTCTTTCTCCAACACGAATTTGGCATATTCGGCGGACAGGATGGCAATTATATCCTGGCTTTGTTGCGTGAACTCCGCATGCCGGTTATAACCACCCTCCATACAATCTTGCGCCAGCCGACCGAATCGCAACGTAAGATCATGATCGAGCTCGCTAAACTTTCCGACCGTTTGGTCTCCATGAGCCGGAAAGGAGTGGATTTCTTGCGCGAAATTTACGCGATCCCTGTCGATAAAATCGACCTGATCCCGCACGGCATACCGGATATCCCGTTCGTCGATCCGAATTATTACAAAGATCAATTCGGATTAGAGGGCAAACAGACGATTTTGACCTTTGGCCTGATAAATCCCAATAAGGGCATCGAATATGTTATCCAGGCGCTACCCAGGGTGGTCAAGCGTCATCCCAACGTCTGTTATGTTGTTCTGGGAGCCACACACCCTCATGTCATCCGCCATGACAATGAAATCTATCGCTTGTCGTTGCAGCATCTGGCTGAAGTGAATAACGTTGAAGATTACGTGATTTTCCACAACCGTTTTGTCTCATCGAAAGAACTGATCGAATTCATCGGCGCAGCCGACATTTACATAACCCCCTACCTTAACCAGGAGCAGATCACTTCCGGTACCCTGTCTTATGCGCTGGGCGCAGGAAAGGCCATCATCTCTACCCCGTATTGGCATGCTCAAGAGCTTCTCGCCGATGGACGCGGATTGCTCGTTCCTTTTCGGGACGCCGATGCCATTGCCGATAAGATCAACTGGCTATTGGAAAATGAAACGGAGCGGCATGCTATGCGCAAGCGGGCCTATCAATATGGCCGCACAATGATATGGAAACAGGTCGCCAGGCAGTATTGGAAAAGCTATGAGCTCGCCCGCCTGGAGCGCAGCCGCGCAGCCCACAAGACCTTTATTACAAAAACACTAGAAAAACGACCTAAAGACCTGCCAGCCATTAAACTCGACCACCTGCTTCTCCTGACCGATGATACTGGCATTCTTCAGCATGCAATCTACAATACCCCAAATTACAATTCTGGTTATACGACCGACGATAATGCCAGAGGTCTGGTCCTTGCTACCCTTCTTTCTAATTTACAGGGAAATGAGACCCCGTTCATGAACGGTTTGGCGGAACGGTTCCTGGCATTTTTATGGTATGCCTATAACCCTGATAATCAGCGATTTCGCAATAACCTGGCCTATGATCGTCGTTGGTTAGAGGATGCGGGATCCGAAGATTCCCATGCGCGAGCCATCTATGCATTGGGGACGGTCGCAGGCCGGTCGAGCTCGGATCAATTGCAGGCCAACGCCGCCTATTTATTAACCCAGGGCCTGCCCGTTATCAGCTCATTTACAAGTCCCCGCGCCTGGTCATATGCGATCGTCGGTTTGGATGAATATTTGCGTCGTTTCCCCGGCGATAGGAAAGCCCGCCAGACTTTAGAACAACTCGCTTACAGACTCATGAATTTGTATCAAGACAATCATGGAGAGGATTGGCTCTGGTTTGAAGATCGGTTGACCTATTGCAATGCAATCCTGCCTCGTGCGTTGATCCGGGCTGGCGCGACCATTTCATCAACAGACATGTTGGACGTGGGCTTGAACGCTCTCAACTGGTTGCTGCGTATTCAACGGCCGGGAACCGATTATTTCGTACCGATTGGAACGAATGGGTTCTACAAACGCGGCGGGGAACGAGCCCGATTTGACCAACAACCTGTTGAAGCTCAGGAAACGATCTCTGCTTGCCTGGACGCGTATCGAATTACCGGAGAGCCCCGTTTATATAAAGAAGCTCATCTGGCTTTCGAATGGTTCCTGGGTTGGAATGACCTCAATCTGCCCCTGTATAACCCGTCGAATGGCGGGTGCCATGATGGTCTTCACCCCGACCGCGTCAACCAGAATCAAGGTGCCGAATCCACTTTGGCCTTTATAATGTCTTTGGCGGAATTGCGCCTGATCGAAATCGAAGCTAATATCTCACAAAACCAAATCTATGCGGGAGAGATGAATGAAATCAAAACGTCAAACGCTGTTCCATCGTCATCCGAATAATCCGATCCTGACTCCTGCAGATTGGCCTTATGACGCCAATACCGTTTTTAATCCCGCGGCTACGATCCTCCCAGACGGCAGCACGCTCCTGTTGTGCCGCGTAGAAGATAGGCGCGGTATTTCCCACTTAACCGCTGCGCGTTCCGCCAATGGGGTGAGCGGCTGGAGAATCGATCCACAGCCAACGTTGTTGCCCGATCCAGTTCATTACCCTGAGGAAATCTGGGGCATCGAGGACCCACGCATCACCTACATCCCGGAATTGAGCCAATATGCGGTTACCTACACCTCTTATTCCCGCGGCGGTCCGGGAGTTTCATTGGCTTTGACTGAAGATTTTGTCCATTTTGATCGCAAGGGCGTGATCATGCCGCCCGAAGACAAGGATGCTGCCTTGATGTCCCGGCGTTTTGGCCAGCATTGGGCGCTGATCCACCGGCCAATGACCACCATGGGCGCCCATATATGGATATCATTCTCTCCTGATTTGCGCCATTGGGGCAGCCATCGCATGATCCTGGAAGCCCGCCGCGGCGCCTGGTGGGACGCCAACAAGATCGGCCTGTGCGCCCCACCCCTCGAGACGCCCGAAGGCTGGCTGATCCTCTATCACGGCGTCCGCCAGACCGCCTCAGGCAGCATCTACCGCCTGGGACTGGCTCTCTTCGACCGCCAGACCCCCGAACGCTGTCTGCTGCGCAGCAATACCTGGATCTTCAGCCCGGAGGAGCCTTACGAACGTTTCGGGGACGTGGACAACGTCGTCTTTCCCTGCGGTTGGACGGTGGGCCAGGATGGGGATACGATCTATCTTTACTACGGAGCGGCCGACACCTGCGTCGGCTTGGCTACCGGCAGTCTGCGCGAAATCCTCGACTGGCTCAAAACCGACGGCTCCCCGCCTCAGGCCATCGAGCGCTGATATCGCCTCGGGGCAGCGCCTTTAGCCCGCTCACAATCTACATGACCCCAACCTCTATCGGCCTCGACCAGCCAGGAGGATGGTTGGTTTATGGCTCATTGACAACCCACCCTTTCCTCTTTTTTACAGATTTGACCTCTCCCTTTCGAGCTGACCGGGACCAACCTGTGTTTTAATATTCGTGGTTATATTTTTCTACTTTCTTGATACAGATCATTTCACACTTTGGTCTTTTATTCGGGAGAAACCTTCATGCTGAACCCTTCCAATCTTCAACGCATCCAGACTGCCATATCCTCTCTCCATATATGGCCGGTTGTCCTCATAGTCGGAAATATGTTTTTTAATATCGTGGCCAATGTGGCTTTCAAATATTCCGCCGACAGCCCCAACCTGCGCGGTCTCCTTCTCTGGCAGGTTGTGGGCAACCTTGCCGGACTGATCACCGTCATCACCCTGACCTGGTTGCTGCGCTACATGCCGCTCCACGTGGCTTTCCCGATGACCACCGGACTGGCCGTGATCGGAGTTCAGGTAATTGCGAGCTGGTTATGGTTCGGCGAAACGATTTCACCCGGGCGCTGGATGGGCGGCTTCCTCGTAGCCGCCGGCATCGTCCTGCTCAGTGGAAAATGAGCCATGCGCGCCATAATCCGTTCGTTCGACCATTGGCTGGCGAGCGTAGAAGGCGTCTTCCCATTCAGCGACGATCCAGAGTGCATCCTGCGTCTTCAAGAAGGGCGCGCGCCTCACCAACTGCCATTGCCTGAGGGCCCGGTCAATGCGGGCGAACCAGTGCTGTTCATCCATCTATGGAATGAGCGCTTGCCGCTCTACCCGCCGAGCGGCCCGGATTTGTCTTGGGCCGCCCTTGTATTTCGCCGGTTCATCCATTCGCTCGAGCTTGCGGCGCGGTATCTCCGCTCTCAGCCTCAATATCACGTCATGAGGGCGATCGGCGGCGTCTCGGTGCTGCTCCCGGCTGCTAACCGCGCCGGCCAGACCCATCCTCTGGTGAGCATGGGTTTCACCCTTTTTCCATACCGCAGCCGTCTGGGCAGTTTTGGCATCTTCTGGGAGAATTTTTATTCCTGGTGGGTCATGTGGGCGTATAACCCCGCCAGCCACCAAGGGCGTAGCCTGTTCAGCCTGCAGCGCACAGAAATGTGGATGCATGTGGAGCGATTCCTGCAAAGATACGGCCGCGAGGAAATTTTGAAAGAGACTGCACCGGCGTCGGGCAATCAATGAATCCTGATGATTCCGCTTGACATTGTCCCATATCACCTCTATACTGTGATCAGCCTTCACCCAGCCGACATCAGGCGAATACGGTTGCTGGCAGGTGGAGTAAGCGGCGTGCCTGCCCAAATTATCGGTAATCAGCACCCATACGAAAGGAAAATAACCCATGTATCGCCCACGTCATGCCCTGACCTGCATTCTCCCTCCCCATATCATCCAGAAGATCACCGAAAACGGCTCTGCCGAACAGCGCAAATGGGCCCTCCAGACTCTGGAAACGACTGCCCAATTCCGCGGTCAGCGCCTGGCGATCACCCGAGGTCGTGCAGCCGCCGTCGAAGAGGGCGCCGCCGGCGGCGTCAAACAGCGTAAAGTATATAGCGCCGATAATGGCTCATCCCTGCCCGGACGGCTCGTGCGCAGCGAAGGCGATCCCGCCGTCGGCGACCCAGCCGCCGATGAAGCCTACGATGGGGCCGGCAGTACCTACGACCTTTATTGGGATGTCTATCAACGTAATTCGATTGACGACCACGGGATGGAAATTGACTCGACCGTTCACTATCAACAAAATTACGACAACGCCTTTTGGAATGGCCAGCAGATGGTCTACGGCGATGGCGATCAAAACCTGCCTCCCGATCAGCGCCTGTTCAACCGTTTCACCATCGCCGTCGATGTGATCGGCCACGAGCTCACCCATGGAGTCACCCAATATGAGGCTGCCCTGGTATACCAGGATCAGCCGGGTGCGCTGAACGAATCTTTTTCCGATGTGTTCGGTTCGTTGGTCAAGCAGCGGGCGCTCGGCCAGACGGCTGCTCAGGCCGATTGGCTCATCGGCGAGGGCTTGTTCACCGCCAATGTGCACGGCGTTGCCTTGCGATCGATGAAAGCTCCCGGCACGGCTTACGATGACCCCATTCTGGGCAAAGACCCGCAGCCCGCCAATATGTCCGCTTATGTCAACACCACCAGCGATAACGGCGGTGTGCATATCAATTCAGGCATCCCCAACCATGCCTTTTATGTGACGGCGGTGGAAATCGGCGGAAACGCCTGGGACAAAGCCGGTAAAATCTGGTACCTCACCCTGCGAGACCACCTGCGGTCAACCTCCAACTTCCAGGCCGCCGCCGATCTTACCTATGCGGTGGCCGGCGACCTGTTCGGCGCCAACAGCCTGGAGCAGCAGGCGGTGCAGAAAGGCTGGGCGGCGGTCGGCATCACCGTAAACGCCGCCTCACCCCAGCCGGGATGCTTGCCTGGTCTGCTCAATATTTTCCGCCCGCAGGCGCGTACCAGCCGCTGATCTCGCCGCGCCTGCCTGGATGTTACCGGGATGAAAATTAATTTTGAGCGCTCAGGCGGCTTTGCTGGCATGATTTTCTCGACCAGCATCGATACCGAGAAAATGGCTGCGGAGGACGCCCGCCAGATCGAGAGCCTGGTCGCCTCCAGCGGCTTCTTCGACCTACCCGAGAAAATTACCTCGCCCACCCCCGGCGCCGATCGTTTCGTCTATCGCCTGTCCGTGGAGCACGCCGGTCGCCGCCATCAGGTGGAAGTGACCGAATCGGCTGTACCTGAGGAGCTGGACCCGCTGATCCGTCACCTCAGCCTTTTGGCGCGCCCGCGGCGCTGATCCGGTCGGCTCGGTTTCGCCTCGCCGCTCGGAATCCAAACGGCGTGGCAGTTGCATTTTTCACCTTTCTCAGCCTATAATTTGATCATAACCATTGCGCTGGTCATTATAAAAGCGCCTGATATCATCTGCGCGAATTCGGGGAGAATTATGGCCGAGATCACCCGCAAAGAATTGATCCTGGCGCTCATCGGCGCCAGCAGTCAGCCTCGCATGGCTGGCTTGGATCTGAGCGACCTGGATATGAGTCATCTGGCCCTGGCTTATGCCATCCTGAGCCACTCCGACCTGGTCGGCTCCGACCTCAGCAAAACCGACCTTACCGGCGCCAATCTGAGCGAGGCCAAGTTGAGCAACGCAGTCATGCAGAACACCGTTTTGACCAGCGCCGATCTCACCCGCGCCGATCTGCGCTACGCCAACCTTTCGCGCAGCGTGCTCTCCTGGGCTGTCTTGGTCGAGACGATCCTCTCCTTCGCCAATCTCACTTCAGCCGACCTGAGTCATGCGAATATGAAAGGTTGCGACCTCAAAGAAGCAGTGCTCGCCAAAGCCAACCTCTCTGGCGCCGACCTGAGTAAGGCCAACCTCACCAAGGCCAATTTGACCGAAGCCAATCTCAGCGATGTTGACCTCACGGGCGCCAACCTGGGCGGCGTGGACCTGACTGCCGCCAATCTGAGCGGCGCCAATCTGCAGGGCGCGGTCATCAACCAAATCCAGCTAAACCATGCCGCCTCGCTGCAAGGCGCGGTGTTGCCCGACGGCGCCCGTCACCCCTGATCGGTCTTTTCGAGGGCCCATTGGCAGAAATCACGCGCAAAGAGCTGATCCTCCTACTCATCCGTTCGGGTGAACATCCCCGTCTGCGCAATGTCGATCTGAGCGGTCTGGACCTGCGCGGTTTTCATCTGCAGGGCGCCGATCTTTCCCAGGCTGAGTTGGTCGAATCCGATCTGAGGCAGGTAAACCTGCGCGAAGCTAATTTGGAGCGAGCCCTCCTCGCCCAGGCAGATCTGCGCCAGGCCGACTTGCGGCGTGCATACTGTCGCGGCGCTAACTTCCGTCTGGCCAGCTTCGCTCAGGCGCTTGTCAAAGGCGCAATCTTCGACCATGCCAGCTTCGCTGGCGCCAACCTGGAAGGGGTGGATCTAACCGGCGCTAGCCTGGTCGACGCGGATTTCACCCGCAGCCTGCTTAAAGGTGCCCGTCTGACTGCCGAACAGCTCGCCAGCATCCACTCGCTGGCCGGCGCCATCCTTCCCGATGGGACGAAAAACGACTGAAGGAATTCCCTTATCGATGCACACAGATGGGCTGAAACCTCACACTCCCCCCAAACTTGAGAACAATGCACGCCCTCTTACATGGTTGCCTGCCCTCCTGTGGGTGTTTACCGCAGTGTGGGTGCTCTCCATGTCCATCTTGTTAATCCTGCGGCCTGATTTCCTCCGCGCCGAACCAAGCGCATCGGCCGGCCCGACTCCGGCTTCATCGAACAAGGCTGCCGTTCAGCTTCCATCGCTGCCCGGCGATGCTCCTGTAACCAGCATCATCCGACGGATCACACCCCACACCGTGAAAGCCCAAAACGGGCGCATGGACGTGATCGAATACACCGTCGTCAGCGGTGATTCGATCTTCGGCATAGCCAAGCAGTTCGGCATCCAGCCGGAAAGCGTGCTTTGGGCTAACTATGATGTGCTCCGGGACGATCCGCACATGATCTCCATCGGCCTGAAGTTGAAGATCCCCCCTGTGGATGGCGTGTATTACCAGTGGAAAGCCGGCGATACCCTGGAAGGCGTGGCCAGGCAGCTCGGCGTGGATCCGCTGGACATCACTTCCTGGCCGTCCAACCATTTAGATGTTACCAACCCGGTGATAGCCCCCGGTTCCTACGTGATGGTCAAAGGCGGGCATCGAGAATTCCGTACTTGGGTCGTGCCAACCTTCGCGCGCGGTCCTGCGGGAGTTAACAAAACTGTGTATGGCCCTGGCGCCTGCGATACCGGCGAAGGCGGCGCCTATGGCAGCGGCTATTTTGTCTGGCCGACCGTCAATCACTACCTTTCGGGCAACGACTTTTGGTCAGGTCACCTCGCCATTGACATCGCCGCCCTGACTGGCACGCCGGTTTACGCGGCCGACAGTGGCGTGGTGGTTTACGCCGGTGTGATCGGCGGCGGGTATGGCAACATGGTGATGATCGACCATGGCAACGGCTATCAGACGGTTTATGCCCACCTTAGCCGCTTTGCCGTACGGTGCGGCAGCAGCGTCAGCCAGGGTCAAATCATCGCTTATGCTGGTAGCACCGGCAACTCAACCGGCCCTCACCTGCACTTTGAGGTGCGCTACTACGGCGCCTTTATCAATCCATGGCAGGTGCTGCCCTGAAACGCTGTTTTCATACAATCGCAGGGATAAAAAACAAACCCGGTAGTCTAACTGCCGCCGGGTTTCTTGATCGCATCGCATCAGATCATCGTCGCAATAAAGTGAAGCCAAAATTCGGCCCCTGTCCGGCGTGGAAGGCGAGCTGTGTCCATAAATAGCCCATCGCCTCTAGCGCATGCGCCACAGAAAGCGGGCCGGCATCCACCGGCTCGAAACCGATCTCGCGCCCCAATCGCGCCACGACACCCTTGGCGGATATGTCGTCGCTGCACATGAACAGGACTTCCTTGCCACCGGCGAACTCCGGCTGGACGATGTGCTGCCAGTAGATGGTGTTGAACGCCTTCACCACAGTGGTCGAAGACATCCAGCGGGCGATCTTCTCTGCCCCTGAGCTGCCATGTACCGCCGTAGCCGGGTCCTCTTCGCCTGGCAGATAGGGATTCGTGCAGTCCACGAGCACCCGGTTGCCCAGCGGGCCCATCGTGCGGACACTTTCGTAGACCGCAAACCACGGCACGGCCAGTACCACCACTTCGCCGAAATCGCCCGCCTCGCCGATCGTCGCCACCCGCGCTCCCTTGCCGATTGCATCAGCCAGCGGCTGGGCATGGCTTGGATTGCGGGACCCAAAGCAGATGCTATGCCCGGCCTGCGCCCAGCGCCGCCCCAGGCTGCTCCCCATCTTTCCGGTTCCTATGATCCCTATCTTCATCCCTGCCTCCTGGTGACTTTTCCCACGATCATTGTACCCCAAAGGCCAGAAATCACCCCGCAAAACTTCCTCCCCGCTCTCAGGTTGACGCTTCCCAGGATTTTCCTTCCTCGAACTCGGTTTTCCCAAAGTGGGATGAAAAGAGGCCAAACTACTTGCATTTTCGCAGGAATGTGGCTATACTGTGTGTACTAGTGGAAAAAAGTGGGAAATTGTGGAACGCCGGAAGTCCTCCGGCGTTCCCCACGACTAGGAGAATTAGAACAAATGTTTCTTGGTCAGTACGAACATACCATCGACGAAAAAGGGCGGCTGACCATACCGGTGCGTTTCCGCGCGCCGCTGGAAGGAGGCGCCTACGTCACCCAGGGATTCGACCAGAACCTGATCATACTGACCGCCGATTCCTTTCAACAAATGTACGAACGGGTGAAAGATCTCAGCGTGACCGACCCAACTTCGCGCATGCTGCGCCGCCTGATCTTCTCCAATGCCGATCGCGTCGAGGTGGACCGCGCCGGCCGTATCCTGATACCTCAGTTTTTGCGCCAGGCGACCGGACTGGAAGGCAGCGCGGTGGTCGTCGGCGCCGGCGAGTACTTCGAAATCTGGTCACCGGCGCGTTGGGCTGAACAGAACCGGAAACTGCAGGAAAGCGAGGCAAACGCCCAACGCTTCGCGGCCCTGGAATTGCCCATCCGTTGACGATGGACGCCCAGGGTAAGGGGGCATCCTTCCCTCACCAACCCGTACTTTACCATGAGATCCTTCGATTACTGCGCCCACAAAGCCCAGGCCGGTACGTGGACTGTACAGTCGGCGCAGGGGGGCACGCCTGGGGCATCCTGGAAGCCAGCAGTCCGGCCGGTAAGCTCTTAGGCTTGGATCTGGATCCGCTGGCGTTGCATATCGCCCGGCAGCGCCTGGCTCCTTTCCAAGATCGCGTCATTTTGGTCCAGGCCTCTTTTACCACTCTGCCCGAGCAGCTCAATCGTTTGGGATGGGATTCAGTACACGGGATCGTGGCTGATTTGGGGGTTTCGTCTATTCAGCTCGATTCTCCCGACCGCGGTTTCTCATTCCAGAACGATGGCCCATTGGATATGCGCTTCGATCCGGCTAACCCGATCACCGCATCCGACCTGGTGAATGATCTGCCCGAGGATGATCTGGCGGATATCCTCTGGCAGTACGGCGAAGAAAGAGCATCTCGGCGGATTGCCCGCGCCATCGTGCACGCCCGACCATTGCGCACGACCCGCCAGCTAGCCGAGGTGATAGCCCGGGTAAGCGGCGGTCACAGGGGGCATATCCATCCGGCGACGCGCACCTTTCAGGCTTTGCGGATTGCGGTCAATCAGGAGTTGAAAGCGCTTGAGGAGTTCCTGCCGCTGGCAGTGCAGGCTCTCCTTCCTGGCGGCCGCCTGGCCGTCATCGCCTTTCACTCGCTCGAAGACCGCATTGTCAAGCAGTATTTTCGCACCGAAAGCCGGGATTGCATCTGCCCGCCGGAGCAACCGGTTTGTACCTGCGGCCATAAGGCCAGCTTGATTGAAATCACCCGCCGTCCAATCGTCGCGGGTGAAGAAGAAATCCGAAATAACCCGCGCTCTCGAAGCGCCCGCTTGCGTGTGGTCGAGAAACGCGCACTGGCATGATAAGTGCATGGGCTTCTGTAGCATTTCCACTAACTGGGAACGCCCATCCTTTTCAAGCTCACGCGTTTATACCGATGGCATCTCTATGAAAAACCGACTTATCCAAGCTTATAAACAGGCCCCCTGGAGAGTCCAGCTCCAATGGATCGGTTTGTTCCTCCTCGGTCTGGTCACCATTGCATCGGTCGCCGGCATTTACCTGAACATCTCTGCCCGCACCTCAACCATTGGGCGCAATATACAACAAATGGAAGCCCAGAGCGAGCAGATCGAGCGCAATATCGCCGACATGCAGACGACCCTCGCCATGATCACCTCGGCCGCTGTCATGCAAAAGCGGGCTGAGGAGATGGGCTTCGTCCCCGCCGAGCCAGGCAACGAGGTTTACGTGACGGTGCCCTCCTATTACGGCCGGCAGCCCGCCGTGCTGGCTCCGCCTCCCGGCCCAGGCATGGTCAATCCACCTTTGGTCCAGCCCAGTTACACCGAATCCCTTTGGGATTGGCTCTTCCAGGGTGTGGCGAAAGCTGCTCAAATGCAGGGGAAAGTGCTCCCATGAAAGCCATCTTTACCCGCACCAATTTCCTGGGCATGCTCTTTACCGTAGTCGGCGTGCTGGTAATCGTTCAAATCGGCCGCATCCAGACCAGCGCCACCGCTGAAGAATTTCGTAAGCAGGCCCAGCAGTACATCGGCGAGTATAAGAAAATCTATCCCGAACGCGGCAGCATCTACGACCGCTGGGGCCACCTCCTTGCTGGCAACGAGACCGTCTACGAGGTAGGCGTCAACCTGCAATACGTACAGGATCCGCAGACCATCGCCGCCGCAGTCAGCTCGGTAACCGGGGCCGATTTTGCTCAGACCCTGGCATCGGCCAGCATCCCTTACGTGGAAGGAAAGTCAGAGTACGCCCGGTTGGCCGATTCGGTCACCGCCGAGCAGATCGATCAGCTCTCCAGGCTGCAGCAACAGTACGCCAGCCAGAGCGCCAACAAACGGGGAAAAGGCAAAGAGGCTCCCAGCCTCTCCGGTCTGGTGTGGTCGCCGCACCTGCGCCGTAGCTACCCCGAAGGCACCCTCGCCTCCAACGTGATCGGCTTTTATACCTACTTGGATCGCGAAGGCGGCCGCGGCTTCTATGGCGTCGAGGAAAAATACAATGACCTCCTCTCCGGGACGCCCCAGGAAGTGTGGGTGCCCAATGATCCCAACCTGGTCCAGCAGATTCCGGAGGTGCCTCCGGGCGCCAGCCTGATCTTAACCATCGACCGCGAAATTCAATCCAGCGTCGAACAGATTCTAGACAAAGCTGTGAAAGATACCGGTTCTTCCAGCGGCACGATCATCGTCTCCGATCCGCGCACCGGCGAGATTTTGGCCATGGCGACTACCCCGCATCTGGACCCGAACCAGTATTGGACTTACGACCAGCTCTTCCCGAATTCCACCCCCTTCAACCGCGCTATCAGCCAGACCTACGAGCCGGGCTCGGTATTTAAGGTGCTCACCATGGCCGCCGCCTTGGATACCAACACGGTCACACCCGACACGCCTTTCCTGGACACCGGCTCCTTCGAAATCGGCGGCTTTTACATCCACAATTGGGACGGGGCCGCCTGGGGACCGCAAAACATGGTGGGTTGCATGCAGCACTCGCTGAATGTTTGCCTGGCCTGGGTAGCCTCGCAGCTTGGTCCGACGAAATTCTACGATTATCTGCGCGCCTTTGGCATCGGCCACAAGACCGGCATCGACCTGGCCGGTGAAGTCGATTATCCCCTGCGCCTGCCCGGCGACGGCCAGTGGTTCCCTGTCGACCTGGGTACAAACTCATTCGGCCAGGGCGTCGCCGTCACCCCGATTCAGATGGTAATGGCCGCCGGCGCCTTGGCCAACGACGGAAAAATGATGGCGCCCCACATTTTGCGCGCCATGATCCAGGATGGAAGGCAGTATAATACCCCTCCACAGGTAGTTGGCACACCGATCTCCGCCCAGACCGCGCACACCGAAACAGCCATGCTGACCCAATCGCTGGTGGAGGAATCCTCCTCGGCGCTGGTGCCGGGTTACAGCGTGGCCGGCAAGACCGGCACGGCGGAAATTCCCACCGAGACCGGTTACACCAGTAGCTTGACGAACGCATCCTTCGTTGGCTGGGGACCGTCTGACAACCCACGCTTCCTGGTCTATGTATGGCTGGAGAAACCCGAGACGTCAAAGTGGGGTTCGGTGGTGGCCGCGCCTGTATTTAGCGACGTGGTCAAAAGGCTCGTTGTCCTGATGGATATCCCGCCTGACGACCTGCGCAAGCAGTTGGCTTCGAATTGAGGTGAGAGTCTTGTTAACCCTGGCAGACGTGATCGAAGCATTGACCGGCCGCCGGCCGCAGATGGCCGACCGGCCGATTCGCGCCGCCACGGTCGATTCGCGCCAGGCCACGCCGGGATCGCTCTTCGTCGCCCTCCCCGGCGAGCACGCCGACGGGCACACTTATGTGGGCGATGCTTTCCACCACGGGGCATTTGTCGCCATCGTCCAGCGTGATCTCTCCAGCCTGTTCCCCACCGTCGACCTGCGTCCCGGCAGACAGCCGGAGGAGTTCGCCTTTCCGGAGATCGCTTTCTGCCTTCTGGTCGAAGATAGCCTGAAAGCCCTCCAGACTGTAGCGCGTTTCTGGCGGCGCCGGCTGAACCTGCGGGTGATCGGTATCACCGGCAGCGTGGGCAAATCCACCACCAAGGAGCTGGTCGCCGAAGTCCTGGCTAAGCGTTACCGCACGCTCAAGAATCCGGGCAATTTGAACAACGAAATCGGCCTGCCTCTCACGTTGCTCAGCCTGGGAGAACACCACGAACGCGCCGTCCTGGAGATGGGCTTTTATGTCCCCGGCGAGATCCGCTTCTTGTGCGACCTGGCGCTTCCCCATGTGGGTGTGGTCACCAACGTCGGCACGGTGCATGCCGAACGCGCCGGTTCGCAGGAGGCCATCGCGCGCGGGAAAGCCGAATTGGTCGAATCCCTTCCCCCGGCGCCTGAGGGCACCGCCATCCTCAATTTTGACGATCCCTGGGTGCGCCAGATGGCCCAACGAACCCAGGCCAGAGTGCTCTTTTACGGCCTTTCTCCTCAGGCGGACATTTGGGCGGATGGCATCGAGAGCATGGGGCTGGAAGGTATCCGCTTCCGGCTGCATTACCGTCACGAAGCTCTTTACCTGCGCGTCCCCATGATCGGCCGTCACTCGGCACACACCGCGTTGCGCGCCGCCGCCGTTGGCCTGGTCGAGGGTCTATCCTGGCACGAGATCGCCACCGGTTTGCGCGAAGGCCGCTCTCAGCTCCGCCTGATGGCTGTGCCCACGCACAGCGGCGCACTCATCCTGGACGATACCTACAACGCCTCGCCTGAATCCACCCTGGCTGCGCTTAACCTCCTCAACGATCTGGCTGGCCGGCGCGTCGCCGTGCTGGGAGATATGCTGGAATTGGGACCTTACGAGGAACAGGGCCACCAGCTTGTTGGCGTGCGCGCTGCCGAGGTCGTCGATGAATTGGTCGCCGTCGGCCCGCGCGGGCGTATGATCGCCGAAGCTGCCCGCCAGGCAGGCCTCCAATCTTCAGCGATCCATTGGTTTGAAACCACACAAGCAGCGGCGGAGTACCTCGCCGACAGTCTTTCCAAGGGTGACATTGCCCTGGTGAAAGGCTCGCGGGGGATGCACATGGAGGACATCGTCGCCGCATTGGAGTCGCGCTCATGAAAGAGACCTCCCTGGCTCTGGCCTTGAGCGGCCTGAGTTTCATGCTGGCGGTCATTTGGGGGGGACCGTTGCTGCGCGTCTTGCGCTACTTCCGCATCGGCAAGTTGATCCGTTTCGAAGGACCTGACCGGCACTTCACCAAGATGGGCACGCCTACCATGGGCGGTGTGATGATCGTGCTGCCTGTAACTTTGGTGACTATCCTGCTCAACGCCGCCACCTTGCTGGGTGTGGCGACCGTCATAGGGCGCTCGGTGCTGGTTCCGGTGATTACCATGCTCGGTTTCTCCCTCCTGGGCGCAATCGATGATTGGGAGGGTGTGCGCGGCCCGCGCAAAGGCCTTGGCATGCGCGCGCGCACCAAGTTCATCATCCAGGTGCTCTTCGCCGTGGTGATCGCTTTCGCCCTTCGTTACCTTCTGGAAGTGCCGCAACTGTACTGGCCCGGAACCAAAGGCGAGATCGACCTGGGTTATTTCTATATTCCTTTGGCCATCATCGTCATCGTGGGCATGTCCAACGCGGTCAATTTTACCGACGGCCTGGATGGGTTGGCGGGGCTGATCTCGGCCACCGCTTTCGCCGCTTATGGCGGCATCGCCCTTATCCAGGGAATGACCTTCGTGGGGCGCTTCTCCTTTACCATCGTGGGCGCGCTGTTCGGTTTCCTGTGGTTCAATGTCCACCCGGCCGAGTTGTTCATGGGCGACACGGGTTCGCAGGCCCTTGGCGCAACCCTTGCGGTCGTCGCCCTGATGACCGGCCAGTGGCTGCTCCTGCCGCTGGTGGCCATCATCCCCTTTAGCGAGGGGATGAGCGTGGTCCTCCAAATTCTCTATTTCAAGCTCACCAAAGGCCAGCGACTGTTCAAGATGGCGCCCATCCACCACCATTTCGAGCTGCTGGGCTGGAGTGAGACGCAGGTGGTGCAGCGCTTCTGGCTGGTGGGGCTGCTGTTCGCTCTGTTTGGTGTCGCCCTGGCAGTGGTGTGATGCGATGAGAGACTGGATGAAGGAGAATGTGTTGGTGATCGGAGCGGCCCGGCAGGGTCTGGCCCTGGCGCGCTTCCTCCTTTCCCACGGCGCGCAGGTGACGTTAAACGACCAGAAGCCCGCAGATTCCCAGGATATGCGCGCCGCCATGGCCTCCCTGCCCGATCCGCGCCTGCGCTGGGTTCTCGGCCGGCACCCGCTGGAAGCCCTGGAAGGCGCCACGCTGGTATGCGTCTCGGGCGGCGTGCCCCTCGACCTTCCAATCATCCAGGAAGCCAGGCGGCGCGGGCTTCCGCTGTCGAACGATTCGCAGCTATTCATGGAAGCCGTTCCCTGCCCAACCATCGGCATCACCGGCTCGGCCGGGAAGACAACCACCACTGTCCTGGTAGGGCGAATGGCCCAGGCCGCTATGCAAGCGCCGCGCCAGGCCTGGGTGGGCGGCAACATCGGCCAACCGCTCATCGAGTTCCTCGACCAGATGCGCCCAGACGACCTGGCCATCCAGGAGCTGTCCAGCTTCCAGCTCGAGTTGATGAGCATCTCGCCCCACATCGCCGCCGTCCTGAACATCACCCCCAACCACCTGGATCGGCACGGTACGATGGAAGCCTACACCGCCGCGAAAGCGCGTATTTTGTCCTTCCAACGCCAGAACGACGTGGCCGTCCTCAACCGCGATGATCCCGGCTCCCAGGCGCTGTCAGAAGGCGTGCGCGGTTCGCTCGTCACCTTCGGAATGGATGAGCCTGAACCGGGACAAGCCGGGGTGTATGTGGAGATGGGCCACATTCTATACCGTGGGTCGGGCGCGCCGCTGGAAGTGATGCCCGTGAGCAGCGTCGCGCTGCGCGGCGTGCATAACCTGTACAACGTGCTGGCCGCCTGCGCGATCGCTTTCGCGGCCGGCTTGCCGATCGAAGCCATGCGCGCTGGGGTGGAAGGCTTCGCCGGTATTCCTCATCGCCTGGAATTCGTACGCACCTGGAGAGGCGTCGACTGGTACAACGACTCGATCGCCACTGCACCTGAGCGCGCCATCGCGGCCATCCGCTCCTTCCACGAACCCCTCGTGCTGCTGGCGGGCGGCCGTGATAAGAAGCTGCCCTGGCAGGATTTTGCCGCCCTGGTGCGCCAGCGTGTAGATCATTTGATCGTCTTCGGCGAGGCGGCTGAATTGATCGCCTCGGCCGTCGGCCCGTTGCAGCCTGGCGAGCGCCCATTCAGCCTGACGCGCTGCTCCGGATTGCGCCAGGCCGTCCAGGCAGCCGCCGAGATCGCCCAGCCGGGCGATGTTGTCCTGCTCGCCCCTGGCGGGACTTCCTTCGACGAGTTCCGTGACTTCGAAGAACGCGGTGAAAGGTATAAACAATGGCTGATGGAACTTTCGTAAACGACTCGAAGCCGCTCGGCGCCGCTGGTTTCCAGCGTCCCCTGCGGCTGCGCATCGACGTCCCGTTATTGTTGATCATCTCCACCCTGGTCGTCTTTGGCCTGCTGATGGTTTATTCCGCCAGTTGGGATTTCTCGCTGGCCATCGGCCGTTCCCCCAGCTACATCTTCACCCGTCAGGTGATGTGGTTGGGCGTTGGCCTGGGGGTCGCGGTCTTTTTGAGCTTCTTCAACTACCACCGCTATCAGCGCCTGGCGATTCCCATTATGGGCAGCGTGCTCATCGCCCTCTTGGTGGTATTGTGGATCAACGACATTCGCCTCGGCGCCGTGCGCTCGATCTTCCAGGGTTCGGTGCAGCCCTCTGAGCTTGCCAAGCTGGCCACCATCATTTATCTATCGGTATGGTTGTATTCGAAGCGTGAGCGCCTGAATGATGTCTCTTTCGGCTTGATCCCCATGGCCGCCATCCTGGGCATCACTGGCGGCATGATCCTCCTTCAGCCGGACTTGAGCGCCGCTCTCACCGTTGTAATATTGGGCGGCCTGCTCTTTTTCATGGCCGGCGGCCAATGGCGTCAGATCATCCTGGTGTGCGTGATCGCCATCTTCCTGGGGTGGGTGGTGGTCAAGGTCAATGCGACGGGGAACGCCCGCCTGACCAGCTATCTGGAAGGATTGCGCGACCCCATTCAGGCCTCGTATCACGTGCGCCGTTCCCTCGAAGCAGTGGTGAAAGGCGGGCTCTTTGGCGTCGGTATTGGCCGCGCCGATACGAAATTCACCGGCCTGCCCGTGCCGCCCACCGATAGCATTTTCGCCGTTATCGCCGAAGAGACCGGCCTGGTCGGCGCGGCCTTTCTGGTCGGCCTGTACATACTCCTGCTCTGGCGCGGCCTGTCCATCGCCCGCCGCGCCCCCGATCAGCTTGGCTCTCTTCTGGCCAGCGGTGTGACTTTGTGGATCACCCTTGAGGCGCTGATCAATATGGCTGTCATCGTCGGCCTGGCGCCCTTCGCCGGCAACGCCCTGCCTTTTATCAGCGCTGGCGGCTCGAACCTAGTTGCCTCGCTGGCCGGCATTGGCATCCTGATGAACGTCGCGCGCTCCTCCGTCGAGCGCGAAGCAGAGGAAGGGAGAATCTTCAGTGCGGTTGTTGATTTGCGCCGGAGGGACCGGCGGAGGCGTGTATCCCGCCCTCGCCGTCCTGCGCGCCCTGCAGAGTGAGGCGGCAGACGTGCTGTGGGTTGGCGGCCTCGGTGGCATGGAAGCTGATCTGGTGAAACGCGCCGGAGTGTCTTTCACTGCCATTCCGGCCGCCGGTGTTCACGGCGTTGGCCTGCGCGCTTTGCCTGCGAATACCTGGCAGCTCGCCCGCGGTTATTTTGCCGCCCGGCGTGTGCTGCGCTCATTCCAACCGCACGCCCTGCTCTTCACCGGCGGCTATATCGCCGTGCCCATGGCGCTCGCGCGACGAAAAACGCCCTCCGTCCTGTACGTACCCGACATCGAGCCCGGTCTGGCCCTCAAGCTGCTGTCCCGCTTCGCCGACCGCATTGCCGTTACGGCCGAAGATTCGCGCTCATTTCTCCCTGGGCGGGATAGCCGGATCGTCGTGACCGGCTATCCCACCCGCCCCGACTTGCAGCGTTGGGATCCGCCCGCCGCCCGAAGAGCTCTCGGCCTGGATGAAAGCCGCCCGGTTCTGCTCGTCTTTGGCGGCTCCCGCGGCGCCCGTTCGATCAACCGCGCTTTGCTCAATGCCCTGCCCGCGCTGCTGCAGCGCTGCCAGATCGTACATGTCAGCGGCCAGCTCGATTGGCCTGAGATCGAACAAGCCAGAAAAAGCCTGCCCGAAGGTTTGTCCCACAGCTATCATCCTTACCCTTATCTGCACGAAGAAATGGGCGCCGCTTTGACCGTGGCAGATCTGGCTGTCAGCCGCGCCGGAGCGTCTACCCTGGGCGAGCTTCCGCTCTTCGGATTGCCCGCCGTACTGGTGCCCTATCCGTACGCCTGGCGCTACCAGCAGGTCAACGCCGCCTATCTCGCCCGGCATGGCGCGGCCATCGTTCTCGAAGATGCCCGCCTGGGTGACAGACTGTCGCCCGCTGTGCTCGATTTGCTCGACCATCCCGAGCGATTATCCGCGATGCGTACGGCCATGCGCTCGCTAGCCCGCCCGCAGGCCGCCCAGCACATCGCCCGTTTGGTGCTTGAGCTGGCTGGCGGCGGCGCACAGGAGAATAGGCCAGCATGACAAGCCTGGATTTCATCTTCTGGCTGTTCGTCTTCCTCTTCGCCATTATCGGCGCCATGCGCGGCTGGGCCAAAGAGCTGCTCGTCGCAGCGGCGGTCATCCTCTCCATCTTCGTCATCCGTGTCTTGGAGACATTCACACCCTTCATCCAGGACCTGCTTAACGGCACAGCTCGCTTCTGGTTTCGCGCCGCAATTTTGTTGGCTCTCGTGTTTTTTGGCTATCAAACCCCCAAGCTGCCTCCTCTGGCCGCCAGCGGCCGGTTTGTCCGCGAGCGCATCCAGGACATGCTCCTGGGTTTCTTCTTGGGAGCCTTGAATGGCTACCTGGTGTTCGGCACTCTGTGGTATTTCCTCGATCAGGCCAAATATCCATTTCCTGCCATCTCCGCCCCGGACCCTGCCACGGCTGCCGGCCAGGCTGCCTTGAAGCTGATCCCCTACCTGCCGCCGGCGATTTTAGGCACCCCGGCCATATACTTCGCCGTCGCCTTGGCGTTCGTATTCGTTCTGGTGGTTTTTATCTGATGACGCACATTCACCTCATTGGGATTGGTGGAACCGGCCTGAGCGCCATCGCCCGTGTACTGCTGGAAAGCGGCTACACGGTCAGTGGCTCTGACCGCGTCCTCTCGCCCCTGGCTCAGGATCTGCGCGCAGCCGGCGTGGCCGTTTCGATCGGTCATGCGCCCCAAAATGTGGCCGGCGCCGACCTCGTCGTGCGCTCCTCGGCCATCCCCGATGACAACCCCGAGGTGGTCGCCGCTCTTGCCGCCGGCATCCCTGTGCTCAAACGCTCAGACTTCCTTGGCCGCCTGACGGACGGCAAGCGCGTGGTGGCCGTGGCCGGCACGCACGGCAAGACCACCACCACCGCCATGATCGCCTGGATGTTGGCCGCATCGGGCGAAGATCCGTCCTACATCATCGGCAGCGTCGCTAAGAACCTTGGTGCCAATGCCCACGCCGGCTCAGGCGAGGTATTCGTGATCGAAGCGGATGAGTACGACCGTATGTTCCTGGGTCTCCATCCCGAGATCATTGTGCTCACCACCGTCGAGCACGATCACCCGGATGATTTCCCAACCTTCGGGGATTATATGGCGGCTTTCGAGCAGTTCGTTGACCGTCTTTTGCCCGGTGGTACGCTGATTGGTTGCCTGGACGATCCAGGTGCTGCCGCTTTATTGCAGTACGCTCGCGCGCGCAGCCTGAAGACTGCCTCATATGGTCTCTCGGAGGCGGCGCTTTACCGCGCCGAAACCCTTCAGCCGAACGCCCATGGGGGCTTCACCTTCGATGCGCTCTATCCAACCCCAGAGGGGGCCCACCAACCGGTGGAGCGTGTGGAGCTTCAAGTGCCCGGCGAGCACAATGTGCGTAACGCCCTGGCTGCGCTGGCCGTCAGTCATCACTTGCATCTGGACGGCAAACGCGCCGCCGCAGCCCTGGGCGAATATCAGGGTGCCGTGCGGCGCTTCGACCTGCGCGGTGAAATCGGCGGTATCACGATTATCGATGACTATGCGCATCACCCCACCGAGATCCGCGCTACCCTCGCCGCCGCCCGCGTCCGCTTCCCTAACCGCCCCATCTGGGCCGTCTGGCAACCCCACACCTATTCCCGCACTCGCACCCTCATGACCGCCTTTGAACACGCTTTCCAGGATGCCGACCATGTCCTGGTCACCGAAATCTACGCCGCTCGTGAACCGCACGAAGATTTTTCCTCCGCCAGTTTGGTACGAGCAATGACCCACCCCTCCGCCGCCTTTGCCGCTACTTTCCCCGACGCCGTACAGACCCTGCTGGCCGGCGTCCGCCCCGGCGATGTGGTGCTGGTCTTTTCCGCCGGCGACGCCGACCGCATTAGCGCCGATCTCATGGCTGCCCTGCAAGAAAGGACGCCCTCTCATGGCTGATACCAAAACATCTACGCCGACCGCTGCACTTAAAAGCAGCAGCAATCCCCCGCGCGAGACCCCTTTGCCCCCCAAACCAGCCGCCTCCAAGCCGCTCAGCTCGCGCCCGGCTCCCCGTTACTCCCGCCGCGAGGTCGTCCTGCGGTTGATCTGGTATTTCGAGACGCATTGAGATGGTGATGGTAAAAACGACCTCTCGTTCAATTCCTATCCAGGACCTCCGCTTGGCCTTCGGCCACCGACTGCAGGAGAATGTTACCCTGGCCCACTACACCACCGCCCGTGTGGGCGGTCCATGCGACGCCCTCCTGCCGGTCAATTCCGCCGGCGAACTGGCCGATGCCGCCGTTCGTCTGTGGGATCTGGAGGTGCCATTCTTCATCTTGGGGGGCGGATCCAACATCCTGGTCTCCGATCGCGGGTACCGTGGAGTGGTTGTGCTCAACCGGGCGCGCAACGTACGCATCGATGCACGCGGCGAACCCCCCGCCGTGTGGGCCGAATCGGGCGCCAATCTGGGCGCTATCGGCCGCCAGGCAGCCGTGCGAGGCCTGAGCGGGCTTGAATGGGCCGCCGCCATTCCCGGAACGGTCGGCGGGGCGGTTTACGGCAACGCCGGTGCTCATGGCGGCGACGTCGCCAGCAGTTTGATCGTGGCAGAAATCTTGCACCGAATTTCCGGCAAGGAAGCCTGGACGTGCAAGCGCATGGCTTACCAGTATCGCAGCAGCATCTTAAAACGGGAAGCCGCCCAAGCCGTGATCCTCTCGGCCACATTGCAGCTCTCACGCAGCACGCCGGAGGCCGTGAAAGCGCGTTTGGAGGAAATCTCCAGCCACCGCCGCAGCACTCAACCCCCCGGCGCGTCCATGGGCTCGATGTTCAAAAATCCTGCGGGGGATTTCGCCGGCCGATTGATCGATCAGGCGGGGTTGAAAGGCACTCGCATCGGCGGCGCCGAGATCAGCACGCTTCACGGTAACTTTTTCGTCAACCGCGGCGGCGCCAGCGCAGCGGATGTGCTGGCCCTGATTCGTCTGGCTCAGCGCACCGTCGCTGACAAATTCGGCATTTCGCTCGAATTGGAGATCGAGCTGGTCGGTGATTGGGAAGAAAAGGAAACCAACCTGGCCGGGTGAGAGATGGGATCGAAATTGCGTATCGGCGTTATCTTTGGCGGTCGCTCGGGCGAGCATGAAGTCTCGCTGATGTCCGCGCGCTCGGTGCTTGGCGTGCTGGACCCCGCCCGCTACCAGGTCACCCAAATCGGGATCACCCGGGACGGCGCCTGGCTGGTGGGCGATGACGTCCTGACAGCCCTGGGCACTTTATCGACCACCCATCTTTCCCCCGCCGCGATCCTGCCCGACACCACCCGCCCTGGCCTGTATCGGCTGCGCGACAGCCAGCGCGGTGAGTGGATCGAGCTGCTCACTGACCTGGATGTGATTTTCCCCGTGCTGCACGGTACATTCGGAGAGGACGGAACGCTGCAGGGCTTGTTCGAGCTGGCCGACTTGGCTTACGTTGGCGCCGGTGTATTGGCCTCCTCAGTCGGCATGGACAAAGCCCTCTTCAAAGACGTGATGAAAGCCCACGGCGTCCCGGTCGTGGATTCGATCCTGGTTACCCGTCGCGAAATCGAAAACGACCTGCCAAGCGTGATCGAGCGTGCGGAGAACCTCGCCCCCTATCCATTGTTCACCAAGCCTTCCAACCTGGGTTCCTCAGTTGGCATCACGAAATGCCGCAGCCGCAACGACCTGGTCGAGGGACTCATCGACGCAGCTCGCTATGACCGCCGCGTGCTGATCGAGCGCGGTGTGAACGCGCGTGAGATTGAGATCAGCGTGCTGGGCAATGAGCAGCCGCAGGCTTCCCTCCCCGGCGAAATCATTCCATCCCGCGAGTTCTACAGCTATGAGGCCAAATACATCGATGGACGCTCCGAGCTGCTCATCCCCGCCCCTCTAACTGCTGACCAGACTGCACAGGTGACCGAACTGGCCCTGCGCGCCTATTCCGCGGTCGACTGCGCCGGCATGGCCCGCGTGGATTTCTTCCTTGACCGCGACAGCGGCCAGCTTTTCCTGAGTGAGATCAACACCATCCCTGGTTTTACCCAAATCAGCATGTATCCCAAATTGTGGGAGGCCAGCGGGCTGCCCTACCCCAAATTGGTGGACCGCCTGATCGAGCTGGCCCTGGAACGCAAAGCCGAGCGCGATCGCACCGAGCGCCGTTACGGGAGGACCGCATGAGTAACACAGGTCGCCAGACGATCCAACGCCGATCCGATCAGGTCCGTCAGCGCCGCCAGCAAACCAGTCAGCGGCGGATCAACCAGGCCGCCGAGCGCTCTACCCGCCCGATGGCCGTACCTCCGGTGATTTCTCGCGGCGGCATGGCCAGTGTACCGCTCCGCCAGCGCGTCCAGACCCACCCTCGCCGGCAGTATTATTACTCCCTCAATACCACCGGCGCGGAGGTGCGTCTGCCCGCCTTGCCCGCCATCCATCCTGGCTGGCGCTTGCTCTCCGGCGCTCTGGTCCTCGGGCTGGCGGCCGCCCTCTTCCTGCTCTGGAATTTCCCTCTCTTCCAACTCAGTGCGGCCAGAGTGGTCGGTGCCAAACGCCTCTCCGCCCACGACATCAACGCCGTCTTAGACGTGGCCGGCCTGCCCGCCGTGGAAGCCTCGCCGCGCGAAATGGAAGATGAGCTGCTGACCGCCTTCCCCGACCTTGAGGCGGTGGACGTGCGCGTCGGCTTCCCCGCCAGCCTGCTGGTGAGCGTGAAGGAACGCGTCCCGCTCATCGCCTGGGAACAAAACGGACAGACCCTTTGGATCGATGAACAAGGCGTGGCGTTTCCTCCCCGCGGTGAGCCGCCCGAAAATCTGTTGCTCGTCCAGGCCCAGGCTGACCCAGTGCCCCTCGAGCCCAAGGCCGATGCGGCCGCCAACGGCGTCTCATTGCCCTCCATCACCGCTGCCCATTCCACCCTGCCAGGAGGAACGGCTGTGGCGAAGCCCTTCCTCCCGCCCGAACTCATTCCTGGCATCCTGGCTATGAAGGCTGAAGCACCCTCCGGCACTGCCCTCGCCTATGACCCACGCTACGGCCTGGGCTGGAACGATCCAAAAGGCTGGAGAGTCTATTTCGGTTTTGATAAAACCGACATGGGCAGCAAATTGATCGAATATCAGGCCATCGTTGCGAAGCTGGAAAAAGACGGCATCAAACCTGCACTGATCAGCGTGCAGTTTATCCACGCACCTTTTTATCGGCTGGAGCCGTAGAGTTATGGACGAACCGATCGTCGTTGGTATTGACATAGGCACCACCAAGACCTGCACGCTGGTCGCGCGGGTCGAAGGGGAACGCAGCTTGCGCATCCTCGGCGTGGGCATCGAGCCGTCCCAGGGCATCCGTAAAGGCACAGTCATCGATCTGGCGGCCGCTTCCCAGGCAGTTGCCCGTTCCATTGAAAAGGCCCAGCGCTCCTGTGGACTGGAAATCACCTCCGCGCTGGTCAGCCTGGCCGGCTCGCACGTCTCATCGGTCAACAGCAAGGGAGTGGTCGGCATCTCCGGCCGGGTCATCGATTACGAAGACGTAGAACGCGCCCTGGAGGCCGCTCAGGCGGTCGCCATCCCCCATAACCGCGAGATCATCCACGTCATCCAGCGTGGCTTCGTCATCGACGGGCAGGACGGCATCCGTATGCCGATCGGCATGCATGGCTACCGCCTGGAAGTCGAAGCCCACATCATCACCGCGGCTGCAGCTACAGTCGAGAACCTCCGCCAGGCGGTGGCGGCCTCGGGTGTCGAGGTCTCCCAATTCGTCCTTAACCCACTCGCATCGGCTGAGGTGGTCCTCTCGGAGAGCGAGCGACAGATGGGCGTGGTGGTTTGCGATATTGGCGGCGGCACCACTGACATGGCCATCTACATCGACGGCGATGTATGGCACACCATGGTCCTGGCCGTGGGCGGCAACCACATCACCTCCGATATCGCCCATGGCCTGCGCATGCCTGTTTCCCAGGCCGAGGAGGTGAAAAAGCAACATGGCTTCGCCATCGAATCCCAGGTCGGGCCCGAGGAGACCTTCGTGGTGCGTTCTTTTGGCGAGGACCGCCCCGTTCAGGTCAGCCGCAAGGAACTCGCCCACATTATCGAAGCTCGCGTGGAGGAAATCTTCCTGCTCCTGCTACAAGAGATCAAGCGCTCCGGCTACGATGGCTTGCTGCCGGCCGGCATGGTGCTCACCGGAGGCTCTAGCCTCCTGCCGGGTATCCGCGACCTGGCCAGCGAGGTGCTTGGCCTGCCGGTGCGCATCGCCAAACCCGAAAACCTGGTGGGGCTTACCGACCAGCTTAACTCGCCAGCTTATTCCACCAGCGTCGGCCTGTTGAATTGGGCCCTATTAATGACCGAATCCAGCCCGCAACTCCACCATGGAGGCCCCAGGCTGAAAGGAGTGAGTTTAGATGTGGATACCATCAAAAACTGGCTGAAAAGGCTGTTACCCTGAACCTGACCCTTACAACCCGCAACGGAGGAGAAACTCATCTAACGCTATGGAGGACAAAACTATGGAACCGACCAATCCGAACCAGAATTTTGAATCATTTGCCAGAATAAAAGTCGTTGGCGTGGGCGGGGGAGGCTGCAATGCGGTTAACCGCATGATCGAGGAAGGCCTCTCGGGCATCGAGTTTATCGCCGTGAACACCGATGCCCAGGCGCTGCTCCTTTCCAACGCCCCCACCCGCGTACGCATCGGCGACAAGGTGACCCGCGGCCTGGGAGCCGGCGGCAACCCCGAAGTCGGCCGCAAGTCCGCCGAAGAATCGGCCGAGGAGCTGTACGAGGTGCTCAAAGGCAGCGACATGGTTTTCGTCACCGCCGGTTTGGGCGGCGGCACCGGCACCGGAGCAGCCCCCATCGTCGCTCAGATCGCCAAAGAGGTCGGCGCGCTGACCATCGGCGTGGTCACCCGCCCCTTCACCTTTGAGGGTGCCAAGCGCCTGCAGTCGGCCGAGGCTGGCACCTCCAAGCTCAAGGAGCACGCCGATACCTTGATCGTCATCCCCAACGACCGCCTGCTTCAGATCGCCGACAAGCGCGCCAGCCTGCAGGATGCTTTCCGCCTCGCCGACGACGTCCTGCGCCAGGGTATCCAGGGCATCTCCGAGTTGATCACCGTCCCCGGGCTGATCAACCTGGATTTCGCCGATGTGCGCACCATCATGTCCGAGGGCGGGGCGGCCCTCATGGCCGTCGGCCATGCTTCGGGAGAGGACCGCGCTCGCGTGGCCGCCGAGCAGGCTATCTCCAGCCAGCTCCTCGACATCACCATCGATGGCGCCCGCGGCATCCTCTTCAATGTGACCGGCGGGCCCAACCTGACCCTCTTCGAGGTCAACCAGGCCGCCGCCATCATTAAGGAAACCGCCCATCCGGACGTCAACCTGATCTTCGGCGCTGTCATCGATCCGAACATGGGCGACGAGCTGCGCATCACCGTCATCGCCACGGGTTTTGAGCGCACGGGCGCCCTGCGGCCGGTGGAGCGCCCCAAGCAGAAGGAGGAAGGTATCGCCACACCCCGCCCCCGCCCGCTGGAGCACGCCGACACGCTCGCCCCAACACCCGCCCCGGCCGAGTTCCAGCCGCGCGTGTTGAACACCGACGACCTGGACATCCCCGCCTTCCTGCGCAACCGCGCCCAGCGGTAAGCATATCCATCGTAGACCGGCAGAAAGGCCCTTATCGGTAGAACCGTACGCATTCCCTACCTCTCGCGGGGTCGGTTCCACACGGGACGCGGCAGACGCCGAAATCTGCCGCGCCCCGATTCTTAGAAATCATCCTCAGTGGCTTCTTTTCATCGCCGTGCGCCTCCCTAAATGAACGCCTTGACCGATCAAAACCCCTTTCCTTGCTGAAGGCAGAGGCTGCTTCCTGCAAAAACAAACACGCTAACGCCATCCACCGGATGCCCAAACACCCATTGCGAAAGAAAGCCTGACCATCCCTCGTCCTGGTGTATACCCTGCCCTCCCCTTGAACTCTGGGAGGGAATGAGAGCCAGACGCTTGAACGCGCAGCAAAGCTCGTAAATCCTCAATTGGTAATTAGACGTTTACCAGTGCTTTTTGGGGCTGACCTGCTGAATTTTCCACTTTACTTATTTTCTTTTAATCTGTATAATCAAAGAAAACGCCTGCCTTCCTGATCGGTTTGTGTTGAATAACCAAAGGTTGAATGCCTCGTATCGGGGTCATCGGCATAGAGGCAATAATCCAGGGACCTGATCTCATCGCGTAAGCCTGTCATAGGCGGGATACATCCTTAACCGGCTGCAAAACCGGGCTATTACGTTTATTTTCCTGTTCCTGGCCGGCATTCGGCTGAGAGGAGGTGACCAGGAGATCATTTCTTTTTATCCGCCAACGCTCATGGTGGGTCGCCAACGGAGTAAGAATCGAATTCCCGATATTTCTATATAAGGAGGTGGGTTATGAAAAGGAAATTCCTGGTTCTACCCCTGATATTGGCTTTGCTCCTGGTCAGCTTGGTTCCAGCCGCAGCAGCTTCACCGGCGACCGCTACCGGCGCAAATGGTGGTCCTGAATTTGCCCCGAAAAATGATAACCTTCCCGATCCACTCACCACCAAACAGAATGAGTTGAAGCAAATAGCTCTGCAAGCCAAGCTCAACGGCAAGGCTTACGGCAAGACCGCCGAAGTCGCCCGCGGCCAGTTCGTCGAATTGGCCCGCGAAGGCGAAGGAGCGATTTGGACCGTTTTGGGCGAATTCCCCGACTTCCCTCACAACAACATCGCCCAGCCCGACCGTTCCGTCAACAATACCACCATCTGGGTCCCGGATTTCAGCCGGGATTACTACATGGATCTGCTCTTCAACGACGCTCCCCGCGCAAACTCAATGCGCAACTTTTATATTGAGCAGTCCTCCGGCCGCTACACCGTCCACGGCGATGTGACCGACTGGATCCAGGTGCCGCATGACCACGTCTATTATGATGACAATCCGGATAGCAACGTCTGGTACTTCCTGCAGGATACGGTCAATGGCTGGTATGCCCAGCAGATCGCGGCCGGCAAAACACCTGACGAAATCAATGCGTACCTGAGCCAGTTCGACAAGTGGGACCGCTATGACTACGACGGCGACGGCAACTTCGATGAGCCGGATGGCTACATCGACACCTTCCAGTCGGTCCATTCCGGCGAGGGGGAGGAAGCCGGCGGTGGCGCCCTCGGCGCCACGGCCATCTGGAGCCATAGCTGGTATGCCCATTCCGATTTGATCGGCATCGCCGGGCCGGATTTCAACAAACTTGGCGGCATCCAGATCGGCAACAGCAACTACTGGGTCGGAAAATACACCATCCAGCCCGAAAACGGCGGTGTGGGTGTGTTTACCCATGAGTTCGGCCACGACCTCGGCCTGCCCGACCTTTACGACACTTCGGGCGGAGAAAACGGCACAGGCTTCTGGACCCTGATGTCGTCCGGATCCTGGCTGGATGAAGGCAAGGATACCATTGGCAACAAGCCCAGCCACATGGGTGCCTGGGAGAAATTCCAGCTCGGCTGGCTGAACTACGAAGTCGCACGTGCTGGCCAGAAGTCCGAGCATAGGCTTGGACCAATGGAGTTCAATACCAAACAAGCCCAGGGTCTGTTTGTGATCCTGCCCAAGAAACCCGTAGAGACTAATCTTGGCGCGCCCTATGCTGGTTCGTACTATTACTACAGCGGTTCGGGCGACAATTTGGATAATTTCATGTTCAAGGCGTTCAACCTGCCCGCCGGGGCGACTCTGAGCGCCAAGGTTAAATACAGCATCGAGCTCGATTGGGATTACGCCTATCTGGTCTATTCTTCCGACAATGGCGCCACCTGGCAGAGCCTGGAGACCAATCTCTCCACCACCGCCAACCCCAACGGCCAGAACTTCGGCTATGGCATCACCGGCATCTCTTCCGGCTGGGTGGATCTGACCGCCAACCTCCCGGCAGGCGATGTGCTGCTTGGCTTCCGCTACTGGACGGACGCAGCGGCAGGCGGGTTCGGCTTCATGATCGACGACATCAATATCACCGGCTACCCGACCGACGGCGCCGAGGCAGATGCCGGCTGGACTTTCAAGCCCACGACCGGCTTCCATGTGACGACCGGAAAAGAAACTGCCCTATACAGCCATTACTATGTGGCCGAGTACCGCGCTTACTGGGGGTATGACACCACCCTGCGCGTCGGCCCGTATTTCTTCGGCTACTTGAATAACCCCGCATTGGTCAACTATGTGGACCACTTCCCTTACCAGGATGGCCTGTTGATCAGTTATTGGGATACCTCCCAAAAGAACAACCAGACCCGGCTCCATCCCGGGAAAGGTCTGCTCTTGCCAATTGACGCACATCCTCAAGCCCTGTATCGCATCGATGGCGTCGTTTGGCGCAACCGCATCCAGACCTACGACTCGACCTTCACCTTGGAACCCACCGATGCCATCCCGAATCTGCATGTGAACAGCGTGCTCTCGCCCATCCCAAGCCTGCCGGCGGTGCCTGTGTTTGATGATCGCGTGCTCTATTATGATCCGGCCAATCCGCAAGGCAGCGTGATCAATCCCAACACCGGCACGCAGATCCGCATCCAGAGCATCAATGCCCAGGGCAACTTTATGCAGATAGAAGTTCGCCCGGCTAAATAATCCACTGCCTCATCGCCTTCAGATCGCAGAACATCTATTTCGGGCGGTGTCCGGGAAAGGACACCGCCCGAGCCTTCTCGTCCATGCTTTGCTTGGTCAGCTATATTCCATCCACATCCTTCTCCCTTCGACCTTATTTCTGGTGGACAACTCGCCGTATCACAGATATAGGGCGTGTGCGATGTATATCCGCCGCCTCGATGAACGATTGCATCCCCCTTGCAATAATAGAACAGTTGTGCTATGATATGGTTGCGCAATAACGAACCGATCATAACTTGTATCGATCGATCAGATGGCCAAATTGCAAGGATGGTGCTGCCTTCCTCCACCCCTCCGGGGAACAAATCGCCGATTTGTTTCAAAACAAATCCCCAATTTTGAGCTTGAAAGGATTTGTTTCCCAGAATAAATTTGCCTTTGAAACAAAAAACAAATCGCCTCTCGCCTGCCCGCATGGCCAAACCCAACGCAATTCTTAAAAATCTCTACGCCTCGCTATTTTTAAGCGGATCGCCCGGAAATCACCCTTGAACCCCTCGACCAATTGTGCTAAAATGAGTTTCCATTGACGGCATATACGAGGGGGATTAACAACTAAACCCCCACAGGTGGGGGTATCCAGTATGAGGAACGGAGTGTAGAATGCGCTGTCCGTACTGCCAGTACGAAAATTCCCGAGTCCTCGACACCACCCACGATGCCCGTGGTGGTGTGCGCCGCCGCCGTGAATGCGAGAATTGCCACCAGCGCTTCTCGACTTACGAGCGTCCCATCCTGGCCACCCCCTTGATCATCAAGCGGGACGGCACCCGTGAGGAGTTCGATCGCGAAAAATTGATGCACGGCATCCGCATCGCTTGCGCTAAGCGCCCTGTCTCCGCTGCTGATATCGACCGCCTGGTAGGAGAAATCGAGTCCTCCCTTCAAAGCATGGGCCGTGCCGAAGTCCCTTCGCGTGTCGTCGGCGACAGAGTCATCAATGGCCTCAAAGAGCTCGACCACATTGCCTACATCCGTTACGCCATTGTATATCTGAACCTGGGCGATCTGCACGCCATCCGTGACGAGATCGACCGCTTATTGGAATCCTAAGGAGAGAAACCATGGTAACAAATACGGGAGCACAAAAAATGGGTTTGCTGCCTACTCCACCTCTGCCGAAAGGCCTCCCAGCCATACAGCTCACCGAGAACGCCCGCCAGGTGTTGATCCGCCGCTATGTGCGCCGCGGCGAGGATGGTCAGCCGGCCGAAAGCGTGGAGGAGATGTTCTGGCGCGTTGCCTATCATGTCGCCAAAGTGGAATCCCAGTGGGGCCAGGACGTCGAAGCGCGCGCCAGGGAATTCTACCTCCTTCTAACCAGCAAGCGTTTCTTCCCCAACTCCCCGACCTTCACCGGCGCAGGCACCGCTCTCGGGCAGTTGGCTGCCTGCTTCGTCCTGCCGATCAGTGACGACATGGGCCGCAAGGACACCGGCATCTTCAAGACCCTGCGTGACGCCGCGCTGATCCAGCAGACCGGGGGCGGCAATGGCTTTTCCTTCTCGCGTCTGCGGCCCAAGGGCACCCTGGTCAAGTCCTCGGCCGGTCAGGCCACCGGCCCGGTGGGTTTCCTGCGGGTCTATGACCACGCCTTCGGCGAAGTCGCCCAGGGTGGCACCCGCCGCGGCGCGAATATGGCCGTCTTGCGCGTCGACCACCCTGACGTGGAGGAGTTCATCACCTGCAAGACCGATGAAAATCAGATTACGAACTTCAATATCTCGGTCGGCATCACCGACGCTTTCATGAAGGCGGTTGAAGATGACGCCGAATGGGAGCTGCGCTTCCCCGACGTGCGCTCCCCCCTGTACAAAGATTTCGATGGCACCCTGGAGCAGGCCGAGGCGGCCGGCCTGCCCATCAAAGTGTACAAGAAGTTGCCCGCCCGCGAGCTGTTCGCCAAGATTGTCCACCAGGCGCACCATAACGGCGAACCGGGCGTCCTTTTCCTCGACGCAGCCAACCGCTCGAACCCGGTCCCGCACCTCTACCCGCTCGAGGCCACCAATCCCTGCGGCGAGCAATGGCTGGGTCCCTACGAGAACTGCTGCCTGGGCTCCATCAACCTGGCCGAGCACTTCGGGCCGGCCGGCGCAGTCGATTGGGAAAAGTTGCGCCAGAGCGTCGAGCTGGCCACCATTTTCCTCGACGATGTGGTCGACGCCAACGCGTACGTCCCGGCTGTACCGCAGTTGAGAGAAGCCGCTTTGCGCGCCCGGCGCATCGGCCTGGGCATCATGGGGCTGGCCGATCTGATGTACCACGCCGGCATTCGCTATGGCTCCGACGAGAGCCTTGAGTTCGCCTCTCAGGTGATGGAGTTTATCCGTTACCACGCCATGCTCACCAGCATCGAGCTGTCTAAGAGCCGCGGGCCGTTTCCGGCAATCGAGGGAAGCATTTACGACCCACGCCACCTTAGCTGGCAGCCGCCCGTACCTTTGATGGCTTACACCCACGATTGGGGTCGGCCGGCTGTGAACTGGGATCGTGTGGTCGAGGGTATCCGCGCGACCGGCATCCGCAACGCCGCTCAGACGACGATCGCTCCCACCGGGACCATTGCCACCGTGGCTGGTTGTGAGGGTTACGGCTGCGAACCGGTTTTCGCCCTGGCCTATATCCGCCATGTCAACGACAATGGTCGGGATTTACAGCTTACTTATACCAGCCCGCTTTTCGAGCAGGCTTTGGCCAACGCCGGTGTGGATCAGGCCACACGCGAAAGCATCATCTCGCGCGTTATCCAGGAAGGCACCTGCCAGGATAATTCTGCTGTCCCCGAGGCTGTCCGCAACGTGTTCGTCGTCTCCGCCGACATCGGCGCAGAGGAACACGTCCGCATGCAGGCGGCCTTGCAGGCTTTCGTCGACAACAGCCTATCAAAGACCATCAATTTCCCTGAGGGTGCCAGCGAGGAGGACGTGGCTACCGCCTATCAGCTCGCCTGGAAGCTGGGTTGCAAGGGCATCACCGTCTACGTGACCGGTTCGCGTGAGAAGGTGGTCCTCGAGACCCGCGCCACGGCCGAGAAGAAGCAGAGCAAAGAAATCCTCGCCGAGCAGCAGCCCTTGTGGTACGAGACGAAAAAGCCCCGCCCCCGCTCTCTGCGCGGCACGACCTATTCGATCGAGACCCCGCTCGGCCGGACCTTCGTAACCATCAACGAGAATGGCGAGGATCAACCTTTCGAAGTCTTCATCAACACTGCCAAAGCTGGCTCGGACACGGCCGCCGTATCCGAGGCCATCGGTCGCTTGATTTCATACATCCTGCGCCTGGCCTCGCCGGTTGAGCCGCGCGTGCGTCTGCGTGACGTGATGCACCAGCTTGCCGGCATCGGCGGTGGGCGTTCGCTGGGTTTCGGACCTAACCGGGTGCGCTCCCTTCCGGACGGCGTCGCCCACGCCCTGGATGAATACCTGGAGAATTGGGAGGCCGAACACAAAGCGTCCGCTCGTTGGGAAACAGATGAGACGCCCGCCCGCGAAGCCGGTAGCGGGAACGGCAACGGCCACCCATCCATCGTCGCGCCGGCGCCCCCCGAGCAGCCCCTGCTCAGAATTGGCGACCTTTGCCCGGAGTGCGGCCAGGCAGCCATGGTTAACGAAGAAGGCTGCCATAAATGCTACGCGTGCGGGTATAGCGAATGCTGAGTTACCCATTTCTCCTGGCTCGGTTCACCGCCGTTGTTCTACCGTTTTTCTGAGAAGCCGGCGCTCTGCTCGCGCTCCAGTATCTCGTCTCCGCATCTCAGGGAGGGAATGTCATTGTTGCACCTCAAGCGGCGGGATGACCTGCGCAGGTATGATTTTCTCCGCATTTCCTGGTGGGCGTGCGTCCTTCTCCTCGCTAGCCTGGCCGCTTGTACTGCTGCGCCTACTCAGCTCCCCCAGAGCGGAGCAGGGGTCACCGCCCTCATCAACGGCCTCTTGATCGATGGCACCGGCGCGCAACCCCTCACGGACGCCGTTATCCTGATCCGCGAGGGCCGCATCCTGGCAGCCGGCCCAAGCGATGAGGTGACCGTCCCGCTCGGTGCGCAGGTCATCGACCTTCACGGCTGGACCGTCTTGCCCGGCTTCATCAACACCCACGTCCACTATGGATTCGATAAAACCAATCTGCAGGCCTGGGCTCGCGGCGGCGTCACCACCGTGCGCGACGAAAGCATCATCGGTGATCGCCCCCTGGCCGATTGGATGGCTTTGCGCGCCGAGGTCAACGCCGATCCCCGCTTCGCGCGCCTGGTCAGTGCCGGGCGCATGCTCAAGCCGCCCGGCGGGTACGGCGCCCTGACGGTCACCTCTCCGGATGACGCGCGCCAGAAGGTTGTCGAGGAGCTGGACGCCGGCGTCGATCAGATCAAGATTGCCATGGAGGATGGCTATGCCGGTCGTTCCGGCCTGCCCAAACTGAGTCCCGAGGAGATCGCTGCGATCATCGCCGCCGCCCATGAACGGGGCGCGCGCGTTTCCGGCCACATCACCCAGGCCGCCTACATGAAAATCCTGGTCGATTCCGGCGTCGACGATATTGCCCACCTCGCCTATGATCCTGTTCCGATGGCCACCCTGCAGGAAATGGTCGCTAAAGATATCTATCTCATTCCCACCTTCACCGTCTTCCGCAACTACAACGCACCGCTGGACACATGCGTCGCCAACTTGGCCGCCTTCGTCCGCCTGGGCGGCAAAGTAGCCCTTGGCAACGACTTCGGCGGCGGGCCGGGCGAATTCGAGCTGGGCATCCCGATGTATGAGATCGAGATGATGTCAAAAGCCGGCATGACCCCCATGCAAATCATTCTCGCCTCCACGCGAAATGCTGCTCAGGTTGTAGGCCTGACGGATGAAATCGGCGCCCTCCAGCCGGGCAAACAAGCCGACGTGCTGGTCGTTGCAGGGAACCCGCTGGAAGACCTGTCCGCCCTGAAAAATGTCCAATGGGTGCTCCACGCCGGCCAGGTCATTTACCCGCCACCTGTTGAAGGGGAATGATCGATCGTCTTCATATCGCCGATTGAATGATGGGCTGCTCTCTGAATTTATTACCAAATTCTGATCAGTTGGCTGCGTAGAATTGGAATCACGATGTTTGTGCGCAAGTCTCTCCTTCTCATCGTTGTACTGATCCCGCTGCTCTCTGCCTGCGGCCAGCCGGCAAGCCCGCCTCCACCAGCGCGCAGCGTTTCCACCCAGCCCGCCGCGACGAACACCTCCATCCCATCCCCTACGCGCACACCAGTTCCCAGCCTAACCTTCCACCCATCTCCCTCCCTTCCACCCTCGCCCACCCCCCTGCCACCGGAGACACCCCCGCCCACCCCGCTCCCAACTTACACCAGACTGCGCGGCACGGTCATTGTCGCCCAGGCCAATTGCCGCTACGGTCCCGGCTATCCTTATTTGTACAAGTATGGCCTGCTTGAAGGCAACCGCCTGGAGATCATCGGCCGCAACGAGGCCGGCACCTGGATCGAAGTCCAGGCCATCGGCGGAAGCAATCCCTGCTGGGTAAAGGCTGACCTGATGAAAATCCAGGGCGATGTGATGGCCGTGATGCCGATCGCTCCCGAGGACGTGCGCCTGCCCATGTCGCCGTATTACGGCCCTCTGACGGGTGTATCGGCCACCCGCCAGGGGGACGAAGTCATCGTTTCATGGAAACCCCTCGTACTGCGCGCAGGCGATGATTCGGAGCAGTTTCCATACTTGATCGAAGCCTGGGTATGCGAGGCGGGAAAGATCGTTTTTACTCCAATAGGAACCTACGCAACGGCGATTAAAATCACCGACCAGCCCGGCTGTTCGACGCCCTCCCATGCACGGGTGTACGGCGTCGAAAAGCACGGCTATACGAAGTGGGTGGCGGTCCCCTGGCCGCTGGCTAACTCGTCAACCCCCGCGGCCTCTCAGACGGCCCCTTGAGACAACACCGATGTCACTCCCGTCCACTCCCCGGATCATTCCCCTGACTTCAGACCAGGCCAGCCTGGCATTGTCCGGCGGCAAAGGCGCCAGCCTTGCCCGTATGTTAAGATCGGGGTTGCCCGTGCCGGATGGCTTTTTGGTCACCACCCATGCTTACCAGGCCTTCACCTCCGCAAACCACCTTGACAGGCGCATCGGTGAGATTCTGGCAGATTTGCCCCTCGCCAGCGATCCGGAAACTTTGGAAG
>DAOTWA010000006.1:0-36710 GCA_034435955.1 Anaerolineaceae bacterium | reverse complement strand
TAATACAATAAACCGCTGCAAGCGGAGAGTGCTTACGGATGAATCTATTCGTTAATCCAGAAGAGCGCCGCCTGCGCGCCTTCTGGCGCCTCCTCATTCAATTCGCCATTTTTTTCATTGGCGGACTTCTCTTTGGCCTGTTTCTAAGCCTGTCTGCCCTGCTGATCATGCTCGTCGCCGGGCTGATCCCGGCCGCTGTGGCCACCGATCCGAACGCGCTGGCCACGTTGATCAACCAAAAAATCGTCAACTTTCCTTTTCTCCAGGCCGTCGATGCGCTGTTCACCCTTGTTCTGATGCTGTTTACCTACTGGCTGGCGGCGCGCTACCTCGATCATCGCCCGTTGAGTGACTACGGCTTCCACTTCGGCGCCCACTGGTGGCGCGACCTGGCCTTCGGCCTGCTCCTGGGCAGCCTGCTCATGGCGTTGATCTTCGCCGCAGAATTGACCGCCGGTTGGCTGAAGGTAGATGGGACGTTCGCCAGCCACGACGTCGGGCTGCCTTTCTGGCCGGGATTGATCCAGGCGGGGGTGCTCTACCTGTGTGTGGGCATTTACGAGGAGATGCTCTTCCGCGGCTACCAGTTGCGCAATCTGGCTGAAGGCTTCAACCTGCCTGCCGTCGGCCCGCGCGCTTCGCTGTGGACGGCTTACCTGCTTTCATCCCTGATCTTTGGCCTGCTTCACCTGGGCAACCCCCATGCGACTGCCGCCAGCACACTGAATCTGATCGCCGCCGGCCTGTTCCTCGGCCTGGGCTACGTGCTGACCGGCGAGCTGGCTATCTCCATCGGCCTGCACATCTCGTGGAACTTCTTCCAGGGCAACGTCTTTGGCTTCCCGGTCAGCGGCGGGGTTCCGCCGGTCTCGTTTCTGGCCATCCGCCAGGCGGGCCCAAACCTGTGGACGGGCGGCGCCTTTGGCCCTGAGGCCGGGCTGGTGGGGCTGCTGGCGCTGCTGCTCGGCGGGCTGCTTGTGCTGTGGTGGGTGCGCCGTACCCACGGCGACTTGCGCCTGCAGATCCGCCTGGCGCAGTACCGCCCGCCGGCGGCCGGCCGCGCCGCCGCTGGCAACGCGCAGACCGACCCGCTGCCCACCCTGAGATTGAAACAGGGCGGATCACCTTCAGCGTAAAAACGATTTCCCCCTTGATCTCATCGCCCCGCAGACCGTGATCGGCGCCGTCGCAGGAGCGCCGCTGAGGATCATCGGCCTCTTATCGGCCGTGCGCAGCATTTTCTGGCAGGAGCGAGTTTCCCATTTGAGCAGGAGACAACTGCCCGACAAGTTCCGATTCTGCCAGGTAACCTCACCGGGCGCAAAGCCCGCCGACTGACTTATTTCTTATACGTAAACAATATGGGCTTGAGCTGGCCCAAATCGATGGTCACCTTGCCGCTCGGATCGAACGTGCCCGAATACTTGCAGTTCCCCTCGATGATCGGGCTGCTGCAGTCCACGCCGACGATCTCAGCCGACCACGTGCCGCTGCTGGTGGTCGGCAGGTAAGCGTAAAACGTCCCATCCGCGCCGCTGATGGCGTCGACCCGCAGCGTCTGGCTGCCGCTCTGCTGGGTGATGGCCACATTGATCCCGCGGATGCCGTTGCCGGCAACGTCGGCTGCCTTCCCTTCGATGACAATCGCATCCCCTACGGGTACGACCGGCACCTCGGTAATCTTATCCTTGAGGTCCAGGAAGTCGGCGAACATCCAGCCATCCTTATTATCGAACGTCTTCACCTTCACCCACTGCCCTCCGGGTGCCTTGCCCAGCACTGTCACCTTCGCTCCGACGTTGTAATACCCGCCGGATTTGAATAACGTGCCGGGGCCGGCGCGCAGATTGAGGGAAAACACATTCACCTGAGCCTCGATAGGGGTGTAGGGCTGGGTAGGCGTCGGGCTGGGTTCGGGGGTGGGTGTGGGCGGTGCCGGCGTGTCCGTCGGCGCCGGGGGCGGGGAGGTGGGCGTCGCCGTGGGCGAGGATAGGGCTGCGCAGCCTGCCAATAGCATGGCGAAAAATACGCCCGAGCCGAGGATACGCAATGCAGCCTTCATTTCTTCCTCCTTCATCCCTGCTGTGGAAGGAGCCTGTTGCCGGTCAATTCAATTGTGAAATCGTATCCATGCTGCTAAGTTATGTATATTGTAACTCTATCTGTCTAAAAAATTTCATCCCCGCCTGTCCTCGGTTTTACTATTCTCTTTCCCCTTCTCCACCCAGCCGGCCAGGGCCGCGTGCCTCTCGTATTCCAGCGCAACGATCCGCAATTCTGAGCCTTTCGGAGACAGCTCCCAAAAGTCGCCGGCCTGCACCGGCACGGCCAGGAGCGACCCGCCCGCGATATCCATACCGTGACCGAGTTCGGTAATCAGCGTCAGGGCAGAAGAGACATCCCGGCTGGCGAAGGCCAGCGTATCCACACTCCCCAGTGCAGCCACCCCGGCGCCGATGGCCTTTAACAGCGCAGCGCGCAAGTGTTCACGCGCAGCTTGCAGGGGCGGCGTCTGGCCTCGCAACAGACTCTCGAAGCCCACCGGCCGGCCCACCATGGCCGACCAGCCGCTTCCATTTATGAATAAATGTTCAAGCTCGGCCACACTCATCCCCTTCTCGCGCAAAAGCAGCACGATGGCCGGGTCCAGATCACCCACTCCATTGGCCGATGGAATGCCTTCTACCGGCGTAAAACCCATGCTGGTCCCCACCGGGCGCCCCTCCAGAATGGCGGCCAGGCTGGGGGCGTCTCCCAGGTGGACGCTGAGCAGCCGGCTGGCAACGAAACGGGCGCACACCTGCTCCCACACCCATTGATGACAGAGGCCATCACCGCCGTATCGGCGAATTCCTTTTTCGTACAGCTCGTAGGGCAAACCGTAGGCGCGTTCAGGCAATGGCAGTTCTGCGAAGAAAGCCGTCTCGCATAGCAGGTAATGGCGGTTGTGGGGCCGTCGTTCCATCGCTGCGCGAGCCACCGCGAAGGTTGTGCGGTTGCGCCCGGGGAAGAAGGGCACGCAGGCCTCCAGCCTTTCCAAATCCTTAGGGCGCAAACGGGATACCGGCTGGCGAAAGACCTCTCCACCTTGTGGCAGCACATAAGCAATGACATCTTCGCCGGCCAGATCCAGGATCTCATCCAGGTCGTCCATCGACGGCGAGTCGATTTCAAGCGTACCCACGGCGGTAGGCATGCGCCGATGGCCGAGCGACCAGCGAGCGCCGCCGGGTGATGGCTCAAAGAGCAGCATAATCAGCCTCCTGGAGCAGGCGCACCCCTTCCTCGGCGATGATGCGTTCTTCATCCGTCGGCATGCTGACCACCCGTACTCGCGAGCGCGGGTCGCTGATCAAAGCCGGACGGTCGGCCGGGGCGCGGCGGTTCGCCCCCAGATCCAGATCGAGACCGCACCAGCTCAGCCCCTGGCAGGCGGCTTCACGCACGCGCCAGTTTTGTACACCAATGTCGTCGGTGAAGACCAGTACGTCCAATCCACCCAGCAAGACGGCGTAAGCGCCAATGGCTTTTTTCAGACGGTGGGTGTAAACCTCGAACGCCAGACGAGCGCGATCGTCCCCCGCCTCGGCTTGCGCCTGAATATCGCGCAGATCACTGGAAAAACCGGAGAGACCCAACAGCCCGCTGTGCTTGTTGAACATCTCGTTGAGCGCCTTTGCGTCGTAATTCAGCTCGCGCTCCAGGTAGAGCGGCAGCATGGCATCCAGGTCGCCGGTGCGGGTGCCCATCACCAAACCGGCCAGCGGCGAGAAACCCATCGTCGTATCCACGCTGCGCCCGCCGTAGATGGCTGCTACGCTCGAACCGCCCGTCCCCAGATGGCAGGCGACCATGCGCAGGCCCTCTACGTTCAGGCCGAGGAAATGGGGCGCCACCCGGCTGATGTATTGATAGGAAAGACCATGGAAACCATAGCGCCGCAGTCCATAGCGCTCGACCAGCTCGCGCGGCAAGGCATACTGGCTTGCCCGTGGCGGCAGGCTGACGTGGAACGCGGTATCAAAAGCCACATATTGGAGAACGGTGGGCAAGGCTTGTCGGCAGGCATCGATCACGCTCAGCGAATTGGGGTTGTGGATCGGCGCCAGGGACAGGGTTTCTTCCAGACGAGCGCGCACCTCATTCGTGACCAGCGCCGAGCCCTCGAAGAATGTGCCCCCGTGAACGAAGCGGTGACCGATTGCATCCACCCGAATATCCGCCTTAGACAAACGCTCCAACACAAGCTGAGCCGCTTCACGATGATCGCGAACGGGCGTCTCCTGTCGTTCGCTTTGCCCTCCCAAATTGTGCTCGATGAAGGCCGCTTCTTTCCCCGTCACGCCGACGCGATGCGCTTTCCCGTATGCCTCGATCTGGAAATCGCCCCCTGGCTGGGTCTGGAAGATTTTGTAATTCAATGAGGAGCTGCCGCAGTTAAATACGAGGATTTTCAAAACGCGACTCCGTTGATGAATCGATGCGGGTTTTGCGGACCCGGCTTGGAACACCCCTGGTCTTTATGTAGATCTCTTCATCAGCTGTGGGGCGAAGATCGGCTGCGCTGGTCTGTCCTCATTCGACGAACAAAGGTACAAGCTGAAAATGGTCCACATCTACCAGCCCTTTGTCCGTAATCTTCAGAGAGGGGATCACCGATAGCGCTAGGAAGCTGAGCGCCATGAAAGGGTCGTGCAGCGGCGATCCGAGATCATGCGCTGCGCGTTGCAGTTTCTCGTGTTGAGCGCAAACCACATCGATGGGTTGGTCAGACATCAACCCGGCGATGGGCAGCGGCATCAGTGCCAGCACGTCTTTCCCTTGAGCCACGGCCATACCGCCCTGAGCCGCGGCAATCGCACGCACGGCGGTCTCCATACTCAGGTCGTCGACGCCGGTAACCACGATGTTGTGGTGGTCGTGGGCCACCGTACTGGCCAGCGCCCCGCGTTTCAACCCCAACCCCCTTGCGAAGCCAAGACCTACATTGCCCGTCCCGAAATGACGCTCCACCACGGCTACCTTGGTCAGATCGTGGTCCGGATCGGCTGCTACCTGACCATCAACCACGTGCGCCGGCTCGATCAGGTGGAGGGTGGCAAGCTGATCGGGCACCACGCCGATCACTCGTATGCGCTTCCCTTCGGCTGGTATGGTGAAGCGCAGATCGTCGGCCTTGATGTTGATAGTGCCGCGGGCCTTGGTCTTGCGTTCCGGGCGCTCCCAGGGCAGAACCTGGCCATCGCGCGCCACCACGCGGCCATAACGAAATACCAACTCCGGCCGCAGGTCGTGGAGGTCCGAGAAAACGACCAGGTCGGCCAGACGGCCGGGGGCTACCGCGCCGCGGTCGTGCAGGCGGAAATACTCGGCCGCGTTGAGCGTCCCCATCCGGATGGCCAACAGCGGGTCCAATCCGGCAGACACGGCCAGGCGGATCAGGTGATCAATAGAGCCTTCATTGACCAGATCCTGCGGATGCCGATCGTCGGTGCAGAAACACACTCGCGCCGCATTTTCCGGTGTGACCAGTGGTAGCAGGTCGCGTAGATTGTGGGCCGTGGTGGCCTCACGGATGAAAATGGTCATCCCAAGCCGCAGCTTTTCGAGCGCCTCGGCCACCGTGGTGCATTCGTGATCCGACATCACCCCGGCCGCCACATAGGCATTTAGCTCCTTGCCGCTCACCCCCGGCGCGTGGCCATCCACAATGCGCCCGGAGAAGGTCTGGATTTTGGAGAGCACGCGCTGGTCGCCTTTGACCACGCCCGGATAGTTCATCACCTCGGCCAGGCCGAGCACCCACGGATCCATCAACAGGGTCGCCAGGTCGTAGAATTCGAGCTGCGCTCCGCTGGTCTCCATGTTGGTGGCCGGCACGCACGAGGGTGCATTGACGTACATACTCAGCGGATTATATTTGGCATCCTGCAGCATGAAACGGATGCCCTCCAGGCCGAGCACGTTGGCGATCTCGTGCGGGTCGGTCACTACGGTGGTGACGCCATGGGGAAGCACCGCTCGGGCGAATTCGCGCGGCGGCACCATCGAGGATTCGATGTGCACGTGCGCGTCAATAAAACCCGGGCAAACATAGCGGCCGCCCAGGTCCATCGATTCCTGCGCCTCGTAGCCCTGCCCGAGGGCAACCACGCGCGTGTCACTGATGAGGATGTCCGTGGTGTAGATTTCACTGGTGAAGACGTTGATCAACCGGGCGTTGCGGAGGGCGAGTTCGGCGGGAGCTGCCCCGCGGGCGATTTTCACCCTGTTCGCCAGATCCATAGAAGATTGCCTCCTGAAATCATACTTCGACCGGTAAAATAGAGACCCTCCAAAATGGTGGTCTCAAAATGTATGACAAAGTGTTGCCAATAGGATACATTTTTTTACACCGCTTGTCAACCATGCCCGGCCGGTTGACAATTCTGTAATTGACTCATCCCTCCTTATTTGTTATAAAGGAGACACACCGGCCCTCCGGAACGTCGGGATGCGGCCAGGGGCGCGAATGGGCGCCGCCCCACCTGTTGATCTAAAATAATGAGACATCCTCCCGCCTGGTCCATCATCTCCATCACCTTGACGCTGATCGCCGCCGCCCTGGCGACGTTCGGCGCCCAGAGCATGTCCTCGCCCTGGAGAAGCGTCGCGGCGGGCATCGACTTCCAGGAGTTTGAGCTCCCCGGGCCAAATCATGCCTACGTTGCCCGCATGCAGATCGCCGATCCAAACGTGACCATCGACAGCGCCATCGCTCAGGGCAGGCTCTCCGAAGGGCGCGAGACGGTGCGCGATATGGCCGCCCGCGAGGATGGCGCGCTTAACTTTTGGGACGGCGCATGGGGCGCTACGAACCACGTCGTCGTGGCGATCAACGGCTCCTATTTCGGCGCCGATGGCGTTCCGATCGGCGGCATCATCCAGTCCGGCTGGTACGCCCGCCGTTTTATAAATATGGGCGGCGGTTCTGGCTTCGCCTGGAAGATGGACCGCACACCCATCATCGGCCAGTGCGTCAATACCCAGGCCGACCGGCAGATCGTCAGGAACGCCGCCAGCGGTTATACGGTGCGCATCAGCGACATCAACGTTCCGCGCGGCCCTAACCAGACAATCCTGTACACGCCTCAATGGGACGCCACCACCCGCACCGGCGACGACGGGACGGAGCTGCTGATCGAGATGACCGCTCCCACGATGGTCTTCCCCGCCCCACATGCGGTTTTGGGCTACGTCCGCGAGGTGCGGGAAGGCCGGGGTTCCACTCCCATTCTATTTAACTCGGTGGTTATCTCCGCTCAAGGCAGCGCGGGCGAGGCCCTGGCCAGGAACTTCAAGGTCGGCGACACGGTTGGCATCTCGCAGGAAATCACTCACTATCAGAGCGATTGTTCGACCCCCCTCGACCAGGATTGGACCAAGACCTACGCCAGCGTGGGCGGGGCGGTGATCTTCCTGAAAGACGGCCAAATTCCCGCTGGCATTGACCCCAGTCCGCCGCGAATCGCTCCACGCACAGCGGTGGCATATAACCAGGATTACGTCTTCTTCATCGTGGTAGACGGCCGCAACCCGCAGTACAGCGTGGGCATGAGCTTTACCGAGTTGGGCCAGTTCGCGCGCGACGCCCTGGGCGCTACCTGGGGCATCGCCGAAGACGGTGGCGGCTCTTCCACCATGGTGATCAACGGCCAGGTGGTGAACCGCCCGGCTTCAGCCTGCTACTACACCTACCTGCCGGTCATCGCCAGCGACCAGAGCCCTCCACCCGAAGGCTATCCTGCCCCGCCGCCCGCCGGCTCAAAATCAAGAACGGCTTCCAATGGAGGCGCTGATCAGCTTGCATGCGAGCGCAAGGTCAGCAATGCCCTGATGATGGTCGAGGTGCAGCCCGAGCAGTTCTCCACGCGCTTCAAGCCAGGCGACATCGTCTCCACCCGCGGAGCGGCCAGCCTGCGCCTGGGGCCGGGCAGCAATTACGCGCTCCTGGCAGAATTACCGCCCGGCTCGGTCGGCACGATCGTCTGGCAATTCAACCGCCTGGATGGCGTTCAGGCCAAAGGCGCCTACTGGTGGTACGTCGACTTCGCTGGCGTACGCGGCTGGGTCTCCCAGAACGACCTCGATCAGCCCTCGCTGTTCTCCCTCTTCGGCCTCCACGACATCAATATACCGCCGTAAAGGATTGGCGGTGTTCGCTTTTCTCATTAACCTCTGGGGCAGAAATCCTCCGTCAGCGGCGAGAGCACTTTTAGCCGGTTGGTTCCTCTGATTTTGTGGAGAACCCGGAAAGTGAGCAAAATAGGGACTGGATTTTACCCGGCGTTATGCCGCTCTCAGGCGACGTATCGGCTCGCCATTGTTGTCGGCATGCTGCTGGCGGCAGCCTGCTCGCCCGTTCATACCCTGCCTTCGGCCTACCCCCCTGCTTCAACCCATGACCTTGAGACGCCTTCCCCTGACGCCTTGAATCCCTCATCCACCGCTGCTTTGCCAGCGGCGCGGGGCGCGGACTGCGTGCCGACCGGCACCTCCCGCCAGGTTGCCACCGTGACGCGGGTGATCGACGGCGATACCATCGAAGTGCGCATCGATGATCGGGATTATCGCGTGCGTTACATCGGCGTGGACGCGCCCGAGGTCGGCAAGGAGGCCTTCGCTTCTCAGGCTACCCGCCGCAACCGCGACTTGGTCGAGGATCAGACCGTCACCCTGGTCAAGGACGTCTCCGAAACGGACAAATACGGCCGCCTGCTGCGCTACGTCTTTGCCGGCGACTGGTTCGTCAATTACGAGCTGGTCTTTCAGGGTTACGCCTGGGCCGCCACCTTTCCGCCGGATGTGGCTTGCGCGCAAACCTTCCAGACTGCGGCTGCGGCAGCCAGGGATGCCGCCCGCGGCCTTTGGCGCCCCACTTCCACGCCCATCCGTACACCATAACCGCGTTTCCGTTGAACTCCCGCTCATCCACCAATCGGTCGGGTTTCTTCCAAATGCTCGACAGGCCATGCCCTCTTTGCCCACTCCACCGATTTCTATCAAGTCATGTGTGAAGAAGGGGTTGCTGCCGGCACCACCAGCGGCGCGCCAGAAGGCCCCGGCAGCACTTGAACCGGAAGCTGATAAGCCCGGCTGAGCACCTCGGCGTCCAATACCTCGGCCGGAGTGCCTTCGGCGCAAAGCTCACCCTGCACCAGCAGAGCAGCGCGGTCTGCGTAACGCGCCATAAGGTTCAGGTCGTGGAGCGCCGCCAGCACCGCCAATCCCTCGCGGTGCGCCAGATCGCACACCAGCTCCATCAGCTTCACCTGGTATTGCAGGTCCAGATTGGCCGTCGGCTCATCCAGCAGCAGGACGGGGGCTGCCTGCGCCAGCGCCCGCGCCAGCAGTACCCGCTGCTGCTCGCCGCTGGACAGTTCCCCTATTGGGCGGTCGGCCAGTTCCAGCGCCTGCGCCCGGCGCAAAGCCCACTCGGTGCGGGCTTCATCTTTGGGCAAAATCTGACCCAGCCAGTTCAGGTGCGGTGTGCGCCCCAGCAGCACCGTCTCCCAAACCGTATAAGCGGCGGGGAGATTGTGCGCTTGCGGAACGACCGCCACCAGCCGGGCGCGTTCCGCGGGGCGGAGCAGCGCCAGATCTCGCCCGGCCGCCAGAATGCGCCCCGAGCCGATGGGAACCACGCCGCTGATCGCGCGGATCAGGGTGGTCTTCCCGGCGCCGTTAGGGCCGATCAGCCCAAGCACGCTGCCCGCATCCAGACGCAGGCTCAGACCCCGCAACGCCAGACGCTGCCCGTAAGCCACACTTACCGATTGCACTTCCAGCATAATTGGAGACATTCAGACTACCTCGCCTACCAGTACTCCTGTTTCCGCGAACGGCGCAAGATCCACAGGAAAAACGGCGCCCCTGCCAGTGCGGTGACTACCCCCACAGGCAGCTCCTGCGGGGCCAGCACCACTCGCGCCAGTACATCAGCAGCCAGGAGAAATGCGGCCCCCATCAGAATGGAAAGCGGTACCAGGCGGCGATAATCCCCGCCCCACACCAGACGGATCAGGTGTGGCACGATCAATCCAAGGAAGCCGATCACGCCCGAGAATGCGACCGCTGCCGCAGTGGCCAGCGATGCGGCCGCGATGACCACCATCCGCACCCGCGCGACGGGCAGTCCCAACTGTTGCGCCTGTTCATCGCCGAACTGCAGAACATTGAGCGGGTGACCCGAAAACACCAGAGTGACCAGGCCAAGGCCCACGTAAGGCAGGGCAGCCAGGAAGTACAGCCAGCCCGAGAGTGTCGCCCCGCCCAGCAGCCAGACTAGCGCCCGACGCAGGTCGCCTTGCGACCTCAGCATCAGGAAGGATGTCAACGCGGTGGCAAAGGCGCCCACGGCCACCCCCGCCAGGATCAGATTGGCCGCCGGTAACGCCCGCCCGCTGCGTGCCAGGCTGACCACCACCACAACGGTCAGCAAAGCGGCGATGAAGGCGGCCAACGGCACTGCCATCAGCCCCGCCAGGGTGTACGGCCAGCGGACGCTCAGAGCCAGGACGGCCCCCAGCCCCGCCCCCGATGCCACACCGATCAGGTACGGATCGGCCAGCGGGTTGCGGAAAAGCCCCTGGTAAGCCGCGCCGCTGCCCGCCAGCGCCGCCCCCACCAATGCCACCAGGGCGGTGCGCGGCAAACGCAACTCCAGCACAATGGTGGTGAAGGCGACTGGCAGGTCGCGCTCACCGACCAGAATGCGCACCAGCGTCCCTGGCGGGATGTAAACGCTCCCCACCGCCACGCTCAACATGAGCGCCGCTACCAGTAGCGCCGACGCTACCAGATAGGGCTGCACCTTCATCCCTGGAAATCCGCCTTCCGCCTCATTGGATAAGATCCGGATGAAGCCATTTGGCCAGCATCTCCAGCGCATCGACATTGCGCGGCGTTGGCCGGCTGAACAGGTTGTCGTCCACCAACATCACATGACCGTCCTTGACCGCTTTCAGGTTCTCCCAGCCGGGGCGTTTGGCCACGCTTTCCGGAGTAACGCCGTAGGCGCCATCACCCAGCAGGATGAAGTCGGGGTCGGCTTTGACCAGCTCCTCCTGGCTGATTTGCGCCCAGGCGGAGCTCAAATCCGCGCCGACGTTGCGGCCGCCCGCTGTGCGGATGATCAAATCGATAAACGACTGAGGTCCTGCCGTCCACGGTTTTGTTGGATCGCTGCCGTCCAGCTCGTAATAAACCAGCGGGAGCTCCTGGCTCCTGGCGACCTGCGCCTGGACCTTGGCGACCCGCGCCTCCAGGCTGGCCTTCAGTTCCTCACCCGCCTGGTCGCGCCCGACCAGCCGCGCCACCGCCAGGATGTTGTTGAATAATCCGTTAAAGTCGGATGGATTCGGCAGGTAGTACACCGTCAGCCCCAGGTTCTCCAGGGCCTTGACCTGATCGGGGGTGTTGATCCCCGCGGCGAGCACCAGGTCGGGTTTCAGATTGGCGATGGCTTCCAGGTCGTACTTGCTCATCGAACCGCCCACGCTGGGCAGCTTCTTGGCCTCGGTTGGGTAATCCGAGAAATCATCCCGACCGACCACCTGGCTGCCGGCGCCCAGCGCGAAGAGAATCTCGGTGTTGGAAGGCGCCAGGGAGACCACCCGCTTCGCGGGAGCTTCCATTCGCACCGTGCGCCCCAGGCCGTCGACTAAAGCGATCTGCGTCGGGGTAACAGCGGGGGCTGGTTGGGTGGCCAATGGCGAAGATGGCTTGCCGGTTGGAAGGCACGCGCCTAACAGGCTGGCCGTCAGGACAAGCAGGGTGAATGTGAAGAAAAAAATCCGTCTGTTCATGATCATATCCATTGAAGGTTTCGTATCAGCGGGACGAAAGAAGACCGGCAGCGATCACGCCTCCACACGTTTAATGAGTGCCAGACGTGATTCCTTCTGCTTTGATGATCACATGGGCGAAATGAAAAATCCCTGCCTCGAGAGCAGGGAGCGCATGGGTTAACCATCGTGGTTGCGCTTCACCTCCTTGCCGCGAGGTTCTGGTGAGAGCATGCAATCGGGCGGTCGACCTGGCTCGGAGCATCAGCCTCCAACGAGGCGGTGTTCCTTACAGTTGCGGGTCAGCACCGGACTTACACCGGTTTCGCCTTTCAGCCTCCCCATCCGGGGGCGAGGCACCCGTGTTGCTATGGATGAATGAGATTTTACGTGAAGAAGGTGCAGTCGTCAAGCATTTTCTGCCCTTTAAACCGCCAGTTCCGCCACCGATTCCACCACCCGTGTGGGCTGGTAGGGGAAGCGTCCTACATGCTCCCGTTGAGTGACCCCGGTAAGGACAAGAATGGTGTCCATCCCGCTCATGATGCCGGCCACGATGTCGGTATCCATGCGGTCGCCAATCATGATCGTGTTTTCAGAATGCACGCCGAGGTAATTCAGCGCCTGGCGGATCATCAGCGGGTTGGGTTTGCCCACGAAAAACGGGCTGACGCCGGTGGCCTTCTCGATCAGCGCCGCCATCGCGCCGCAGGCCGGCACAAGCCCCTCCTCCGCCGGCCCGGTGGGATCGGGATTGGTGGCGATAAACAGCGCGCCAGCAGCCACGAAACGGATCGCCCGCGTGATGTGATCCAGGTTGTACGAGAAAGTCTCGCCCAACACGACGTAATCCGGCTCCAGATCGGTGATCACATAGCCGGCGTCGTGGATCGCACTGGTCAATCCGCTCTCGCCGATCACGAAGGCTTTACCGCCTGGCTTTTGGGATTTGAGAAAGCGTGCGGTGGCCATCGCCGAGGTGAAGATGCGGTCAGGGGATACGTCCAGTCCCAGAGTCTGCAGGCGGTGGGCCAGATCCGTGGGCACGTACATCGAGTTATTGGTCAGGATCAGATACTTGCTGCCCCGCTCTCGCAAGTGGGTGAGAAAAACGTCCGCGCCGGGGATCATCGTGCGGCCGCGCACGATCACGCCATCCAAATCAATCAGGTAATTTTGCCGGTCGGCCATTGGTTCCATCTCCTCTCAAAATTCATCTTTTTTACTGCCAACAAAATTATATACCCGCTATATCGGATCATTCGAGATGATATTTGCAGACGCCCTTCCATAACCTGCAATTGGCTATTGACAGGTTATAGATAAAATGATAAGATGTAACTACCTTATTTATATTAGCTGGTTATGCAACCGACGTAACACGATAAGCAAGTTAGTCCTATCCCCAGGAGGAGCATCATGAATCCATTCCTTACCCGAGATCAGGTGTTGGATCACATGCAGCGAAAGCGAGCCGAGTGGGAGGCGTTGCTGGCAAAGGTGCCGGCCGGTTTGATCGAAGTTCCCGGCGATGAAGGCCAGTGGTCGGTCAAGGACGTGATCGCCCATATCGCTCACTATGAGCGCTGGATGGCAGCTTTTCTCGAAAGCGTTGCCCGCGGCGAAAAACCCGTCGTCAGCGAGTTGGACCGCTTGGAACTGCATGCTCGCAACGCGCGCATCTATGAGTTGAACCGTGATGTGCCCCTCGACCGTGTGCTGGCGGAAGCGCGCCAGTCTTATCAGCGTCTGGTCAACGCCGTGCGTGGACTGGAGGACGGCGATTTCCTGCCAGGGTCGCGCTTCAGCCTGCCCATTCGGGAAATATGGGGCGACGACTATCCGCTGGCCGAGGCCATTGGTGGGGACAGCTTCGACCATTACGACGATCACATCGCCCCATTGCGCGCCTGGCTGTCTCAGCATGGCATGGCTGCTTGAGCTGGTCAGCCAGGTTTTTCGCCGGCGGTCCGGGCGCAGCGAATCTCGGGCCGCCGTTTTCTTTTACATCCATCCTTCCGCGCGCCAATCGCCTGGAATTGGCCTTTCTCCTCGCCGCCAACGGGTAAACGATGGGGCTGCCTGCCGCCGTCGCCGTCCGACTTACCGCTCAAATAATCCCTACCTGGCTCTAAATGCCGCAGGACCGACGGCAAAATGCCGTTAGAATTGTTTTGTTATCTATCTCACGAAATGAGGAGCCAGCATGGATATCTTCCGCGTCAAGCCGGGCAGGCGCGTCGACCTGAGCGAGTGGGACACCAAAGCCTCTCCCGATTTCACCCCTGAAAAAGCCAATGCCAAGAAAGAGATTGCCAAACTGCTCGAGCGTTTGGACGAGCTCCAGGAGCTGCTTTACGCCGGGCACAGCCACCGCCTTTTGGTGGTGCTCCAGGCCATGGACACAGCCGGCAAGGACAGCACCATCCGCCACGTGTTTCAGGGGGTCAACCCACAGGGCGTGCGCGTGGCCTCCTTTAAAGTCCCCACGCCTGAAGAATTGGATCACGACTTCCTCTGGCGGGTTCACAGGCAGACGCCGTCCAAAGGCGAGATCGTTATCTTCAACCGCAGTCACTACGAGGACGTGCTGGTCGTACGCGTCCACAATCTGGTGCCAGAAAATGTCTGGCGCAAGCGCTACAAAATCATCAATGAGTTCGAGCGCAGCCTCGTCGCGGAGGGCACCACCATCCTCAAGTTCTTCCTGCACATCAGCCGCGAGGAGCAGGCCTTGCGTCTGCAAGAACGCATCGACATTCCGCGCAAGCAGTGGAAGTTCAACCCCGCCGATTTGAAGGAGCGCGAGTTGTGGCCTGAGTACATGCGTGCTTACGAGGACGCCCTCAGCGAGACCAGCACCCGTTGGGCGCCGTGGTACATTATCCCCGCCGACCGCAACTGGTACCGCAATCTGGTGGTCTCGAAGATCCTCGTCACTACATTGGAGGCGTTTGACATGCGTTACCCAACCCCGGCGGAGAACATCGCCCAATACAAAGTTGAATGAAGCGGACGCTTGAACAGGCGCATCAGTTCGGCGGACGGGCGATCAGCCCTTCCAGGATCGGCCGGGCAGCCTGGATGGCACGGGCGCGGTGGCTGATGCGATTCTTCACCTCAAGACCCAGCTCGGCCATGGTCTGGCCGTACTCGGGGAGATAAAAAATCGGGTCGTAGCCAAAGCCGGCGCTGCCGCGCTCCTCGGGGATGATCTCGCCGCTGCATTCGCCCTCCGCGTATTGCACATCCCCGTCTGGTGTAGCCACCGCTACCGTGCAACGGAAGCGCGCCCGCCAGGGGCGCGGCCTGCCATGCAGTTGCTGAAGGAGGTAACGCCGCCGATCGGCGTCGGTGGCGTCCGGCCAGGGCGCGAAGCGGTGTGAGTGGATGCCCGGAAGGCCGCCGAGAACGTCAACTTCCAGGCCCGAATCGTCCGCCAGCGCCGCCATCCCCGCGGCGCGCGCATAAGCCCGGGCCTTGCGTGCGGCGTTTTCGGCGTAAGTGGCGCCATCCTCGGCCACGCTTAGACTTAAACCCAATTCGGACGGCAGCACCAGGCGCAAAGGCAGATCGGCCAGTAAAGCGTTAATCTCGATCCGTTTGCCCTGATTTTCAGTAGCCAATAAAATAGACGTCAAAACTTCCTCCATGGTATCATTGATGAAAAAGCATGCCCAATAATTATCAAATTAATCATAAAAACTTGACTTTCGGAATATCCTGTGTTATACTACATCATATCTAATTCAAGAAAATTGAATATCTTTTATAAACGTGTACCAGCCTCGTTTTCCTTTGCGACTGAACGTCGGCTTTATTGTTGGACAGCCGATCGGCAGCAGTCGTGATTTTCATTTCGATTACCCTACGATCCACCTGCAACCTGACCTGGATTTGACCAAATTCAGCGGGGTTGCGAGGATCGGCAGAACACCCCAGGGGTTGCTCGTGCAGGCCAGTTTCCACGCGGCGCTCTCTTCTGAATGCGTGCGCTGCCTGACCGAGTTCGAGCAGATTTTGGAGATCAACTTCGACGAGTTGTTTGCTTTCAGCAACCGTACAGTCTCCGAATCGGGCCTGATTCTACCCGAAAATGGCAACATTGACCTCGAACCCCTGGTGCGTGAGTATATGCTCATCGAAATACCGATTAGCCCCTTATGCAAACCGGATTGCAAGGGGCTGTGTTCTATTTGCGGCGAGAATCTAAACGAGGTGACCTGCGAACATCAGGTGCGGGTGCCATACACTTAAAGGCTATTTTCTCTGACCACTCGCCGGCCCCCATTTACCCGCTCTGTTGCCGGGAAGGGAGGCGGGCGGGGACATACGGGCTGGGGCGGGTCGTAAGGCGTTGCGGATTTAAGTAATCTTGAAATACGTTTCATGGATCGCACGAGTACGGGCTGGATAAAGCTCGTGGCGGCTATTACGGGAATCGAACCTCACGGCGGGCGCATTAGAGGAGGGCGGCAGTGACACATCCGGACAGGCGCAGGCAAAACACGGAAATCTTGGGTATGTTGCTGGAAAAAGCCGACGTGCAAGGTTATCTGACTACCGAGGATTTGATGGAGTTCTACCCGAACGGCGAGGAGGACGCCGAGCACCTCAGCGCCGTCCTGGTCGCCCTGCGCCGCCATGGGATTGAAATCCTCGACCGCGATCTGGATTTCGATCTGCCCGAGGACGAAGCCGTCCCCCAGAGCGATCTGGACGATTACGTGGACCTGGAACGCATCTCCACCGACGACACCGTCGGACTGTACCTCAAGGAAATGTCCCGCGTTCCCCTCCTCAGCGTGGATGAAGAGCTCGAACTGGCCAAGCGCATCGAGCGCGGGCGCCAGGCCCGCAAGGACCTGGCGCGCCTGAACGGCCGCGGCAATAGTGCGCTGCGCCAGGAATACGAGTGCCTGATCCAGGATGGTGTGCTCGCCCGCGAACACCTCATCAAGGCCAACACGCGCCTGGTGGTCAGCATCGCCAAAAAATACATCGGGCGCGGCGTGCCTTTCCTCGATCTGATCCAGGAGGGCAATTTGGGCCTGATGAAGGCCGTCGAGAAGTATGACTATCACCGCGGCTTCCGCTTCTCCACCTATGCCACCTGGTGGATCCGTCAGACCATCACCCGTTCGATCGCCGATCAGGGTCGCACCATTCGTGTACCGGTTCACATGATCGACCGTATCCGCCAGCTTTACAAGCTGACCCACGAGCTGGAGCAGGCCCTTGGCCGCCCGCCCGAGGTGGATGAGATCGCCAGTGAGATGGGCCTCTCCAACCGCAAAGTGCAGTGGATGCTGCGCGTTTCGTGGCTGCCGCTGTCGCTCGAAAGCCCGGTGGGCGACGAGGAGGACTCTGAACTGGGCATGTTCGTCGAGGATACCATCACCCCTTCGCCCATCCAGAGCGCCTACAGCGATCTGCTGCGCCAAAAAATCGAGGAAGTGCTGTCCACCCTTTCGCCGCGCGAGGCGCGCATTCTGCGCCTGCGCTTCGGCTTGGACAACGGCCGCACCTACACGCTCGAGGAGGTCGGTCAAAAGTTTGGCCTGACCCGCGAGCGCATCCGCCAGATCGAGGGTAAGGCGTTGCGCCGCCTGCGGCACCCCCGCCGCGCGCGCCAGCTTAAGGATTACCTCTAGCAAAGACCAGGGAAAAATACACTTCTCGATCTAACTGCATGCCCGACCGGGCCAATCACCGCCCATAGGCAACCAGATCCGCGCGAGAGTCCCGTCAGCCCTGCGCGGATTTCCCTTTTTAACCCGCCGTCTCAGGCGTGGCCAGATCACGCAACGTCTGCCCACCCAAACCTGACAGACGCGGCAGGTCGACCATATTCATGCGCACCATGCGCTCGGTCAACTTGTTCACGAAGATGCGGTTGATCAGTGGATCGGCCATCATCCTGCGCAGGGCCGGCACCGGCACTTGCAGCAGGGTGGTGGGCGCCTCGGCGACCACATTGGCCGTGCGAGGTAAGCCGGTCAACGCGGCGATCTCCCCGAAAAAGTCGCCTGTGTTTAACACCTCCAGCAGACGCTGTTGCCCGTTCTCATCCCGCCCGGCGACTACCCGCCCTTCAAGGATGAAATAAGCCGCGTCGCTCTTTTCTCCCTGCCGCAGGATGGTCACCCCGGTATCCGCGCTGCTCACCAGGGTCTGTGCCGCCAGGTTCTGACGCTCCCTGATGCTCAGGGCGGCGATGGACGGCATCTGCGCCGCCAGCAGGTCGAAGTCGGCCAGCGTGGCCGCACGGGCCGGGCCGAGTCCGGGCGCAGCTTTCGCGCCGCGCAGCAGGCTGATCGCCCGCCTCCACTCGGCCGCCGGCTGGCCGATCCCCGGCATGAACAGCGCCAACGCTCCGGCAGCCACCAGGATCACCGAGCTGGCCACGACCATTGCGCGTACATTGAACAGATCGGCCAGCCCCGCCGCCGCCATGCCGAGCAGGTAGACCACGTCCCGGACGACGAAAAAAGTACTGGTGACCCGTCCGCGCACCTCCCGCACGGTATTGCGCTGCACCACCAACCGTCGGGCGATCGCCGAAGGGGCATTCAAAAAGCCGGAGAGCATGACCAGTCCGATCGCCGCGGTAATGCCAGAGGAAAGACCGTAATAAACGCCCACCAGCCCCATCCCCAGGAAGCTGATCACGATCCATTGGCCTTCGCGCAGCCGCCCGACAAGCTTGGCCATGAGCAGGCTGCCCACCACAAAACCCACCGAGGTGAGGCCCTCCTGCAAGCCGTATTGGAATGTTGTGGCCTTCAGAGCGCGCAACGCAAAGGGCAGCAGGAGCGAGTTCCACAGTCCGAAAGCGATCGAAACCGGTATGGTCAGGAAGAACAGCGAGCGCAGCAACGGGCTCTCCAGCAGGTACTTCCCGCCTCCCTTTAGATTCTTAATGACCGTAGCCACGTTCGTCTTCCCTTCAACATCGAGTTTGCCGATAGGGATGAGCAGGATGCAGACCGCCGAAAAAATGAAGGTGAGCGCGTCCAGGTAGAAAGCCCACTGGATCGGATAGCGCGCCGCGATCATACCGGAAGCGGCGAAGCCGATGGCCGTCGAACCGAAACCGCTGATGGCCATCAGCGAGTTGGCCGCTGCCAGCTCCTCATCGCTGGCCACCTCCGGCAGCACGCTCTCGTGGGCCGGGTCGAAGAACTGGCCCACCGCACTGGAGAGCAGTATGATGGCATAAAGCCACAGGATATTCCTGGCGATCATCCATGGGATGAGGAAGGACAGCAGGGCGCGGATTAGATCGGCTGCCACCAGGATTGTCTTGCGGTTGAAGCGATCCACGAACACGCCGGCGATAAGACCGATGAGCACGCTGGGCAGCGCGGTGGCCATCAGCATCAGCCCCACACTCAGCGCAGATCCGGTTAGCCGGTAAACCAGGATCGAAGCTGCCAGACTGGTGAGCGCGCTGCCAGAAGTCGAGACGAGCTGGCCCAGCCATAGGAGAGAGAAAGACCTGTTTTGGAAAATTGCGAAAGTCGAGGATTGGGACGTGGGGGTAATCGTTGCCATTTCCTACCTGATCAAGATTGCCCTACCTGTAAAAGGATGGAAGGAATGCTCTTACCGACGCCAGCAGTCTCGTTTTAAATTATGAAACGCCGAAGGCGGCTCACGGCGCAGCTACCGCGGGGCGCATTGATCGCTCGCTTGGAAAGGGCCGCGCGTTTGGCTCACTTACGCAGGCCATCGCCCCAACTTGTTGACGACCCAACGTTGTTGACACCAGTATAGCACTTATTAGACTATTTAGGTATGGTTATGTGGATTACCCCGCAATACCCTTTTTATTGGGAACAGCCCATCTGTATCTCCTGCAACGATTAATGATAAAATCTACCCATCTCCATCTTATTTGAGGTGACCATGTCCGAACCCATCCTGGTGGCCGTCGCCTGGCCGTACGCCAATGCCGAAATCCACGTCGGCAACCTGACCGGTTCTTACCTGCCGGCCGACATCTTCGCCCGTTACCAGCGGTTGCGCGGGCGTCAGGTGTTGATGGTCTCCGGTTCGGACGCCCACGGCACCCCCATCACCGTGCGCGCCGACGCAGAAGGCGTGCCCCCTTACGCCGTTTACCAGCGTTTCCACGCCGGTTTCCTCGATCTTTTCCAGAAGCTCGGCCTGACCTATGACCTGTTTACCTCCACCCACACCGACAACCACTTCCGCGTAGCGCAGGCCATCTTCCTGGCGCTCAAGCAGAACGGTTTCCTCTACACCGATCGCCAGCTTCAGTGGTTCGCGCCCAGCCAGGGACGCTTCCTGCCCGATCGCTATGTGGAGGGCACCTGTTACATCTGCGGTTACCCCAACGCGCGCTCCGATCAATGCGACAATTGCGGCAACCTGCTCGACCCGACTAAGCTGATCGACCCGCGCTCCAAGATCGACGGCTCCACCCCTGAGCTGCGCGAGACCGAACACTTTTACCTGGACCTGGCGCGTCTCCAGCCGCAGATCGAGGAATTCCTGCGCGCACGGGAGAGCTACTGGCGGCCGAACGTGCTGCGCCAATCCCTCGGCCAGATCCAGACCGAAGGCCTGCGTGGCCGTCCGATCACCCGCGACTTGGATTGGGGCATCCCCGTGCCGATCGAGGGTTGGAAAGGCAAATGCCTGTACGTGTGGTTCGAGGCGGTTATCGGCTACCTTTCGGCCGCCATCGAATGGGCGGCTCTCCACGGCCAGCCGGATGCCTGGCAGCATTGGTGGACAGATCCCGCCTCGCGCGCCTATTACTTCATCGGCAAAGACAACATCCCCTTCCACGCCGTCATCTGGCCGGGCGAGCTGATCGGCGTCGGTACCGCCTTTGGCAAGTATTTCGGCTTCCAGGTGGACAAACCCTTCGTCCTGCCTTATGACGTGCCCGCCAACGAGTTCATGAACCTGGAGGGCAGGAAAATCTCCGGCAGCCGCAACTGGGCCGTGTGGGGCCTCGACTTCCTCTCCCGCTATGATCCAGACCCGCTGCGCTATTATTTGACCATCAATATGCCGGAGAACAAAGACACCGACTGGGATTGGGAAGACTTCCTCCACCGCAACAACGACGAGCTGGTAGCCACCTGGGGCAACCTGGCCAACCGCGTCCTATCTTTCGCCTACCGCAACTGGCACGGCCGCGTGCCGGAGCCGGGGGAGTTGCGCCCGGGCGACCGCGAGCTCCTGGCGGCTGTGGAAGGCGGCTTCCAGAGCGTGGGCGAGCAACTCGAGGCAGTGCACCTGCGGGCAGCCCTCACCGAGGCCATGCGCCTGGCAGGCGAGGTCAACAGGTACCTGGACGTCACTTCGCCCTGGTTCGAGATCAAGAGCGACCGAGAAGCCGCTGCGCGCTCAATCTACACCGCCCTGCAGGCCATCGACACACTCAAGGTGCTGCTCGCGCCCTTCCTGCCCTTCACCTCTCAGAAGCTGCACGAATATTTGGGCTACGACCGACCACTCTTCGGGACACAGCGCACCGAGACCGTCGGCGACCCGCTCGGCGAACACACCGTGCTGCACTATGATCCTCCCGCCGACGGAGGACAATGGGCGCCTGCCAGGCTGATCCCCGGGCAGGCGCTGCGTCCGCCTCAACCGCTTTTCCGCAAGCTGGATCCCTCCATCGTCGCAGAAGAGCGCGCCCGGCTGGGAAAGGGATAACGGATTATCCAGGCGCACCACCGCCCGGGTGTCTGAGCGACGAATAGACCTGAGAGGCATGCCACTCCCATCCAAATGGCGCCCTATCCCCCACGAGCCAACCGGCGCCGAACCGCCGTTCTGCTCGACCGACCTGCGCCTGCAAATCCTGCACGGCCTGCCGTTCTTCGCCGGCCTCAACCAAACTGAGATCGCCGCCATTAACCCTCTGTTCCACGAGCGCGGCCACACCCCCGGGGAGACCATCTACGCCGCCGGCGACCCGGCCGGACGCCTGTACGTGGTGGCCACCGGCAAGGTCAAGATCCTGCGCCACACCCTGGCCGGCAAGGACGTGCTGCTGGACTTGCTGGCGCCAGGCGAGTTCTTCGGCGCGCTGTCTCCCCTGCCGGGCGAAGAATACCCCGACACGGCTGTCGCCCAGACCGTGGTCTGCGCGCTGGGCATCAGCAGCGAGGACTTCCGCGGCGTGCTGGACCGCTTCCCTCCCGTGGCGCTTAAGGTGCTGGACATCTCCCAAGCGCGCCTGGGTGACGCCCAGGAGATGGTGCGCCGTCTCTCCGCCAGCACTGCCGAGCAGCGGGTCGCTTATGCCCTGCTCAAACTGGGCGGTAAGCTGGGCGCGCAGACCCGCGAGGGCCTGCTCATTCAGGCGCCGCTCTCACGGAGTGATCTGGCCGAGATGGCCGGCCTGACCACCGAGACCGCCAGCCGGGTGATGAGCCAGCTCCAGCGCGATGGACTGATCCGCTCAGGAAGGCAGTGGGTGGCGCTGGCCGACCTTGCCAGGTTGCGGCGCCTCGCGGAGGGGGAAAGTCCCGGCAGGTAACAGGGGATTCATTCTTCAGCGCCAGTCTACTATTTCCCGCGCACAATCCGGTCGCCGTATTCACCTGTTACGTCCCCTGCTGTGCATGGTTTTGGGTTCAGAGGCAAGAACTGGTCATGCGCCCAGGCTTGTCCCTGCCCTCATCCATGGCGGATTCAGGGCGGCGATGCGCGCGTATATCGGGCAGGACGGCTCATGGGCGCCGGGCAGGTAGCCGGTGCTGACCAGAAACTCGCCGACGATCTCGCCGCCGGTGAAGACGAAAGTCTCTTTGAACAGCCTGACCCATTCCTCGCGGCCGAGGGGATGGTGGCGATCGAGCCATGCGGCGAAGGAGCCGTACACGGGGCGCAGGGCGAGGACGCGGCGGGCGTTCTCGATCACCGCCTCGATCTTGCGCCGGTTGCGCACGATGCGCGCATCGGCCAGCAGGCGCGCCACATCGCCGTCGCCATAGGCGACCAGTCGCTCCGGCTCGAAGCCCTCAAAGGCGGCGTGGAAGGCGTCCTTTTTCTTCAGAATGATACTCCATGAGAGGCCGGCCTGGAAGATCTCCAGCGAGAGGCGCTCGAGCAACGCGGAATCGGTGCGCAGGGGGAAGCCGTACTCCTGATCGTGATACGGTTTATGCAACGGGTCGGTGAGCACGTATTCGCAGTAACTGGTCATGGCAACTCGAGTTATTGTTTAGATTTCCACTTGCAACAAATGTCCATTATAGAGTAATATCGTCTATATTGGCTGATTACTCGAACTCCCACCCCACACAGGGCGCCAGTCTGATTTTACCAGTGAGGCACCTATGAACGAGGCATTCCGCCTGATGTGCGTTCTGGCTCACCCAGACGATGAGACCCTGGGCGTAGGAGGCAGCCTGGCCTGATACGCCGCTCAGGGCGTCGAGATTCAACTGCTCACTGCCACGCGCGGCGAACGCGGCTGGTTCGGCGCGCAGGAGGACAACCCGGGCATGGAGGCGCTGGGCCGGCTGCGCGAGGATGAGCTGCGCTGCGCAGCCGAGAAGCTGGGCATCCGCCGGGTGGATTTCCTCGGCTACGTGGACGGCGACCTGGACCAGGCCGACCCCAGAGAGGCCAGCGCGGCGATCGCCGACCACCTCCGCCGCTTTCGCCCGCAGGTGGTCGTCACCTTCGGACCGGATGGAGTCTGCGGGCACCCCGATCATATCGCCATCTCCCAGTTTACCACCGCGGCGGCGGTGCTGGCGGCGGATTGCAACTACCACGACCCGGCGGATCGGCCGCCCCACCAGATCGCCAAGCTGTACTACTTCGTCGCCGACCAGGTGCTGACAGCCCTGTACTACGCGCTCTTTGACGAGATCCGTATGGACATTGATGGGGTAGTGCGTAAGCCGGTGGCGTGGCAGGACTGGGCCATCACCACGGTGGTGGACGGTGGCGAGCATTGGCGTACGGTCTTTGAGGCGGTGCAATGCCACCGCTCTCAGCTCAAAGGCTACGGCGACCTCTCGCGCTTAAGCGCGGAGCAGAACCATCTGCTGTGGGGCCACGTGTGCTACTACCGTGCTTTCAGTCAGGTCAACGGCGGGCGGCAGATGGAGAATGACCTTTTCGCCGGTTTGAGGGAAAGGCCTACCATAGGAAGGAAAACCGAATGAATATCGTCTCGCAACGCTCGCTGCGCGTCCAGGGTGCGATGAGCGCCCTGCTTGCGTTGATGAACGAGCCGGCTTTCACGCGCCGCCAGACCGACCCGCTGGCGTGCGATTTCATGCTCGGCAATCCGCAGGAGATGCCGCTGGAAGGGTATGTGGAGGCTCTGCAGAGCCGGGTGGTCCCCCTGAATAAAGACTGGTTCGCCTACAAGGACAATGAACCCGCTTCACGAGAAGTGCTGGCCGAAGCGCTGCGCGGCTGGCGCGGCAAGGGTTACCGCGCGGAGGACATTTTCCTCACCACGGGGGCATTCGCCGGTCTGGCGGTGTGCCTGAACGCGGTGGTGGACCCGGGCGACGAAGTAATCTTCCTCAGCCCACCATGGTTCTTCTACGAGGCGCTAATCTTGTCGGCCGGCGGGATGCCGGTGCGGGTGATGATCGATCGGGATACTTTCGACCTGGACCTGGAGGCCATCGAGTCGGCCGTGACGCCCCGCACGCGGGCGATCATCGTTAATTCGCCCAACAACCCGACCGGTAAGATCTACCCCCCGGAAAGCCTGAAGGGTCTGGCCGACATCCTGGAACGAGCAGCCCGGCGCGCCGGAAGGCCGGTGTACCTGCTCTCGGATGAATCCTACAGCAAGATCGTCTACGACGGGCGCCGTTTTCTCAGCCCCACGGATTATTACCCGCACTCCTTCCTGATTTACACCTACGGCAAGACCCTGCTCGCCCCCGGCCAGCGCATCGGCTACATCGCCCTGCCGCCCGAGCTGCCCGAACCAGAGCCGGTGCGCACCGCGATCACTGCGGCGCAGTTCTTGACCGGCTACGCTTTCCCCAACGCCCTGCTGCAACACGCTCTCGCCGATCTGGAGAAGCTGTCCATCGACGTGCATCACCTGGAGGAGAAGCGCGACCGCATGGTGGCAGCGCTGCGAGAGATGGGCTATCCGGTGCACAAACCGGAGGGTACCTTCTACCTGCTGCCTAAGTCGCCGCTGGAGGACGAACTGGCCTTCATCAAGCTACTGGAGAAGCGGCGCGTGTACTGCCTGCCGGGCCGGGCGGCGGAGATGCCCGGCTACTTCCGCATCTCGCTCACCGCCAGCGACGAGATGATCGAGCGCAGCCTGCCGGCCTTCGCCGCGGCCGTGGAGGAAGCCAGGGAAGAAAATGACCGGATGCGGTAGTGTAATACAGTCTTAAAGGTCGCGATGAAGAGCACTTCAATTGCGGGCTGTTACTGCATCGCTTTCACTTATCGAGAAACTCCGTGCATCGCCGATCTATTTCGACCTCTGAGCGTTTAGGTCATAAATCGAGAGCAATTTCGCGCCATCCACCTGGACGGTAAAGATCTCATCGTGATAGGCGTAGACGCCTGGCAAGAGGTAATAGTTGCCGATAAAATAGCGGGCTTCTTCAGGCTTATTCACCACCCGAATGCGGCGCGCATCGTCAGGAGGAAGCATCTCAATGGCTGCGTAGCCGCCTTCGGTTTCCAGGAAAACGTCAATTACTTGGCTTTTGTCTGTTTTCACAAGATATTCCAGGCCAGGGCGGTAGGCCAAACCCCAGTAGTCGGTCATGAAAAGTTGCTGCGCCGCGCCCAGATTCGGTCCAGCCAATCGATTGAAATACACGTACTCATACGGATGATTGTGGATCATCCAGGTCAAAGGTGGAAGTAGGCCGAGAAGCAATACACCAACAATGAAAGCTACCGTCAAGGGGCGAGAAAAACGCTTCGCCAATCGCGACCATCCCCATTCGAGACCGAAAAGAGCGATCAGTACAAAGGATGGGTAGATGAAATACATTTGACGCCAGGAGTCATATACCACCGATTTTATTATGATGACCGTAAGCAGAGGGATCAGCATGCTTCCAAGGATGAGCAACTCATCTCTTCCTCGTCTGTCCAGCTTCTTGCCGATTTTGCCTGACAGCCGATAGAGGATGACGCCCAGGCCTAGAAAGAATAGAAGCAGATACAAAATTGGTGTGGTTACGGCTATCCATACCGGAAGATAATGCCAAGGCAGATTCGTGGATGAAATCCTCTGCCCTAAATAAAGCATGGGAGCATCATGGGGGTAATGACTCATCTCTTTGATAGAAGCGATGAAACCCCCGATGGGATCGGCCCACAGTGCTGGCCAGAAAAGCACCATCCCTGCTGCCCCGCTTAAGCTGTATAGCCCAAAGGATAGCCCTCCCCGTCGGAACGTTACCCTTCGGTTGACCACTTCCAATATCAGGCCGGTCAGGGTTAGCAGCGGGATGACTAGCCCGGGCAGTCGCAAGGCCAGCAGGGCTCCTGTGAAAATGCCATGAACCAGACCGCGCACAGCATTAGGCTTATCCAGATACCAAAGCATGGTCACTAATGCATAGATGAAGAAGACCATGAAAGGGATATCTTTTTCATTGAAAAATGCGGAGCCGAATATGCGTGGGCTGATGGTCAGGAATACTTGTCCCGCCAGAGCCATCCACGCCTTCCGGAAAAGCCGCCAATTCAGCAGATAAAAGGCCAGGCACCCGGAAAAGAATGTCAGGAAAGTGATCAAGTGCCGGCTCAAGTAGACCTGTTGGGCATCACCTTTTGACTGGAAACGTACGAGGAAAATCTCGAAAAGGGGGCCGTAAATACGATCAGGCCTATTGAGCAGGATCGGATCGTGTTTCAATATAAAGCGATAATTAGCTATTCCCCGCTCAATCTCGGCAGGCTCATCCCACGGTGCGCCAAAATCGCGGTAGATGCGCATCCCGATCCCTGCCACGGCGGCCAGATAAATCAGGGTGAGGAGGTAAACCAGTTTGTATCGAAGCGGCGGAATCCTTGCCATGGATAGCATGGAAAATCCTGTTAATTTCCAGCGGGTGCAACTGCAACAGTCGAAGGGCGTGTTTCCATTTTCACCCACGCCAGGCTGGCCGTGCTGAACAGAAACAGCAGGCCATAGCCAGCGAAGAGTACGAAATAACCCAGGCCGGGCAGATAGCCGTTGAGGAAATCGGCCACCGGGCCGCCGATGCCGGTGCCGATCATGCCCGCCCCCGCGCCGGCCAGATTGGAGATGCCCAGGTAGCGCCCCGCCTCTTCGGCCGGAACGAGCTGGGTGCCCAGGGCCCAATTGGTGGTGGTGAACAGGCCGGCCGAGAGGCCCAGAACAGTGCCGGCTACGTAAATCATCGCCAGGTTAGGCGCCCAGATGCAACCAAGCAGCAGGAAGGCTCCTGCTGCGGCCAAAACTCCGCTCCAGGCGACCAGGCGGCGGTGCCCGAAACGATCGGAGAGCCAGCCGCTGGGCAGGGCAGTGAAAAGGGTAAATACGCCCACCACGCTGACCAGGCTGCCGGTCATACTGACGGCGGTTTCACGCGAAACGTTGAAGGAATACATCAAAAAATAAGGCACGAATGACTGGATCGAGGTGATGGCGGCGAAAAAGAACAGCCGGTTGACCACCCACCAGACGAAGGGCGATTGGTTGCGGGCCCCGCGGCCCAGTGCGCCCCCCGCCCCAGCCCACACGCCGGCCACCACCGCCACCGCCATGGCAACCACGCCGCCCACCGCCACGCCCACCATCCAGGCGGTGCGAACGCCAGAGACAGCCCAGGCGATCAGTCCGGCCAGGCCGCCCACCAGCCCGCCGCCGACCAGTCCGGCGGCGGCGCCCACGAGGATGCCGGCCAGGATGCCCATCACGCGCACCATGGGCGGGCCGAGCGGCTCGGTCGGCCTCTCGCGCAGCGGCTGTTCTTTGACCAGCGCCATGGTCAGCAGCATGGTGAGCAGCAGGCCGGCGCCGGTTGCCACCACCGCCAGGATGAAGCGCCCCTCGCCCACCCACTTCGCAACCGTAAAGCCCATCAGCACCAGCGGGATCAGCTCGAAGATCGACTTGACCCCGGAAGCCAGCCCGCGCTTGTCCTCGGGCACCAGGTCAGGGATCAGCCCTTGCAGGGCGCCATGAGAAATGTTGGCCGAAAACTGGGTCAGCAGCACAGCTACCAGCAGCATCCAGTAATTCTGTGCGGCGGCAACCAGCGCCAGGAAGATCAGGTCGAGCAGCACGCCCACGAAAATGAACGGTCGCCGGCGGCCGAAGCGCGAGGTCGAGCGGTCGCTCAGCAGGCCCATGGCGGGCTGCACCAGCATGGCAATCACCAGCCCGGCTGTGCGCATCTCGCCCAGGGCAGTGTTTTTAATCTCGGGTCGCACGAAGGCGTCCACCAGGTAAGGCATGAAGATGATGCCAATGGCGTTGTTGCGGATGTTCAGACCCAGCCAGAACAGGTTCACGTTCAGATAGTCGTACCAGCGCATGGACTTCATTTGTCCTCCACGATGGGGGCAGGTTGCGTTTCGGGCCGCAGGTGACGCACGAGAAACCCCACCAGGCGGCGGAAATATTCATCGGTGTAAATCCGGCTGGCCTGCACATGGCCTGCATCGGGCAGGCGCCAGATCTCGGTCCCCGCGCCGGCGGCGCGCGCCAGATCGTCGAAGTCGGGCACGTACTGGTCCAGGTCGCCGTGGATCAGCAGCAGCGGGCGCGGCGCGATCTTCCCAACCCAGCGCACCGGCTCGTAGGCAAACAAATTGGCGCCCACCCGCAAAGAGGCTCCGACGATCGCCAAACATCCCAGGATGGGCGCCAGCCAGCCCGGCAGGCGGCGCTCGGCGGCCCAGCCCCTGACCGCGCTGCGCAGGCGCGCTGGAGCCCCGTCGTCCACCACCGCGGCCACCTGGGAGCAGAGCGGCGCGCTGACCAGCGCCACCATTCCGCCCAGCGAAAAGCCGACCAGGGCGACGCGCTCCACGCCGCGGGAGGCGAGGAATGCCACGGCGGCCTGCACATCGCGCGCCTCGAGGTAGCCGAAAGTGGTCGTTTTCCCCTGGCTGCGACCGTGGGCGCGGAAGTCGAACATGAGCACGCTCAGCCCGGCCTGATGCAGGGGCGGCAGGTAGCGCACATCGGGGTCCATACTGCCGCCGTGGCCGTGAAGCAGGATCGCGGCGCAACGCCGATCGGCGCCCGGCACCCACCAGCCGCGCAGCGTGATCCCATCGGCGGCCGTAAATGAGACCTCCTCGTATTCCAGCCCCACCTCGGCCGGGCTGCTCACCTCGCCCAGGTAATGCCGGTGCGTGAGCATGAAGGAAAGCGCCAGGCTCACCAGAAAAGTAAAGGCCAATACGCCAGCGAGCGCGTAAATTACCGTCAAAAGCGCCTCCTCATCTCAATTCAGGAACGATCAAAAGACCCGCCGCAGGGGCCAGCGCGCCAATTGGGCAAGCAGGGCCTCGGCCGAGTCGCGCTCCGGCACGCCGTCAACCACCAGATACACCCCGCGCGGATCTAAGGCTTCCATCACCGCGCTGACCTCGCCCAACTCACAGGTCACCTGAACGCCTTTGCCGGCTGCCTGGATGCGCCGGTAGACGGGCGCCCACTTGTTGAAGGCGGCATCTCCGATGGTCGGCACGTACTGCACGGCATCCAGCTCGGGGATGGCCAGGATGCTCTCCAGATGGCGCAGCGCTCCGGGTCCATCCAGGTGATACAGCGAGCGATCCAGGAAGCGGCACTCGCGCCGGATACCCGGCAGGAAAAACTCTTCAAAGGCGCGAACGCCAATCATGGCAGAAAAATCGCAAGAAGGTAGATAATAGCGGCCCTGGCAGGCCAGGGGCGTCCAGGTGGTAATTGGCTGTCCGGCGGCGCGCAGTCTGGCGTAGAAATGATTATAGAGTCTTTCGTAATCCAGGTGAACTCTTTCGAGGAGTATTTTTACCTCAGCCGGGTGCTCCAGCAGGTCGAGCGCCAGCTTCTGGGCGCCGCGCAGGGCGGCCAGGCAGTCCCCGTCTGCGTGCCAGTCGGTCATACCGGTGATGAACCTGCCCTCGCCTGTCTGCAGGAGAGCGTCGGTCAGCTCGTCGAGTTTGTGCAGATAAAAGCCGTCCCAATCCAGGGCCAGTTCCCCGGCCTGGCCCCAGTCCAGCAGCACCGGCTCGCTCCAGCTCGTGCCGTAATCGCCGAAGCGCAACGGGCAGCCGTATAGCGCGGCGAACACATCCGGGCCGAGGTTTGGCCAGGCCACCGGCAGGGAATCGCCCAGGAAGAGCTGGTTGGAGAGGTTGACGAGCTGCCATTCGGCCTGGTACTGCGCATCCAGCCAGCGCGCGGCCGGGTTGGCGTGGCGGGAAGGCGGCAGTGGAACTCGCTCGTCGGGCGGTTTGTACAGGGTGAACTGCACCAGCGGGCGGTCGAGCAGCTCGCGCTCCCAAAAGGCGTCCATACGCTTGAGCGTGACTTCAAAATCTGGCTTGAGGTCGTACATCATCTGGGTGAAAAATCCTCTCCCCGGCGCCATCGTCAGAAGACGGCATTTGCTATATAATCGACGCGATGCCTAAATCCATCATAAAAATAGCCGTTATCGGTATCTTACTGGCAACCGGTTTGTCCGGCAAGCCCGCCCGTGGGCAGGATCAGGCGCCCGACAGCGGCGGCGTGACGCTTTATTTCCCCATCGTGATGAACTACCTGCCAGTCGGCTGGATCGGCCCCGACGGCGGCAACGTGATCGAATACGCCGTCGACCCGCTGCACCTGGGGCTGATCTACGCCGCCACTTACGGCAGCGGGGTGTTCAAATCCAGCGACGGCGGGGCGAACTGGTCGGCGGCCAGTCAGGGAATGTCGCTCTCGGACCGTTGGGTCAACTCCATCGCCATTTCCGCTTCGAATCCGCAAATCCTTTTCGCCGGTATCTATAAGGGTGTGTATGCCAAGATCTACAAGACTACCGACGGCGGGCAGAGCTGGTTCAAGGCGGATAGCGGCATCCAGGATCCGGCGGTGGTCTACGCACTGGCCGTGGACCCGAAGAATCCCAACGTGGCTTATGCGGCCACCCGCGGCGCAATCGTCTATAATTCCAGCGGCGGCATCACCGGCTGGAATGGGGTGCTTTACCGCACCACCGACGGAGGGGCAAGCTGGTCCTCCTCGCTCACCGACATCGGCGGCAGCAACTACGACGATTGGGTGTACTCCATCGCCATTGACCCGTCCAATACCGCCAACGTCTACGCCGCTGCGCACGAGAATGGTGTGTACAAGAGCACCAACGGCGGCTCGTCCTGGTCCAAAGCCAGCAGCGGGCTACCTACCAACTCTTCCACCAGCTCAGTCATCTCCGGTCGCTCCATCGTGGTAGATCCGCATAACCCGCAGACGGTCTACGTGGGTCTGTGGCACAACGGCGTGTTCAAGTCCACCGATGCGGCCAATAACTGGACCTCCGTGGGTCCCAGCGGTGTGAAAATCTACCCCAACAGCCTCTCGATCAACCCAAAGCAGACCAATACGCTCTTCTTCGGGGATTTCCCCGAAGCCGGTGAAACCACCGGCCTGGGAGTGTGGAGGACCACCACCGGGGGAAATAACTGGTCACAGGTCGGCCTCCAGGACTACAGCATTTACACCACCGAAATCGATCCCTTCGTTTCGAGGAATGTGTTTGCCGGCCCTGTGCTGGGCGGCGTCTATCGCAGCACGGACTCCGGAATTAGCTGGGCCCACAGCCAGGCGGGCTTTAAAGCCAGCGTGGCCACCGGCCTGATCGTGCTGCCCGCCGACTCGCGTAAGATGGTGGCCGGCATCCTTGGCGGGGGCGTGGAGCGCAGCGACAACGCCGGACAGACCTGGAGCGACATTCCCGGTTTGCCCGGCAGCCGCAACGTGCACGCGGTGGCGCTGAGTCCCTCTGACGCCAACTCATTGTTCGTATTGACGGATTCGGGCGTGTTCACCCTCGACCTGTCCACGTCCACCTGGACCCAGCGATCGCCGACGCCGCTGGCGCTGAAGGCCCCGCTCAGCAAGGAGGAGCAGCAGTCGGTGCGCGCGGCGGCCGAGGAGCTGTACGGCCCGCAGCCGGACGGGGTGTTGGACTCCGGCTTCATGCAGCCAACCAGCGTGGGCGTGCCCGGCCTGAGCATCGCCTTCGCCCCATCCAATCCTTCAATTGCATATCTGGGAACCTCAGGTGGTGGATTGTATCGGAGTCAAGACGGAGGGGCTACCTGGTCGCCCTGGGCGCTGAGCGGCAAGGTGGTGCTGTCCACCGCGGTGAAGCCGGACAATCCGAATGTCCTGTACGCATCCACCAGTGACGCCGGTGTGGTTCAATACAACAACGGCTCAAGCTGGCAGTCCATCAACTTTCCGGGTGGGGGCACAGTCAATGTGCTCATCTACAGCGACCCATCGACTGTTTGGGCAGGCTCCACCAACGGCGTGTACAAACGCGTGGGCAGCGGATCATGGACCGCAGCCGGTCTATCTAACTATACCTTGCGCGATCTGACGCTCGACCCGCATCGCGCCGGGCGCTTGTGGGCGGGCACGTCCAACGGCGCCTTTTACAGCGACGACGGCGGGATCACCTGGCAAAATGGGCCCGCGGACCTGGCCGGCAGGATCATCTTGAAGATTAGTTTCGATCCGAACAGCCCTGATTACGTGTATTTCGCCACCGACAGCTTCGGGGCCTACCGCGCGCTCGACCCGTAATATTCCCCCTCACCGGCTGACGTCCACGCTTTTCGCGGCCTCCGGGTCGGTCGAGCGGAAAATCACCCGCGACGGCCCGCCCAAGGACGCCAGGCGCAGCTCGAAGCCATCCCCGTCGGGAGGCGGGCCGAGCCGGGCGAAGTACACGAAGGTGTTGGCGTCCAGCCAGCGCACAGAAGCGATCCCGGCCGCCTGGTCAGGCGGCAGCAGCGGCGCGGGCGCCTCTCCAATCCGACCTATCGAGACCCCTTCGCGCCAGAAGCCCTTGGCCTGCGGCTGTGCGTCGAAGACAAAGCGCTGCCCATCCGGGTTCCACCCCAGAAAGACCCCCGCTCCATAATCCTCGCTCTGACCGGTTTCAAGGTTGTAGATCACCACCCGGCGGTCCAGGTTGGTGTAGCCGAAGCGCGCCCGATCGGGCGACCAGTGGGCGGCGGCATCCTGGTCTTGCAGGGCAAAGGCATCCGCGCCTGGCAGAACGGCCAGTTTCTGCGGCTGGCCGCTCAGCGGCGCGCGCCACAGGGTCACCTCGCTTTCGGCAGCGATCGGCCGGGTCAGGTCAACCGGCGGCAGAGCCACGAGAATGGACTGCCCATCCGTGGACCAGACCGGCGAAGGGTGAAAGCCGCCTTCGATGAATTGGATAGGCTCGAAGGTGAATAACGCGCGCAGATTTCCGCCGTCCGCGTCCAGAAGGTCGATCTGGCCGTTGCGGGAGACCAGCAGGAGGCTGCCATCGGGTGAATAAAGCGGCCGGCCGCCCTGCCCGTTCGCCAGCGCCTGGCGGACGGCGCCGGTCTTCAGCTCGGCCAGCCACAGATCGTCGTCGACCGGGCACAGGCCGCATTCCAGGCAGGTGTTGAAGGCCAGGCTGTTGCCATCCGGAGCCCAGGTGGGATTCTCGGCCAGGCGCGCCAGGCCGTTCTGCCCCGGCAGGTTTTCCGGCCCGGCTGCCAGACGGTCGTCCCTGCCATCCAGGCTGACGACCCGCAGCTCATACCGCTCGAAGCCCGCCTCGCCTCCGCTGAGACGGCGACGGTAAAGGATCCAGCCGCCATCCGGTGAGAAAAGCGGGAAATCGTCGGCGCCGCCCCGAGTGAGCTGGCGGGCGGTACCTTCGCCCTCATCCAGCCAGATATTTCCGCCCTGAACGTAAACAACCCGTGCGGCCGGCGCAGGAGACGTGGGGCTGGAGGCGGTTATGGCCGATCCTCCCGCCGGCGTGGGCGTCGGCGCGCCCTCGACGAGGGCCGGCTGGGTGACGGGGCCCTCGGACTGCTTGGGCAGCGAGGTCGGTGAGCTCGTCCCTGCTCCCGGAGTGCAGGCAGCGGAGAGCAACAGGATAAGCGCGGCGGTCGCGAGCAGGAAAGCAGGCAGAATCTTGGACAACGTTTTTGGATGAGACATACCTGCACCAGAAGCGGCAAAGGGATTATACTCAATTTCGCTGGCGATGATTCCTGTCTGCCCAGGCGCGCCGCCGGACGCCTGCAGGAATCCGGCCTGATTATTATCCCATCGCCCGCCCAGATCAGCGGGCGACTTATCGGTAGTAGACTGGCAGGAAATGGAAGCTGAGCCCCAATTCCCCACCCGCATCGTGCAAGAAACGAGCCACCCATCCGAGCATCCTCTGGACGCTGAGACGATCCTACGGCTGTACCGTTTTCATATGGCGCTGTGCGGCGACCCATGGGAAGCCCAGGCCCAGGTGAGCGAGACCCTGCGCGCGGCCGTACGCTGGTCAGTCCGGCCCAGGCCGGGTGGCCTGGGTTGGACCTTGCGCCTGTTCCAGGCGGCGCGCTACACGGCGGCCTTCGGCCGCAGACGCGCCAGAGGAGATGCTCGCAGCGAAGCAGACGGGCCTGCGGGCGAGTGGGGGCTTTCCGCGGCGGCTGAGGACGTGGCGGCCAGGGCCTGGGCGGCGCGCATCGCCAACGGGCTGCAATCCCTGCGCCCATCGGTGCGAGAATCCCTGGCGCTGGCCGGATTCGCCGGCCTGCAAGTGGAGGAGGTGGCGGCCGTGCTGGGCGTCCGTGCAGAGGAAGCCGGCAGGCGCATCCGCAGCGGGCTGGCTGCCCTCCGCAATCTGCTGCCGGACTCCGCCGATCCAGAAGGGGACATGCGCCGGCTGGCCTCATATTTGAGGCCAGAAGATAACTTTCTGGCCAGGGAGCAAGAACGATGGGACGTCCTCCACCGCGGCGCGGGCGCGAAAAAGCGGCTGAGCCTGCCAGACAGCCTGTGGAAGTACCTGTACCGGCTGCGAGCGGGACTGTCCATGGGCGCGCGCGCCGCTGCCGTTGGGTTGGCCGTCGGAATCCTGGCTTTCGCCCTGCTGACGCCCGGCAGCCTCGATGCCTGGCTCTCGCCTCGATCGTCCCAAACGAGCACCCCTTCCCTCGCGCCAACCGCCGAACCATCCGGCGACCTCGTCCCGCCCGACGCGTCCATCTGCCAGGCCTGGCTGCTGAAAGTATCCTCTGCGCTCGATCACACCGCCGTGGAGGTCGATCAGGTGAAATACACCGACCCAACCGCCACCGGCGATGCGGGCAACGGCTACGGCTGTGAGGTGGTTCTGATGTATAAAGATACGCCCGCCGACGCGATCGAGGCCGCCACACGCAGGGTGGAGTCGCTGCTCGCCCAGGCCGGGTTTCAAAACGATGCCAACTTCACCTGCGGCTGCGGCACGCCGAACAATCCGGTGTTCGGGTTAGACTGGTATGGGAACGGCTGGCACTTCGTCCAAAATGAGCTCCAGGCCGTCCTGACGGTAAGCTGGCGCCCGGTGGAACCCAATTTGTGCGTGCAAGGAGAACCGGAGGACAGGTGCGCCCTGCCAGCGAGCCAAAAACTCTACACGCTGAAGCTGGCGATGGCCGTGAGCGGGCTGAAGCCTTTCCTGGATGGTTTTTTCAACCTGTGGAGCCGGGGTGATGCTCGCGCCCTGGACGATCTGGTGCCCGCCTTTCGACAGAGGACGCCCACCATGGCATCCCTGGACAGCCTGGCGGAGATCAAACGCAGCGACACGGTCGAAATCGCCTTTCGCTGGCGCACCATGCAAAGCACGCTTGGCCTCCAGATCGTGGAGGTGGAAGCGCTGGCGCACGACATGGCGAACAACGCTCCGCTCACCGTCATCCCCTTCCAGATTCAGGTGGCGCGGGTGGACGGGCAGTGGAAGGTGGTGGACCTGGCGCCGGCTCACCAGTTGCCCCTGAGGGAATGACGGCCCGCACGATCCAGGAGAACCTCCCGGCGGCCCGCAAAGGGCTAATATCCCAACTCCTCTTTTACATCCTCGGGCAGATTCATCTCGTTGTCCACGCTGACCGGTATGCCGCCGTATTTCACGTAAGTGACCGGCTTACCGCCATAACCGATCACGCGCACCCAGGTTCCCCCATAGCGCACGATGGTCACCGGGATGCCGCCCTGCTTGACGAAGGTCACGTACTCGCCGTTCGAAAGCTGATCTGCCACAGACATCTCCTCGCTCAACGCTGGTAGGTGCCAGTAAGCTGGCCGGCGGCCAGCACATGCCCCTGGATGGCCTGGTGGAATTGCTCCCTTGAGGGGGCTTTATCGAGGGGCAGCATCTGGTCCAGCGCGTATACGGTGAAAATATAGTGGTGCGCCTTGCCCGCCGGTGGGCACGGTCCGCCGTAGCCAAGACGGCCGAAGTCGTTCTTGCCCTGCAGGGCGCCGTCCAGCGCGGTTTCTTCCGCGGGCAGGCCGCCCGGAATCTCATCCAGCGAAGCGGGTAAATTAACCAGGATCCAGTGAGTGAAGGTGCCGCCGGGCGCGTCGGGGTCTTGCATGAGGATGGCCAGACTCTGCGCATCGGCTGGAACGCCCTCCCAGCGCAGAGCCGGTGAGCGATCCGCCCCGTCGCAGGTATATTCCTTGGGGATGGGCTCGCCAGCAAGAAAGGCCGGGCTGCTGACGTCAAGGTTTGGGACGTCGGTCGGCGGAATGGCGCGTGCGCCGCTCGGCGCGCACGCGGCGAGAAGGGAAAATGCAATCAACAGGGGCAGAAATTTGAGCATAGGCCGCTCCATTTCTGTAGAACCGATGGTTGTTCAAAAACTTGTGGTGTC
>DAOTWA010000005.1:0-64356 GCA_034435955.1 Anaerolineaceae bacterium | reverse complement strand
CATCGCGAAAGTGACCGGGAGTGTGCTTGGCCTTGGCTGGCTTTTTCGATTATTTCGTTTGGGTTTTCGAACAGCCAGATGGCTGGTGGAAATGCTGGCGGGTATCCTGGAGGGCGACGCGGGAATTCTATGGGTGCTGGTGTTGCTGGCGCTGCTGGTGACACTCATCAGCCAGGCGGGAGGGGCTTGATGAGCGGCATCGCCGGGATAGCAGCGGTGATCCTCCTGGGCGTAACCGCGTTGACCCTTTTCCTTAGCCAGGATTGGCGGGTTAGCGTAGCAGCTCTGGCAGTCCAATACGCCGGGGTGGCGGTATTGGTCGGCATGAGCTGGCCTGTAGCTCTGGCAGTGGTAAAAGTCGTGGTGGGATGGATGGCCGCCGCCGCGCTGGGATTGGCCCAGATCGGCCAACCATTTGGAATGGAGGAGCGTTCCTGGCCTGGTGGACGTATTTTCCGCTCCGTAGCGGCTAGCCTGGTGCTGCTGGTGATCTTGACCATTTCGCCGGGCGTCTCCGCGTGGTTTCCGGGTGTGAGAAATGTACAGGTGATTGGCGGGTTGATTCTGATCGGAATGGGGTTGCTGCACCTGGGGATGACCGCCAGGCCATTGCGGGTGATTCTTGGATTGTTGACGGTATTATCCGGTTTTGAGATTTTCTATGCGGTTGTGGAGACATCGGTATTGGTGGCAGGGCTGCTGGTGGTGGTGACGCTCGGGCTGGCTCTGGTCGGCGCTTACCTGCTCACCGCAACGGTGGAAGGGGAGCAGGCATGAGCGCAGCGCTGATCTGGATTTTCTTTCCGTTCGTGACGGCGGCTGGATTATGGCTGATTAATAAAAGGGAAAGCCTGACAGCGCGGATCGCTGCGGGTGTCTCCCTGTTGCTGGCATGGCTGGCGTGGCAGTTACCGATCGGCGCGAGGATCGATTTTGGGTTGTTTCGCACAAGCATCAATGAAACATTCGCAGTCTTTGGCCGCCAGTTGACCATCACCCAGGCAGACACACCTGTTTTGATACTGGTGTATTTAATCGCTGCAGGGTGGTTCTTCGCGATTCCATTTGCCGGGGCAGGCCCACAGCTCGCGCCGCTCGGCCTGGGGATAACTGCGCTTTTGGTAGCCGCCCTGGCGGTGCAGCCATTCCTGTACGCCGCGCTGATCCTTGAGATTGCCGTGTTGCTCAGTATACCCATGCTTTCTCCACCCGGTAAGCCGGTCGGACGCGGTGCGCTGCGCTACCTGATCATGCAGACATTGGCGATGCCCTTCATTCTCTTCACCGGATGGATGCTAACCGGGGTGGAAGCGGGGCAGGCGGCTGTCAGTCAGGCAAAACAGGCCGGAGTGCTGCTAGGCTTGGGCTTCGCTTTCCTGCTGGCGGTATTCCCATTCTACGCCTGGATTCCTCTCATTTCGGAAGAAAGCCATCCATACGTAGCGGGCTTTATCCTGGTCATGATGCCGATGGCCGGACTGTTTTTGGGGCTGGATTTCCTGGATAACTTTGCCTGGCTGAGGGAGACGGTCACGCTTTACACCAGCCTGCAGATCACTGGTGTGGTGATGGTGCTGACAGGAGGCATATGGGCCGCTTTTCAAAACCATCTGGGTCGTGTGATGGGCTATGCGGCGATTATGGAGACCGGCCTGGCTCTGCTGGCGGTCAGCCTGGGTGCGGGTTTGGGAGCACAGGTGTTCGCGCTGCTATTGCTGCCGCGCGCGATCGGATTGGGTTGTTTGGCGCTCACTCTTGCCGTCATTCATAATGAGACTGGCACATTGCACCTGGACAATTTACGCGGGCTAGCTTACCGACTGCCACTAGCTGCTTCAGCTCTGCTCCTATCGCTTCTATCCTTATCGGGATTGCCCCTATTGGCTGGATTTCCTGCCCGTTTCGCGCTGCTTGAGGGCTTGGCCCAGCAATCCCTGCCAACGGCATTGTGGGTCGTGTTGGGAACTCTGGGTCTGTTAATGGCGGGTTTAAGAGCGATGGCGTCTGCCATCTGGCGAGAAGAGCCAGTTGCAGCGCAGGTGGGTGAGAGCGCTGGACAGATCGTCGTACTGGGAATCGGGGCACTGGCTCTGCTGGTGGTGGGTATCTGGCCGCAGCTCACCAGCCCCAGTATGCTCGATCTCCTCTCCGCCTACGTTCACCTGGCTCCATAAATTGCGAGCCGTTGCATTTTATTTATGTTCGTTGGGGTATCCCTTTCTTTAAACCAATCAAGGCTTTCTGGCTAGGGGTAGAAGCCGAAAACAAAATGAAAAAGATGCAGATGGTATAATCTTTAAAAGTGCGTACCCCCGCCTGGCGAAAGGTAAGAGAACCATGGAACATGAACAGATCGTAAAACGGCTGGAGTGGCTGGATGATGAGCGGCGTAAGGATAAAACCACCATTGCGACCCTGGAAGAACGCCTGGTGAGTCTGGAGGGTTCACTGCCGGGTATCCTCCAACAGTTGAAGGAGTTGAACGGGGAAGTGACCCGGCTGGGAACAGTGATGGCCCGCCTCGACCAGTTCGAGGCTTCCATGGCGCAAATGCGCGTCGACTTCGGGCGATCTGTGGAAGCGGTTGAAAAACAACGCGCCGAACACGAGCGCGAAGCCGAAAAGGTCCATCGGCTGGAGATGGAAGGCATCAATCAGGACATCGGTGAGATACGCAAAGGGCTGTCAGCGATCGCCGAGTTGAAGAAAACGCTCCAGACGCGCATTGAAGAGGAATTTCGCCTGGCGCGGATGATCGAAGAATTAGAGCAAAAAGTCGTTGAGGTGACCCGTTTCGAAGAGGAGTTCAAGCGGTCCGTACGCTTGCTGGAGGAAGGCCGGCGGCAGGATGCCAAGCGAATGACCGATCTGATAGGTGAGGCGGCGACGCTGCGAAAGCGCTCCGATGAGCAACGCGGCAAGGTAGACCTCCTTAACGACGGTCTGCGCAAACTTGAAATGCGCTTGAATGAGCTGCTGGCGGCTGAGAATGAGCGCAGACAGGCGCAGGCCTCTTTCCTCGAAAAGCAGACGCTGCTTCAGGTCGAACGCGAACGAACCTGGAAGGAGTGGCAAACACGCTTCGAAGGCCTGGAGAAGATCGCGGCGAATCTGGAGGCCGAGCTCCAATCTTTGGAATCGACCCATCGCTCGGTGAAGCGCTCTCAGGAAGCCCTGGATGAGGTTACACAGCGGATCGACCGGCGGATCAATGAAATCACCGAAATGCAGCGACTGGCCGAAGATCGTTTCCGACAGGAATGGATGACCTTTAAAGCCGATGATCAAAAACGGTGGACGAATTATTCTTTGGCGCAGGAAGAGCAGGCGCGAGAAGCCAACCGCCAATTGGAGAAGTTGGCTGAGCGGGTCGTATCCCTGGAGGATTCCAGCCAGGAGATCGAAGATCTCATCCAGCAGATAAACGAGGATACAGAGAAACGATTGCAGGGTCTTCTGGCTATGGCACACGATTGGATGGCGGCGTACGAGCGGTTGACCAGCCAGCAAAAGACCTAGGAGATCAGGCAAGTTTGTCTGATCTCATTCCCCAAAAAGGACGCAATATGCGCGTAATTGGCACGGCCGGACATGTCGATCACGGCAAATCGACGTTGATTGCCGCCATTACTGGCGTCCACCCAGACCGGTTAAAAGAGGAACAGGCGCGCGAAATGACGATCGATCTGGGCTTCGGCTGGCTCACCTTGCCGAATGGAGAGACGGTCGGCATCGTGGATGTACCGGGGCACCGAGATTTCATCGAAAACATGCTGGCTGGCGTGGGTGGAATCGACGCGACCCTGTTCGTGGTTGCTGCCGACGAGGGGGTGATGCCCCAGACGCGTGAACATCTGGCCATCCTGGATATTCTGCAAATCCCGGCCGGCGTGGTGGTGTTGACCAAGATCGACCTGGTTGATGATGAGGAATGGCTGCGATTGGTCGAAGCCGATGTGCGCCAGGCGCTTAAGGGTACGGTGCTGGCCGAGGCGCCTGTCCTGCCCGTTTCGGCGCGGACGCGCCAGGGGCTGGATGTTCTGATGAGTGTACTGGCCGATGTCCTCGCACAACTGCCGACCCGTCCGGATTCCGGCCGGCCGCGTTTGCCGGTGGATCGGGTATTCACCATGCCCGGATTTGGCACTGTGGTGACCGGAACATTGAGCGATGGCCTCTTTCGCGTGGGAGAAGAGATCGAGGTTCTACCGCAGGGTCTACGCGGACGCATCCGCGGTCTGCAGACGCATCGTCAGAAGGTCGAGACGGCCGTGCCTGGCAGCAGGACGGCGATAAATATCTCCGGTCTTGACGTGAGCCAGATCCGACGCGGCAACGTGGTGGCGTACCCGGGTCAATACCAGCCTACGCGCTGGTTGGATGTGCGCTTTCGATTGCTTCCCGATGCAGGCAGCTCGCTCAAGCATAACAGCGAAGTCAAGCTCTTTCTGGGCTCGGCCGAGGTGCTGGCGCGAGTGCGGTTGTTAGGCAGCGAGGAGATCAAACCGGGCGAGTCCGGTTGGCTGCAGCTCGAGCTGCATGAGCCGGTCGTGGCAATGCGCGGCGACCGGTACATCCTTCGCAGACCATCCCCTGGCGAGACGCTCGGGGGCGGCGGGGTTGTCGATGCTCATCCCTCCGAGCGTCATCGCCGTTTTTCGGTCAGGGTGTTGGATCATTTAGAAGCCCTTTCGCGAGGATCGCCAGACGAGGTAACGTTGCAAGCCATTGAGGCTTCCGGATTCGTGATCTGCCGCGAGCTGGTATCCCGCACCGGCTTGGATGCGGGCGCGATCAATGAGGCGCTGTACAGGCTGGTCTCCTCTGGCTGGATTGTGCCCATGGAAAGCGGCGAGGTGAAGGCCAACAGCGAGGTGTTGATTGCATCCTCCCATGCATGGGAGGATGCCCGCAAGCGCGCTGTCGAGGCGCTGACGGCTTATCATGGGCACTATCCGTTGCGTAAAGGGATGCCTCGTGAAGAGCTCAAGAGCCGGTTGCGGCTGTCCAACCGGGTGATGAGCGCATTGATGGCGAAGTGTGAAGAGGAGGGAATTCTGAGCGAGGATGGGCCATTGGTCTATCTGCCTGGCCATTCAATCCATTTCAGCCCGCTGCAGGAGGAGAGGGTGCGAGCGCTGATGCAGGCATTTGCTGATGCGCCTTATACGCCGCCATCGATCAAAGAATGCCAGGAAGCCGTAGGTGAAGAGGTCTACCAAGCGCTGGTAGATATCGGCCGGCTTTTGCCGGTCTCGACGGATGTGGTCTTCCGGACGGAGGACTACACATCAATGGTGGAGGATGTGAAAAGCTGGATCGAAAAAAACGGAACTTTGACCGTTGCGCAGTTCCGCGATCGATACAACACCAGTCGGCGATACGCGCTGGCTTTTCTGGAACACCTGGATGCCAAAGGGATGACTATGAGGGATGGGGATGTGCGCCGACTGCGCAGGTAAGAATGGCTTGATACGTATCATCAATATGTTTAATCCAGTCTTCACCAACCGCCCGTCAGGCCAAATGATAAGGTTACCGAACGCGCAACCGTTGACACACTCGGGATTGTACCGTATAATCTTTGCCGCTGCCCCGGCAGATGCCTTGCTGGGGTCTCTATATGTATCCCCAACTTCCCCGCCGACCGGCGTAAACTGGCGCAGGTCCTGTGGTGAAGTGAAGATTGGAGAATTATAATGAAATACGCAATTGTTGAGAGCGGCGGTAAGCAATACCGCGCCATAGAAGGCGAGACCATCGAGGTGGACCGCCTGGAGGCCGGGCCCGGCGAATCCGTAACCCTCGACCGGGTGCTGCTGGTAGCCGAGGAAGGAAACGTCTCTGTGGGAACGCCCACGGTAAAAGGGACGGTGGTCCATACCACTGTGATCGACCATGTAAAAGGTCCAAAGATAGTGGTTTTCAAATACAGGCCAAAGAAGCGGTATCGCGTGAAGACGGGTCATCGGCAGCAATACACTCGCTTGATGGTTGAATCGATCAGTAAGGAGAAATAAAACATGGCGCACAAAAAAGGCGGTGGTTCAACGCGCAATGGTCGCGACAGCAATGCGCAACGATTGGGCGTCAAGAAATATGCGGGTGAGCGAGTGATTTCCGGCAATATCCTGGTTCGGCAGCGCGGGACGCGCATCAAGCCAGGATTGAATGTGGGCATCGGCAAGGACGATACGCTGTTCGCCGTGGCGGATGGTGTAGTGGTATTTGAAACGCTGCCGAATGGCCAAAAACTGGTCAGCGTTGTGCCATCCAAGGTGGCGTAACTATCCAGGGACACGCGTTGCCTTGTGCGGCTGCGCGCGAATCTCTGAGAAAGGAATGAGTTTATTATGAAAAAGGATATCCATCCCACTTTCTATCCGGATGCGACGGTGATTTGTGCGTGTGGAAATACCTGGACAACCGGCTCGACCAAAAAGGTGATCCACACCGAGGTATGCTCTAAATGCCACCCCTTCTTTACTGGCCAGCAGACGCGTTTGCTGGACGTCGAAGGTCAAGTGGATCGCTTCTATAAGAAACTGCAGGCCCGCCAGGATTACGTGGATCAACAAAAGGCCAAAGAAACGGCACGCACCTCACCAGAGCGGCCAATCCAGGACCTTTCTTTAGGTCCGCGGGCGACCGATGCGCTTCTGAAGGCCGGAATCACGAAGGTTGGGCAGGTTATCGACAAGCTGGCGGAAGGAGAAGCTTCTCTATTGGCTATCGAGGGCTTTGGGCGCAAATCACTGATCGATCTCAAGAAGCGCCTGCGCTCGCTCGGCTACGAGCTGCCCGCAGCCGCGCAGGAAATCAGCGTCTGAAAACGCGCAAAGCGAGATTTTCAGGTAAACTTAACAGGCAGATGGTATCCGCATCTGCCTGTTTCGTTAACATCAGCTAAAGGCATTGTGTATTTGTTGCTAGTATACCCGGCCCGAGCGTGGACAGGGCGTTCCAGGGTTGGGGTATACGGCAAGGAACTACATTTCCCCTGCATTTATTTTGGGCCGGCTGTCATTCTACGATGAAAAGCGTTCATTCTCAGTCAGGGCACCGCCGTCGCGTCAGGGGTAATCATGCGAGACTTTTCGAAAGGAAGTGGGATGAAACACATGTATGGGGTCGTCGAGGTGATTTGCGGCTCGATGTTCAGCGGGAAGACGGATGAGCTCATCCGCAGGCTGCGGCGAGCGACCATCGCAAGGCAGAAGGTGCAGGTGTTCAAGCCGGCGGTGGATACGCGTTACGCTGAACTCAAGGTGACTTCGCACGCGGGCACGGATTTCGATGCGCTGCCTGTACTTCGCTCAGAAGAAATCCTCGAAAAGGTAGAATCCGATACGACCGTGGTAGGCATCGATGAGGCGCAATTCTTCGATAAGGGCATTGTCGATGTCGTAGAGGAGCTGGCCGGGCGCGGTGTGCGCGTGCTGGTTGCTGGATTAGACACCGACTTCCGTGGTGAGCCGTTTGGAAGCATGCCCACCCTGATGTGCAAGGCGGAGAGGGTGGATAAGCTGCAGGCCATCTGCATGGTATGCGGCGAACCTGCCAGCCGCACCCAACGACTAGTGAACGGAAAGCCAGCTCACTACAACGATCCAGTGGTGATTGTCGGGGCGGCGGAGATGTACGAGGCACGCTGCCGAGCCCATCACCAGGTGCCACGCGATTGAAAAAGGTTTCCTATGCGAGATGACATGGTTCCAGATTATCATCAGTTCCTGAGCGAAGTGTTGATCACCGAAGAGCAGCTCCAGAAGCGCATTAACGAGCTGGGCGCTGAGATCACCCGTGATTACCAGGGCAAGGAAATCCTGCTGATCTGTATCCTGCGCGGAGGGGTGATGTTCCTAACCGACCTGATCCGCCAGATTCAGGTCCCCCTGGCGGTTGATTTTATGGCCGTATCCTCTTATGGGGTTGGGGCGCGTGAAAGCAGCGGGCATGTGCGCATCACCCTGGACCTGAATACCAGCGTGATGGATCGCGATGTGATCCTGGTCGAGGACATTGTGGATAGCGGTCGCACGCTGGCTTCGGTGCTGGAGCTGTTATCCACCCGCCATCCCAAGAGCATGACCGTTTGTGCTTTGCTGGACAAGGCTGAGCGGCGCGAAGTCCACGTGCCCATACGCTACCGGGGCTTTACCATACCCAATAAATTTGTCTTTGGATACGGGCTGGATATCGACGAGTTTTACCGTAACCTGCCTTTCATCGGTGTGGTGGACCTGGAACGCTATCAAGCGAGCAGGTAAGAGCACCCGACCCAAAGGAGCGGGCATTGGATGCGGAGGAGCGATCGGATGGTCTGGACGAGATGCGCCGCGCATACGCAGGACGATGGGTGGCGCTGGCAGATGGACGTCCGGTTGGTCAGGGGAGTAGCCCTGAACAAGCGCTCCAGGCAGCACGGGCTTCGCGGTACAAAGAAATATTGCGCGTAATATTTATGCCCCCAAATTCACCCATGACGCTCGACAATATTCTGGACATGGTTCGGCCTTTCTTGCCGGCAGATCAACCGGTCTATGTGGTAGGAGGCGCGGTCAGGGATGCCATGATGGACAAGGCTCCCCATGATGTCGATTTCGCCCTGCAACGAGAGGCAGTATCTGTTGCGCGCCGGGTAGCGGATGCTTTGGGTGGGGCTTATTATCTATTGGACGAAGAACGTGGCACAGGTCGGGTGTTGCTCAATTGGAAAGAAAGCGGGCGGTTGGTGCTCGATTTCGCTTTGTTGCGCGGGTTGGATGTGGAAAGCGACCTGCGGGCACGCGATTTCACCATCAATGCCATGGCGGTCAAAACCAGCCAATCCAATGTGCTCATCGATCCATTGGGCGGAGCTGCTGACCTGCGCAGGAAGCTTCTGCGGGTATGCTCATCAACGGCGCTGGTCGATGATCCAGTGCGTATTATAAGGGGAATACGATTCGCAGCCGAGCTCGATTTCCACATACAGCCGGAGACGACGCAGTTGATGCGGACGGCCGTCGCGGAATTGGAACGCGTATCGGCGGAACGCAAACGGGATGAGATTTTCCGCATCCTGGAAGGCCCCCAACCGGCGGCCGCTTTACGCGCCCTGGAAGCAATAGGCGCATTGCCTCATATCCTGCCTGAGCTGGCAGGTCTTAAGGGAGTCAAGCAATCGCCGCCGCATATCCTGGACGTCTGGTCGCACACCCTGTTATGTATCGAGAAGTTCCAAGGGCTTATCAAGGTTCTGGGGCGAAAGTTTGATGAGGAAAGCGCCGCCGATCTGATGCTCGGCGCGGTAGCGCTGGCCTTAGGCCGTTACCGCCTTCAACTCGCCGAGCACCTCGAAACCAGATTGAATCCAAATCGCTCGCTGATCGGACTTCTCAACTTCTCACTGCTGTATCACGACGCAGCCAAACCGCTGGTGCAGACAGTGGACGAGCACGGCCGAATCCGCGCATTCGGCCATGAGGAACGTGGGGCTGAATTAGCAATTCTACGCGGCGAGGCGTTGGCATTAAGCAATATCGAGATCGAACGGGTCAGTCGGATCATCAGGAATCACATGCGCATCCACATGCTCGCAAGGCGCAATCAGCCACCCTCCCGGCGGGCGATTTATCGCTTCTTTCGGGATTGCGGTGAGACAGGCATCGATATATGCCTGGTCACGTTAGCCGACGCCCTGGGAACTTTCGGACACACCATGCCGCAAGACCTGTGGGGAGCATACCTGGATGTGGTCAGGGCGCTGTTCGACGCCTGGTGGACGCAACCGCACGAAGACCTGATGCCTAAACCGCTCCTAAACGGCCATCAGATATGCAATGAGCTGGGCCTTGCACCGGGGCCGGAGATTGGGAGGCTGCTGGATGCGCTCCGCGAAGCTCAGGCGACTGGCCAGGTGCTCGATGGAGAAAGCGCGCGGAACTTCATCCGCGCCCGTTGGAAAGAGATGACCTCGGGCAATTGAAAAAAAGGGGTCTTGTCCATAATTCTCACCATAATTGCCTAAATATGGAAGCAACGAGCAACGGCGTTCGTATTTATTATGAGGAAAAAGGAACGGGTTTTCCGACCGTGTTCCTGCACGCATTTCCGTTGGATCATACCATCTGGACGCAGGTTCTGGAGCGCATGAAACGACCCGTAAGGGCAATCACCCCTGACCTGCGCGGACACGGTTTGAGCGAGGCGCCAGAAGGCGTCTATACGATGGAGATTTTGGCCAGTGATGTACGCGCGTTGCTAGATCACATCGGCGTGGAACGGGCCATATTGGTCGGTCATTCCATCGGCGGATATGTTGCGCTGGCATTCGCCAGACTTTATCCACAGCGTCTGGCGGGATTAGCCCTGGTCGCGACGCAGGCTGGAGCGGATACGCCCGAGCGACGGGCGAGCCGTTACGCGCAGGCGCAGGAAGTGATGAAAAAAGGGATGGGCCCGATAGCGGACGATCTGGCCAACCGTCTGACCCGCGATAGAGATTTGGCGCAGCGTTTGCATAAGATCATGATGGCCATGCAGCCGACGGGTTGCGCTGGGGCTTTGCTGGGCATGGCCGAGCGACCGGATTCATTCCCGATGCTGGGAAGCATCCAGTCGCCGACGGTTGTAATCGCCGGGACAGAAGACGCTATCATCCCCACAGAGGTAGCGCTGAAGATGGCGGAGGCGATCCCCGATTGCCGATTGGTTGAAATAGCCGGCGCGGGACATGTGCCCATGCTGGAATGCCCGGATCAAGTAGCCTTAGCGCTAGACGAGCTCATTGCCCGAGTTGAAGCGGGTAGGCAGCATGGAAAGAATTGATTGGGTTAAGGAAAGGACGGGTCGGTAAGGGGTCCGGCAACGGGCGCGGGTAGATCAAGGGAAAATTTCAGTCAGCACCGGGTCATAAAAGCAGCGACAGCCCAGTTCGTGCGAACAGCCCTCAACCGGAAGATGAGGTACCTTATCGATGTCGTAGGTCCCCTGAACTTGTTGGCAAGCGGGACAAGCATCTCTCGATACAGAGATACGAACTTGACGGACGCGCGGATTCTCGCGGTAGTTGCGCAGGGCGACGGCGGTGGTTGAATAGACCGACAGGTCTGCACCGCAGGATTGGCAGACGGCGGCCGTGTCGGGGGATTGGGCTTGACAGCGTGAGCAAGTTTGCACGGGATGACGCCTCCAGGGTGGATTATCCTGATTTTACCCTTAAATGCGGTCGTCAGTGCGTCGTGCTCGATCTGCTTTCGCCGATATTTGAAGGGAGCAGGTTAAGAAAGACATTTACTGGGAGGTCTTTTGCTCGGCCAGCTCGTTGGTCGCCCGACGGACGAGGTTCTTAATGTGCGCATGCAAGACGCCGCTGGTAACAGGTTTGATCAGGTAATCATCGGCGCCCGCATCAAGCGCGCGCGCTACCTGGCCGGGGCTATCCAGAGCGGAGAGGATCAGGATCGGTTTTGTAGAGAAGCCGCGAATGATGGAGCACACCTGCCATCCATCCATTTCAGGCATCATGAGGTCGAGAATGATGATGTCGGGGTTGAACTGTCTGGCCAGATCGATCCCCTCCGACCCGGAAGAGGCGGTCAAAATGAGCGTGGCCGAGGGTTGGAGCAGGATCTTGAGTAGCTCGGTCATGGCGGGGTCGTCGTCGATGACCAGGATTTTCAATACGCCCTCCACATGGAATGTCTGAATGATCTGCGTAATGCGAGAATAGCCAAAACGAATACATCAGTCCTGGACTTGCTCCGGTGAAAATCGATTTAGTTATTCCCGCAGTACTCTGTTATTATGCCCGATATAATCGGCTTTTGACCTTGCAAACGGTTTACAAAACAGCAAAGGCGATTTTATGCTCAGAGTACAAGTCTTAGAGTGTATTTACAAGGATTTCGTTTGAGAGCCGTTCCATTTGTGGTAAAATAACTTCTTTGAAATCTCCGATGGATTTGTGCAATTTGGAGCAATTGTTGTATTTTTATGTCAGGAGGAAGTCATGGTAACAAAGAAATGGGTTTACCTGTTTGATGAAATTGATCAGGCGGAAGCGTACGTTGGGGGGGATTGGGAAAACGTACGCGGACTGTTGGGGGGCAAGGGCGCCAACCTGGCTGAAATGACCCGCATTGGCGTCCCCGTGCCGCCCGGTTTCACCGTGACAACCGAGGCCTGCAACGAGTACTCGGCCAGCGGAAAATTCCCGGAGGGCATGTGGGATCAGGTCATTGACGCGCTGCACAAGATAGAAGCCAAAACCGGTAAAAAATTTGGCGATCCAAACAATCCACTGCTGGTATCCTGCCGCTCGGGCGCCAAATTCTCGATGCCAGGCATGATGGATACAGTGCTCAACATTGGCCTGAACGACGAGACGGCGCGGGGCATGGTTAAGCTAACCAACAACGAGCGCTTTGTTTATGACGCCTACCGACGCTTGATCCAAATGTTTGGTTCAGTGGTACTGGGCATCCGCGACGAAGCTTTCGAGGAAGTCCTGAACGGGTTCAAGAAAGATAGAGGGGCACAGGCCGATACCGATTTGAACGCCGAGGACCTGAAAGCACTGACTGAGAAATTCAAAGCGGTGGTGCGCATAGAAAAGGGCTTCGATTTCCCCCAGGATCCATTGGAGCAACTGCGTCTGGCGACCGAAGCAGTGTTTAAGTCCTGGAACGGCAAGCGGGCGGTAGATTACCGTCGAGCAACCAATATTCCGGATGATTTAGGAACGGCGGTAAATATTGTGACCATGGTGTTCGGCAACATGGGCTGGGATTCTGGCACGGGTGTGGCCTTCACCCGCGATCCTGCGACCGGCGAGAAGGTATTATATGGGGACTACCTACTCAATGCGCAGGGAGAGGACGTAGTAGCCGGCATCCGCAATACGAAGAAGATCACCGAGCTAGCGAAAGAACTGCCCGAAGCATTCAAGCAGTTTATCGAAATCACTCAGAAGCTGGAAAAGCATTACCGCGATATGCAGGATGTGGAGTTCACCATTGAGCGCGGTCGGTTGTGGATGTTGCAGACTCGCAACGGGAAGCGCACCGCGCGAGCAGCGGTCAAAATCGCTGTGGATATGGCCAACGAGGGACTGATCAGCAAGGAAGAGGCCGTGCTGAGGGTGACACCCGACCAGGTGGACACACTACTACACCCGCAGTTCGACGAGAAGACCAAGGCGCAAGCGAAAAAGGAAAACCGCTTCTTCGCCAGCGGCGTGAACGCGTCGCCGGGGGCGGCAGTCGGGCAGGTTTATTTCGACGCCGACACAACTGAGCGCATGGCAAAGGAAAATAAACAAGATACGATCATGGTACGGCCGTTTACCAAGCCGGACGATGTGCACGGCATGCTGGCGGCCAAAGGTATTTTGACCAGCGAAGGTGGGGCGACCTCGCATGCAGCGGTGGTGGCGCGGCAGTTCGGCGTACCGTGCGTGGTAGGTGCGTCGATGGTGCGCATCGACCTGGAGCGGCGACAGATGGAGGTCGATGGACGGGTGGTCAAGGAAGGCGATTGGATCTCGGTGGATGGCACCAGCGGCGAGGTTTTCCTGGGCAAACTGAATCTGACCGCGCCTTCTCTGGAAGAGCAGACCGATTTGATGACCCTGCTCAGTTGGGCGGATGAAATCTGCGCGCGGCCTGATATCCGCAAGGGACCGGAGGGTTATCCGACGCGCGGCCTGCAGGTGTGGGCTAACGCGGACTACCCCAAGGATGCGCGACGGGCGCGCTCCTACGGCGCGGTGGGCATCGGCTTGTGTCGCACCGAGCATATGTTCTTCGAGCAGACCCGCCTGCCGATCGTGCAGCGCATGATCCTGGCCGAAACAAAGGAGGAGCGCGTCAAGGCGCTGGACGAGCTGTTGCCGTTCCAACGTTCAGATTTCGAGGGACTGTTTGAGGCGATGGACGGCTATCCGGTGATCATCCGGCTGATCGACCCGCCGCTGCACGAATTCTTGCCCTCAGAGGAGGAGCTGCTCGAGGAAGTGATAACCATGCGCGTGAAGGGCGAGACGAAAGGCCTGGAAGAGAAAGAAAAACTGCTCAAGAATGTTCAGGCAATGCATGAAAGCAATCCGATGATGGGGTTGCGCGGGGTACGGTTGAGCATCGTGATGCCCGAGATCGTGGAGATGCAGGTACGGGCAATCTTCGAGGCTGCCGCCAACCAGACCAAGAAGGGTGTGGTGGTCAAACCTGAGGTTATGATCCCGCTGACGGGGACAGTCAAAGAGCTCGAGTGGATTCAGCCGCGGTTGGTGCGGATCGCCAAGCAGGTGATGGACGAGAAGGGGGTTTCCTTCCCGTATAAATTCGGCACCATGATCGAAATTCCGCGCGCAGCATTGACCGCCGCAGAGATTGCCAAGCTGGCAGAGTTCTTTTCCTTCGGGACAAACGACCTGACGCAAATGACTTTCGGCTACAGCCGTGATGACGCCGAGCGCAACTTCCTGGTCACCTATGTTGAGCAAGGCATCCTGCCGAAGAATCCATTCCAGACGATCGATCAGGCGGGCGTCGGCCGGTTGATGCGCATGGCCGTGGAAGAAGGGCGCAAAACGCGTCCAGAGCTGGAAGTTGGAATCTGTGGAGAGCACGGGGGCGATCCAGCTTCGATTGAGTTCTGCCACGTCATCGGACAGAATTACGTGAGCTGTTCTCCGTTCCGAGTGCCGATCGCACGGCTGGCAGCAGCCCATGCAGCGATCAAGTATCGCGATGGGTAAGTCAATACGGACCTGTGAGAAGCCAGTTCGAACGAGAAAAGAGGAGGAGCGCTAAAGGGCGCTCCTCCTTGATTCATAATAGTGGTCATCCATCGTAGAATGTGTTATTGAGTTTGAGCATAAAGCTTATCGAATCCTTAAAGTCCGGCAGTTTATCTTCCCTTTGAAGGTAGAATATGGTAAAAATACGCCATGCGGGGCAAGCTGGTATAATCGCATTTGTGCGAAAATACACGATGCCTCTTTCTAACCGCAACGCCGGCGATGCGCCGGGGTTGCGGATTGGTGAGAATCCATAACGGAGGACTTTCCGAATGGAAAAAGGGGAATACCTGGATTTATATTATCAGATGGTGCTGATCCGTCATTTGGAAGAGCGAGCCGCCGAGCTATACCAGGAAGGATACATCGGCGGTTTCCTGCACCTGTACATCGGCCAGGAGGCGGTAAGCACCGGGTTACTCTCGGCGCGCAAGCCACAGGATCGGGTGATCACCGCTTATCGTGATCACGGGGTGGCGATCAACTGTGGAATCGAAGCAAAGACTGTGATGGCCGAATTGCTTGGCAAGGTGACCGGCTGCTCGAAGGGGCGCGGCGGCTCAATGCATATGGCGGATATTTCCAAGCGGTATTACGGCGGACACGCGGTGGTCGGAGCACATCTGCCCATTGCGGCGGGGCTGGCGCTGGCCGACGCGTATGAGGGAACCGATGCGGTAACGATTGCCATGTTCGGCGATGGAGCGACGAACATTGGCTTTTTCCATGAGGCCCTCAACCTGTCTAAGGTTTGGAATTTGCCCGTTTTGTGGGTATGCGAGAATAATAGATATGGGATGGGGACCTCGGTCGAAAGAGCGTCGGCCGTTTCAGAAATTCGGCAAAAAGCCGAGGGATACGGGATGCCCAACGCGCGTGTGGACGGCATGAACGTGATCGAGGTGCGCAACACAGCCCTGGAATGGATCGAAAAGGTGCGCGCAGGAGGCGGACCGCACTTCCTGGAGTTCATCACATACCGTTATCGTGGTCATTCGATGGGAGACCCGGAACGCTACCGCACACCGGAAGAGATTCACCACTGGCAGGAAAACGATCCGATCGGGATCTATAACAAGTACCTGGTCGAAAATAAAATCGCAGCGGACGAAGAGCTTAAGGAACTGGAGAAGAAAGCGCTGGCAGAGGTGCAGGCGGCGGTGGAATTCGCCCAGGCCAGCCCCGAACCCGCACCAGAGACATTATTTGACAATATCTATGTGGAAGCTTGAAACAATGACTGGGAATGGGAGAAAAGAATTATGGCCAGAATAACCATGCGAGAGGCCATTTCTCAGGCAATGTGGGAAGAAATGGAGCGTGACCCCAGGGTTTTTATCATGGGCGAGGAAGTCGGCGTGTGGGGTGGAACGTACGCCGTCACGCGTGGATTTTACGATCACTTTGGCGCGAAACGCGTGCGGGATACCCCTATTTCAGAGGCGGCTATCGTAGGAAGCGCCATTGGGGCGGCTTTGGCCGGCCTGCGGCCGATCGCCGAGCTGATGACGATCAACTTCGCTTTTGTGGCCATGGATCACATCGTCAATGAAGCAGCCAAGCTCCACTATATGTTTGGCGGCCAAATGGTGTTACCCCTGGTGATTCGCGCGACCGGCGGCGGTGGGCGCCAGTTGGCCGCCACCCACTCACAGACGCCGGATGTGATCTTTGCGCATTTCCCCGGGTTGAAAGTAGTATCGCCGGGGACGGCGGAGGACGCCAAGGGGCTGCTCAAATCCGCGATCCGCTCGGATGACCCGGTACTATTTATCGAGCATGCCACCCTGTACCAGTCACGCGGGGAAGTCCCCGAAGGCGATTACACCACGCCGATTGGAAAATCGAAGGTGCAGCGAGTGGGGCGCGATGTGACGATCGTGACCTACAGCAAAATGCTAGAAACTTCACTGCAGGCTGCGGATCAACTTGCCAAAGAAGGCATACAGGCGGAAGTGGTTGATCTACGCACCTTGCGCCCGCTGGACATGGAGCCGGTACTGGATTCGTTCAAGAAGACCAACCGGGCTGTGATCGTGGAAGAAGGCTGGCGCTCATATGGGGTTGGAGCCGAGGTCGCAGCACGCATCTACGAGCAGGCTTTCGATTACGCCGATGCGCCGATCAAGCGCGTGGCGCAGAAGGAAGTGCCACTGCCGTATAACCGCAACCTGGAGCAGCTTGCTCTACCCCAGGTTCAGGACGTGATCAACGCCGTGAAGGAGGTGTTGTAATGGCTGACACGGTGCTCATGCCCAAGCTGGGCTTTGACATGCGCGAAGGCACGCTGGTGCGCTGGGTTAAAAATGAAGGCGAGCCGGTGAACAAGGGCGAGGTGCTGGCAGAGATCGAAACGGATAAGGCCACCGTAGAGGTGGAATCCTTTTTCAGCGGGACAGTCCTGCGGCACCTTGTGGAACAGGGGGCAGTCGTACCGGTCGGCCAGCCGATCGCAGTCATCGGGCAGCCGGGAGAGAAGGTCGAGGTACCGGCGGCGACGGTGGAAGCGCCTGCTGCAGAACCCACACCGTCTGCGCCCGCAGACCAGACAGCTATAAGCGAAATTGAAGCCGCTGCCCCCTCGGGAGAGGAATTGGAAGAAGGAAAGGAGACAGTGCTGCCGGGCGGTGTGCGGGCTTCTCCATTGGCCCGTCGTCTGGCGGAGGAAAGCGGGTTGGATTTGCGCACCGTGAAGGGCAGCGGGCCCCGCGGGCGGATCACGCGAAAGGATGTGGAAGCCGCTCTACAGGCTGTAACGGCTGCACCCACACCTGTTCCGCCGACTCCTGAAGCGCCCACACCGGCGGTCGCCATTCCGCTGCCGATCTGGACAGAGGGCGAAGCACCGCCAGACCGAGAGGTGCCGCTCACACGGCTACGCGCCATGCTTGGCCGACGCATGCAGGAGTCCAAACAACAGACGCCGCATTTTTATGTGACGCGCGAATACGACGTAACGAAACTGGTCAGCCTCCGTGAAGAGATCAACGCACTGTTGCCGGCAGAGCAGAAAATTTCAATCAACGATTTTGTGGTCAAAGCCACGGGTCTGGCCTTGCGCGCCTTCCCTGAGATGAACGCTTCCTTCGCAGGGGATAAAGTCGTTGTGCACGGCCATGTCAACGTTGGGGTGGCAGTGCCCGTAGAGGGAGGGCTGATAACGGTGGTCACCCATGACACCGACCGTAAACCGCTTCGACTGTTAGCGATGGAGACGCGTGCGATGATCGAACGGGCACGATCGGGCAAAGTGAAGCCGGAGGATATCGAGGGATCGACGTTCTCTACCAGCAATCTGGGCATGTTCGACGTGGAGGAGTTTTCGGCGATCATCAATCCACCTGAGGCAGGCATTCTGGCGGTAGGGGCGGCACGCAAGGTTCCAGTGGTGGACGAGAATAGTGGAGAAGTGGTCGTGCGTACGAAAATGAAGGCGACAATTTCGGTCGATCACCGAGTGGTAGATGGGGCGGGAGCGGCCCGGTTCATGCAAGTGCTGGGGGAGTTCCTGGAAGAGCCCATGAGGCTATTGGTTTAGTTTGTTGAGTTCCTTCTACCAGCCTCCCTTCCCGGAAAAGGGGAGTTGATCCCCCTTTTTCATTGATCAGGGAGTACGGGTGTAAATACGCTGGTAGATGGTGTAGATCTCGTAGATCTGCATGATGTAATTGCGGGTTTCCTGAATGCGCACCGTCTCCAGGAAAAGGTCGGGGTCCCCTCCGGCCAGCTCATGCCAGACACTGGCATTGCCCGGGCCGCCATTGTACGCTGCCAGAGCGGCGTACAAGTCTCCGTCGAAGTAATTTCGCTGTTGGGCCAGGTAATGCACGCCCAGGCGGATGCTGACCAGCGGGCGGTAGAGGTCATCGGCGGTGTAGTTGGGCGGCCAGGTTAAAGCAGCCGCCAGGCTTTGGCCGGTGCTTGGGATGATCTGCATCAGCCCGCGTGCGTCGGCAGAGGAAATGATGAAGCCCTCGAACAAGCTTTCCTGGCGGATGACGCTTAAGACAAAAAGGGGGTCAAAATTGTCCGTCCGCGCTTCGTCGGTCACGATCTGGCGATAATAGGTACCAAAGCGGATGTGGTTGAAGTAGATGGGGGCGGTGAGCGAGGCGGCGTCGTCCATGCCCGCCAGTGTCAATACCTGGCGGCTGGCCAAGATAGCCGAGCGGTACAACCCCAGATCCTCAAAGAAACCTGCCAGGCGAAAAGTGGCTGCCGGGTCGGCGGCGACGTCCTTGCGCAGGTCTTCAAATTCATTACGCGCGTCGGCATACTGGCCAAGGCGCCACAACTCGCGGCCGCGGATCATGCGTGGGTCATTGGCGAGATCGCCGAGACCGTCCAGATCGGTTTCGGCCGGCAGATTGAACTGGTTACGCATCCATTCTTCGGCTCCGGCGCGCTCGGCGTTCAGATCATAACCCAGGTCGGCGTTCGTCACCGGCGTGAAGGGGGCGCGGTTTAGCAGCAGATCGCGGGCGCGTTCACTGTAATAACCGGTGGGATCACGGCTCATTGCCGCCTCCCAGGATTTACGGGCTTCATCCTGAAGGTTTAGGTCCTGCTGAGTTTTGCCAATCCAGAGCAAGGCGGCGGCCTGATCCGCCGGAGCCGTGGCGAGCAGCAAAGCGCGCTGGAAGGTGGTTTGGGCCGCCTGGTAGTCTTTCAGCCGATAGCGGACAACGCCTGCGAAGATCAGAGCGCTAAGAGTTTGCGGGTCTGAGGGATAAGCATCGGCCATGCGTTCCCAGGTCTGGGCAGCGCGATCCAGTTCATTGTTGCGCTCGAAGATGCGCGCCGCTTCGAACAGGTTGGCGGGAGCCTGGGGATCATCGGGGGCTGCGGCGACGAAATCAAGCAGCGTTTGTGCTGCCGCATCGTACTGGTTCAGGTAGGCCCACTGAACAGAAGCCTTTTCCGCCCAGGCGGGCACCCACTGCCTGTCGGCCTTGAAATTCTGGATGACCTGGTCGAATTCTGAGACTGCCTCGGTGAACATGCCAAGCTGAATGAGTGTCAATCCTTTGTAATAATGAGCCGTGCCGACAAGTTCTGGGCCGGCAGCGGCAAGATAACGGTTGAAAGCATCGAGGGCGGCCCCGTACTGGCCGGCGTAATAATCCACCAGACCGCGATTCAGCTCATTGACCTCAACGCCGGCGTTCACCAACGCCACCAGGGCCGAATAGGAGTCGTAGGAACGCGGGTAATTATTGACAGCATCCTGGAAGCGTTCGAAGGCCGAGGCTGTGTCGCCCAGAGCCAGTGCTGCCTGGCCCATAAGCAGGTCAAGTTGGGCTTTGGTGTACTCGTCTTTGGTGGTAGTAAACAGGGTCTGGTAATGGGAAAGTGCGGTGGCGGCCTCCCCGCTGCTGGCATAGGCTTTGGCCAGCTTAATCTCCGTGTTTTCAGAGCTGCCGAGATGCGGAGCGTCAATGGCAGCCTGGTAGGCGCTGATGGCACCGTTGTAGTCACCCGCGCTGACCAACACATCGCCGCGCCGCTCCTGAATATAGCTATCCAATACGCCTGAGTTGAGTTGCAAGAAAGTGGCGTAGGCTTCCGCTGCTTCGCTGTAGCGGCTGAGGGCGGTGTAGGTCTCAGCCAGGAAGAAATAAGCATCAGCCTTGTGGGTTGAGCTGGGGAAGCGGTCGACTGCAGCACGAAGGGCGGTCAGGGCATTGGGGTAATCCCCGTTCAGATAATGCACCCGGCCAATGCCCACCTGGGCGGCAGCCTGAACCTCCTCGTCAGCGGCGCCGGCGAGAGCAGCCTGATATTCCTGGAGAGCGCGGTCATAATCGCCCTCAGCCAGGGCTCGATCACCTTCAGAGACGCGGACGGCCGGGATCGGCGTGGGAGTGGGCGTCAAGGTGGGGGTTGGAGTAAGGGTGGCCGTTTGGGCAGGTTGAGTGGTCGATTCAGACGGTATATCCAGGGCAGAGGTGGTCGGCCGAGGCAAGTTACAGGCGGTCAGCGACAGCAGCAGGAGGAGGCGCGGGAGCAAACGTCGCAAAGACATGATCGTCTTATAATGGATGAAAGGGGAACTGTCAATGGCAGAAACTGCGGTTGACTTCTCCGGTTATCATCGCTATAATCGCTATAATCATATAGTCTTTTGCCAAAAGTAGTAAGCCCGCAGTGAACTGACAGAGACGGCAGGCCGTGGCTGAGAGCCTCCCCAGGGATACCGGGCCGAAGTCGTTTGGTGTAAGCGCCGAAGAAATCCCAATTTGGAGAGTAGACCGGCGCGGGTGAGCCCGTTACAGCGAATCCTCGATGCCGGTCGGGGAAAGAGCGCACCGGATGATTTCTGGTGAATTGAGGTGGTACCGCGGAAGGCTCCCTTTCGTCCTCAAGGCGAAAGGGTTTTTTTATTCCTAAGCCATCATAATTTGGAGGAACAATGAGCGAGTTTGACCTACCCAAGATCTACGATTTCAAGGCGACCGAAGAGCGACTGTACGCGTGGTGGGAGGAAAGCGGTTTTTTCGAGCCGTGGAACGATCCACGAAAGCCGGGTTTCGATCCAAGCATCCGACCATTCGTGATCACAATTCCGCCGCCTAATGTTACGGGCGAGCTGCACCTGGGTCACGCCATGTTCCTGGCCATGGAAGATCTAATGATCCGCCACCAGAGGATGAAAGGAGTGCCCACTCTATGGGTACCCGGCACAGATCACGCGGGTATTGCAACCCAGCTTCAAGTGGAAAAGGAGCTGGCCAGTGAGGGCCTTACGCGCGATCAAATTGGGCGCGAGGAATTTCTGAGGCGGGCGTGGGCGTGGAAAGAAAAGTACGGCGGGATTATCACCCGCCAGATCAGACGGATGGGTTCCTCGTGTGATTGGACGCGTGAGCGCTTCACCCTGGATGCCGGCCTGTCGCGGGCAGTCCGTGAAGCCTTTGTGCGCCTTTACGAAAAAGGCCTGATCTACCGCGGGCCGCGCATGATCAACTGGTCACCGGGTTTGCGCACGGCGGTAAGCGATCTGGAGGTGGAATACAGTCAGGAGCAGGGGACGTTGTATTACTTCAAGTATGTGCTGGCGGATAACCCCGATGAATACATCCCTGTCGCCACTACCCGGCCAGAGACGATCCTGGGAGACACGGCAGTGGCGGTTCACCCAGACGACCCCCGCTATCAAAAGTTCGTGGGCCGGCAGGTAAGGGTGCCTATTCTAGGACGCATCATCCCGGTGATCGCGGATGCATACGTGGACAGGGAGTTCGGCACCGGCGCGCTGAAGATCACCCCTGGCCACGATCCAAATGATTACGAGATCGGCCAGAGGCACAAACTGGCGATCATCTCCGTATTGGACGAGACTGCCCATATAAACAGGGAAGGTGGACCCTATGCAGGGCTGGATCGCTTCGAGGCTCGCGAGCGGCTGTGGGAAGATATGCGGGCACAAGGGCTGGTCATCAAAGAAGAGCCATATTTGATGAATGTGCCTCGCTCCCAAAGGGGTGGTGAGATTGTGGAGCCGATGATCTCCACGCAGTGGTTCGTGCGCATCAAGCCGTTGGCCGAGCCGGCGATCGCCGCTGTGCGGGAGGGGCGCATCCGCATAATTCCTGAACGGTTTACCAAGGTCTACTACAACTGGATGGAAAACATCCAGGACTGGTGCATTAGCCGCCAGTTATGGTGGGGGCACCGCATCCCGGTGTGGTACTGTCAGGACTGCGGTGAGATGTTCGCAAGCCGGGAAGACCCGGCCGAATGCCCGCACTGCCATGGTTTACGCCTGGAGCAAGATCCCGATGTGCTGGATACCTGGTTTTCCTCGGGCCTGTGGCCTTTCTCCACACTGGGATGGCCAGAGGAAACGCCGGATTATAAATACTTTTACCCAACTTCAGTGTTAGAGACCGGCTACGATATCCTGTTTTTTTGGGTGGCACGTATGATTATGGACGGCCTGGAGTTCACCGGCAAGCCGCCTTTCCATACCGTGTACCTGCATGGCCTGATCCGAGATGAGCATGGCCAGAAGATGAGCAAGACCAAGGGCAATGTCATTGACCCCTTAGGGGTGATGGACGAGTTGGGCACCGACGCGTTGCGCTTTACTTTGCTGGTTGGTTCGGCACCGGGAAACGACATGAATCTGAGCGTCAAGCGGGTGGAGGCCAACCGCAATTTCGCCAACAAGGTGTGGAACGCTGGGCGGTTCGTGATCGGCGCCCTCAAACCTGTAGCGGCAGAGCCAAAAGCGGCGCCCGAGTGGACGCTGGCCGATCGGTGGATCCGGGCGCGCACGAAGGGGTTGGTAAGGGAGGTCGAGCGGCTGTTCGACGCATACCAGTACGGAGAAGCCGGCCGCCAGATTTATGAATTCTTTTGGAGTGAATTCGCCGACTGGTACGTGGAAATTGCCAAACTGCAACTGGCGGAGGGGGGAGACCGCGCTTTCTACACTGCGCAATTATTGGTGCGCGTGCTCGATACCAGCCTGAGGCTGCTGCATCCGTACACGCCGTATGTGACCGAGGAACTATGGGGGCGACTCAAACGGGCAGCGCAGGTGCGATCCGAACACCTGGCACCAGCGGGGGGGTGGGAAGAGGCTTTGATCGTGGCTCGCTGGCCGCAGGCAGAAGCCGAGGAAAGCTGGGAAGCATCTGCGGTGGAAGATTTCAGCCTGATCATGGAGATGGTGCGAGCCATCCGCAATGCACGGGCGGAAAAGAAAGTGACGCCTGGCAAGCTCATCCCTGCCACGATCGCAGCCGGAGGGCGCATAGGGATTATTGGCGAGCAACTTGCTTCGATCATAGCGCTAGCACATTTGGATCGGGCGGAGACGCGATTGGTCGAATCGCTGGCTGAAAAACCGGCCAATGCCATCGGTTTGGTTGTTTCCGGAGTAGAGATCTATCTTCCGCTGACCGGAATGGTAGACAATCAGGCCGAACGCGCCAGGATGGAGAAAGAACTGGCCGAGGTGGAAAGTCAGATAGAACGCCTGAAGATGCTGTTAAACGGTCCATTCGCAGAAAAGGCACCTGAGCCGGTTGTGGAAAAGGAGCGTCAGAAGCTGGCGGCCTTCATGGAAACAGCGGAAAAACTGAAAGGGCAAATTAAATCTTTATCCTCGAAGACCCACATCCTCTAACAGAAAGCCGGGGAGCGCAAAAAGCCAGACGGTAGAAGTATGAGGAATTTCGAGAATGGTTGCCCATTTTCATCTTTCCGCTGAGAGGTATTGTCAAAAGGAAACCGGACGGCGCGGCCGCGATGGTCAGCCGGAATCATCGTTTGGTACGACGGTTGACAGGAGAAGCCTCTTGAGGCCCCGGTTTTCTCCTCGTCTACGAAGAAGGTAGCCGGGTCTGTCATATTCAAACCACCTGCGGTGTTTATTACTATGAAGACCAACGAACCGGAAGCAGCACCTTTGACATGGCCCGAGCTGGACAGCCAACCGGAGAGCCGCACCGGCGGTGATCCCTCAGATTTCGATATGCTGTTTACGGCCTACTGGAACCGGCTGCACGAGCTTCTGGCGCGGATGGTGGCCGATGCAGACGAAGCCGAGGATCTGGCGCTGGAAGCCTTCTGCAGGCTGCATGACCATCTAAAGCGTAAGAAACCGCTCTCGAACCCAGGCGGCTGGTTGTACCGGACGGCGATCCACCTCGGGTTGAACGCCCTGCGTTCAAATTTGCGGCGGAAAAAGTATGAACAGGCAGCCGGGAATGAGAATCTTCAAGGGTCCGATTTGCCTGATCCGCAGCGAACGATGGAGTTAAATCAGGAACGGGAGCAAGTACGACGCATCCTGGCGACGATGAAGCCGGAACGGGCAAGGCTGCTGATATTGCGGGCGCAAGGGTTCAGCTACAAGGAGCTGGCGCAGACCTGCGAGGTCGAAACCGGGTCGGTGGGTACCCTGCTCAATCGCGCGGAGCAGGACTTCGAGAAGCGCTACCGGGAAAGATATGGAGAAGAAAGATGAACGGGCATCTGGATGAGGGCACAATCAGGGCGTTCCTTGATGGTGAAATCGAGGAGGCGGTGGAAATTCAGGCCCATCTGGCGGTGTGCGCTGAATGCCAGGCCAGAGCGGCAGGCCTGAAGGCTCGTCAAGAACAGGTAAGCCGACACATCCAATCGCTCGCTCCGAACATCCAGGTTAGCGCAATTCCAACCGCTGCGGCGCGCGCGCGACTCTCTGCGCGCCTGGCAAACCGAGAAAAGGAGTATACAACCATGTGGAGACGACTGACTGCCCCTGCTTACCGTCCGGCTTGGATCGCCGCGGTGATCGTACTGGTCTTAGGAGTGAGTTTGGCTTTCCCGCCGGTGCGGGCCCTGGCTACAAACTTCCTGGGCATTTTCCGCATCCAGCAAGTGACCGCTGTGCCAGTTAACCCCCAGAATCTGCCCACCAACCTGCAAGGTGTCGGGAGAAATATCGAACAGGTATTCAAGAATGATTTCTCCTACCAGGTATCCGGCCAAACCGAACAGGTCATGACAGCGGGCGAGGCTAGCCAGGCGGCCGGTTTTGATGTACGGCTGCCAGGCGACACGCTGGGCAATCCTGAAATCACCGTACAGCCCTCCGCTCAGGGCACGTTCAAGATCGACCTGGCTCAGATTCGCCCGATTCTGCAGGAGCTCGGGCGCAATGATCTCAGTCTGCCCGACAGCCTGGATGGCGCCGAAGTGACGGTGAGCGTACCGCGCTCAGTGGTCAGCGCCTACGGCGCCTGCCAGAGGGTGTCTTCAGAGGCGCCGATGGGCGTTCCTTCACAGAATCTTCCGTCAGCCTACGTGGGCAAAGACTGCACCGTGCTGATTCAATTGCCCTCGCCGACAGTCAATGCCCCCGCCGATCTGGACGTGAATAAGCTCGGGCAGGTCTTTCTGGAGATGACCGGCGTGCCACCCGATCAGGCTGCGCAAATCAGCCAGAAGATCAACTGGTCCAGCACGCTGGTAGTGCCTATTCCGGTGCAGAATGCCTCCTACAAGGATGTTCAGGTGGACGGGGTGAGCGGTCTACTGATCACGCCGAAATCCTCGGAGGGTTTCGACAACAGCTTATTGCTGTGGGTGAAGAACGGCGTCATCTACGCCTTCACGGGCAGCAATGCGGATACACTGGTGTCTTTGGCAAATTCACTCCAGTAAGGTAAAATCTATTCTACGGGGCAGGGGTTGCGACCAGCCCCTGCCCTTTTTGTTGGTGAGAGGCAGATGAACCAACCATCTCCAGACTTAGCCATCGAGACACACGGGTTGCGCAAAGTTTTCGGCGAGAAGGTCGCCGTGGAAGACCTGACGCTGGAAGTAAGGCGCGGCGAAGTATTTGGTTTCCTTGGACCAAACGGCGCCGGCAAGACAACGTCGGTCAAGATGCTGCTCGGTTTGGTGAGCCCTACGGCGGGGGAAGCTCGGGTGATGGGATATCCATTGGACGAGCCGGCTGCAAGAAAGAAGGTCGGCTTTCTGCCAGAACATTTCCGCTTTCATGACTGGCTCACTGCGCAAGAATTCCTCGAGCTTCACGGCGAGCTTTACGGACTGACGCGCGATGACCGGCGGCAGCGCGCAGTCGAAATGCTCGATCTGGTGGGGTTGGGCGGCTTTGCCGGCCAGCGACTGCGCACCTTCTCCAAAGGCATGTTGCAGCGGGTGGGATTGGCGCAAGCCCTGATCAATCGTCCCGAGCTAGTTTTCCTGGACGAGCCCACCTCGGGATTGGACCCGGTGGGGCGGCTGCGTGTGCGCGACATCATTCGCAACCTGCGCGAGCAGGGAACGACCGTATTCCTCAATTCACACCTGCTGAGCGAAGTGGAGATTACCTGTGATCGCGTGGCTTTTATAAATAGAGGTAAGGTCGTCCGCATCAGCGCACTCAAGGGACTCATGGATGGGGGTATCACGCTCGAAGTGCATGCTCATGGGCTGACGCCGCCCATCCTGGCAGGCCTGGCGCGTTGGAGTCAGGATGTGCGCGCGGACGGCGAAAGCCTCACGTTGACCATCGAGGGCGAAGGGGAGATCGCGGCTATCAACCGCTATTTGGTGGAACAGGGCGTTGAGGTGTACGCGTTGTGCCCGCAGCACGTTTCGCTGGAAGACCTGTTCGTGCAGGTCATCGGCACGGAAGGGGTGTTATGAGCCGCGTGTCCGTGTTCGCCAGGCTGACTTTCCGGGAAGCCTCGCGCCGCAGAATCCTGATCGTTGCTTTGCTGCTGGGGCTGGTTTTCCTTGGCCTGTACGCTTTGGGTTTTTATATGATGCGGCGCAATTTCCTGGAGGACTCAACCACGCGCAGTCCGGTGATCCTAAACGAGATGTCCAACTTCATCCTGATGGCCGGATTATACGCGGTCAACTTCCTGACGGTGATGATGGCTGTGCTCACTTCGGTGGACACGATTTCAGGCGAGATTTCCTCTGGAACGATCCATACACTGGTATCCAAGCCGATACGGCGTTCGGAAGTGTACCTGGGTAAGTGGTTGGGGTTTATCTTCTTGCTGACGCTGTATCTTATTCTGATGGTTGGAGGGGTTATCGGCATTGTGAAATGGATCGCCGGTTACGCGCCGCCAAATCTGCTGTTCGGGGTCGGGCTGCTATGGCTAAACGCCGTGTTGTTGTTGTCGGTCTCCATGCTGGGGGGAACCTGGTTAAGCACACTGGCCAACGGGGTGCTGGTATTTGGATTATATGGAATCGCATTCATCGGCGGTTGGATGGAGCAATTCGGAGCCTTTTTCCATAACCAAACGGCGGTGAATGTGGGTATTCTGGCCAGCCTGATCATGCCGACCGAATCGCTGTGGCGGCGGGCGGCCTACGAGATGCAGTCCCCGCTGACCAGCGCTTTGGGAGGTTTCACTCCTTTTTCCTCTGTATCGGTGCCCAGCCCGGCCATGATCGCCTACGCAGGTATTTATATCCTGGCGGTTCTTATCCTTGGATTGCGCGCGTTCAGCCGTCGAGACCTTTAACTCAGCTCATTATTCCAACCCCAATTCATGAGCATTGTGTTTTGGAGGCCTACAAAATAAGGAGGATTTATGCTTAAAGTCGGATACATAGGTTTGGGAGTGATGGGGAAGCCGATGGCGCGCCACATACTGAAGGCGGGATTCCCGCTGGTGGTATACAATCGCAGCCGGGCAGCCGTCGATGAACTGGTTGGTGAAGGAGCAAAAGCGGCGTCCACTCCGCGAGAAGTGGCCAGCCAAGTAGACGTGGTGTTTACCAACCTGCCGGATTCACCTGACGTCGAGAGGGTGGCACTGGGCGAGGGTGGAATCATCTTCGGAGCCCATGAGAGTTTGATCTACGTGGACAACTCGACTATAAAGCCGTCGAGCGCTCGGAAAATCGCACAGAAATTCGGTGAGGTTGGGGTGCCCTGTCTGGACGCCCCGGTGAGCGGCGGTGATGTGGGCGCGCGGGAAGGTACCCTGGTGGTCATGGCAGGCGGGCCGGCTGATGCATTGGAGAAAGTCAGGCCGGTAATGAGCACCTTTAGCAAAACCATCACCCACGTGGGCGAGGCGGGCTCCGGGCAGATCGCCAAGGCGGCCAACCAGATCATGGTCGCGGCCCAGATGGTGGCTATGGCCGAGCTGTTGATTTTTGCACAGAAGGCCGGCGCAGACCCACGCAGAGTGGTGGAAGCGATCCGCGGGGGCGCGGCGCAGTGCTGGACGTTGGACGTCAAACCGCCGAGATTGTTCGCGGGGGAACGCCGACCCGGCTTCCGCGCTGCGTTGCAGGCTAAGGACCTCAATATCATCATGGAGACCGCACGTGAATATGGCGTAGTGTTACCATCGGCGGCGCTTGACGCACAGCTTTACCAGGCCATGCTGGAATTGGGAATGGGGGATCAAGACAATTCGGCTGTGATCGGGGTGATCGAGAGCCTGACGGGCACCCGGTTGCGGATCGCCCCGTAACGCCAGGGAAATCGACTTTCAGAACACGGCAAATTTACTCATCCTGCGTGCCGGTTTCCATCGGCTCAGGGTGGACGGTAACGTCTGCGCCAGGCAGGATGTTGTGGATGGCATCCGTGACCTGCTCGGTTAAATCATGGGCCTGGCCGAGGGGCAGGTCTGCCTGCATCAATACATGCACATCTACAAAATAGAATGGACCGGAAGGTCGTACACGCACGTGGTGGGTTTGAGAGACACCTGGCACTGCGTCGACGGCAGCGGTAATCTTTGCCACCACGCCAGAGGGTGCGGTATCCAGCAGGGCCATGATGGTGCGCTTGCCAAGCTGCAAGCTGATATAAATAACAATGAAGGCGACACCTACGGCAGCGACCGCGTCGGCCTGCTTGAGAACAGTCAGGCGGGGGAAGGCAGCGGCCAGGCGAACACCAATCAGGCCAAGGATGACGACTGACGAACTCCAGATATCGGTAGAGAAGTGCAACGCATCCGCTTCAAGAGCCTGACTGTTGTGCCTGCGAGCTGCACGAAAGAGAACGCGCGAACGCGAGTAATCAACAGCGATCGAGACAAACATGACGACAAAGGCCCACACCGAGGCATCGACCTCGACCGGGTGGAAGAACAAGCGCTGTACCGCTTCGTAGATGATCCAAATGCAAGTGACCAGAAGCAGGGCGGTCTCAAACAGGGCAGAGAGGTTTTCCACTTTGCCGTGGCCATAGCGATGCTCCTCGTCGGCGGGGCGGCCGGCGACGCGTACAGCAAAAAAGGTGACCAACGCGGCTGCCAGATCCAGAGCTGAGTGGGCTGCCTCGGCCAAGATGCCCAGGCTGCCTGTGGCCAGGCCGACAATCAGCTTGAATGAAGTCAGGACGATCGCGGCGATGACTGAACTGAGCGCAGCGGTGTTCTTTTCACGTTGCGCGGTCTGGTCCAGCTCTTTTGGACGGCTGTGTCCCGCGTTTGGGTCTCCTTCACGTTCCTGCGGAGTTGTGTCGATTTCACTCACATTTCACCCCGGGTTTTTCTCCCCGCCGTCTGTGGGTAAATAAAAAGCCGGCACCCGGCCGGCGGCTTAAAGGTCAGCGAAACAGGCGGTGTCGGCGCCCCGCCTTGGAGCCTATTTTTTCTCCTTCTGGGCAGACGGGCACAATTTTATCATATTTCCTCGGCTAAAATTTCGGCGAGCGAGGCTGCTGATCGCTTTACAGGTGTAGAAAGCCGGGAACCCAACTCATCTTGCAGAGGTTGGATGCCAAGGATGGCCACGCGGCAACCCAATTCGCGCGCAAGATACTCAGCGAGGACGGCGAAAGGAAGCGAGTGAGTCGCTGAAGTCAGTCCTCCGGTTTGGCTGGCACTCAGCCAACGGACTTCACCCGGGTCTGCGTCCAGTTGGGCGGCGTCGACCAGCAAGACGTGGCTGGGAGCGAAGCGGCGCAGGGGAGAAGTGAAATTCTCCGGCACGCCGCCGGCGTCGATCAGCAGTAAGTCGTCCCGGTGTGGAAGGTAGCGAAGAGCTTTTACGACAGCGGGACCTGCGCCATCATCGCCGCGAAGCTCGTTGCCGACGCCCACGATGGCCAGACGGAATGCGGGGTTAATTTTCCGCGCTTCCGTCCACCAGGCGCGAAAATGGTCGCGCCAGGACCGATTCGATATCGGATTTGTTTCCATAGTATAGAATAAATTGATCCTTGTCTGGGGAAGCCAGCTCCCAGACTTCATTGGTCATCTTCAGGCAACCGAAGCGGCAGCTTACCACGCATTGAGCGCAGAAGGTGCAGCGATCCACGTGGTAGCGCAGGACGAAACGCTTTGCGGCTTTATCCACCACGATCAGCTCCAGTGCGTTGGAGGGGCAGTCACGCACGCACAACTGACAACCTACGCATTTGGTCGGATCATAGCGCAGCAAGCCGCGCAGGCGTTCTGGAGCCGCTCGTCGCTCGAAAGGGTATCGCTCGGTGGCGGGGGGTTTAAAAAGCGACTGAATCACGTCGCCAAGCATGGTTCCCATCTTCATTTTCACACTCCTCTAAAGATGATCAATACCAACAATTGTGCCAAGGCCAGTAACGCACCATACCGCCACCACAGCCCAACGGTCTGATCGATGCGTAAGCGGGCGAAGAGGGATTGCAGCCCGGCCATGACGAACAGCAACCCCAGGGTTTTGAGCAGGAAAGCCAGTGGGTTAACCAGACCGCCCAGATAAAAAGCCGCGACCAGGGTCAGGCCGATGAACAATTCAGCATTCTTGCCCAGGCGGAAGAGCGCCAGGCCGCGGCCGGAATATTCGGTTAAGGCTCCAGAGACAATCTCGGTCTCGGCCTCGGGAGCGTCGAAGGGGGGTAATTCAAGCTTACCCATCAATCCGACGATTGCGATCAGGAAACCGACTGGCTGGGTGAGGAGGAGCCATGGGTGTGACTGCGCATAGAGGTGAATCTGGTCGATGCGCCAGGTTCCCGCCACGATAGCCGGACCCAGGAGTGATAGCAGGAAGGGAGCTTCGTAGGAGAAGAGCTGAGTTAAGGTACGGGTGGCGCCGATGAGTGAAAAGCGGTCGGCGGTGTTGGCTCCGGCCAGGCCTGTGCATAGGGTCATCAGACTGAGCAGATACAAGGCCACGATCAGGTCGCCGGTGAAGCTGAAAGCCGGCTTCAGGCCTGCCATGGGGACATACAAGGCGGCAGTGAGAGCGCCTGCCAAGGCCACTAAGGGAAGTCCGACGAACAGGCCAGCGTGGACACCGTCCGGTACGATTTCCTCCTTGGCCAGCAGCTTGGCTACGTCGGCCAAGGGCTGGAACCAGCGGGGACCGATGCGATTCTGGAAGCGAGCCACCAGCTTGCGGTCGACCCACTCGTACGCCAGTCCGCCTGCCAGAATGAACAGGCCGCCGGGGAAAAAAAGCAGGACGAGCAGCGGCGAAATCGCGTTCATCGATAGGTCTCAATCCCATGACGGACCAGGTCTTCCCAGGACCACAGGCGGGAAGCACCATTCTGGTCAATCACCTGAACCATGCGGTCGTTGCAAGAGAAGCATGGATCGATGCCAGCCAGCAACATGGGCATGTCTGCCAATTTGTGTCCGATGGCAGTAGCGACGACAGTGCCGAAATTGCACAGGCTGGGGGTGCGTACTTTGATACGCTCGGGTTTATCTGAACCGTTGGCCTTGATGAAGTAGAACAGTTCACCGCGAGGGGCTTCCACCCGGCTGACGGTCTCGCCTTCGGGGATGCGGCGTGACACGCGCACTTCAAGTTCGCCCTGCGGCAGGTTATCCAAAATAGTTCGGATCAAGTGGTAACTTTCAAACAGTTCCTGGATGCGCACAACGAAACGCGCCGCCAGGTCGCCAGCCTGGGCCAGGACGATGCGGACATCGACGGACGGGTAATAGGCGTATGGAGCGTCCACACGCACGTCGCGGGCGACGCCAGAGGCGCGGGCAGTGGGCCCGACAGCGCCCAACTCCTCGGCTTGGGCGGCGGTCATAATACCGATGCCACGCGTGCGCGCCAGGAAGGTGCTGTCGGTGGTGACCACGTTCAGGTAATGACGGGTGCGTTCTTCAAGGAAATCCATGCCCTTTAGGATGGTATCGCGCAAGGCGTCGTTCACATCTACTTTCACGCCTCCCAGCACATTGACAGAGTAGTTCACCCGGTTGCCGGTCAGGCTTTCCAGGATGTCCATCACCGTCTCGCGGTCGCGCCAGGAATACATGAACAGGGTGTCGAAGCCGGCCTCATGGGCAGCCACTCCCAGCCAAAGCAAATGGGAATGGACACGCTCCAGCTCGGCAGTCAGGGTGCGAATGGCCTGAGCGCGTGGGGGCGCATCCACTCCGGCCAGCCTTTCCACGCCGAGTACGTAGGCCATTGCGTGAACATGAGAGCAAATGCCACAAACGCGCTCGAGCAGGTAAAGGTTTTGAACCCAGGTACGCCCTTCGGTCGCTTTTTCGATGCCGCGGTGCACGTAGCCCAGACGTACGGAGGCTCCGGTGACGATCTCGCCGTCGACGGTAAACTCGAAGTGGCCGGGCTCTTTGAGAGCCGGGTGCTGCGGCCCAATCGGAATAATAAATTTAGAACCTTTTTGATTGGCCATGATACCTCCTTACCCTCCAATCTCGCCAGCTTGCCGGGAAGGCGAGGATTTACGCAGCGGGTAAACCCCCTGTGGCCATTCGTCGGGCAAGAGCAGGCGGTCATCGTTGGGCGTGCCATCCACACGGATGCCGAACATCTCCTGAAGCTCACGCTCGTAAAGGGTGGCAGAAGGGATCAAATTGCAAATACTGGGCACGGAGGCATCCTCAAGGCTGGGAGGGTGTACGCGCAGGTTGAGCACGGCGTTCCCATGGCAGAAGTGGTACAGGACCACGAAGGAATCACCGGTATGAGGCGGAGCCGAGTGTATGTCAACTTCGTGGGAGAGACGGGACCACTGCGTTTCCTCATCGGCGGTTTTGGTTAATCCTGGAAGGTGAAGACCCGTAATGGCGGACAGGTATCCCCAATGAGCTTCGCGCAGGCGGGCGACACACTGCAACAGGTCGCGGCGTGAGACGGAAACGGTGAGGATATTGGATTGTTCTCGCCGACACCAGCGCGTCCAGGGCTTCAATAGATCTTCTGCTTGAATGAGTAATTCCTCGGTTTCCATTCTTAAACCTCACTTTTGACCGTCGCGGCGGTTCTGGCGGCCGACCTGCTCCTGGCTGGAAGTGCGTGGCTTTGCTTTAGCTTCTCTATGAGCACGAGTACGCCGTGGATGATGGCCTCTGGACGGGGAGGGCAACCAGGGACATAGACGTCTACGGGTATGATCGTGTCAATACCACCTAATACGTTATAGCAGCCGGCGAAGACTCCTCCCGATAGCCCGCAAGAACCGACTGCAATGACAAACTTGGGCTCGGGCATCTGCTCATAGATACGGCGCAGACGGTCACGTGACTGGAGAGTGACCGGACCGGTGCAAATCAACACATCCGCATGGCGCGGGCTGCCTTGCAATTTAATACCGATACGTTCCAGGTCGTAGCGCGGGGTAAGGGTGGCGAGAATCTCGATGTCGCAGCCGTTGCACGAGCCGCTGTTGTAGTGGATAGCCCATGGGGAGTTGGTGAGCGCCCACAAGCGAACATCATCCAGGACGGATTTCCAGGCATCATCTATTGAATGCGTCATGGCAACCTCTAATCCTAAGAACTTCCTATATTTCGAGTGACAATTTATTTGAATGTATCACGATCACAGCTTCTTTCATGTATAAAAATACAAGACCGTCATCCCAAAATCAGTCCAATCAGGGCCAGCATGAGGCCCAGCAGGTACACCGCGACCGTCCAGGTCAATCCACCGGTGGACAGCACCAGCACGCCGAGGTGAAGGACAGCAAAGAAAAAAGCTACCCGGAAGAATGGACGGTACCCTGGGGCGGCAAGGCTGCGGGATGCCTCTTCGCCGCTCGCATAAAGGCTGGTTTTCGTCTTCGTGGCCTTACCGCCAGAAGCCATGGCCCGCCCCAATAACAGAATCAGAGCTACCAGGAATGTATAAGCCAGGAAAGCGAGCGGAGGTGAGAGCAGCGCGTTCATAGTTTTCGCACCTTATCCTCCTCCTCCGAGGACGGCGAGCAGAGAACCGGCGGCTGGCGCAGTCAGCCAGGTGGCCAGGTTGGGCAAAATGCCGAGCACAATCACGGCCAGCGCAAGCAGAACCAGCGGGATGGCCATGATAGCTGGCAGCGGATCGCCCTCCAGAACCCGTGGGCTGGCCTTATGCCGGTACATCCGGTTGACAATGGGGGCGTAATACCCCAGCGAGAGCAGGCTATTAAGCGCGGCAAAGATCACCAGCGCGTAAATCCGGATGTCATGCGTCTGGAAGCCGGCCACGAAAATCTGCCATTTGGACATGAAGCCGGCCAGCGGCGGGAGGCCGCCCAATCCCAAAACCGCCACGCTCAGAGCGAAGGTGGGGAGTGGATAGCGGCGGGCAGCGCCGGCCAGATCTTCGACAGTCAGAGGGCGGTGCTCATCATGGGCGATGTACAACGCATAAAGCAGCGCGCCGGCTGACAGGAAGGCGAGCGCTTTCATTAGGCCATGGTTGAGGAGGTGAAAGAAAGCACCTTCCGCGCCGTTTGCCAGGCCGAAGGTCATACTTACCCCCAATCCGAGGAGCATATAACCCACATGGGCCAGGCTGGAATAGGCCAGCAAGCGCTTGACCTGATTCTGGCGCAGAGCCATCAGGTTTCCGAAGAGCATATTGGCGGCACCAAAGACCAGCAACAAAGGGCCCCAGATCAGCGAGACGCCCATCAGCGCACCCAATGCACGCAGCATAGCGATCAGCCCGGCTTCGATCACCACGCCGGAAAGCAGAGCGCTGATGCCGCTTGGCGCCTGGGAATGGGCGTCCGGGAGCCAAGTATGAAGGGGAACCAGGGCGGCTTTGACGCCGAAGCCAACCATAAAAAGAGCACCGGCGCCAAGGAGAAGAGGCGATGACCGGGCGACAGTGTGTATGCGCTCCAAGTCAAGCACTCCGGTGGCTGCGAATACGGCAGCGATGGCGAACACCACCAAGGCAGAACCGACCGCGCTTTGGACGAGGTATTTCACTCCTGCCTCGAGCGACTCCGGCCTGGCTTCGTAAAAAGCTACCAGCACATACGTCGATAAGGCCATGGCCTCGAACCACACCCACAGGTTGAACAAATCGGCAGCGCAAGCCAGGCCGGAAATCGAGCCCACGAGCAAAGCGAGCAAGGCGTAGTATTTTTCCTGGTCGTCTTCCCCGGCCAGGTAAGGTCCAGAAAAAATCGCCACCAGAAATCCCAGGACGAGAGCCAGGCCGGAGATAAGCAACGCCAGGCCATCCAGGCGCAGATTGACGGCGCCCAGCGTGAAAGTCTGGATGCTGGTTTGGTTAAAAGTCAAGGCTGACTGAACGAAAACCACCCCGGCAGTCAAAAGGATTGCTGCGCAGACCCAGCGGGCCAGGCCCGGGCCGAACGTTCCCGGCCATCGTAAGATGCCGATCCGACCAAGCAGGTAGATCAGGGGAGCGCCGGCCAGCGGCAGGAGGATCATCCAGGTGAAATTCACGAAGTTCACAGCACACTACCCAAAATGACAATTGCCAGGACCAGGACGAGCGCCCCAGCGATGGCGACCACATTCCAGTTGAGCTGGCCGGTTTGCGTGGAGCGTAATGCCTCCCCCGCTTCCTGCGTCAGCGTGACCACCTGGCGATTGAGCCATTCGAAGCCATAGCTATTGGAAGCAGCCTGGGCCAACCCATGAAAGGCATTCGCCACAGGCGATAAGCGTTCTCTCCAGCGCCAGGCAGCCAGGCCAAGTGCGATGACAGCCAGCGCCAGAAAGGTCTGGGGGGCGGACAAAACCTCCACGGCCATTTCCCAGGTCGGCAGGAGGTCCACTTCGTGGAAGGGCAGGCTGGCTGCGAGCATGCGAGAGAAAGGTCCGGCCAGCAGCCAGGTGACCAGAGCGGCGATGGCCAGCGGATAAAGGGCTGCGCGCATGGCATACCCTGCGTCGTGAGGAGGAATTTTGCCATGCGATGGGCCGTAAAACACCAAGTAGAGGCAGCGATAGGTGTACAGGGCAGTCAGACCGGCAGTCAGTATAGCCAGCAGGTAGGCCCATAAAGGGCCGCCCAGAAATCCGGCCTCCAAAACCAGCTCTTTGCTCCAGAAGCCGTTCAAGACGGGTATGCCGACCAGCGCCAGGGAACCGATGATGAAAACGGCGCGGGTTACGGGCATTGCCCTGCCGAGGCCGCCCATCAAGCGCAGGTCGCGCGTACCGGTGGCGTGAATCACTGCGCCGGCGCCAAGAAAGAGCAGCGCCTTGAAGGCCGAGTGGTTGAGCAGATGGAACTGGCTGGCGAAGATGCCGCCCGCGCCGATGGCGTATACCATGTAGCCAAGCTGGCTGACCGTCGAATAAGCCAGCACACGCTTTAGGTCGTTAGAGACCACAGCCATGCTGGCGGCCATCAGTGCGGTGATAACCCCAATGGAGATCACGGTAATACGCCAGGCGGGCACTGCGGCGAAGGCGGGGTAAAAGCGCGCCAGCAAGTATACGCCAGCGTTGACCATGGTAGCAGCATGGATCAACGCAGAAACCGGTGTAGGCGCTTCCATCGCATCGGGTAGCCAGGTCTGGAAAGGGAATTGAGCCGACTTGGCCGCCGCAGCAGCCAGGAAGCCAAAGGCGACTGTAGCCAGCGCGCCTGCTGGCATCTGGCCAGCATTCTGAAGGAACAGGCTGATGTTGAACGTGCCCAGGTAGCTGTAGGCCAGCAGGGCGCCGGCCAGCAGGCCGATGCCACCCAACCCGGTAATGATCAACGCCTTGATGCCCCCTGCCACCGCCTTGGGATCATCGTTATGAAAGGAGATCAGGGCATATGAGCACAGAGCGGTGATCTCCCAGAAAAGGAAGACAAGAAACAAATTGCTGGCCAACACCAGGCCAGCCATCGCGCCGACGAAGAAGAGCACGAAAGCGTAGTAGCGGCCAAGCTGGTGTTCTCCCTTCATGTAATCCAGGGAGAAGACCACCGCCAGACAACCGATAATGGTCGCGATGACCGCCAGGTAAACCCCGAGGCCGTCAGGGGCAAACGTGAAGCGACCGAAAGCTTCACCAGCATCGAAGACGGAAAATTCGTAACCGCCCGTCGCGTAAGGGATCAACGCCAGAGATACCAGGCCAGCGGCAGCCGAAAAGGCCACAGCCAGAGCGGACTGCAGACGCGAACGCGCGTCGCCGATGAGCCAGACGGCTAAGGCCCCTACCCACGGCAGGGCGATGGTCATGAGGGTGAGAACGACAGCCATGGTTTATTTCTTCAGCCTTGAGAGGGCGCGTACGTCGAGCGTGCCGCAATGGCTTCGCACCTGCACCGCGAGGGCCAGACCGACCACAGACACGATGGTGTCCGCCACGATTACCGTCAGCGCCAGGCTCTGACCCAGGGAGATCTGGTCCTGAGCTGCGCCAGCGGCTACCAGAGCCAGGATAGCGCCCTTGACCAGAATCTGCATGGCTATCACCACTTTGATCAGATTGCGAAGGACGAGCAAGCCGTACAGACCGACACCCAGCAACCCCAATATCCCTGCAAGGACAATCACGCCGATGTTCCAGCTCATGCCGCTCCCTTATGCTCACCATCGGTAAGCAGCCCCAAAATGCCCAACACGCCGCTGAAGATCAGTGCGATCTGCAGCAGCACGTCAAGGAAACGGTCGCGCCAAAAGGTCTGGACAAAGCTCGCCGTTTGTGGAGCGGGGGAGATCAGGACGCGTGGCCAAGTCAGCCAGCCCAACAAGAGCAGAGCCAACGCGACCAGCCCCCACGCCAGCGGGCGGTGAACCAGCGGTCGGACAGCGGCGCTTTCCTCTCCGGCGATGTTGATGGCGAAGACGAAAAGAACGGTTACCAGGCCTGCCCCAACACTCAGTTCGATTACGGCCACCTCGGGAGCGCCAAGGAGATAGATGAGCAGAGAGGCGAGTGCGCTGGCGCCCGCCAGCCAAAGAGCCGAGACCATCAATCTTCTGGCGTGGACGGCCAGCAGCGCGCATGCCAGCATACCCAAAACAATCAACGCATACACCATCAATCCTGCCTCCACGGGCTTGGTTGGATCGCAGCGAAAGAGCGGATCCTGCAACAAGGCTTTATACCCCGGAAAGGCGAACCTGTCATGTGAAAACTATCACAAAAAAAGAGGGTACTATGTCCTTAAATTCATATCTTGTACGGACAGCCGATTATACGAAACACGAAGCATAGACCCCACTACAGAACATTTCAACCCGGCCCATATCATCATTTTCATTCACCTCACGTGTGATGCCACTTGACTTTAGAATATATGTTCTAGTATAATGGGGATGAGAAGTCGTTGAAGAGGTGAAGCAACCATGTCTTTATGGCAGCAATTGATGGACAGCTTGGGAGGGCAACGCCAGGCGCGCCTGACCCTGCGCGCCGACCGTGCCGTGGTGCGCTCGTTGCGCGAACTGGCCGAACGCGAGCGCCGCCCGGCGGGCGAGCTGGCGGCCGAGCTGCTGGCGGCTGGCCTGGCTCAGCGCCAGCGCGCCGAGACCAGCCTGCAGCGCTGGCGCACGCTCAGCCCGCGCGAGCAGGAGGTGGCCGCGCTGGTGTGTCTGAATTACACCAACCTCCAGATCGCGGCGCGCCTGGGACTCTCACCCGAGACGGTCAAGACCCACGTACGCAATGCGCTGGCCAAGTTCGCTCTGCGCCGCAAGGCCGAGCTGCGCCAGGCGCTCTCGGCCTGGGACTTCAGCGCGTGGGAGCGCGCCCGCGGCGCAGATTGAGCCCGGATCGTCCCCTCCCCCATTCGGTTAACCCCCAAAATCCCCCTCTTCTCCCCTCCAAGTGGGATTGTGATTCACCGGGCAGTGCGTTACGCTGAAAGCATGAATGCACTGACCGATCTGGTTTCCAAACAGGTGCTGCTGGTGGTAGCGCCCCACGCCGCCCGTAATGCCATGCTGGAGCTGGCGGCCGTCCTGGCATTGCGAGGGCCGCTGCGCGTGCTGGACGGCGGCAACCAGTTCAATGCTTACGAGGTGGCGCGGGCGGTGCGCCGGCGCACGGCCGATGTGCCAGCCGTGCTGGGGCGAATACAGCTTTCGCGTGCTTTCACCTGCTATCAAATGGCGGCTCTGCTGCAGGCTGCCCCGCCGGAGCCAGTCGCCACGGTGGTGCTGGATCTGCTGGCCACCTTTTACGATGAGAACGTGCCGCGCGAGGAACGCCGTCGCCTGCTGCAAGGCTGCACACGTGACCTGCGGCGCCTGAGTCGGCTGGCGCCGGTTGTGGTGGCGGCGCGCCCGCCAGCCGCGCCGCCCGGCCTGGGCGCCCTGATGGGGCAACCCGCACGCGCTGAGCGCGCCTTGCTATTGGACATCCTGCGCGACGGCGCGGACCGGGTGTGGGAGCTGGAGCCGTCCGCCGATCCACCCGCACCGCCGAGACTTTTCTAGAAGGGGGACATCGAATGGGACGCACGCTGCCTTCCGTGACACAGGCTTTCCTGCAGGAGCAGCAGGCTTTCGCCCGCTTCCGGCGCGCCCTGCGCCGCAGCGACCAATTGGTCCTGGACGACTTGTTTGCCGCCGCCCAGCAACACTTGGCGGCAGCGGCGTACGCCGCCCACGCCTTGCCCTTCGAGACCTTCCTGCTGGCCATGCTGCTGGAGGAGCACAAGGAGGTGTTGCGCCTGCGCGCCCGGCTTGAGGGCGGCGCAGCGCCCTGCGCGCCGGAGGAGAGTGCCGATGGCGGACCTGGCGACGCCTGAGCACGCCGGATGGCTCCTGGACGTCTTCGCCGAGCCGGATGGCGGGGTGGTTGTGTGGTTTTTGGGGGAGGATGGCGGGCGCTACCGCCTGCGTCAGGATTTCCCGACCAGTTTCTACGCCGCCGGCGACGAGGCCCGCCTGAGTGCGCTGGAGGCGTTCGCCGCCGCCCAATCGCTCGGCGCGCGGGTGCGCCGCACGCAGCGGCGCGACCTGTTCCAGGAAGAGCCGCAGACCTGCCTGGAGGTGCAGGCGCCCGGACCTGGCGCTCAGGCGGAGCTCTTCCGTCGCTGCGCCGAGCGTTTCCCAGAACTGACGTATTACGATGCCGACGTGCCCGTGGCGCTGCGCTTTGCAGCAGCCAGCGGCGCCTTCCCACTGGCCTACTGCCGGGCGCGCTGGTCGCCCGAAGGCATGTTGCAGTCCTTGCAGGTGCTGGACAGCCCATGGGAGCTGGACCCGCCCACTCCGCCCCTGCGCACGCTGTCGATCGAGCCGGACGTGAACCCATCGCATGCAACCCCGCGCAGCCTGCGCCTGGCGGGCGGCGGGCGCACTTACCGCCTGACGCTGGATCCGCCCCGCCCCTTTCTGCTCAACCTGCGCGCCATTCTCAACGAGCACGACCCAGACCTGCTGCTGACCAACTGGGGCGACACCTGGTTGATCCCTTACCTGTTGGAGCTTTCACGGCGCGTTGGGGTGCCTCTGCCGCTCAACCGCGAACCGGGGCGCGGGGTGGCGCAGCGCGGTGAGCGCATCTACTTCTCGTACGGGCAGATCATCCACCGTGGACGGCAGGCGCTGTTGTTCGGCCGCTGGCACATCGACGCCTGCAACGCCGTGCTGTGGGGCGACTACGGGCTGGAAGGCGTTCTGGAGCTGGCGCGCGTCACCGGGCTGCCGGTGCAGACCGCCGCGCGCACTTCACCCGGTACGGGCATCTCGGCCATGCAGATACTTACCGCCCTGCGCTGGGGGGTGATGGTGCCCTGGCACAAGCAGCAGGTCGAGAGCCTGCGCAGCGCACTGGACCTGTTCTATGCCGATCAGGGCGGGCTGGTCTATCAGCCGCTGGTCGGACTACACCGCGACGTGGCCGAGATCGACTTCATCTCCATGTATCCCAGCGTGATGGAACACTTCAACATTTCGCCCGAGACGGTGGGCAGCCGCAACCCGCGTGCGGAGATCGTACCGGCCCTGGGCCTGGCGATTGACCGCGAGCGGCGCGGCCTGGTTCCGGAGACGCTGGCGCCGCTGCTTCGAAAGCGCATCGCCCTCAAGGAACGCATGGCCAGTCTGCCGGCCTGGGATCCACGCCGCAAGCGCTATCAGGTAAGCGCCTCGGCGCACAAATGGCTGCTGGTGACCTGCTTCGGCTACCTGGGCTATAAGAATGCGCGCTTCGGGCGCATCGAGGCCCACCAGGCGGTCACCGCTTACGGGCGCGAGGTGCTGCTGCAAGCCAAGGAGATAGCAGAGGCGCACGGTTGCATGGTCGTGCACCTATACGTCGACGGTCTATGGGTGAGCAAGCCGGGGGCAAGACAGGTGTCCGATTTCCAGCCTATTTTGGACGAAATCGCCACGCGCACTGGCCTGCCTGTCGCCCTGGACGGCATCTACCGTTGGGTGGCCTTCCTGTCCTCACGCCAGAACGGGAATGTGCCGGTGGCCAACCGCTACTTTGGCGTCTTCCGGGATGGGAGCATCAAGGTGCGCGGCATCGAAGCGCGACGCCAGGACACGCCGCCTTTCATCGCGCGCACGCAGATGGAGATGATCGAGCTGCTGGCCCAGGCGCCGGACGCTGACAGCCTGCCGGAACGGCTGCCGGCGGTGATGGCCCTGTTGCGCCGGCGTCTGGCTGAGCTGAGCGCTGGGCGCATCCCCCTGGAAGACTGCCTGGTGACCCACAAGATCAGCCGTACGCTGGAGGAGTTCCGCACGCCCTCGCCGGCGGCCATCGCCCTGCGGCAGCTCCGCGCGGTCGGGAAGACGCTGCAGCCGGGGGAACGCGTGCGCTTCCTCTTTCTGCGCGGCGAGCCGAAAGTACGGGCCTGGGATCTGCCGGAGGCGCCACCGGTCGCGGCACTGGACACGGTCTACTACCGCAAGCTGCTGGTGCGCGCCGCCAGCACGGTCCTCCAGCCGCTGAACATCGACGAGGACACGCTGCGCGATTGGCTGAAGGACCGCGCCATCCCCGTGGCGCTGCCGGGGATGACCGCCGGCACCGGCGTCTACGCGCGGGTGCGGAGCGACGTTTCCGCGGCGGGGATCGGCCTGGAAAGGATTAACGCGCTGGCGTGATACCTCAGCATGCAGCGCTCACTTGTGAGTTCGACGGTTCGCCGATCATCGCCGACCTCGACCAGCCCAAAGGCCCGTGAATCCCTGAGATTAGAATTCTCGGGTTTAGAAGAAGCATGGCCTTCTAAACTCTTGATTGCAGCAGTCTTCGTGGGGTTCGTATGGCTGTTGGTCGAAATTCAGACCTCCAAAGTCTAATATGGAAGCGGGTTCTGGAAAAAGGATGGAATTCTAATCGATCTACAAGACTTCGGAGGTCGAGAACCATCTTGAATAAATAATACAAATGTTCTATAATCGAGGCATGGATGCGATCGAAAAGCTAGTTCTCACCCGCCAGAATATGAGCCTGGAGGCCGATGAAGAGCGACGCGGGCAGACGCGCCCTGGACTGGTCGATGCCGAACCAGGTGGGCTGCCATCTTGCTTCACTCCCCAACGTAAGTCCGGCGAGATGCCCGCGCCCCGGGACCTGCCCATCCACACGGCGGTCATGCCTGGCGGCGGGCACATCCGCCTGCTGAAGACCATGCTGACCACCGCCTGCGAACGAGACTGCTATTACTGCGCCTTTCGCGCGGGTCGTAATTACCGCCGGGCCACGTTCAAGCCGGATGAGATGGCCGAGGCATTCTACCGGCTGTACCGGGCTGGGATGGTGCAAGGGCTTTTCCTCAGTTCGGGCGTGGCAGGAGGGGGTGTGCGTACTCAAGATCATCTGATCGCCACGGCCGAAATCTTGCGTAAGAAATACGGGTACCGCGGCTACCTGCACCTGAAGATCATGCCCGGCAGTGAGCGTGAGCAAGTGCTGCGCTCCATGCAACTGGCGGACCGCGTCTCGGTCAATCTGGAAGCGCCCAACAGCGCGCGCTTACCGCACCTGGCGCCACACAAGAAATTCCTGGAAGAGCTGCTTCAGCCGCTGCGCTACGCCGAAGAGATCCGTCAAAGCCAGTTTCCGACGGGTGCGTGGAACGGGCGCTGGGCTTCGACGGCGACGCAGTTCGTGGCCGGTGGAGCCGGGGAAAGCGATCTGGAGCTGCTTACCACCACTGCCTACCTGTTCCGCAATCTGCGCCTGGCGCGCGTGTTTTTCTCACGCTTCCAACCGATCGCTGATACTCCCCTGGAGAACCAGCCGACGGTGAATCCCTGGCGTGAACACCGCCTTTACCAGGCATCCTACTTGTTGCGGGATTACGGCTTCGAGTTGGAGGAACTGCCTTTTCGCAGCGATGGCCTTCTTCCGCTTGAGGCGGATCCCAAACTAGCGTGGGCACGCGAAAATTTGCTCCACACTCCAATCGAGATCAATCGAGCCGACCGCGATCAACTTGTGCGCATTCCCGGCATCGGCCCGAAGCGGGCACAGATGATTCTGTCTGCCCGCCGGGAGAACCGACTCCGCAATCCTCGCGATCTGCGAGCGCTGGGTGTACCACTTGATCGTGTCCTGCCATACATACTGCTGGACGGTCGCCGGCCAGTCCATCAACTGGCTTTATGGTAAGATAACATGGATGAAGCTGGTGCCGTTGGAATTCATCGGGGAGCCTATCCAGGCATCCTTTGATCGGCCGCCGGAATTTGAAAAGCGGCCTGCCAGGCCGGATGGTTTTACCTGGCGGGGAGAAAGTTTCCGCATTACCGAGTTACTCGAAGAATGGTTCGATTTCCAGCGCCGGGGGCGTATGGCGCGCAACATGCAGCCACAACACGCGGCTGTGGCCAGCCAACGCGGATCGTGGGGCGTGGGGCGATATTATTTTCGAGTGCGCACGCAGCAAAAGAGAATTTTCGAGCTGTATTATGACCGCGCTCCAAAGGACGCCGACCAGCGCAAGGGGAGCTGGTTTTTAGTGGCAGAATACCGTGAAGCGGCTGAGGGGGACACATCCGATTCCTAACGCAACACGATCTATTAAATCCCTAAGTTTGACTTGATTTAATTGAATTTCATGATAAAATAATTATAATAAGTCATAGACAGGATCAATAATCCTGAATTTGAACGGAAAATAGCGAGGTAACCATCGCATGAGACCTTTGCCCAGCAAATGTCCAGTATGTGATTCCCCGTTGGAAGTGACACGCCTGTACTGCCAGACCTGCGACACCACCATCGAGGGCCATTTTAACCCGGCGAGCGGGCCATTCGCCGCGCTCACCAATGAGCAGCTCCAATTCGTGCTGGCGTTCGTACGCTGCGAAGGGCGCTTCAACCGGCTGGAGGACGAGTTGAACCTGTCTTATCCAACCTTGCGAAACAGGCTGTACGAGATCATCCGCGCCTTAGGATACGAGCCAGGCAAGGAAGAACAACCCGCGCGTCTGAGCGCTGAAGAGAGAAAGCGGATTCTGGACGATCTGGATCAGGGCAAGATCACATCGGAGCAAGCGCGGCGTCTGCTGCAGGGTCAGAGCGGGTAAAGTCCGCAGGAGGAATGTCGTGACAACCAGCGAAGAACGCCTTAAGATACTAACCATGATTCAAAACGGCAAGATAACGGCCGAAGAGGGCGCGCGTTTAATTGATGCGCTGGAGGAGCGTGGCGTGCGGGCACGTCCTGAGGATGCGCCGCCGGATTCGAGCGTCCAACGCCGTCAACGCTGGTTTCGCATCCGCATCACTGACGCACGCAGCGGGAAGCCGCGCGTCAACGTGCGCCTGCCGGTGGATCTGGTCAGCGCGGGGTTGAAAATGGGCGCACGCCTGTCCCCTGAAGTTCAGGGGTTAAGCGCCGAGAAGATCATGGAATGGATTGATGCAGGCGCCTTCGGTCAGGTAGCCGACCTGGAGAGCGGGGAGAGCGGTGAGCGCATAGAAGTGTTCATCGAATCTGGCTGATCCCGGTCATTTCAGACGTTTCAAGCTGACTACAATATTTCTAGAGCGACCTCGCCGCGCCAATCCAGGAAGCATACTGCGAGCAGAAGCTTCTTGCCGACCAATGGACGAACCATACGAGCTTGCTGCCGCAGAATGGACCGGCAGTATGCCACAACACCGGCGCGCTGCTCGCTGGTATGGAGGGGAGGTGTCCAAAAGGCTGCCAGGCACCAACCATCTTCGCCCTGATACAGAATGTCAATGATCCCTTCAGCCTTGGTGTCAGCCGTGCCTGTGTAATGCAAGCCTGTCCACCGGCGGGCGGTGTCCATGACGGTCCCGCTCGGACTGGCCCGCAGACGTTCCAGCAGCGTGATGGCGCGCAAGACGGCGCGGTCCTGCTCGGCCTGCGCGCGCAACTCGGCTTCGTCCGCTACGGAGCGGAGCAGCGCCTCCAGGCCAGGTGCGGGGGGAAACCACCACCGGTGGAGCGCGGAAAGCACGCACCGTTGCACTGCTCTATCCAGCTCATCCGGAATAAGATCTAACCAGGATGGGGGAAATTCGACAGGCAACTCAGAACTGCTCATCTGGACTGGAGCAGGTGGAGTTATGGGATGGAACAATGGTTTCCCGGTCGAATCCGGCCAGGTGTGGGCGGCAGGAGCAGGCGGCGAGAACTCCCAATCTGCAGGCGCGAGCCATAAGCCCACCTGCGAACCGTCAGGTAGATCATAGAAATGCATCTCTCCGGGCTTATCGAGCGCTGCGGATGGGTCGATCTTACCAGCGGAAAGTAGCTCACCCAGCCAACCCTGCGGTTGGTGGTTTGGATCGATATAACCGTTTATCAGCAGCTTCTCTTTCGCACGGGTAGCAGCCACGTAGAGCAGGCGCTGTTCTTCTGCGCGATCCTGCTGGTAGTCCCACCAGCGGGCGAGGCGATAGGCCAGCGGTTGAGGCAAATCTCCGCTCAGACGCGCAGCCGGTCCCAGGCGCGAATGCAGATAGATCGCCTCACCGCCAACTCGTGGCATGCGGGTGGCGTCCGCCAGGACGGTGAAATCGAATTCCAGGCCCTTGGCTTTGTGAATGGTCATCAGCCGCAATGCGCCGCCAGCTTCGACAGGCGCTTCACCCTCTCGTGCGCTCACTTCGCGGATAGCATCCAGGTATTCGAAGAAGGCGCTAACTTTCACCAGACCCGAGGTCCTGGCATCCTCCAGCAGTTTATCCACGTTATGCCACAGGCGCCCGCCAGCGCCGGCCAAAACAGCCATAGCAAAGGTGCGGTCGACGACGCGTTTGAGCAGGTTGGCGACAGAGGTGCGGTCGGCAAGGGGCTCAAGCTCTTCCAGGATCTCCAATGCGCGCGCGGCGAGGTGATGGTCGGCCTCGTCCAAAATTTCCAGATTCTCGGCGAGCGATTTTCGCAGGGGTTGTTTGTCACCGCCTGCAAAGCGCAGACGATAAAGAGCCGCATCGCTTAAACCCAGAAGCGGCGAGCGCAGAGCGCCAGCCACGGCTTGATCATTGGCTGGATCTGCCACCGCGCGCAATAGATTAAGCAAGTCGCGAATCTCGGGGCGGTCGTAGAAACCGCTGCCGGCAACAGTCAGATAAGGAATGCCTGCAGCGGCGAAGGCTTCTTCGTAAAATGGAAATGCGGTGGATGCGCGGAAGAGCAAGGCGACCTGTTCCCATTCGGTTATCTGGCCTTCTGCTTTCAGCTTCAAAAGGCGACGGGCCAGCGCTTCCGCAGCGGCTTTGCGGCCTTCGGCAGCGTTTTCACCAGCAGCGAGGATGAATTCAACATAAGGCGGTTGGGTCATCCCACCGGGTGTCTCTCTATCGGCCCACAATTCTCCATAGGGGACGGAAAAATCTGGCATCCCATTTCGAGCAGCGGCATCCATGATCGGTCGCAGCAGTCCTTCCAGGGCAGTCAGCAGCGGGCGGTGCATGCGGAAAGTCAGGTTCAAGCCGATATTGTGTCCACCGCGGCGAGCGACTTCCCGTTCGAGAGCGCGAAAGATCGTTACGTCCGCTCCCCGGAAACGGTAAATGCTCTGGCGCGCGTCTCCGACGACGAACAAGACGCCTGGCCGCCCATCACACAGGGCATCCAGGATGCGCTGCTGGCGCGCGTTGGTATCCTGATATTCGTCTACCAGGATCGCAGCCACCTGAGCACGCCAGTCGCGGCGCACGGAGGGAATTTCCAGCAACCGTAATGCGCCAGCCTCCAGATCATCGAAATCCAGTGCTCCGCGTGCCAAAAGGGCCGATTGATATTCTTCTACTGTGCGCCGATAGAGCTCGACCAGCAAAGGTATCGTCTGGCTGAAAAGCGCTTCGCTCTCCGGATCAGGTGGCTGATCGGATGATGCATCGCCGCCCAACCAGGGGGATAGTTCGCGATCGAATGCTGAGCGCAGGGCAGCCAGTGCATCTTTGGCGCGGCTGTCCTTGTATCCCAGGCTCAGCAGCATATGCTCACGCCGGGCGGTGAACAGAGACTGGCAGGCTTCCAATGCGTTTCCATTTGCGATAGCGGAAGCAGCCTTATCCCAATCAGCGAGCAAGGCTTCGATCTGGGTCGCCAGCTTCTCCCCTGCATCGGTAACCAAGCTGCCGGCGGACTGCAGGTGCTTCATGACCGCGATAGCACCGGCAGCCTCGGGGTCCAGCATAAAATCCCCCAGAGACTGACACACGATCGGAGCGACGTTCAGAAGTGAGGAGGGATGCTCCGATGCATCCAAATCCAGGCGGCGAGCCATTAAGGTGTCTAGAATGCGCTGGAGGGTGGGCACATCCCAAACTTTGAAAATTGGGGCAAAGCGCTCCTGATCAGCAGCCCAGGCCATGCCGGCTTCGATCGCATCAGCTTTTAGGGTGGCGGCCAGACCCTCGTCAATCACGGCAAAGCGTGGATCCAGTCCGGCTTCGGCAGGGTGTGTGCGGAGGATCTCGAGGCACAGGCTGTGGATGGTGCCGATGCGGGCGGCGTCCATACGCGCTTCCAGCGAAGCCCAGAATACGCGATCATCGGCGGAAACGGCTGTGGCTGCCAGGATGATCAGGGCGCTGCGAACGCGGTTGCGCATCTCACGGGCAGCCTTCTCGGTGAAGGTGATGGCAACCACCTGACGCGGGTCCAAGCCCTCCGCCAGCAAGACCAGGTAGCGGGCCACGAGCGTTCGCGTTTTACCGCTGCCCGCACCAGCGGTGACGACCACATCCGCGCCGCGCGACAGAGCAGCGGTGATCTGGCCTTTGGGATGGAGCGGTACAACCTTGAGCACTTGAGCGGGATCGGGCAAGGGTTAGTCCCTTGATATTAAAAGTGTGTGTTCGATGGACGGTAATGCCAGCACCAGCGAGCCGCTGCGCAATAGGCCGGGCAACCGCTTTGGGGTGGGAGCGGGGGAAACTCACCGGATTGTACACCGTTGATGATGCGCTCGACATGCAGCGCCGCGACGGCGGCGGCTCCCTCTACGCCCTGAAAATGGATGCCTCCCGTTTCACCCTTGAAGCGCTCGAGGCGCAGGGAGCCAGCGCGGGCTGGCAGCACACTCCAGTAAAGGCCGTCTGCGATCTGGCCAAGGCGGAGGGCGTCACGGGCAGCCAAGGCGTAGAGAGGAAGCTGGAGGCGTTCCCCCTCCAGCAGATCGGCGGCCGAAAGGCGGCTGCCGCCGATCTTGTAATCGATGATGCGAACGCGCCCGGCGCTGTCCCGATCGACGCGGTCGATCACGCCCCGCAGGAGCACCGGACCGCGAGTGGCGGTATTGATGTACAATGCCGGCGCAGAGCCGTAACCGAAGACTAGTTCAAAGGCCAGCGGCGTCCAACCCTTACCAGTCTCCGCCAACCTCTCAACAGATCGCTGCAGAGAGCGGAGGAGTTGCTCTTGTTGAACGGCCCACAGAGGATCAGGACGGAAGCCGTAGCGTTCGGGGGCTTCGGCGAATGTCCTTGGAGCGACTTCATTCAAGCTGAGGATCACGCTCTGCGCGTCTCCTGGCGAAGCAGCCATACGGTAGGCCTGCTCCAGTATACGATGCAGCATTGAGCCAAGCTGACGGGCATCGAAGCCAGTTTGGGGTTCTTCAACCGCCTCGAGCAGCAGAACCATTTCGACGAAGAAGCGGTAAGGACAGACGCCGTAGGTCTCCAATTGAGTGGGGCTCCATGGGTAACCGCTGCCAAAGCGCTCGGCCAGTTCGGAGGATAGGATTTGAAGGTCACCCTCTTTATGAGTGGATGGATCACGAGCCAAGCGCGCGGACAGGAAAGCACGCGAGTGATTCAGTTCTTCCCAATGTTGGTGAAAATCGGGGAGAAATTCAGGCGGAAGCGAGTCGCGCTGCGCAGCCCAAAACAGCAGCTCCTGGGGTGAGGCGGCATCGGCCAGAGGACGCGGGTCGTCGGGGCGGATGTGCCAGGGTTTTTCCGAGAGCAGCGCGCAGGCAGCATTCCAATATGGGGAGGGTTCCCATGTTTCGCCATCCGGAGATAGATAAGGGCGAGTGAGCAGCAGGGAACGGTCGGAGCGGGTAACGGCCTGATAGAACAGGCTTGTCTGCTCGCGACCCAGGCGGGGTTCCAGGCCGAGAAGGCCGCGCAGGTCCTCGTTCAAGAAAGGATCGGGTCGTTCGAGCTCAGGGAAGAGGCCTTCTGCCAATCCGAGCAGGGCAAGGGCCTGGAAACGCAGCCCACGAACCTCGGTGAAACGAAGAACCTGGATGCTGGCCGTCTGGTTTTCCCCTGAGGGTAAGTTGCTGCCGCGAAGCAATCCCATCAGTTCGGAGAGAAAATAAGGATAGGGAATTTTGCCGGTAGGGCACAGGATGTCGGCCTGGCATAAGCTGCGCATAGCTTTATAAAAACTATCCCGGACGATACGATCCTGACCGGCGTCTGCACGCTCGAAGAATCTAATCTCGCTCAACAATTTTTCGACCCAGTCCACCCAATCGGCTGTGCTCAGCGCTGAAAAGGGCGAAAGACGCTCAGCCAACCGACGCAAACCATCCGCCATTTGACGGGCAGCCTCACCCCTAGGCAGACTGGGCCAGGCGCCGTCCTCATCTGACGGGAAGCTTTCCTCGAGGGTGCCCGCAAGGCGGTCCAGCGCCTCCAGCCACTGCCTCAGGCTGCCGACCACCTGGCCAGTGCGTCCAGCGATCTCAAAGCGCTTGGCCATCTCGGGAAACAGCCCGAAGGCTGACAAATCAAAGTACGGGCTGCGCAAGGTATCGATCAGTGCGCGGCGGGGATAATCTTCGACGGGCAAGCTTAATAAGTCGATCACGGCTGCCACGGCCGGTGCGGAGATCAACAGCTCAGGCTGAGAGAAGCTCAAAGGGAGGCCGAATTCTTGAGCCGTCTGTCGTAGAACCGGGTGGTACAGGCTGGGATCGGGTGTGACGATGGCGCATGCGCCAGGGGGCAAGCCGTCGCGCAGGAGGCGGGCTTTAAGCCAGCGGAGGGCCTCACGGGCTTCGTCAGCGGGTGCGCGTGCCTCGATCAGGGTCAAATTCGGCCTGCCGGACACTTTTCCCGCTTCGGGCTGGAACAGCCCGCGTTCGAGGTGAGCCAAAGGGGTGGGAAGATGGGTCTTGCCTTCCAGGGCGACGATTTCAAAGTTAATGGCGCGGCGCAAGGCTTCCAAGGTGTGGGCAAAACGCCGGTAGACGCGGCGGGCCATGCCAGGTTCGCCGGGCAGGGTGACGAACAATCGGGGAGTGTGGGCGGCGATCAGGCGGAGGGTCATGATCTGCGTGGAGCTAAATTCATCAAAGCCATCGACGACGACCAGAGGCAGATTGGTAAGCCAGGACGGATCCCGCTCCAGCTCATCAACCGCCAGCCAGCTTAACTTTTCAGCGTCGGTCCAGCCGACAGCATCCAAGCGATCCAGGTAAGCGGCGTACAACCGGGCCAATTCGATGGCACCCTGATCACCTGCAGGAACGATGGAGAGCAGATCGGATGGACGGATGTGGGCGCGCTCCAGCTCGATGAAGCGTTCATAGAGGGAGAGGATGAAGCCGGGTGTGGCATGGATGGCGGCGTACGCGCTGAGCTCGCCCCGCTCGAAAAGCTCGTTCGTTGCCGATCGAACCAGGCGCAGTGCGGCGGCATCAGAAATAAGCTGCCGCGCGCGCCCGGCGCGGATCAGAGCTTCTTTATAAAAATCAGTAAAAGGAGTAATACGGGCGCCTAACGCCCCTCCGGCCAGCATCAGTTGATGGCGGAATGCAATGGCCCTCCTGTGATCCGGCAGTAGGACCCAGACGGTCTCGCCTGGATGCTCCGTGCAGGTGGCGCGCACCAGTTCGACGCAATGCTGGGTTTTGCCAGTAGAAGGCGGAGCCAAAATCAGCGTGGATGCCACGCTTCAGTCTCCCAATGAAAAGGTTGACTCAATGACGGGTAGCGCAATTCTACTTCGTTTTGATTGATTTCACGAATGAGGATGTGTTGAATGGAAACCGAACCCCGATAAGGTAGCGAAAGAGGAATGTTTTTGGCATTCTGAAACGTCATATAATTGTGAGTGAATTTGAAAACGATCGTTGCGATGAACGGGAATGCATTCCCGATATTGTTGGACGCTCGAGTTTATTTAATGGAAATCAACGATTTTGATCATCCAAGCAATAAAAACAGGTTCACTCTGGCGATTTTGATCACCCTGGTGATCCTTTCGGCCGAAGCAATCGGCGGCTGGTGGACAGGCAGTTTAGCGCTGCTGTCCGATGCCGGCCATGTGCTGGCGGATGTTTTCGCGCTTGGGTTGAGCTATCTGGCGCTGCGCCTGGCTTCATTGCCGGCAGACGATCGTCACACTTACGGTTATCACCGCCTGGAAGTGCTGGCAGCACTTGTAAACGGTGTTACTCTGGTGGCCATCTCGGCGGGGATTCTGTACGAAGCGTATCGGCGCTGGTCGAATCCTCCTGCGATCAAGACGTGGGACATGCTGGTCATTGCGGCGGTCGGCCTGGTTGCCAACCTGATAGTGGCTTACATCCTGCGCTCGCCATCCCATCGGGAACACGCGGGTGAAATACACCTCGAATGGAAACGGGATTTGAATCTGCGCAGCGCTTTTCTGCATGTGACTGGCGATGCGGCGTCCTCGTTGGGCGTGATCCTGGCGGCTCTGATCATTACCATAAGCGGCGCCACCTGGATTGACCCACTGGCCAGTGCTTTGATTGGTGGGGTTATCCTGATCGGAGCTGGACGAGTACTGCGTTCCTCGATCCACATTTTAATCGAGGGCACGCCGGAAGGATTGAGTCTTGCGCAGATCCGCGGGGGTATGCTTTCTACGGCCGGGGTGGCTGGGGTGCATGATTTGCATGTTTGGAATATCTGTTCTGGCCAGGTAGCCCTCAGCGCACACGTTCTGCTTGCAGACGGCGAAGACGCCGACCGTGATAGGTTAATGGCCCAATTAAAAGAGCGCTTGAAGGGCGATTTTAACATCGAGCACACGACCATCCAATTCGAGTGCGAAGCCTGCAGTCAAGGGCTCGTCCAACCCTCGACCCAAGGGGCGCACACCGATTGATCCTGAGAGGCAGGTCGATTTGAGCGCAGCAAGAGAGCCGCCTGAGCAGCGGGGTGAACCGTCGGTTTCCGGAACGATCGAAGTGGCGGGTCAAAAGTTACGGCTTGTCGGACTGACCGATCTGTTTGAGCTTTTTCTGGAAGGGGGTAAAGCGGCCAATCTGGATACTGCTCGCGAGCTGCTACTGTTGTTAAAAAGTTTCAACACCATACCGCCTTCCGTTGAGGATGCGTTAGCGCCCGCAATACTCGAAGCGTACCGGGTATTCCTTGCTGACCATCCACGGGACGGATGAATTTTATTCCATAGAGAGGTAAGCATGTCATTCCAGGATCTGCCTTTGAGCGAGCTGGAAACGTACCGTCCATCTCGCGATGAGCCGGAGGATTTTGAGGCTTTCTGGTCGCGGACGCTGGCGGAGGTGCGCGAACACCCACTGGATGCCCGCTTTGAATCGGCTGATTTCGGCCTGCTCACACTGGAAACGTACGACGTAACCTTCGCAGGATACGCTGGTCAGCCGATCAAAGGATGGCTGTTACTCCCACGCCACCGCTCCGGAAAATTGCCCTGCGTGGTCGAATACATCGGTTATGGCGGCGGGCGCGGGACGCCAGCCGATTGGCTGTTTTGGTCGGCCGCCGGCTACGCCCACTTCGTCATGGATACACGCGGGCAGGGCAGCGCCTGGCTGCCTGGCGATACGTCAGATCCACAGCCTGAGGAAAGTGGTGTCCATTACCCAGGCTTCATGACCCTGGGGATTCTGGACCCACATACCTATTATTATCGCCGGTTGTACTCGGATGCAGTTCGCGCGGTAGAGGCAGCGCGCAGCCATCCCGCAGTCGACGCAACGAGGGTGGCCGTCACAGGAATTAGTCAGGGCGGGGGAGTAACGCTGGCGGTAGCAGGGCTGGTCGGTGATATAGCTGCCGCCATGCCCGATGTGCCGTTCCTGTGCCATTTCAAGCGGGCGACCGAAATCACCGATACTCATCCATACCAGGAAATTGTGCGCTATTGCAAAGTGCATCGGGACCAAATAGATCAGGTATTTCGCACGCTTTCGTATTTCGATGGAATGCAGTTCGCGGTGCGCGGGAAGGCGCCAGCGCTATTCTCGACCGGACTGATGGACGATATCTGCCCGCCCTCGACCGTCTTCGCCGCCTATAACTATTACGGCGGGCCAAAACAGATGCGGGTTTATCCTTTCAATCAACACGAAGGGGGTGAGACCTTCCAGTCATTCGAAAAGCTCAGATTTTTACGAGAATTGTGGGATTGAGGACAAAAATCGAGTTTAAAACGATGAGTACTCGGGTGAGGGGGGCACCCGAATACTCATCGTCATCAATATTAGCATAATTCAAAGCAAAATGCAATACCTAATCGGCCGGAATCGGACTGTACAGATTACGAAATTGTAAAGTCAGAGGTCTGACATGCAATCCCAAGGTTTGACACCATCCCCTTCCAGGATGATCTACCGGCTGATCCCGGAGCATTTATTGACCTTGATCGTCTTTGGTGCTCTGCTGCTGGTGATTTACGCAGAGTTCTTCATCGTACCTTACAATGGTTTTGTGTTTGACCCGAACACGGGCAAGATCACCGCTTTGCTCACGCCTGGGGAAAAGGTTTTACAAAAAGGGGATGTGTTGGTGCGGATCGGTGACGTACCTTTCGAGACCTTCCGCGATCATCGGACTCAAACTCTTTTTGACAACATGCAGGCCGGCGAAAAGGTGCCGATGGTGGTAAACCGGGGCGGGCAATTGATCCAAATCGAGTGGGAATTTCCCGGGCTGAACTGGCGCCAAATCTCTTATCGTTTGATCAATATCTGGCCATTGGCCTTCCTTTTTTGGGCAGTGGGTACTCTGGTGACCCTTTTCGTACGCCCGCGTGACGTACGCTGGGCATTGATGATCGTGGTCAGTTACGGAACGGCACTGTGGTTTATGGCCGGGACGCTCGCCCCGTCGCATGTCTGGTACAGCGCGATATTGCTGCGCTCCCTGACATTCTTGCTGGTACCTGCTTACCTCCACCTGCATTGGTTGGTCCCGAGGAGGCTGAGTCCTTTGCCATGGTGGGTGTTGGCACTGGCGTACGCAATCGGCCTGGGCATGGCTGTGCGAGAAATAGTACATCCTTTTCCAACAGGGTGGTTCGGCCTGTCGGTGGTAATCGGCCTGGCTGGCAGCCTGATTCTGTTGCTGGCGCATTATGTTTTCCGTCCTGAGCAACGCCGCGAGACCGTCATTCTACTCCTTGGCGCCGCGCTGAGTTTTTTGCCTCTCATCATTTTGAGCATCTTTGGCGCGCTCAGCCATTTCCAGCCCGCATCAAATTGGGGATTAATATTTGTCCCTGCCCTGCCAATGGCCTATTTCTTCGCGATCTATCGACGCCAGCTAGGAGATATGGAATGGCGGGCCAACCGACTGGTCACGATCTATGCTTACCTTGTCATCCTGGTCATGGCGATGATCTTGGTGCTCTCCGCGGCCCAAATAGGGATGAGCTTTTCGTCGGAGGAGATTCTTTTTATCGTTCTGCTGACCGGTTTCGTCACTTTAGCCGGCATGTTCGGTTTTCCGGCATTCCAGGCCTGGGTGGAGAGAATGTTTCTCGGTATGCATTTGGAGGTGTCACGATTGCCGGAAGCTTACGCTGCCCGCATTACCACAAGCCTGGACGCATCGCGCCTGGCCAATTTGCTCACCGGAGAGATTTTAGCAAGCCTTTTGGTGCGTCAATCCGCATTGGTGCGGATCGATGAAGCGGGAGGCTGGTCCTGGCTGTACAGCGATCAGCTCCCCGAGGACTGTTTGCCGGGACAAGATGATCTGCCTGGACTGATGGGCGCGGCCGGGCAGTACCTGCCTACGAGCGCCCCTGTTCTGGCGCAAAAGTTGAGTTGGGTACGACTGGTCTTGCCACTGGTCATCGAGCGCCGACTGGTGGGCATATGGCTTCTAGGCAAGCGTGACCCAGACGATTATTATTCACCCAGTGAGATATCCCAGCTCCAAACACTGGCGAACCAGACGGCAGTGGCGCTGATGAATATTGATATGAACCGACGACTTGGAGCGCTCTACCAGGTGGACATCGGACGGCGAGAGGAGGAAAGCCAGCGCCTGGCGTTAGAGCTTCATGATCAGGTGCTCAACCAACTGGCCGTGCTGGCCATGGCCGTGGATGAAAACTCAGCTGGCCCCCAATTCGCTGAAGCGTACCAAATGGCCACCACACGCATCCGTGAAATCATCGGTGGACTACGACCCGCCATGTTGAATTACGGCCTGCGAGCCGCGCTGGAAGAGCTGGCCGACGAGGCCATCGATCAGGCGGGGGATCGGCTGCAGGTGGTCTTCGAAGCGCCAGCCAGCGACGTTCGCTACCCGCAGCAAGTTGAGCTGCATCTGTACCGAATTATCCAGCAGGCCTGTCAGAATGCGCTCCGACACTCACAGGCTAAGACCATCCGTATCCACGGGCAAATATTGCCCGCTTTTTTCGATATGACCGTAGAGGATGATGGGATCGGTTTCGAGGCGGGCGCCAATCTCGATCTGGCCTGGCTGCTGTCCAACCGTCATTTTGGCCTGGCAGGCATGTTGGAGCGCGCGGCGCTGATTTCCGCGGAAGTACGCCTTACTTCGAGTCCTGGCAGAGGGACGCAGGTGCGGGTCATGTGGGGGCCATCGGGAGAATAGGCAAGGCGCAGGATAAGGAAAATTTTAATTATTGCGAAGGTATGATGCCGGTAATATTTTCCTGATTATGGTATGATTATGCCAATTAAATTCTTGGGAGGCTTCTGGCGAGCAGAGGAGCACTATGGTCGAAAGTCGCACACGCAAACTGGTGATCACAGGGGTTCTGGGCGCTATCTCGGTTTTCCTCGGATGGACTCGCTTGGGATTTCTACCTGGGATCTTGGGTATCTCGATAACCGTCATGCACATTCCAGTCATCATTGGAGCAGTGCTTGAGGGGCCGATTGTTGGCCTTGGAATCGGAGCAATATTTGGGATATTCAGCCTGATCCAGGCGGCAGTCGCGCCGTTGAGTCCTAACGATGTGTGGTTTACAAATCCGCTGATTTCAATCCTGCCGCGATTGGCCATCGGTCCGATGGCCTGGCTTGCGTGGTCTGCACTTAAGCGCTGGCCGGTCTCCGGGCTGATCGGGGCGGGAATCGTCGGCAGCCTAACGAATACCATTCTAGTCTTGGGGGCTATTGGGCTGATGGGCCTGGCACCCTGGGCAGCGTTATTGGGCGTTGGGGTGGCAAACGGGTTACCCGAAGCCGCCGTTTCCGCTTTCCTGGTGGTTGTTGTCGTGGCGGCCTGGCGGCAGATCGGCGTCACCCGCCGGCGAGGGGCGAATTTGTAAGCGGTATCCGCGTCGGATACGGTTAAAACAAATAGATCGACAAGAGGGGTCTTGCCCTAAGCGACAGGGGCGACTACCCTCTTGTAATGTTTCGCCCCAGAATTGGCCGGCTCGGGTGAGTGATCAGCCAGCTCCAGTATGTGAACTGGTCAGAATTTAGATGATAAACATCGCCGCGGCTGACAGTACAACGGCGGCTAAGAAGGCTTCGTCCGAAGAACGGAATCTCATCTGTACCATTGAGGTACGCCGCTTGTGGCTGGCATAGCCGCGCGCATCCATTGCCAGGGCCAGATTTTCGGCTCGCCTTAAGGCTGCCAGGAAAAGGGGAACAATCAGGGGGACAATCTGCTGCGCGCGTCGGAATGGATTTCGGCTGCCCAAACCCCATTCGGCACCCCGAGAGGCCTGCGCTTTGGCGATCCGCTCGGCATTCAGCATCAGGATCGGCAAGAAGCGCAGCGTCACCTGGACCACCAGCACCAGATCGTGGCTGGGCAACCCCAGACGCTCGAACGGGTGAAGCATGGCTTCCAATCCGTGGGTCATCTCGGAGGTGGACAGGACAGCCGAAATCAGATTGATCAGGAGGATATAGCCAGTGAAACGCGAAATCAGGCGAAGGCCAGACCATACACCCGCCAGGCTGGCCGAGAGTGGACCGACATGCATCACAGTGGGGCTGCCCTGTGAAGGGGTCATGAACAACTGGATGAGAGTCAGGATTAAAAGGAATGGGGCAAGGGTGATCCAGGCGCGTAAGGGATAGCGCAAGGGAATACGGGCCAGGATAAAGGCAATGAGGATTGCGCCAATACCGAGCAGCAGTCCTGGAATGCTGGGCGCAAAGGTTATCGCAATCAGAAAGACCAGCAAGGCCAGAATCTTGATGCGGGCATCCCGTCGGTGGATCGGCGAATTGACCGGCAGGTACTGGCCGATAGCAAAGTTGCTCAGGAATTCGAAATCGTTCATGGCTCGCAGGCTTCCAAGGCCAGGTCCAGGCTGGCTTCCAGATCTTCAACGCGGACGATGCCGGCAGGTATGGCCCAGCCCTTCTCTCGCAGACCAGCCGCCACCCTTGCGGCCAGCGGTGCCTCCAGGCCGTATGGCTCCAACCGCTGCGCGTCGTCCAGCGTTGTGCTGACAGAACCGGCCATGGCGATCCTGCCCTCGTTCAGCAATGCAGCACTATCGGCAAGAAGAACGGCATCCTCGATCTGATGGGACGAAAATGCCAGCGTTACGCCAGTTTCGCGCAATTTGGTAAGCTTGCTCAGCAGTTCCACCCGCGAGCGGGGATCCAGGCCGCCGGTTGGCTCATCCAACAATAAAATAGAAGGTTTGAGCGACAGCGCAGAAGCCAGCGCAACTTTACGGCGCTCCCCGCCACTGAGGGTAAACAGCGGGCGATCCTTGTAGGTTTCAAAATCCAGGCCAGCCATCTGCATTGCCCAACGCACGCGATCGGCGAGCGGTTCATTCAGTTTGATCATACGCGGGCCGTAGGCGATCTCATCGCCAGCATAGCGCTCGAAGAACTGGATTTCAGGATTTTGAAACATCAGACTGACCACCTGGGCAACCGCTTTGCGACTTGGTGAATGAAGAGCGAAATCGAATGGACCGACCCGCACGCTCCCTTCCTGGGGCTTGATCAGTCCGTTCAGATGCTGGAGAAGGGTGGTTTTTCCCGAGCCGGTCGCGCCGAGAAGGACATGAGAGCTTCCGGCGGGCACAACCAGGTTAATTCCGTCAAGCGCGCGATGGGAGAAAGGTGTTTCCTTCAAATAGGTATAGCCCAGGTTTGAAACCCGGATCACAGCGGTCGCTTCGGTGGACGATTGGTTGGGAAGAGTCGAGGTGGGAGAATCGGCTGATGTAGGGCAGTAAGGCAGCGCAGCAATCAACTCCTCCGGTTCAAGCAGGCCGTCAGGCAGATTCGGAAGGAGGGCTTTGAGCCGTTTGGCGAGACTCGCAGCGGGTGGGGGTTCCAACTGCAGCTCGTGCAACTTTTTTTCATCGTGAAAGAGGTTTTGAGGCGATCCGTCAAAAGCCAGTCTGCCATGGTCAAAGGCCAGCACGCGATCCGCCTGGACGGCTTCCTCCATGTGATGGGTGATGAATACCACGGTGATGCCTTCCTGATGAAGTCGGTTCAGGCTGGCCAGCATCATTTTCCTTCCACCGGGATCCAGCATGGTGGTGGCTTCATCAAAAATCACACAACGCGGCCTCATAGCCAGCACGCCGGCCAGAGCCAACCGCTGCATCTGGCCAGAAGAAAGCAGGTGAGGGGCGCGCTGACGGTACTCCCAAAGACCAACTTCACGCAAAGCCTGCTCCACCCGCTGACGGATTTCGGCGGGTTCCAGCCCCAGGTTCTCGGGGCCGAAAGCGACGTCTTCTTCAATGATCGTGGCTACAAATTGGTCTTCAGGGAATTGGAAGACCATTCCCACCATAGCATGAATGGCGGCGTGGAAGGCGGGTTCGCGGGTATCCATGCCGGCCACTCTGATCGTTCCCTGCTTTGGAACGAGTAATGCGTTAGCCAGACGGGCGAAAGTGGTTTTCCCCGAGCCGTTAGCGCCTACCACCGCCACCCTTTCGCCTTCCTCGATGCGCACCGAGACATCTTTCAAAGCGGGAATTGCTTCCCCTCCGCTCAGCGGATATTCGAAATCAACCCGGCTGAATTCGATCAGCGCTGGCACGGCAAACCTGACCCGTTCAAATAGGGTATTGGAGAGCTCATCATCTGGTTATTTTAACATAAGCAGTCCGCCATCCGTTTTCCTCCCGGATGCGGGCATCGCTCGTCAGACGGCAATTGGGGTAAATTGTTTTTATAATGAAGTCTGGCGAAGGTATTTACGCAGAGCGGCAATCAGTGTAGTAAGAGCCTGGTCGAGGATAACCCTGTCTTCGGCCGTGCGGGGATCGAGCCGTTCTCCCAGGGAAGATTGCCAGCGCTCGAGACCCTCCAGCAGGGTACGAACCTCCTCTGGATCTGTGGGCACAAGGGCTTCGGCCGGCGGAGGAGGTTTAATGGGAACCGGCATCTGCTCGATCGCCAGTCCATGAGCGATCAAGGCGTTGCGTGCTGCGTCGGCAGCGTGCTCGTCTCGAACGAGCTCCTGCAAGGCGGCTAGGCCCTCTTCAGGAAGACGACCAAGCTTTCCAAGATTATTCGCAACCGCTTCGCGCACATGGGGATTGTGGTCCGAAGCGAGCGCGATCAAATCAGGCAGTGCATCCCTTCCAATGAGATCGACCAGGGCGGTGACGGCCTGGGGGCGAACGAAAGGATTGGGATCGTGATAGGCCATCCAGCGTACCTGTTCGACCGAGGCCTGATCGTGCCAATGGTTGACCGCCGCCAGAGCTTCCTCGCGGATGGTGACAGCCGGATCCTTCAACAGCGTGCGTATGAGGGGAAGAGAGGCACGATAATCAGCGTTAATCATCATTTCGATCAGGCTGCGGCGCAGGTTATTGCTCGGATCGCTCAACAAAGGAGCCAGGACGGGAGCTGCCGCGTCGGCTTTCAAGTCGATCAACGCTTCGACTGCAACACTGCGTAAGCCAACAATGTTCTGGGCGACCTCCATCAAAATAGGGATCGCCTCGACTACTTTGAGCTTTGCGAGGGTCTGGATATAATTTTTTGGCAGCTTGATGTCCCGCTCATTATGTTGGACAATATTTTCGCGCAGATTTTCGAGGACTTTTAATCCTGCGGGTTTATATTCCAACAGACCGACCGCGCGTGCAGCAGCCAACCGCACCAGATAATTATCCGATTCGAGAAAATCTGCCAAACGTTCGGCCAATGAGGGCGGTCCGATACGCGCTAACGCGATGATAGCAGCCTGAACAACATAAGGATTGTCATCACTCAGGCAATCCAAAATCTGCTCGCGGGCAGCCTCGGCGCGCAATACTCCCAGCGAGCTGATAGCGGCCGTGCATACGTAATCGTTCGGATCATCGATTGCGGCCATCAGCCGCTCGATCACATCCTCTCGGCGGCTGCCAGCCGCGTTGCCCAGGGCTTCGGCAGCGGTTGAGCGCACATAACTGTTGTTGTCATCCAGCATGGCAATCAAGGCGCCCGGTTCGGCCCTCAGCTCGCCGAGACGCTTCACCGCCTGGCGGCGCACATGCGGATTGCGGGAGTGCAGTTCACGCAGGCACTGTGCAATTTCAACCTGACGATCTTTGGGCCGGGGATTTTCAATTGACAAAGGGCTAAGCGGTTGATTTCTTTCCATAAAGGAATGTTCTTCCGAGGGTTAAATGCTCAGGCGATGAAAGATATACCCACACTGGCAATTTACAACAAACACCCCCCGCCATTTTAGAAAGAAAGCCGGAGGATCGACATCAAGCGTCTGATCTGCGTCCTTAACGACCAACATGGTTGATCGCCAAACCCTACATGCCACCTGCCTCGAACGGAGTCGGTTCTTATCTTTTGAGCCAAAGAACGTTACAACATTACCAGAGCCCGGATACTATCCCCCACACTAAAAACTCTGGATAACAGGATGATGCCAGACCCGGCTCCGTTATACCTGAAAGATAATGATTAACGCGCTATTATTATATCAAAAACGCCGCCGATGGTATCCCGATTGTCTCGTCAACCTTCTGAGTTTTGCCATCATTAAGATTATCGCCAAGATAAAATGCACATAGGAACAACGACATTCCCGCATCGCGGCTGGTTTGTCTTCTCGATCAAGTCTTGACGTTGGATGGGGCCAGGCAAGCCAATCTGTTCGTTGTGCGGCGGCGAAAGAAGCGGCGGTCCAGTAAACGGCAAGTTGAGGAGGATCGAAGGGTAATTGGATTATAGTGGTAAGATTAATAATAAATCTTGGGATACAGCCGTATTATTTTGACGCATCTTATGCGACTATTTGCTTATGAATGCAAAATCTTCAGACCGCTCAGGTTTCATCTATTGAAATAGTATCCAAAACTTTACGGAGGTATGCATGATCCGAATCAAACGTGTCTATGAGGAGCCGACTTCCGAAGATGGACGCCGCTTCCTGGTAGACCGCCTTTGGCCTCGCGGTAAAAAGAAGGAAGAGCTTCACATCGAGCATTGGTTCCGCGATGTTTCTCCCAGCGATGATCTGCGCCATTGGTATGGTCACGCACCTGAAAAGTGGGAGGAATTTAAACGGCGATATTTCGCCGAGTTGGAGTCAAAACCCGATTCCTGGAAGCCACTGCTGGAAGCCGCGCGAAAAGAGGACATCACCCTGGTGTACAGTTCGGTTGAAGAGCGCCTCAACAATGCCGCCGCTCTGAAGATCTTTCTGGAAGAGCACCTGAAGTGAAAGATGCGCCTGTCAAAGCACCCGGCAATTTGAGATGAGACAACCCCCTCCAGAGAAGTTTACGCCAATGCTGACTGAAGCCCGGCCGCGTCCCTGGCCCTTGCTTGCGGCGCTCATGGTCCTGCTTTTATTCGCTTTATGGTCCGGGTTAGTTCGTCTGGGCTGGTCCCTGCCTGATATCCAAACGAGTCTGGTTCAAAACCACGGCCCCTTAATGGTATCGGGTTTCCTGGGCACATTGATTATATTGGAGAGGGTGGTGGCACTACGGCGTAGTTATCTTTTTATCGGCCCGGTTTTAACCGCTATCGGGGGCTTCGCTCTCATTTTTGACCGGCTCAGCCTGACCGGGCCGGTTTTGATCACCGTCGGCAGCCTTGGCGGTTTGGTAGTGCTCGGCGTCATGGTCCAGATGGAGAGACGGATATACACGCTGGTCATGATGCTAGGCGTGCTTAGCTGGGTGGTGGGCAATGCTTTGTGGCTGGCCGGTTGGCCGATATTCCGGGTGGTTCTGTGGTGGGTGTCTTTTCTGGTGTTGACGATCACTGGCGAGCGCATCGAGCTCAGCCGCGTGCGGCGCATCACTGCGGCTCAACAGCGCCTTTACTCTTTTGCCGTGATGGTCTTCTTAGCTGGTTTGGTGGTCAGCATCTGGTATCAGGCAATCGGAGTGCGCATCTTCGGAGCCGGGCTGCTGATGCAAGCCGCCTGGCTGTTGATTTTCGATGTGGCCCCGCGCAACATCCGCCACCCCAATGCACTCACCCGCTACATCGCCTGGTGCCTACTGCCCGGCTATCTGTGGCTGATTCTGGCTGGCACGCTGGTCATAACCAACGGCGTCTTCCTGACGGGATTAACGTACGACGCTGTCCTGCACGCGATCTTCCTGGGTTTTGTCATGACGATGATATTTGGCCACGCTCCGATCATCCTCCCAGGCGTGTTACAGATTCCGGTGGCTTACCGTCCGACGTTTTATGCTCATCTGGTGCTTCTGCACCTGTCTCTGGTAATGCGCATCGCTGGAGATCTCCTGGGATGGATACCCGGCCGAAAATGGGGTGGGATGTTCAACGTCCTTGCTGTACTTTTATTTTTGGGGCAGACAGCATATGAAAGCAGGAAAGCGGTAATGAGGGAGGCTGACTGATGCCCGCCGTCACACGGTGGTATGTGAAGACATCGCTGGGATATTTACTCGCCGCCTTATTGGTAGGGATTGCGGTGGTAACGCAGCCGGTTGTGGATTCGTTTGGCCCGCTAGCGGGATTCATGCCGGTGTATCTGCATCTGTTTGTGGTGGGCTGGCTCACTCAGTTTATCTTTGGTGTAACCTTCTGGCTTTTTCCTAAATACAGCAGGGAATTACCGCGCGGCTACGAATGGCTGGCATGGACCACATTTGGGTTGCTGAACGTCGGGCTGCTGATGAGGGCGGCCGGTGAGCCGTTGGTCGCGTCTGGTCTGACCGCATGGGGATGGCTGCTGGTTGCCTCAGCGGTGCTTCAATGGGCGGCGGGTATGTGCTTCGTAGTCAACACCTGGGCGCGGGTGAAGGAAAAATGAGATGCCGCGATTAAGTGTGTGGTTCCTGCGCACCGCTCTTGTATATCTGGCAGCCGGTTTCACCTTCGGCGCGCTAATGCTGGCGAACAAAGGTGTGCCCTTCTCAGCGAGCATGTGGGCACT
>DAOTWA010000004.1:0-21089 GCA_034435955.1 Anaerolineaceae bacterium | reverse complement strand
TCTTGGCTGCCGGTCAAGCCTCATTAGATGGGATCGCCGACCTCCCTTCGACGCCTGATGGGTTCACCCTATCGGGACCCGATTCGGTGCTGACAGATTTGGGAAGCGCGCAACGATATGTAGCCAGGGCTGAATTCCACGCGATGACCGTCGCACTGACCATTGACCAGTACGAGGCCTGGCCAGACGCTTTCGTGCTCCGCTGGGAATTTGAAAACTGTGGAGAATCCTCTCTATCCTGGCAGCGCCTTGCCGCACCTCAACTCACGTTGGGAGAGACATTTCGTGAGGGCGTCTGGACCTTACAGGGTCCCGCCGTTGCCTGGGGGCAGGATTTTGCTTTTAGGCTGCCAGTTGATTTCCAGCGCCAAAATAATCTGGGCCAAAATGAACGCGGTGAAGGAGGCGGTATACCCCTGATCTATGTCTGGAACCGTTCCGCCGGGCTGGCGTTGGCCCATATCGAGCCATATCAGGCGCTTTGGTACATGCCTGTCGAATCTACACCGACGGAAATCCACTTGGCCCTGGAAGATCGCCGCGCAGGGGAAATTCAACCCCGACAGCGGCTAAACAGTTTGCGTGTGCTGATCTCTCTGCATCGCGGCGATTTCTACGCCCCGCTGGCCCTCTACCGCGAAGTATTAGCGCGCCAGGGAATTCACGCCCCAGCGCCAAACGCAGAAGATTTTCAAGCAGCCTGGTGCTCATGGGGCTACGAATTCGACGTGCGCCCGGAGGAAGTAACCGGCGTTTTGCCCGTATTGGAAGAAATGGGCATCCATTGGCTGACCCTCGACGATCGTTGGTTTGACGCTTATGGCGATTGGAATCCGCGCTCAGATACTTTCCCGGGCGGGGAGGCGCAGGTGCGTGCCATGGTAAAAACCATCCACGGAGCCGGCGCGCTGGCGCAGATCTGGTGGTATCCCCTTTGCGCCGAGGATGGGACTGGTTCTTGGGAAAGCCACACATACGGACACTCAGAACTTATCCAGAACCATCCAGATTGGGTCATCCTGAACGCCGATGGGAGCGTGGCGCGAAATAACCGCGGATTGGCAGAGCTCTGCCCGGCGCTGCCGGACGTTCGCAAGCACCTGGCTGAAATGACGCGGCGATTTATTCAGGATTGGGATTTCGATGGCCACAAGCTGGACAACATCTATACCGTTGCTCCTTGCTACAATCCTGCGCATCACCACTCACGCCCAGAGGAATCGGTCGAGGCCTTCCCTGAAGCCTATCGGTTGATTTTTGACCTGACCCGCCAGCTCAAACCATTCAGTGTCACCCAAATCTGTCCATGCGGGACGCCGCTTACTCACACGCTGATCCCGTACACCGATCAGACCGTCACCGCCGACCCGCTCAACAGCGCGCAAATTCGCCAACGGATCAAGTTCTACAAAGCATTGATGGGGCCACGATCGGCGGTCTTCGCCGATCATGTCGAGCTTTCAGATGGCGGGATCGATTTTGCGTCCGAGATTGGCACCGGCGGAGTTCCAGCGACCAAGTTCGTGTGGCCTGAAGTCGCGGCTGTTCGAGCACGTCTGAAGGAGTGGTGGGGTCTTGATGAGGAGAAACGTGCTTTATGGGCCACGTGGATGAGAATTTACTCGCAACACCCCCTGGCCCAGGGTGAATACCTCAACCATTACGATCTGGCATTCGATACCCCTGAGGTGCATGTTGTTCGCCTGGGAAAGCGGCTTTACTATGGCTTGTTTACCTCACAGGCAAACCAGAAGTTTGCAGGGGTGGTAGATTTACGCGGCCTGGATGCATGCGCATATCGGATACGCGATTACGTCCACGAAATCGATCTCGGCAGGTTGAACGGTCCGACCGCACGTTTGCCGGTGGAATTTACTGGCTCGTTGCTTATATACGCTGAGCCCGTAGATGTCAACTGACGAGCGAGCGTGAAAGGTTGTCTATGAGAAGCAATGAAAACCTGACCTACCAGGAAATACTTTCACAACCTGAAGTCTGGAGAGAGACGCTGGCGCTGATACAGGGCCGCACGGCCGATCTAATTTCATTTTTCACCTCAGGAAAATACGAAACGGTTGTATTCACTGGTTGTGGATCAACCTATTACCTCTCCCTGGCCGCAGCCAGCACGCTGCAGTCGCTGATGAATCTCTCCTCCCGCGGATTGCCATCCTCAGAACTCTGGCTTTATCCGGATTCATCCTACGTCCCATCCAAGCAGACGCTGCTTATTGCGGTCAGCCGTTCCGGCGAGACCAGCGAGACGCTGTACGCCTGCGAATCCTTTCGCAAGAAGGGGAAAGGGGAGATTTTAACCCTATCTTGCTATCCAGGCGCAACGCTTCCTACCATCGGGGATATCAATCTCGTGTTTCCTGCCGCGCGAGAGGAGAGCGTCGCCCAAACACGTGCGTTCTCGTCTCTATATCTTGCCAGCATCAGCCTGGCAGCTCTGTGGTCCGGCCGAGAAGATCTCCAATCCAACCTTGCCCAACTTCCACGAATTGCCAGCCGTCTGATTGAGGACTTTAACCCTTTGGTCCGTCATCTGGGCGAAGATAAGCGCTTCGACCGATATTACTTTCTGGGTTCCGGGCCGCGCTACGGCTTGGCTTGCGAGCTCAGCCTGAAAATGAAAGAGATGAGCCTCAGTCATAGCGAGCCTTTCCATTTTCTGGAATTCCGCCATGGTCCGAAGTCCATGGTGACTCCCAGTGCGCTGATCGTTGGGCTGATCTCACAATCGAATTACGGCCAGGAACATGCCGTATTGAAGGAGATGGAAGCCATTGGCGGTTCAGTTTTGGAGATAGGGGAGGAGGGTAGGGATGTTGCTTTCCACTCGGGGTTGGAGGAGCAAATTTACAATCCTCTCTACCTGCCAGTGGGGCAATTGCTGGCCTTCGCCCATTCCAAGGCGAAGGGCTTGAACCCAGACTCGCCCAACAACCTGGATGCAGTCGTCCGCCTGCCGTAAACAGAAACAGAAAGGAGGCCCCCAAACCATAACTCATTGTCCAAAACTAGGAGCAACAGAGTGAGCACACCCATTCGAAAGGAGAAGCAAGATGAAAACACGGTTATTAGCCCTTTTAATGGTATCAGCGTTTGTGCTCTCAGCCTGCGGTGGCGCTCCGGCGCCTGCCCAAACGCCATCCGCTCAACCGTCAAAGGAAGAGCCTATCCAGCCTACCAGGGCTCAGCCTCAGGCCGGTCAGCCAGTCGAGATCACTTTCATGATGTGGGGGGCGCCTGAAGAGCAGCAGGTTTGGCAGGCCGTGGTGGACGACTTCACCAAGGCCAATCCCGATATCAAGGTGAATGTTGAAGTCTCCGACTGGGATTCTTATTGGGCAAAGTTGAACACCCTGGTGGCCGGCGGCACACCTCCGGACGTATTTGCCATGGATGCCCCTCTCTACCTGGATTGGCAATCTCGCGGAGCGCTGCTCAATCTCCAGCCGTACATCGACAGTAATCCCGGTTTCCTGGACAACTTTTTCCCGCAAACGTTAGAGGCCTACAAGCTGCCAGAAGGCTATTTCGGCCTGCCGCGCGACTTTCAGACCATCGTACTCTTCTATAACAAGGATATGTTCGATGCAGCCGGGATGGCTTACCCCACCGCTGATTGGACGTATGATGATCTGAGAGCAGCAGCTAAGGCCCTCACCAAAGACACCAACGGGGACGGGAAAATCGACCAGTTCGGCTTCTGGACCGATGTCTGGGATATGGAGCTGTTCTGGAGCGAAGCCATCTGGGCTTACGGGGGTGAAATCATCAGCGCAGACCACACGAAGACGTTGATCGGCGAACCGAACGCGCGAAAAGCTTGGGAGTTTATCGACAGTCTCTTCAAAGATGGCTCGATACCGGCTCCGGCAACCTCTGGTGAATATGGCGACGATCTGTTCCAATCAAAGAGCGCTGCCATGACCACCATCGGCCACTGGGCAGTGCCCGGGTATGTAAGCGCGGGTTTCAAATTTGGAGTGGCTCCCATGCCGAAAGGCCCTTCGGGGAGAGCTACCAGCGTCAATAGCGCCGGTTTTGTGCTCTCGGCCAAAGGCCAGCATCCGGACCAGTCCTGGAAGTTCGTCCAGTTCGCGCTGAGCGAAGCCGGGCAAAAACGTCTGGCAGAGCTCGGCTTTGCCATCCCGGTCTTGAAGGATGTGGCCAACAGCGATGCTTATTTGAAACAACCCGGCGACCTGGATCAGCAGGTTTTCCTGGATGCCCTGGAATATTCCCACATGAAACCCGTCTTCCGCGGTTATGAAGAATGGGCGGCAGCGGTGGGTGACGGTCTGGCTCCTGTTTTCGACGGTGAAGCCGAGCTTGGACCCACTCTCGACAATGTGGTCACCCAGGCCGATGAGATTTTGGCGAACAACCAGTAGATTAGCGTCGATAGCGCCCCAGCCCTTTCTCCGAACGCGAGTCGAACAGAAAGGGATGGAGCCAAAGAGGTAGGGCATGGCCTTCGGACTGAAACCCCTTGGTCGCGAGCGCATCTGGTTGTGGGGGCTGCTTACTCCCACCCTGATCGGATTGGTTTTCGGCACGATCGGTTCGTTGTTGGCCACTTTGTTGTTGAGCTTCTTCGAATGGGATCTCATTCGCCCGCCAAAGCTGATTGGCTTTGACAACTATGTGGCCTTATTTACCAATGAGAGCTATTTCCGCTCGTTCAAAAACACCATCATTTTCGCTGCGATGTACGTTCCAGGGGTGCTGGTCATCTCCCTGCTTGTGGCCGTGTTGATGAACCGCAAGATCCGCGGCGTCAGCATCTTCCGCACCGTTTATTTCCTCCCCGCAGTAACTTCGGCGGTTGCTACCGCTCTGGTGTGGAACATGATCTACGGCAAAGATACGGGCATCCTGAACATCTTCCTCGAATCGATTGGGCTCAATCCCGTGTGTTGGCTGTGCCGCGATAACGCCATGCTTTCAGTGGTCATCGTTAACGTATGGGGCGCTATCGGCGAAGGTATGATCATTTTTCTTGCCGGTTTAACCGCCATTCCGCGCGAGTATTACGAAGCTGCCACAGTGGACGGCGCAAACCGCGCCCAGCAGTTCTTTCGCATCACGATACCTCTCATCACTCCCAGCATCTTCTTTCAGGCGCTCATCTCGGCCATCAACGCTTTCCAGGCATATGATTATATTTATATGCTCACCCGGCGCGGCCAGGGCGATAGCACTGTGCCGGTGGCAGTATTCTCAATTTACCGCAATGCTTTTAATTTCTTTAAGATGGGCGTGGCCAGCGCTCAAGCGATCCAGTTGGCTGTTCTGGTGGCGATCTTCATGGGTCTCCTGCTCATTTTTGAGCGGCGATTCGTTGTGTACGAATAAGGAGGCGTAGTTGAAAGGGAAACTGGCCCAACAGAGGATCATGGATTTACTCACTTACGCCCTCCTTGGGATTGGGGCGCTCACGATGCTGGTGCCCTTCTTGTGGATGGTGTCCGTATCCTTTCGACTGCCTGCTAACCAGTTCTCGCGCAACCTCATCCCCGATCCGTTCACCGTGCAGAACTATCTGGAGATCTGGGACAATCTGCCCGACCGAGCATTTCCTTTCCTGACCTTTAACAGCTTCAAAATCTCCGGATTAATCATGATTGGGCAGATTCTGACCTGCGCCATGGGCGCATTCGTCTTCGCAGTGGTGAAATTTCGCGGGCGCAACTTCCTTTTCGCCTTGCTTCTGGCGACCATGATGATCCCCAGCCAGGTGTCACTGATACCGAATTTTATTCTCTTTAAGTATCTTGGGCTGATTGGCACACAATGGCCGTTGATCCTGCCGGCTTTCTGGGGAGGGGCTTTCGGCACCTTCCTGCTGCGCCAGTATTTCCTCACCATCCCACGGGAGCTGGTGGACGCCGCTCGCATGGACGGCGCATCGCTGTGGGATATTTTCTGGCGGGTGTACATGCCTCTCTCCAAACCAGCTTTGGCCACTCTGGCCATTTTTAGCTTCAAGGATGCGTGGAACGACCTGCTCCATCCATTGGTCTATCTTCCGACCGACATGCATAAAACCACGCTGACCGTCGGATTGGCTTTCTTCCAGCAACAGCTTCAGATGGGCGGTAAGTTCACTGTGCTGATGGCGGGCGCTTTTCTCAGCATCCTGCCGCTCCTGGTGGTGTTTTTCATCGCCCAAAGACAATTTATCGAGGGCATCGCCCTGACCGGGATCAAACGCTAGGATTGACGCGAATATGGCCCTTCCCGCTGTTCATGAGGCGCCCTCGATTGAGAAATGGAGCCATTTCGACATCCTCGTCGCCGGCGAGATCAACCCCGACCTGATCCTCACTGGCGAAGATCTCATCCCCCGCTTCGGCCAGCATGAGTTGCTGATAGATGGCGCCACACTGGCGATCGGATCCTCTTCGGCCATTTTCGCCTGCGGGGCCGCTCGCCTAGGACTGCGTGTGGCTTTCGTCGGCATAGTCGGAGATGATCTCTTTGGCCATTACATGTTGGACGCGATGCACATATGTGGCGTAGACGTCTCACCAGTCATCGTTGATAAGAACGTTCAAACCGGACTGAGCGTGATCCTGAACCGGGGCACCGATCGCGCAATTTTGACGTTTCCCGGTTGTATATCCAAGTTAACCGCCCAGCACGTGAGCACTGATTTGCTGAGCCGCAGCCGGCACTTGCATGTAGCCAGCTATTTCCTTCAAACTGCGCTTCAGCCCGACTTGCCTGACCTCTTCCGGCACGCCCACAGCCTGGGCGTGACCACTTCCCTGGATACAAACTGGGATCCACAAAAAGAGTGGGCTGGCTTCGATAAATTGCTCCAATTGGTTGACGTCTTTCTGCCAAACGAAAACGAAGCTTTGGCTATTTCTCAGGCGGAGGATCTTTCCGGAAGTCTGGATTGGCTGGCTGCCAGATCTCCGCTCGTGGTCGTTAAGCTGGGCGCCCGCGGGGCTGTGGCCCGTACAAAAGAACGCTCGGCTTTCGCACCTGCTTTACCTGTGCAGGTGGTGGACACGGTTGGGGCCGGTGACAGTTTTGACGCCGGCTTCTTGTACGGCTACCTCAATGGCTGGCCTTTAGAGCGCAGCCTGCGTCTGGCCTGTGTGTGTGGTTCACTCTCCACCCGCGCTGCGGGAGGCACTGGCGGCCAACCCACCCTGGATGAAGCCATCATGGCCATGGATGCATTAGGATGAGGATGTGAACGACCTGTTATTAAGCACACTTCGAGAACATAAACGGGGATCAACTGTTGGTCTGTATTCCATTTGTTCCGCCCACACGACTGTTCTGGAAGCGGCCGCCCGTTTGGCTGTCAAAATTGGCGCGCCGCTGTTGGTCGAATCCACATCCAATCAGGTCAATCAGGAGGGCGGCTATACCGGAATGACGCCGGCCGTTTTTGCCGCCCAGCTTAGGCTCATCGCTTCCCAAGCCGGACTGGCGGAGGAACGAGTCATATTGGGAGGCGATCACTTAGGCCCTTACCCATGGCGAACTTTGCCAGCCTCCCAGGCGATGGAAAAGGCATGCGAGCTAGTAGAAGCCTGTGTTTTAGCAGGCTATACCAAACTTCACCTTGACACTTCGATAGTCTGCGCCGATGATCCCTGGGAGGCCCTGCCGAAGGAGGTTGCCGCCCAGCGCACCGCCCAACTATGCGCGGTCGCCGAAAGGGCTTTCGAGCATCTTTCATCCGGACGACACGCGCTCCATTATGTGATCGGCACAGAAGTGCCGCGCCCAGGTGGAGAAATGGGTGCTATCGCTGAAGATATCACCTCCCCAGAAGACGCCGCAGAGACCATATCCGTCACACGCCAGGCCTTTGCCCGCCATGGATTGGATACAGCCTGGGAGCGCGTGGTCGCGATGGTTGTCCAGCCTGGTGTGGAATTTAGCGATAACAATGTGCACGATTACGAGCCAGTTCGAGCCAAAGCGCTTTCTCGATTTATTGAAGATGATCCCCGATTGGTCTATGAGGCGCATTCGACCGATTACCAGCTTCCGGCCTCATTGCGCCGTTTGGTCGAGGACCATTTCGCCATCCTTAAAGTCGGCCCAGCGTTGACTTTCGCCTTTCGCGAGGCGATCTTCGCCCTGGCCTGGATTGAAAAAGAGTTGCTCGGCGATCATCCAGGGATGAGCCTTTCCAATCTCTTTGCTACCCTGGAGCAGGCAATGCTTGCCAATCCGAAGTTCTGGGTGGACTATTACCGCGGTGAACAAAATCAAGCGGCGTTTGCCCGCCGTTTCAGCTATAGCGACCGCTCGCGCTATTACTGGGGAGAGCCTGCTGTGCAATCATCTCTGTCACATTTATTCGAGAATTTGGGGAGGGTGAAGATTCCGGGGACGTTGCTCAGCCAGTTTATGCCGGAACAATATCGTCGGCTGAGAGAAGGGCGAATCGGCAATCAACCGAAGGATTGGGTGATCGACCACATCCAAGCCGTATTGCGTGGATATGCCCGAGCATGTGGATACGACTCTCAATGAGCCATTCTGAAAGCCCAATCAGGTCATGGAAAATGGGAATTGCAAAAAACTTCTTTATAGGAATTCCAACTTTCCTGATCAGCGATTGCATCACCTGTTTGGGGTTTACCCTCGGGTTATTTCGGAATAAAAATCCTCTCACACGTAATTAACATACCACTCCGGTGCGATTGGTGGCGGCGCATAGACTGCTGTCCACGGGCGGGCTTCTGTGTTGCACAAATCGGTAATCCGCCGCATGCGTTTTACCGCCGTCTCGTGCAGGAAAGCCGCGCGCTCCTTGTCTTGCAATTGGGTCGCCTCTTTCCATACCGCCCGACCCACCGCCACCCCGCTCGCACCTGCCCGGCAGGCAATCTCGGTCATGCGAAGATAGGTCTCGAAATCCACCGAGGCGGACAGCAGCACCCAAGGAACCCGACTGGCCTTGGTCAACGCCTGGCAGGCCTCCAGCCAGGCGTTCTCGTCCTTCTCTATAGAGACATCCAACGGGAATTCAGCTTTGAGGATATCCACCCCCGGCATGGTCAATCGGCGGGCAGTTTCCAGCACCACTTCACGGCGTTCCTCCGGGGATAGCGTTTTGCGTCTCGGATCCAGGGAATAAGAGAGCTGTTCCAGAAAGAGCGGCATGTCAGCGCGGGCGCAGTCCCCTGCCACCTGTGCCACAAAACTCTCGATCTCGCCAGCCGTGGCCGCTTCCGGGTGATAATAGACCAGCAGCTTGATCGCATTTGCGCCCATGCGTCGCGCCTTCTCTACGCTGAAGCCCGAAAGCATGCGGCTCACTCGCGCAGCCGCGTCGCCGCTATATCCGCTGGCTTCCACCGAAACCACCAGTCCGACATTCCCCGGCAGGGCACCCGATGCAATGCATTGCGCCGCCCCGTATTGGGGATCCAGGAGGACAGCCGATGCCTGCGGCGCCAGCGCAGCGACCACTTCCTGTTTGAAAGCGGTCAAATCCTCGTCCGTCACGGAATTCGGCGCCAGGGGATTGAGCGCCTGGCGCAGATTGTTGCGGTGATCCAGCGCCAGCACGGCCAGTGCTCCGCCCGGTGTTGAGCATGCCTGCAAACCACGATATTTTCCAATCGATATTGTTGCTTTCATCGTTCCCTCCCAAATAATTGTACATAGATCACGTGATTATTGCCTCTCAATTAAGGCCAGATTAACCCCGCAGTTATCATGGTTCGAACGGAGCGATCTTCCCATATCCACGGCTACTATGATGGTGGAGTCTGAATGTTAGGACATAAATTCGATTTTATCAAAAGGCGTATTTCGAGGGTGTTAAATAACAAGTTCAGGATTGACCCTTTAGACAGAACTTAATTCAATCCCGGCATTTCCCTCAGGGGCACAGGGATAGGATCGGAAAGGCTTGCCAAAACAGGTCATCCATCTTTTGGGGAAATCATCTGTACGAACAGACAGCACCCGTCATCCAAAGAGGAAGACCCACACGGTTGAGGGTTTGCTTCGAGTATTCCCACGGGTAATTTGAAACCGTTAGAGTGCTGTAAGTACGGCCAATATTGTGATAAACATCACTCTTGCGCACCCGTCAATCAAAGGTAGAATAATATTCAAAATATCGAATATCAAAGCTTTGCAGATACCTTCGAGGTCGCTATCCAATAACTGGCGGCTACCAGACAGATACCAAGGTTCAATATTGATCAAAGGAGAAACCATGTGCAAGAAGTGCCGCACACATTGCGGCAGCGCCTGTCGCTGCCATAAAAGGCCTCCATAAGGGGAAATCGTTGCCGATCCCATGAGGTCAAATTTCCAATTCACATTCAGGAGGTCATAATGGCGAAAAACTGGTATCCCATCATCCATGAAGATCTATGCACAAGTTGCAACTCGTGTCTGGAATTTTGCCAGAACAATGTCTTCGAGATGGGCGATCTCTATCCAAGGGTGGTCAACCCGGATGGATGCGTGGAATTCTGCCGGGGGTGTGCCAAGATCTGCCCCAGCGATGCGATCACTTATTTCGGCGATATGGATAGCTGAGCGGAGGAAGAAATGGCAAACAAAGGTCTACTCCTGTGCGTCTGCCAGGGCAACTGCCCATCGTTTCAGAAGATGAACATCTTCGAGGTCGGTAATGCCATTCGGCGAGACAGGCTGATCGATTACATGGCGATCCATCCTCAACTGTGCTCAAAAGATGGCGACGTCTTTCTTACCAGCCTATTGAAGGGCAACTCAACCGACGAACTTTACATCGGGGCGTGTGACCCGACCATGCAGACCAAAATGTTCCGCGACGCTTTCGAGGCGGCTGGTTTCGATATGGATCATCTCCATGCCGTGGAAATCCGCAATATGGATACCGAACAGACGGTGGCGGCCATTGAAAAGGTGATCAAGGGCGAATAGCCGAATTGGTTTGTGTTGGTGGTGGGAGAGGCTACCTCTCCCACCACCAGGGATGGAGGTTGGTGATGAAAATCGCAGTGACTGCCAAAGGCGCCGGTCTGGGCGCCTGGCTGGATGCGAATTTTGAGACCTGTCTTCAAATTGTGATTGTGGATGATTCCGACCGATTCGAAGCCTGGATGAACCCTTATCGTGAAGCGTCCTTAATAGATGGCCCGCTTCTGGCGGAAAAATTGGTTGAAGAAAAGGTCGATCGGCTCGTCACGGGTATGATTTCCCATCCATCGTTGGAAAAGCTCAAAGAGGCGAACATTCAAGTGTATCTCGCGCAACACGGATCAATTTTAGAGCTCGTCGAAGCTGCTAGAAATCAAGCTTTAACTTTGGCAGAATGATATCGTGAAATTCATGGCAAGGAATATCTCATGGATGAACCCTTTCTGATCATCGAAGATCTTTCTCTAAGAAAGTCCGACCGCTGGATTTTGCAGAATATTAACCTGTCTTTCTACCCGGGGAAAATCCACGCTTTGTTGGGCTTGAATGGTTCTGGAAAATCATCATTAGCCTATACCATTATGGGCTGTGAGGGCTACACGCCTACGACGGGGCGGATCATCCTGGATGGCAAAGATATCACCCATGCCTCCATTACTGAACGCGCGCGGATGGGAATCACCCTGGCATGGCAGGAACCGGTGCGTTTTGAAGGTTTGCCGATCGGAAAATATATCGGCCTTGGCGCCGGCGAGAATAATCGCGAGAAGGTCATTGCGGCTCTGGAAGCGGTTTCGCTGCCGGTTAAAGCCTATGGCTACCGCCCTGTGGATCAGACCTTGTCCGGCGGCGAGCGAAAAAGGGTGGAACTGGCAGCGGTTTATGCCATGCAGCCTCGCCTTGCAATCCTGGATGAACCCGATTCGGGCATCGATGCGCTCTCGGTTGTAGATATCACCCGGTTGATCCAAAAGTTGGCGAACCAGGGGAGCGCGATTCTGCTCATTACCCATCGGCCTGAGCTGATCGGTGTTGCCGATGAGGCTTCCCTGATGTGCCTCGGAACGATCGTCTTCCACGGGAGTCCAATGGACGCCAACAGGTATTATCAGACCCGCTGCCAAACCCACCTGGATACCCTCGGCAATCAGCCCTGGACACCGGCGACCCTCGCCGGACAAAGCCTGGATCAGGAAAGGAAAACCGGATGAGTTCTATTCAAATGGGTCAACATGCGATTGGACGTGCGCCATCTTGGGCAGGTGAAATGGAAGCCATGATGGACGCATACCGGCAAGCTGGTGGTGATCCCGATGCACTGAAACTGCCCGAAGTGGCGACATTGGTGGTCAGTGGAAGCCAGGTGCTGGCTTCTCATTCGATCCCTGGCGTCCACTTAGAGGCCGAGCCGCTCGAACAGGGTGTTCATGCGCGCATTTTGGTCGAGCCGAATACCCGCGTCCGCTATCCCGTCCATTTATGTTTTGGTGTGATCCCGGCCGAAGGCATACAGCAGATCGAAGCCGAATACGAGATCGGCCATGGAGCCCAGGTGGAATTCCTGGCGCACTGCTCGTTTCCTAACGCTTTACGAGTGGAACATCGCATGGTCGCGAACATTCACGTCGGCCGCGAAGCACGCCTGACGTATAGTGAGGAACATTTTCATGGTCAAACTGGCGGGATTGATGTTCGTCCCACATCGAAAATCATTGTCGAAGACGGAGGCCAGTTTACCGGCAGTTTCGTCCTGACGCGGGGCAGGATCGGCAGCCTGGAAATGGATTATGTGGCGGATGCAGGGCAGGATGCGTTGGTGGAACTGGTCACGAAAGCTTATGGCAGCGAGGACGACAAAGTGAAATTGCAGGAAACCATCCGGTTGAATGGAGATAATGCTCGCGGGTTGTCAAAAACCCGCATTGCCGTCAAAGGCCGGGCCATCAGTGAAGTCAATACAACCATGGAAGGCAACGCTCCTGGCGCACGCGGGCACATGGATTGTACCGAGATTGTCCGCGATCAAGCCATGGCAGCCAACAACCCCCTGGTGAAGGTGACGAACGCCCATGCTCTGGTGACCCATGAAGCTGCGATTGGTACGGTTAATCGTAAAGAGATAGAGACGCTCATGGCTCGCGGCCTGGATGAGGCCGAGGCGGTGGATCTCATCATCCGGGCGATGATCCGGTGAAGCTCCTTGATGATTGGAATATGGATCGCAAAGGAGATCTAGATGGATTATGAACGATTCGCGCGGGTTTTTCGCCTTCTGGGAAATCCAGTCCGTATACAGATATTAAGTTTGCTGGCTCGCGGGCCGTTATGTGTCAGCGATCTCATGCGTTGCACCAGCCAGCGACAAGCCTACATATCACAACAGTTGATGTTTTTACGATCCATGGGTTGGGTCGAGTCTCAGAGGAATGGCTGGAGCGTTTGTTACCGGTTGGCAGAAACCCCAGAGACCCGCTGGCTGAAACACCTGTTCGAGGAAATCGACCCAAAGCGTGAAGCAATGCAGAATGGATAAATGATGATGCTCGCGACGCTCCAATAGTTGCATCATGAAAATCACCAAATTATATGACAAATGACTTCTTGACAATCGAATGAAGTAAAGTAAAATTACATTCAAAGAATGGAATATTATGATCGAGCCAAGATCTCAGGTAGAACCTTTTGAGGCGCAAGCCCAATTTTTCAAAGCACTCAATCATCCCGCTCGCATCGCTATTCTGGAAATGTTGCGAGACGAAGAAGAGTGCGTCTGCCATCTGGAAGCGCATCTTGGCCTTCGGCAGGCGTACATTTCCCAGCAGCTTTCGGTGCTGCGCGAAAGCGGTTTGATCAAGGATCGGCGTGAGGGGTGGAATATTTACTACCGGGTGGTCGATCCGCGTGTTTTTGACGTTCTTGATCTGGTGCAGAAAATAACCGGACAGGAGCTCCCGGATATTAACCGCGCCGGCTTTCAATGTTCCTGTCCACGCTGCACTGCAGAACAACAGGCGACAGGAATGTAACTCATCGTACTATTGGAGGAGCTGGACGAATGGTTGCAAAACTGAACGGTTCACCGGTCAGGCGAGTTATAGCGGGGATCTTTTTTTAAGGGCATTAATATGCAATTAATTGAATATGATTTGGGCGGGTAATGATGGAGGTGAAAATCCTGGGGACAGGGTGTCCAGCCTGCCGCAGCATGTACAACGAAGTGACTCGCATTGCTGCAAGGAATGGCTGGAAGATCGATGTAGAGTACGTGCAGGATATTGAGCGCATCTTATCCTATCGCGTCATGGGGCTCCCGGCGCTGGTCGTTGATGAAAAAGTAGTCCTAGTCGGAAATCGCGGCCCTGGCAAGATAGAAGAAAAGCTAAAGGAATGCCTGTAATACAACAACGAAAGGAGACAGGATGATCGAAAATCAATTCTCCCAGTGGTTAAGCAATTTGGACTTTGAATTTTGGAGCACTGGCCAACACAAAATCGACCCACCGGTTTTCTTTGAGAAGTGGGCGAAAGATGAGGCCATTTTGCTTGATCTTCGCGCGCCAGAGGAAAAAGGTTTCGTCCACATGCCTTTTGCGCTGGCGATACCCATCAACGAATTGCCTGCCCGTCTAAACGAAGTCCCGCGGGACAAGCTGGTGGCCGTGTTTTGCTCCGGCGGCGACCGATCCAATGTAGCCTTTGCCTATCTGCGGACCCAGGGTTTCGATAATGTACGCATCCTCAAGGCTACATATACCGAACTCATGGCGGAATTGTTGCCGGGTAAGATACGCAAGGTGCTTCAGAGTAAAGCCTGACTCTCACCCCCTCTCCTACCGGGAGAGGGGTAATTGATCGAGCAACTATGTCTCCATCCTTTTACGTTGTCAGCGCGGTCGTTGTTTTTATATTTTCTGGGCTTTTGGCGATGGCCGGCCTGGGTGCGGCGTTTTTATTTGTTCCCTTGTTTTACTACCTGGGAGTCCCGCTCGCCGAGGCCGCATCCACTGCGCTACTGTTAAATGTGATCAGCCTGCTATTTGCGTCTCTCAATTACTGGCGCGGCAAGCTGATCAATTGGCGGGTCGGGTTACCCGTTTTGATCATGGCGGTGATCCTGTCACCCTTGGGCGCCCGACTGACTGGATCGGTAAATAAGGGGCTGCTTTTAGCAATGTTTGCCACTTTTCTGGTCTTCGCCGGCTTCATGATGCTCTTCTACAGGGCGAAAAAGCGCGAGCAATCCCTCGGCCGCCCAATCGAGGTTGGCGCCGGTATGGGGATCGGCAGCGTGGCCGGTTTCCTGGGCGGGCTGTTGGGGGTGGGCGGCGGGAATTTCATCCTACCGGTGGTCAACTGGCTGGGACTGGATGCCAAAATGGCCGCCGGTACGACCGCTTTGGTAGTGGTGTTCTCGTCCCTGTCTGGTTTTCTGGGCCATGTCACTATGGGCGGCATTGATCCATTATTTATTGGGATTACTGCGGTGATGGCTGCTGCCGGCTCAATTGTGGGCTCGCAATGGATGAAGACCAGGATATCCAGCTCACAGCTCAAGAGGATCATCGGGGTGCTGTTGTGGGCCATCGCCGCCAAGATGATCTGGGATTTGCTCAAGTGAGCCATTCATTTGGCTAAAGGAGGTTCACGTGTGCCATAACTGCAAGCATAACTCGGCGATAAAAGTCAGTTGTGCATGTGCACATGGTGTCTGTCAAGAAGCATCACCCCCGATCGTAAACCTTCGAAGTGATGAACAAAAAAAGCACCTATTGGTGTGAATGAAACGGATCAATCTATACCTGTTGGAGGTTTACGATGAAAGCGTTACAAGACCATCTGAATAAATACCTGCTGCTTTATGTTTTACTGGCCATGGCGCTTGGGTTGGTGGTAGGTTATCCCAATGCGGCATGGACCTCGAAAAACACCGGGACGGTAAGCAATCTGACAACGCTAGCGGTCTTTTTCATCATCTACCCGATGATGATCAACCTTAAACTCGAGGCTTTGCTGAAAGTTGGGAAGAACGTCAAAGGCCTTTTACTGGCGGTCTTGTTTAACTTCGTGTGGGCGCCTTTGCTTGGCTGGTTGCTTGCGAAGGTGTTTCTAACGGATCCGCTGCTCTCGCTGGGTTATCTGCTCGTGATGGTGGTGCCCTGTTCCAGCATGAGCATCGGTTATACCGGCCTGTCGGAAGGCAATCTCGAACTGGCAACCGTCGCGGTGGCGTTGAGTTTTGTGCTGGCGATTGTGGCAGTCCCGTTCTGGATGACGATATTCGCAGCAAATTATCAGGTTCCGGTCCCGATCCACGATATGTTGATGTCCATCCTCGAGGTGCTTATCGCTCCCATGCTGTTGGGTTATCTGACGCGGTGGATATTGACGCATTGGCTGGGTGAGGAAAGGTTCCAGAAATTACGCTACCTCTTCCCATCCCTGTCACTTCTGGCTATGTACGGGATCGTGTTCATGATCTTCTTCTCCAAGGCCACGATGATCGTGAATAAGTGGCAGACCGTGTTACTCCTGCTGGTCCCCAATGGTTTATTTATCGCCATCACACTCATTGTCATGACCTGGGTCAACCGCCGGCTGAAGCTGCCTTACCGGGACAATATGGCCATTGTATTCGCGAGCACAGGCAAAAACAATGGTACGGCGATCGCCATTGCCACCACAGCGTTCTCGCCGATGGTAGCAATACCCGCTGCCACCATGCCCATCTTTCAAATTCTGTTTCTGGTGTTGTATTTGAAGATGGCCGACTGGCTGCGCGGTTACTTTGGCGAAAAACGCAAGGCCGCAATTCCGGTGCAGAGCGCCTCATAAAGGGAAACCTCTGGGGTGCATCTGAGCGAGTGATCGCCAACGATGCGCCCTGGAGGTTTGAGTTGGATTCGATGGAAAGGAAGATATCAAGATGTTCAAGAAGATATTGTGGGTGACGGATTTTTCGCAACATGCTCATGACGCCGGCGTAAGGGCGCTCGAATGCGCCCAATGCAGCGATGGGACGCTTACTGCTCTCACGATCATCGATCCGGAGGATTTGCCATTCATCCTGGAGGATGTACCGGACCCATTCATCCAAACGGATCAGATAGAGCAAATTAATAGGCGTCTGGAAAGCAAATATGAGCAGCGTGTACTCGATCAATTGAAGAATGAGGTCCAATCCCTGGGCCCTGCTAAAATTCCAATCGAGACAATGTTGCGTATAGGGACACCCTGGGAGGAAATTGTGCATGTTGCGGAAGAATTGGGCTCAACGCTCATTGTCCTTGGTTCACACGGTAAGCGCAGCCTGGAAGAAATCATTCTAGGCAGCACAGTTGAAAATGTGGCCAAACACGCACCCTGCCCAGTGCTGGTGGTTCGTTAATGTTTATTTCGATGCTCATAAATAGGAGTTATTCATGGCCGATTCTGCTCAACCGACGATCATCACTGTTCATTCACAGCGCCTGGATGCATTGACTGCTGAGGCGCAGGCCCGCACCTGGAAGACCGTGCTTGCTATCACCGGGCAACAACCCGTGGACGCTCCCAAGTCCACCGAAGCGCTCGTTGCGGCGTTAGCCACCTGCGTGATTTCCGGCATCCAGCGCGAGAGCACCGCCGCCGGTTTACAAGTGGACGATGTGCGCGTTTCAGCAAGCGGAACCCGCGTTATGAACGGAAATGGTCCTTTATTGACCAATTTGAAAGTGGATGTGTTGGTAACCAGCCCAGAACCGGAAGAAAAACTTCATCCCATCCTGGAAGCGCTTGACCATAACGGTACGGTCACAAACACGCTGAAGCTGGGGCAGTCGATCGAAATCCATTATCAAATTGTCGCGGCGGCTGAAGAAAAAATGCAATCGATTGGATAACAGAGAGTTGTTGAAAGGAGATTTTGGATGAAAATCGCAGCTGTTTCAGAAGACGGGATCACCATCAGCCAGCATTTTGGGCGCGCCCCATTTTATGTCATTGTGACGGTTGAAAACAACGAGATTATATCTCGCGAGCAGCGGGCAAAAATGGGTCATGCCCAATTTGGCGGCGAGACGCACGCCGGTGGCGAGGATCCACGGGGTCACGGTTTTGATCCCGCCGCCCAATCACGGCACGCCAGTATGGCAGCCGCCATCGCGGACTGCCAGATCCTGCTGGCGCGGGGAATGGGCGCGGGCGCCTATGAATCGATGCGCCAAGCCGGCATCCAGCCGATCGTCACGGACATTGCCAGTATCGACGAGGCCGTGAGGGCTTACCTGGATGGCAAGCTCGTAGATCACACAGAAAAGCTGGACTGATCTTCACTTCTCAAGGAGTTTGAGGTTGGCGGATATTGGGCCGCCCGCTTTGGCGTCAAGGTGGAGTTAGTCCACGACGGTAAGGTGATCGGCATGATCTGGCTGGACGAATAACCCCGAGATGGAGGAGCTGGCGACTATTCCGAGCTGCCAGCGCGTCTGCTCAAGAACAAGGAGATATAGAATGAATGCCAATTATGCAGAAATTGCTGATAAATTGTCACGCGCAGTGGGTTTAAACAAGCAGCTTGTGGCGGTGAAACTTTTCGACGATCCTCACGCGGTGCCCGAAGGCCTGCCCCGTCCTCAAAGCGCGATGTACTATTGCGCCGCAGTTGGGCATGCCATGCAAGGCGAAACCATTTTAATGCTGGCTGATGATCATGGTTGCCAGCGTGGCGCCTATATGTTAGGCGTCAAGGAAGCTCCTGCTTCCATTACCAACGGTGTGCCGTACGCCAAATCGCATATGGTGGCGAGTGCGCGCGCAGGACAGCGTTTGATTATGGATGCGCCTAAATTGCCAGTCGGGCATACGGTCGCGATTTTACTCACCCCACTGGCACAAACCACGGTGGATCCAGATGTGGTACTGGCCGCGGCGAATCCGCATCAGGCGCTGCAGTTACTCAATGCGACCAACTATGATACCGGCCTGGAAATCCCCATGCGCTTTCAGATTCTGACTTCATTTTGCGCGTACAGCACGGTATTACCGTTCAAAACGGCTCAACCCGAAGCGACCATCCCTCAAGAACAGGCGCGCAAGCGCGCCGGGTTCACCAACGAAGAAATGATCGTTGGCATACCTGCTGAAGCCCTATCTCGTGCAGCTGAAGTTATCGAGGGAATATGCTGTGTGGTACCGCAGCCTGAAATCTGATATATCAGGATGCAGACAAGCCAGAATTTGGGGTAATAGTTGGGTGGGCATTTGAGCCCACCCAATTTGACCGGGCTTGAAGGTAATGGAGATGAGTGATCGTTTTTACCATACTTTGCGTAAAGTTGGCGCACCATTTCGCTATAATTTAGATGGTAAAATTCATTTAAATGATCACGGAGCTGCTCTTTTTGTATCGAATCACCTGGGCGCCATTGGGCCTATAGAGTGCATCCTGTCCATTCCCAGGAGGCTCTTTCCTTGGATCGTCGCAGATATGGTGGATCCCGCTAAAATAGCAGACTATTTGTATAGGGATTTTGTATCGGTAGCTCTACATGTTAGCGGTAAGATGGGTAAATTCATCTCAGAAGGCCTATCAAAAATCACTTTACCGCTGTTGCATCGCATCGATTGTATTCCGGTCGATCGCCATGATGTTCGTTTTTTGGGCGCGTTTCGCCATAGCCTGGATGTTTTGAAAAAAGGAGGCGCGTTGCTCATTTTACCCGAGGATCCAGAAACTCCCTTGAATTCGCAATCGGGAATGCGGTCATTTATGAGTGGTTTTCTGTGGTTATGCCCGATGTATAAACGGTTGACGGGAGAAGATCTGCCCGTTATTCCGGTAGCTGTCCGCCCTTCCCATCGACGGGTGATTGTTGATCAGCCTTTGTATTACATCGATTCCGGTCAGCCTAAACAGGATATGCTCAGGTTATCGAATGCCTTGGAAAAGACAATTGTTAGGTTATATATCGAATAACTTGGTTGAAGGGTATAAAACCTAGCAACCGTTCATCCAAGCAATCGATGCAGGATATGGCTCGGCCTGCTCGCCGAGTTGGTTATGAAACAAGATTTGTCTCATCGATGATCAAGTCGGAAAGGAGAAATAGAGATGGCACTGTTTAGTGGGAAAGTAGCATTGGTTACTGGCGCGTCCAGCGGGATCGGACGCGCAACTGCCATGGCTTATGCCAGAGAAGGCGCGAAGGTGGTGGTATCAGACATCAACGAAGCAGGAGGTTTGGAGACGGTTCGTCTGGTCCAAGATGCGGGTGGTGAAGCCACTTTTATTAAAACAGACGTTGGTAACCCGGCCGATTGCGAAGCGATGGTTAAAAAGACGATCGAGAAATACGGGCGTTTGGATTACGCCTGTAATAACGCCGGCATTGGCGGAGAACAGAATCCGACAGCAGATTATAGCGTCGAAGGCTGGCAAAAGGTGCTTGCCATCAACCTGTCCGGGGTTTTCTATTGCATGAAATATGAGATCCCGGAAATGCTCAAGGTGGGGAAGGGGGCGATTGTCAACATGGCTTCCATCTTGGGTCAGGTGGGCTTTGCCGGTTCGCCAGCCTATGTGGCGGCAAAACATGGCGTCGTCGGGCTAACAAGGAATGCGGCGATCGAATATGCGGCGAAAGGTATTCGCATCAATTCGATTGGGCCGGCGTTTATTCAGACCCCGATGATTGCCGCCCTTCAGGAGAATGCGGAAGCATACAACGCATTAGTTGCCCTTCATCCAATTGGACGGTTGGGGATGGCTGAGGAAGTGGCTGAGCTGGTGATCTGGTTGAGTTCTGATCGGGCGTCCTTCGTAACAGGTGCGTATTACCCTGTGGACGGCGGTTACCTGGCGCGCTGATCAACAAATAAAATGGAACTCGGCGTATATGTATGGCGAGTACGTCTATGATCGCCGGATAACCAGGAAAGGGTGAGAGAAGATCATCCAGATGTTTCAAATCGTAACTTGTAAAGGAGAAATGTAATGGCTAAAGAAGAAATGTGGCATGGGATTCCGCGCAAGGAAATTCCCTGGTTCCCGACGGTGGATGCCGATGTCTGTTTTGGCTGCACCCTCTGTTACACAACCTGCGGTCGCGGCGTCTACGAAATGCAGGATAACAAAGCCGTGCCGGTCAATGCGATGAGCTGCATGGTCGGCTGCAGCACCTGCGGCACGGTTTGCCCGG
>DAOTWA010000003.1:0-22741 GCA_034435955.1 Anaerolineaceae bacterium | reverse complement strand
TGCGCCTCACTCAGCTCAAGGCCAGCCGCCGCGCTGGCCGCCAGACTGAGGGCGGCAAAAGCGGAGGCCGAGGAGGCAATCCCAACGCCGGATGGGAAATTATTGCGGCTTTCCACCCGGGCGAAATGGGTCACGCCCGACAAGCGCCGAACTTCATCCAGGATGGTGCGCACACGCTGGAGCGTCTCGTCCGGGGCGGAGGCGTCGTTTAGGATCAGCTTATCGCCGTCCAGGTGGGAATCGAAGGCGACCTGCGTACGGGTAAACAGCCCGTCCAGGTTCATGGAAATCGAGCCATTGGCGGGCAAGCGCAAGCGTTCGTCCCGGTTCCCCCAATATTTTATGAAAGCGATGTTAGGATGGGCGATGGCAGTCGAGGTCGTCATAAAACGATGATATCACTTATGCAGAAACTGTTGCGGATGCGATCGCGCTGCTGACAATTACTCCGCTGAATCGGAATTATTACGCTTGCACTCCACAAAACCCCAGCGCTCCCGGCCCGGCGTGCGCTCCGATGACGGGAGTGACCTGGACGGAAATTCGTCTTACGTCGGGCAGATAATCGAGCAGTCGGCCCCAAAGCTCTTCGCCATATTCCCGCGCTCCGGTGTGAACGACCGCCAGCCGCTCCCACGGTCCGTGCTCGTGGAACCAGGCGGTCAGGCGCTGTAATGCTTTCTGGCGAGTTCGGATGGGTTCCAGCGTAATTTCTCCCTTGAAAATCTTGATGAACGGCTTGAGCTGTAGCCAAATGCTCAACTGCGCTTGGAGTTTGGTGGCGCGACCACTCCGTCGAAGAAATTCCAGCGTATCCAAGACGGCGACTGTGTATGTGCGGGTGATCTTTTCCTGAAGCATGGCCACGATTTCGGACAGATTGCCGCCCGCGTTGGCTGCCTCGGCGGCAGCCTGGACTAAGAAACCCAGGCTGAGAGAGAGCTGCTGTGAGTCGATGACTTTGATCGGAACGGAAGGTATGGTTTCGGCTGCGAGTTGGGCTACGTTGACCATGTTGCTCCACTGGCGGTTAACATGGATGGATAAGATGGCTGATGCTCCCTCGGCGATGAGCTTCTTGTACACAGCGGCGAATTTCTCGGGACCAGGCGCGCTGGTTGTGGGAGGTGTTTCCATCCCGGGTAGATCCCGGTAAAACTGCTCGCGCGAATACTCGATTCCGTCCAGATAACTGCGTCCACGGATATTTAAGTAACAAGGGACGACTTCTATTTTGTGCTCCTGAATGGTTTCCGCCATCAAATCGCATGTGCTGTCCGTGACTACACGGATGGTCATCCGATCCCCTCCGCCTTTTTCCGCCACGTGGTTTGAAGCATGGGCGGATTGATTTTGTTTTCAAATTCACCCGTTTTCATCAGATGTCAGTGATTATAACCTGACTTCATAAACAGGCGGTCCCAACGAATTGACTCAGCAACTTATTAGTAGTAATATCATCTAAAAGGTGTATATAATTCGGACATCTTTCTTTTCACCAATCGGTGTCCGATGAGTGTTGAGAGGTTCGATCTTATTGCTGAAAAATAGAAAGGACGATCCAGATGGCCTATCCATTCGAATTACCCCCACTGAAATTCGCGTTTAACGCTCTAGAGCCTGCCATAGATGCCAAAACCATGGAGATTCACCACGACAAGCATCATGGCGGGTATGTAAACAATCTAAACGCTGCGCTAAAGGAGTATGCCCAACTGCAGAAATATGATGTGCAATGGCTGCTGCGCAACATCAACTCCGTTCCAGAGGGAATCCGCACAGCCGTGAGGAACAACGGCGGCGGCCATGCCAATCATAGCCTGTTTTGGGAGATCTTGACTCCTGGCGGGAGCAAACGCCCCTCCGGCGCGCTGGACAAGATGATCACTGACACTTTCGGCTCCTTCGATGCCTTTGTCGAAAAGTTCAACCAGGCGGCTTCCACCCGTTTTGGTTCAGGTTGGGCTTGGCTGGCGCTGGACGCTGCCGGTAATCTGCTCGTTTATTCCACTGCCAATCAAGACAGTCCGTATATGGATGGATACACGCCCATCCTTGGTCTTGACGTCTGGGAGCATGCCTATTATTTAACCTATCAGAATCGGCGGGCTGACTATATTAAGGCTTTTTGGCCTTTGGTCAATTGGGATGCCGTCGTGAATCACTTCAAAATGGCAGTCTAGGCCTAAGCAATTCCATTTACGCTCGACAACGGAGAGGAAAATACCCTCTCCGTTTATCTTAAACCAACACATCTTCAGGTGGGGGCACTTTTATAAAGCACGACTGGGCTTTTGTAAGATGCATCCATAATAACTAGTAAATAAAATTCATACTGTTCGAGCTTGACTTGGTAATAGTTAAGTAATATAATAAATTTATCAACACAAATTTTAGTTTGGCGGCGATGATCTGAGGGTTGAAATTTGGTCGCTGGCCCAGCTATTTGGGCAAGATCCTCAAGGAGCCAATTGCGAAACCGGCCAATCGATATTTGCCAGGCCGGTTTATTCATTGTGGTGAGCTTCGATTGAGTTGATGGTATAAGATTGATTCGATGCAGGCTATAGCATGACAATCGGAAGGGGGCAATGATGACAAACCGTTCTGCTTCCAAAGTTAGTGAAACCGGGTTCGATCTGGATGCGCTCTTGGGCGGAGCGGATCGCCCAAAGGTATTGATCATCGACGACGAGCCGGATACCGTCCGTTTGCTGAAAGAAGTCATTAAAACCGCCGGGTTTGATGTTTCTGGAGCGCTATCCTGTAAGGAGGCGCTTGAGAAAACCGCCAGTTTCTCGCCTGACGTAATCCTGCTCGACCTGATGATGCCGGATGTGGATGGCTGGCAAACCTTCGAGCGACTTCGCAAGGTTACTCGTGCGCCGGTACTGGTAATCTCGGCCAGGGCTGCCAAAGAGGATGTCGTCACCGGACTGGAATCGGGCGTGGATGACTACATAACCAAACCTTTTCACAACGCGGAGGTAGTCGCCCGTGTGCGCAATGTCTTGCGCCGCTCCGGTGTGCCGGAGAGGACCAACCGTCTGGTGTTCGATCAAATCGGATTGACCATTCATCTGGATTCGAAAGAAGTCCAATATCATGGCAGAATTCATTACCTGACGGTTAAAGAATTTACGCTATTAGAGTTATTAGCCAGAAAAGCGCCTGGCCTGGTGACGTACGAGATGATTGCCAACAAGATCTGGGGGGCAGATACCCCGGCGGCGCACAATCGCATCAAGTATCTGATCTACCTTCTCCGACGGAAGTTGGAACAGGATCCTGCCCACCCTGTATTGATACTAAATAGCGGACGTGTGGGCTATCGCCTGCAGACGGAATTCACGGTCGGTGTATAACCACCGGAAGTGTTGAAAATGAATTCGATCCAGGCAGGGTGTTGAATTTCTGCCTACCAAACCTTATAATGGAGATAAATCAGGTATTGACACAGTTATAAAGCAGTTTATAATGGGATAAAGTACGTCTGATTTGTTTGGAAAGCCTGGTGGAAATCATTGGGTTTCGTCCCCTGGGGTATGGTTTGACCGGGTACGAGAATGTCACAATTGAAATCCGAATCACGATTTTGGCGGCAATGATCTGAAGATAATTTTGGATCGCAGGCCTGTGAACTGATCAGGTGCTATCTTCAGGGAGCCAATTGCGAACCCGGCCAAATAATGTGGCCGGGTCTTTTTAAGAGGAGGCGTATTCGGATGGCAGAGGGGATGACGATCTACGAAAGGCTCAAGAGTCAGGAACCTGGTTCGCGAGAAGGTGGCCAGGCCACCTCTCCTCAATCTACTACTGGGGTAGATCTCGACCTGCTTTACGGAGCGCCGGAGAGGCAGCGGGTCCTCATTATCGATGACGAACCAGACACGGTCTTCCTGCTGAAAGAGATTTTACGCGGAGCCGGTTTTGATGTAATCGGCGCCATGAATTTTAACGAGGCTTTGAAAAAGGTGGCCGATATCCCCCCGGATATTATCTTATTGGATCTTATGATGCCCGAAGTGGATGGTTGGGAGACCTATAAGTATCTCCGCCAGATGACCAAAGTGCCCGTGATCGTTGTCTCTGCTAAAGCCAGCAAAGAAGAGGTGGTTGATGGCCTCCAGCGCGGTGTGGATGACTATGTGACCAAGCCGTTCTACAACGCCGAGGTCGTCGCGCGCGTTCGTGCGGTGCTCCGCCGTGCGGATACAGGCGAGCAAGTTCGCCGCCTGTTCTTCCCCGCCGTGCAGCTTGTCATCAACCTGGACACCAAGCAGGTGAGTATTCAAAACAGGATGATCCATCTGACTTCGCGGGAATTCTCGATTCTCGTCATTCTCGCCAGACATGCTCCGAGCATCGTCAATTATGAGACGATTGCCAAGGAAGTCTGGGGCGAGGATACTCCCAATGCGCGCAAACGGATCAAGTACTTGATTTATTTGCTGAGGAGAAAGCTGGAAGACGATCCAGACCATCCGAGATTGATCCTCAATATTGAGGGTGTAGGTTACCAGTTACAAACTGAAGTGCACTGACCGCGCCAGGACAGTTTCCGCCTGTCCAAGCAGGCGTTTGGCGGGCATGATAACAGTTAGGTGTTTCTTGGTAGACGAATCTGATTAGAATGAGGAGATCAAATGAATAAGCAGCTTAGTGGTATGTTACGCAAGGCCGCCTATAGCCTCTATGGCTTGGCGGCTGTGTTCTTATTGGCGGGCTTCGTTTTGGGGCTTGTCTATCAGCCTGCCAGCGCAGCAGCCGGCCTTCAGTCTCAGGCTGCTCAGCAAGGTGGTTATTCAATTACATGGGAGCTTTCTGGGGATCAGGCCATCTGTATGCTCCAGGCCGGCACGATTACGACTCACGGCACGGTGCATACCCCTGGTGGCGCGACGGTTATTCTACAGACCCAATATTACATTCAGAATCCCCCCGATCTGCGCACGTCACCAACCTATCAGGTTACCACCAACGTCAGTGATGGGTATCAATTTACGATTACCTCGCCATGGCCGGGCGTCCGTCCCACGGATACAATCGTGGAGATCCACTTCGGTGCCAATCTTCTCGATCCGACCACTGGCAATCCGATAAGCAACGTAGCCACCGGCCAGGATTGGTTCTGGACCTCCTCCGTCTGTCCAGCGCCGACCGCCGTTCCCACTTCTACCCCGGTAACCCCAACTGCGACTCTAAGCGCGACTGACACGCCTACGCCCTCATTCACTCCCATCACCCCCACCGCAACCTTCACTCACACGCCCACACAGACATTCACGCCCAGCGCTACGCCGACCCTACCTCCAGGCGTTACCCCATCGATTACGAACACCCCAACACCCATCACACCGACCATACCAGCCACGATGACGCCGACTGAACCCGTCGCACCGACGGCTACCTCGACCGCACCGGCAGGTGTCACCCCCTCGGCCACGAATACGCCTGTCGGGGTAACTCCAACGCTTCCAGCAGGGGTGACGCCCACTTCGCCGGCGGCAAGCTCGACCCCCATCGCAACTCTGCCTGTGCCGGCGGCAACAGGCACCCAGTCCGCATTAATTGCAGTGACGGGCGCCGATCTAACCCGGCCGGTTATGCCGTTCGGTATTCCACAAACGTTCTTGTTCAATTTGGGTTTGACCGCGCTTGGTCTGGCGCTGGTTTGCCATGGCATCTCGCTGCGTCTGAACCGGAAATAATCTACTTTATCGATGGAATGCCGTCTGGCGAGCCGCTGAGCACAACATCTTCGTCAGATTAATAAAACCACCAGGCGATCAAAAGCCTGGCGGTTTTAAATGGATTTTCGCGATCAATTCAACCACGCGCCCAGCGGATCCAGGCCGAATTGGGCGGCTTGTGGGTCGATTTGCCTGGCAATTACGAATATACGTCCCCAGGACGGCTCGCCATCCTTTGCGATACAGGTCTGGAATACCAGGCTGTTTTTAGTGGTGAATACTCGCTCGAAAAGCTCGGAACTGGTGAGCCGCTCATCAGGTCTGCTCAGGTTCACAAAGTTCGAATAGGGACTGGTTGGGCTGAGCGCCTGATAGCGCAACACGGATGTGATCATGTAATACCGGACGGTACCATCCGCGAAAGCCAGGTAAAGGATTTGATGCAAGTTCAAATCGAAGAACAATCTCCCAGAGAGGGTGTTGTGGGCCAATAAACCGACGCTGCCGAAGGAGTTCGCCAGTGAGAATTGGGTGACGACACCATCCTGGGTGGATACGAACGCCGGATTATCCCTGGGTTGTTGGGTGATAGGAAGGGCAAGCACGCCTGGCACGTAGACGCCTGCCGGGACATGTAAGCCGTTATGTCGCAGGCTGGCGGTAAAATCCGCAAAGCCAGGAAGCATCGCATTTCTTCCTGGCAGCGAATAGCTCAGATTGATGTTCTCATCCGGCGCTGCGCGGACTTCGGCCGGTTGCCCTAAGAGGATTCCAACCAGCAGAAATGAGACCCCTAATGACCGCATCAACCTGGATAAGCTCATGGGAACTTCTTTTTCGTTCCTTTGAGATCAGTAATGATTTAGTTCGTTTTAGGTAATCCTATAATTAGATTTTAGTACTTCAAAGAATTTAAAACAATAAGCGAAATACACACCTTGCAGAAGTGTAAAGACTATATATAATAATATACTTGTTAATAATATATTATATAAATAAATGATCTGTTCATGGAATGAGGCGCAGGGAATCAGCGTTTCGATAATTTGTTTGCGAATAGCAATTGTTTGCGCATGGGGTATTATTTGTATGAGGAACTCTGCCGTTTGTTCATATCACCGGCGAGAAAATCCTTCGCTTCTGCCATGGTATAATCGCTATGTTCTCTCATTCCCCTTCTAAGCCGGGATTGTCGAGGAGTTGTTTTATGTCTGGACATTCGCATTGGGCCACGATTAAGCGAAAGAAAGGCGCAGCAGACGCGAAACGCGGGCAAATCTTTACACGCCTGGCGCGTGAGATCGTTATTGCAGCTCGAGAAGGCGGTGGTGACCCGGAATCGAACGTGCGCTTGCAGCTTGCCATTGATCGCGCACGCGCCCAGAACATGCCTAAAGACAACATTGATCGGGCGATCAAGCGGGGCACTGGCGAGAGTAAAGACGCCGCTCAGTTGGAGCAGATCTGGTACGAAGGTTACGCCGGCCACGGCATTGCTTTGATGATCGAGGTGGTGACGGACAATCGCAATCGTGCGGTGGCAGAGATCCGTCATGTGCTCACCCGCGGTGGAGGCAATATGGCCGAAGCTGGCTCGGTGAGCTGGCAGTTCTCCCGCTCCGCTTATTTTTCGATCTCGGCTCAAGGCCACGATCCGGACGCGATCTTCGAATTGGCCGTGGAAGCTGGCGCGAGCGATGTCAACATCGACGATGAGGAGATTGAAATCATCGCTCCAGTAGAAAAATTCAAGGAGATAGGCGACCGATTACGGGCTGCCGGCATCCATCCTGACGAAGCAGGCTTGCGCATGATCCCTAACCAGGAGGTCGAGCTCCCGATCGAGGATGCTCTCTCTGTCATGAAAGTGATCGAGGCGCTCGAAGAATTGGATGATGTGCAGAACGTCTACTCCAATCTGCGCATCACCGAAGAGGCTGTAGCCGCGCTAGAAGGCGACTAGCCCCTCATGTTAGCCATCGGCATAGACCCGGGCACTGCGCGGACCGGCTATGGCCTGGTGATGGAGACTTCCGACGGCGGCCTACGTTCCGTCGATTTTGGGGTGATCTCAACGCCAGCCCAATCGGCGATGGCAGAGCGCCTTTTACTGTTGTACCAGCGTCTGAGGGACATCTTGCTTCTTTATCGGCCCGAGAGCTGCGCCGTTGAGAAGCTTTTTTTTCAGCGTAACGTAACTACAGCTATAGCCGTCGGTCAGGCGCGCGGCGTCATTTTACTGGCAATGGCCGAAGCTGGTATAGCAGTCTCCGAGTACACTCCGCTCGAAATTAAGCAGGCTATAACCGGATATGGCGGTGCTGATAAACACCAGATGGGGCACATGGTGCGCGCACTGCTCAACCTGCCTGCCATCCCCAGCCCTGATGATGCTGCCGACGCTTTAGCCGTCGCTATTTGCCACCTCCACAGCGCACGTTATCACCTGAGCGTCTTAAAAGATACCTGAGGAATCAGCCAGGATGGAAAGCGCTCGCAACAAGCAGATCGGACTGCATGCAGGAGGGGATGGCGTACGCATCACCAGCACAGATAATCCCAACGCCAAGCTGATTCGTAAGCTGCGTGACCGGAAGTTTCGCCACGCCAGCGGTCTATTCTATGTGGAAGGGCTGCGGCTGGTTGGCGAAGCCATTGAGCTGGGAGCTGCGATCGAGTTTTTGATTTTCTCCCCCGAGTTGTTGGTCAGCGAATTTGGCGCGGACCTGATAATTCGGGCGAAGGCGAGCGGTATTCCGTCCCTGGAAGTGTCCGCCGATGTCTTCCACTCTATTTCGCTGAAAGAAGGGCCTCAGGGAATCGGGGCGGTCGCGCGTCAGCGTTGGCAGCCCATGGACCTGACGCTCAGCGCCACCGATGATTTGTGGATCGTCCTTAATGAGGTGGCCGACCCGGGTAATCTTGGCACAATTTTGCGCACTTCCGATGCGGTTGGCGCGAAGGGAGCTATCCTGCTGGACAATTCCACCGATCCGTATGATCCGACCGCCGTAAGGGCCAGCATGGGGGCAATATTCTCACAAAATTTGGTGAGGGCAAGCCTGGACGAGTTCGCCGCCTGGAAGGAGCGGACGGGGTGCAAAGTTGTCGGCGCATCGGGTTTGGCGGAGCAAGATTATCACAAGGCGCACTATCCCAACCCTTTGGCGTTAATGATGGGCAGCGAACGCCACGGATTAGGGCCTCAACACCTGAATCTGTGCGATTTAGTCGTCCGTATCCCAATGGTCGGTCGCAGCGATTCGCTCAATTTGGCGGTCGCTGCGGCGGTGATTTTGTATGAGATATTCAACCAGCGGCGGGAGAACGCCGCTCGCGGTTGATTCGACCGGCATGAGGTTTCTATGATTGCGAGCCTTGAGGGTGAGGTTGCAGCCGTTGGCAAGGATCATCTGATCTTGAAAGTGGGCGGAGTCGGGCTGCGGGTGTACGCGCCAGCAACCCTGGTCGATCACGCCCACGTAGGGGAGCACATTCATTTATTCACTCATCTGGTGGTCCGAGATGATGCGCTCAGCCTGTACGGGTTCGAAAGCGAAGAAGGTCAGGAGTTTTTTGGTCTGCTCCTGGGCGTCAATGGCGTTGGGCCACGGCTGGCTCTGGCGATCCTTTCAACGCTATCCACCGAGGCGATCCGCCGGGCGGTGCTCAGCGAACAGGCTGATGTCTTCAGCAGGGTGCCGGGGGTGGGAAAAAGAACCGCGCAAAAGGTGCTGCTCCACCTCCAAGGACGGATCGGCGCAGGGCCGGGATTAGAATCCATTGCGGCCATGGGAGAGGCTGACTCGGAGGTGCTTTCCGCGCTCACCTCCCTGGGCTACAGCGTGGTCGAGGCTCAGGCGGCCATTCAAGCCATCCCACGTGATGCTCCTGGCGATGTTGAGACACGCCTGAGGCTGGCACTGCAGTTCTTCGCACGTTAGACTGGAAAACAAGCCAAACTGGACAATTGTGCGCCTTTCAGGTATGATTTTAATCATTCAAGCCGTAGGACAGCCGCTTTGGCGGCCGTTTATCTGTGTTGGGGGGATGGGTTGAGCGTCCTAACACATGTAACGCCGGAGGGAGAATGTCGGACCTGATCAAGCAAATAACCGCTGAGCTGCAGCAGAAAATCGAAGCCTACCAGCCGGAGATGGAGGTGCGCGCGATTGGCACAGTCATCCAGGCAGGGGACGGCATCGCTCAAATATCCGGTCTGGTGAACGTTCGCTCGCAGGAACTGGTCCAATTTGCCAATGGCGCGCTGGGCATTGCTTTTAATCTCGAGCGGGACAGTGTGGGTGCGATCGTCATGGGCGATTACACCGGCATTACCGAAGGCATGCAGGTTCACACCACCGGCCGGATCGCATCGGTGCCGGTCGGAGATGCACTGATCGGCCGGGTGGTCAACGCGTTGGGCGAACCGGTCGATGGTTTGGGACCGGTGATAACCGAACGCTACCGTCCGATCGAAAGGATTGCGCCGGGTGTAGTGGAGCGCAAGGATGTGGACACGCCTCTGATGACCGGCCTTAAAGCCATTGATTCGATGATTCCCATCGGCCGCGGTCAACGCGAGCTGATCATCGGCGACCGACAGACCGGGAAAACAGCCATCGCCCTGGACACCATCATCAACCAGAAGGGCACAGGAGTGATTTGTATTTATGTTGCCATCGGCCAAAAGAAAGCCGCCGTCGCCCGCACCATCGCCACTCTGGAGCGGTACGGGGCCATGGAGCACACCATCGTCGTGCTGGCCTCGGCAGGTGAACCAGCCGCGCTGCAGTACATCGCACCCTACGCAGGCTGCGCCATCGGCGAGGAATTCATGGAGAGCGGCCGTGATGCGTTGGTGATTTACGATGATTTATCCAAGCACGCCTGGGCCTATCGGCAGGTTTCACTTCTGCTGCGCCGACCACCCGGCCGTGAAGCCTACCCCGGTGATGTGTTTTACCTGCACTCCCGCCTGCTCGAACGGGCTGCACGTCTGGCGGACCGCTACGTGATCGTGCCAAAGGATTACCCAGACGAAGAAGGCAAAGCCGAGGATGCCGCCGATGGAAACGTGTACGGAGGTCCGCTGGCCCTCAAAGAAGCCGAGAAGGCTTTGAAGTCCATGAAGGACGCCGGCGAATATAAGCTCGTTAAAGTCAAAGGCAGCGGCGGCTCATTAACCGCCTTGCCTATTATCGAGACGCTTTTGGGGGATGTGTCTGCGTATATTCCAACCAATGTGATCTCGATTACAGACGGTCAGATCTACCTTGAGACGAATCTGTTCAACGCAGGCATCCGGCCGGCGATCAATGTGGGCATCTCGGTCTCGCGCGTCGGCGGTGATGCGCAGACACGCGCCATGAAGCAGGTGGCCGGCCGTTTACGCCTGGATATGGCGGCCTATCGGGAGCTGGCCGCCTTCGCTCAGTTCGGTTCCGACCTCGACAAAATCACGCAGGCTCAGCTTAATCGGGGCCGGCACCTTCAAGAGATCCTCAAACAGGCCCAATACGAGCCCATGTCCTTGCCTAATCAGGTCATCGTGTTGTTCGCCGGTACGAATGGTTATGCTGACCGCATTCCTATCGACCAGATGAAGACTTGGGAAACGAGCCTGCTGCGCTTCATGGATTCAACCTATCCGGAAATTGGCAATGACATTTCCACGCGGGAGCGGATCGCGCCCGAGACAGAAGCCAAGCTCCGCCAAGCACTAGAGACGTTTAACGCCTCGTGGCGATAGTCCAGGTCACTTCCTTATATTTAGCGAGATCGTCTGTACAATGTCCTCAGCCAGAGAAATGCGGCTCCGCATCCGGAGCATCAAGAATATCAGCCAGGTGACGCGCGCGCTAGAAACGGTCAGCGCCAGCAAGGTCAAGCGAGCGTTGCAGGCCATCGCAGCCACGCGGCCGTATACCGAAAAAGCCTGGAAAGTGCTGGTGCACTTAGAGCGGCAGCCAGGTCGATCGAGCATTCTGCACCCGATGCTCACCGGCCGATCCAAAGTTGAAAATATTTTGGCGGTATTGGTGACCAGTGATCGGGGACTGGCCGGCGCTTACAACATGAATATCTTACGCCACACCCTGGAGTATTTCGAAAATTATACTCAGCCGGTATTGTACATCACGGTGGGTCGCAAGGGGCGTGATCTGTTGGCCCGCCGTGGGGAGCGCATCCTGGCGGAGTTCAGTAATCTGCCGGCAATTCCCACCTTCCAGGACGTTTCTGCCATCGGCCGGCTGGCCGTGGATGAATATTTAGCTGCGCGGGTAGATCAAGTTTTCATTGCTTACACCGAATTTCACAGCATGATACGTCAGACGGCAACGATTAAGAAATTGATCCCCCTGGACGTTGAGGCGGCCCAGGAAGAAGCCGCTTTGAAAGCCAAGGCGCAAAATCGTCCGGATGCGGTCTTTATTTATGAACCCGATCAGGCGGAAATCCTGGACCAGGTCATCGCACGTTTGACGGCGGTGCAGTTGTTCCAGGCAGTTCTAAGCGCCACGGCCAGCGAACACGCGGCGCGCATGGTCGCAATGCGCAATGCCACCGAAAACGCGCAGGAGCTCGGCCAGGCTCTCCAGTTGGAGTATAACAAAGCCCGCCAGCAGGCGATCACCAATGAAATGCTGGACATTGCCGGCGGCGCTGAGGCTCTCGCCCGCTAAAAAACGCGCAAGAGCTTAGAAACAATTGTTTTGGAGGTTGGATGCCGACAAGGAAAGCAACGGGACGCGTGGTGCAGATAACAGGCGCAGTGGTGGATGTAGAGTTCCCGGCCGATGATCTGCCAGAAATTTATGAGGCAATTGAGATTGAGCGGAAGGACCTGCCGCCCCTGGTACTTGAGGTGCAGAAGGATCTTGGCGATAATTGGGTGCGTTGTGTAGCCATGGACAGCACCGACGGCTTACAGCGCGGTCTGCCGGTGCGGCGTACTTATGAGCCCATCAAGGTGCCGGTAGGGCCAGTCACCCTTGGCCGGGTCTTCAATGTCCTGGGCGCTCCTGTGGACGGGAAAGGACCTGTCACCGCCGACCTCTATTATCCCATCCATCGCCCGGCCCCGTCCTTCGAAGATCAAGCCACCAAGGTCGAGGTGTTCGAAACCGGTTTGAAGGTGATCGATCTGATTGCCCCCTTCACGAAAGGCGGCAAGACGGGCATCTTTGGCGGGGCGGGAGTTGGCAAGACGGTCATCATTATGGAATTGATCCGCTCGATTGCCACGGTGCATAAGGGCAATTCGGTGTTTGCCGGCGTCGGGGAACGAACGCGTGAAGGGACTCAATTGTACCGGGAGATGACCGAATCGGGAGTGATCAAGGATACCGTGATGGTGTTTGGCCAGATGAATGAGCCGCCTGGCGTACGCTTACGGGTGGCTCTGACAGCTCTCTCCATGGCCGAGTATTTCCGCGATCAAGGCCGCGACGTGCTGTTATTCATCGACAACATCTTCCGCTTCACCATGTCCGGCTCTGAAGTATCGGCGCTGCTGGGGCGCATGCCATCGGCAGTGGGCTATCAGCCCACTCTGGCCACCGAGATGGGCGAACTGCAGGAACGCATCACATCCACTCGCCATGGGTCGATCACCTCAATGCAGGCTGTGTATGTGCCGGCTGACGATTATTCCGACCCGGCACCGGTCGCCACTTTCACTCACCTGGACGCCACCGTCGCGCTGGAGCGCTCGATCGTGGATAAAGGCATCTATCCGGCCGTAGATCCGCTGGCATCCACCTCGCGCATTCTCGATCCCCGCATCGTCGGGGAGGAGCATTACAGCGTAGCGCGCGAGGTGCAGCGCGTCCTGCAGCGCTACAAGGATTTGCAGGATATCATTGCCATCCTGGGCATCGATGAGCTGAGCGAGGAAGACAAACTGATCGTTTCGCGCGCGCGCAAGATCGAGCGTTTCTTCTCACAACCCATGTTTGTGGCCGAGCAGTTCACCGGCATTCCGGGGAAGTACGTACCCATGCGGGAGACCGTGCGCGGTTTCCGTGAGCTGCTGGAGGGTAAATACGATCACCTACCAGAGCAGGCCTTCCACATGGTGGGCGTGATCGAGGAAGCCGTGGAAAAGGCCGAGCGCATGGCTGCCGAGGGTTCCGCGTAAGAGGGCCGCATGCCGATTCGATGTGAGATCGCCTCTCAAGACCGGTTGGTGTTTTCAGGCGATGCCGACATCGTAGTCGTACCGGGTGGAGCCGGGGTGATGGGCATTCTTCCTAACCACGCGCCTTTACTGTCCACCCTCCAATATGGCATCATCACCGTGCGTTATAAAGGGAAAGAAAATTATTTCACTGTTGCCGGGGGAATCGTCGAAGTGCAACCCGACCAAGTGACTATCCTGGCGGACGCAGCCGAAAATGTGGTCGAAATCGACGTCGAGCGGGCCGAGGCTGCCAAGCATCGCGCTGAAGAGCTTCTCCGCAAGGTGGTGCCGGAAGATACCGAAACTTATCTGGCTGCCCAAGCTGCGCTGCGCCGCTCGAATTTACGATTATCTGCTGTCCGGCGCTACCGAACGGTGCACCAGGATCGTTAGAACAAACCTATCAACAGACAAAGGGCTGATTTCATTATGCCTGCCTTTTCAAGAGATTTGGGGATTGACCTTGGTACCAGCAACACCGTTGTGGCCGAGGGGAATCAAATTCTGCTCCAGGAACCGACCGTAATCGCCGTGCTGGTGGAGGAGCAAAAGATGGTGGAGTGGGGGAACGCGGCCCGGGATATGTACGGGCGTGTCCCCGAATCGATCGAGGTTACACGCCCTTTACAGAACGGCGTCATTGCGGAATACGAGATCACCGAAAATCTGCTCAAATATCTGATCAAAACCCTCAGCGGGCCGATGCGCATCTTTCGCCCGCGGGTGATGATCACCGTACCCTATGGCGTGACCAGCGTGGAGAGTCGCGCAGTACACGAAGCTGGCCTGGGAGCCGGGGGACGGGAAGTCTATCTGATTCAGCAGCCGCTGGCTGCCGCCCTAGGCATCGATTTACCCATCGGGACGCCCTCTGGCAACATGATCATCTGCCTGGGGGGAGGCACCACCCAGGCGGCTGTCCTGGCCATGAACGGCATCGTCTCGGCGGAAACATTACGCGGCGGCGGCTTGAAGCTCGATGAAGCAATCCAGGCCTATGTGCGCAAGAAGTACGGCCTGGTGATCGGTCAACCGACGGCCGAGCAGCTCAAGATACGCATTGGCGCGGCCATCCCGCAGGACGAGCAAGCGTCTATGGAAATCCAGGGGCAGGACCAGGTCACAGGACTTCCCCGTCCGGCTTCACTGACAACCGATGAGATCGTGGAGGCTTTGCAAGAGCCGCTCAATCAAATCGTGGTGACGGTGAAGCACGTACTGGAGAAGACGCCTCCCGAGCTGATCTCGGATATCATCGACCGCGGAGTGGCTTTGTGCGGCGGCGGCGCTCTGCTGCAAGGCATCGATAAATATCTAACCAAGAATTTGGGCATTCCCGCTTATCTAGTTGACAATCCGACCACCTGCACCGCACTGGGGGCTGCTCGAGCGTTGAGCATCTACCCGCTACTCAAGCGCAATTTACCGCCCGTCTGACCTCCGTGCAATTTAAAGATGAGATGAGAGGGGAAAGCATGGATGCCGCCATAAAGCCCTTCGAGCGCGTTGCCGGTTTGGGCAAACTGTTGGATATCTTTCCCTTGCGGCACCGATTCATTGGACGGTGGGGATATTTATTTGCCGGTCTGGTTTGTCTGCTGGGCGGAGCGACTGTGCTGATATACGCCCTGGCAGAAGCCTATCGGCGCTATTACCAGTTCGGTCCGGCGGCCGTCCATCCATATCTTTGGATCTACCTGGCCGCCGGAAGCAGCCTAATCCTGGCGGGTATGTTTTTTGAGCTGAGCGCGTATCTCAATTGGCCGAAAGCAATAGCCCTGTTCGAAGGCGGTTTCACAATTTTGGATCGCTCTGGTTTACGTTCCTGGCGCTGGGAAGAGATCACCAGCGTTTACGCCTCGGTTACGCGGGGGATGCATCGAAACGCTGCCACGGGCGCTCGTCATCGCTATACCCTGGTCGATAGGAACGGAAAGCAAATCGTTTTGGATGATACCTGGAAACGCGTGGACGCACTGGCAGCCAACGTGCGCGAACGGGTAGCCCCGCGGCTTTACCTCCATACCGCCGACGCGTTCAATCGCGGCGAGACCCTCCGTTTCGGTCCGCTTTTAATGAGCAAAGAGGGGGGAATTCAGCTCGGAAAGAAAGCCCATCACTGGAAAGACATCCTGGAGGTAGCCGTCAAAGATGGCTTTGTGGTCATAACTCCAGGCGGCGAAAGGAAAGGTCACAAGCGTGAGCGGGTACCGGTTTCCACCGTTCCTAACCTCGATGTGTTGGTTTCACTGCTCAACCAGTTGGTTCCGGTGAAAATTGGTTAAAAACCCACCTGACGCGAATCTGTCCACCTGGCCGTTGAATGAACTGAAAAAAACATTTGGCAGTATTACGGCATGAAGTCTATCGCACTGCCAAATTTATATAAATTATAATATTGAAGATGTTTATGACAAATAGTAGGTCATGCGCTGCAGGTGAATGACCGGATCAATGTACTGAACGTGCACGTCCGGCGGCACGTTGATCACGATCGGAGCATAACACAGGATGGCTTTCACCCCGGCTTTGACCAGCTCATTGGCCACTGATTGGGCGGCCGAGGCTGGCACGGTGATCATGGCGATTTTGATGCCTGCCTGGCGTACTTTTTCGGCCAACTCAGCACTATCCTGGACGATGAAATTGCCAACGCGTTGGCCGATTTTTTTTGGGTCGTTATCGAAAATCATCGCGGTACGCAAACCATGGTCGCTGAAACCCTGGTAGCGGGCAATAGCGTGGCCCAAATCGCCCACACCAACCAGAACCATGTCCCACACCCGGTTCACATGCAGAATCGCTTCCAGATTTTCGATCAGGTAGGGGATGGAATAGCCGGTTCCCTGTTTGCCGAACTCGCCAAATTGAGAAAGATCCTTGCGAATTTGTGCGGCGGAGATGCCCAGCCGCTCACCCAGCTCCTGAGAGGAGGTCGTTTGCCGACCTTCCTGAGCCATACGCTTTAAAACGCCCAGGTAGCGGGGCAATCTACCCACAATAATATCGGGTATCTCTTTGGCCATCGAGTCCACCTTTGTCAAAAATAATTTGCCTATAATGTATCACAAAAGGCCTAATTGTGCAATTGCACACTAGGGATGAACAAATGCCCGGATAACGGCTGAGACTTACGTTTCAGTCCATCCGTTTAATGAATTGTGAGCAGGATCGTCAGGCTATCCTGTCCTTGCGCCTGGAGGAGGATGGCAGGCATCGGCAGGTAATGGCCGGGTGGATAGCCCATATTGGGATCTTCGCCGCTGCTCAACAGGGAGCGCGAGTCGGAGAACGCCTCGGCGATGAGCCTGCCGTTCGTTGTGACTGCGACACCGTCCAAGCCTGAAATTTCCAGGGTGTAGCTGTTTCCATTCAATGCACCGTGATAATCATTGCCCCACCCGGCCCGGAAACGTACTTCAGGGGAAAAGATCAACGGTATGGTTGCCTGGAAAGCCCCGGGTGCGTGAATCTCGATTTGGAGGCCGCCCGGGATCAATTTGTAGATCTTTTGTCGGGACCCGTCAGCAGTGGTAAAGATGATCCGGTTGGCGGTGGTTGCCACTTGATAGGGCATCCAAGCGTCATCGGGTGTGGCGAAGGCGCCTGGGATCACCCCAGGATCGCCAGCCGGGCCAAGATCGGGGCGCCATTCGCTCGCATCGCTTAAACCGACAGCAAGCTGCGAGGTCGGCCCCACGACCTGTTCCGCCATTCCATTCTTCATGCGGGCAAAAGCGAACAATAACCGGCCACCCAATGGATCGAACAAACCGAAGAAATTGGTGGATTGCATTGTGCAATAGTTCTGCCCATCGGGGATTTTCGTGGAGGTGCAATCGACCTGCGCGCTTGCTGACTTCTGGGCCCATTCAGCGGCGCTCAGCATAGCCGAGACCTGGCTCAAATAGCCGGTGCGCAACATCTGAAGCGAAGATGGCGCCAATGGATCGGTGAGGCTTAGATAGGCCTGCCAGGCGTCTACCGAGATAGGGCCGGAAGGGGCTTTTTGCAGCAGCGCGATGACGGCAGCTCGCATTCCCGTTGCCGTCAAGCGGGAGGGCAGTGGTTTCCCGTCGGCACCATTCAATGGCGCATCCGTTGCCTCGGGCAGGCAGAGCAGGTCAACACACGGCTGTACGCCAGGTGGAAGGCAATCCGACCCACTGCAGGCAGGCAATTCGAGGAGCTCGCTGCCGCTCAACGGTCGAATCCAAGGGTGGCCAGCGATGTACGCGAATGCCGGCCCGGCCACCGTGGAATCCCCCCAGGACGAGGCGGGCAGGTCGCCACCTAAAACCACCAGTCGGTCAGGGTCGCCGGACAAGGCTGCCTCAAGCAGTTGCTGACGCGCGGCCAGCGCCAGGCCTTGAGGATCGGCTTCCTGGGCGGGGGTCTGGCCTGTCAAGAAATCGAAGAAAGACACTGGCAATGGCACCAGATGCAGATTTCCGCGGGATACCACGCGGGCGGCACCCGGCAACCAGGCGAAGGCTGCCTCGTAGCGGGCGGGGGGCTGCGTCGAGGCGGCAAACAGGAAGGGGCTGGCTTGGAAACCAAAGCGGCTGGCGACAGCCAGGCTGAGATCCAGGCTTTCGGTCTGCGAGGGATCGCCCCAAGCGGCATCGGGCAGGAGCAGAAGTCCGCTGGCGGTCAGATCGCGCACCCACTTCGCGGCGCCCAGGTAATCCAGGGCGGAAAGGGAGGGCGGCGTCTTCAGGTCCAGAAGCGTCAACGGCATACGGTATTGCTCGGCTGCCTTGAGGAGCTCATTGAGGCCATGGCGCTGGCCGAACGGACCAGTGTGGGCGCCGTCCCAACGGCGCAGGGCCTGGGCAGGAGAAGCGCCCGGCAACGCCTCCCAAAAAGCAAGCAGCAAATTGGCGCGGCCCGGCGGCGGCGCATTGGATTGGATCGGACCAATGCGTCCACTTATTTGTCGGCTTCCCGACTGCGCGGTGATCGCTTCAAGGCTAAAGACGTGGGCATTGCCGGGCAGTGTTGAGGCTTGCAGGCTGGCAACCAACATAGATTGGAACGGGTCGCGCATGGCCATCAGGCCTAGTTGGTCTAATCGTTTGCCTGTGGGAAGCAGGGCAAAAGCATTCCCTTGAGCGGGAAGGACCAATAAGATATCCCAATCCAGGTCAGCCTGACCATCAAGGGGCAGACTGCGCGTCCCACCCGGCTGGGTGTCCAAGGCCAGATAAAAATCGGTGTGTGTGGGATCGTCGAGGGTATCCACACGCATCTGCAAGGTTGAGCCGGCCTGGCGGAGGTAGAGGGCAATCGGGTCGAGCGTCGGATGGGTAGAGGATGCTGGCGCAAGCGCGCGCAGGTCGCTGTAGGACCATGGCGGGGAAGACTGTGCGGGTTCAGAAGTTGCCAGGGGAGCAGGAGGCGGGGTGACAAGGAGACCGGAGATCGGCGAAGAGGTCGGGGCAAGGGTTTGAGCGACGGTTATGGTAGGGGCGATGGTTGGAAGAGCTGTGTCAGGGGGGGATGGCGTCCAGGTGATGACCGGCCCCGGCGGCGTGGCGCAGGCCGCCAGAGACAAGGCCAGCAGGAGAGAGAAGCGGGCAAAGCGTATCATGGCACTTCGATTATACAGCGCGGATTTGATAAAAAAATCCACCCGATGGGGGTGGATTTAAACTTGCGAAAGGCTCGATTTATCTTCGTCGCTGGCTGCCCAATAAGATGAAAGCGTAGTACAGCACCGTCGTGATAGCCTGGATAGCGCCGGCCACATAGGTCCAGGCGGCGGCGTTCAACACGCGGTTGACGCCCTCCATTTCGGTGTTGTAAACAACGCCGGAGGTGGCCAGCCAGGCTTTGGCCCGATTGCTGGCATCCAGCTCCACCGGCAGGGTGATCACCGCGAACAACGCCGTGGCGCCAAAGAGGAACAGTCCGAACCAGGCAATGTTGGTGCCCAGTGCGTTCGTCCCGGCGCCCAGCAGCAGGCCAAGGAAGAAGACGATTGGTCCCAACCAACTGCCGATCTGCACGGTCGGCACCATGGCAGTTCGCGCCCGCAGGAAGGCAAAGCCCTGGGCGTCCTGGAGCGCATGGCCCGACTCGTGGGCTGCAACCCCAGCCGCCGCCACGCTGTTGCTCTGGTACACGCTGGGGCTCAAACGCAGGGTTTTGGTGCGCGGGTCATAGTGATCGCTCAGAAAACCGTTGACCTGCTCGACGGCCACGTTGGAAAGGCCGGCCTGATCGAGCATGCGGCGGGCGATCTCCGCCCCGGTCATGCCGGTAACGGTGCGCACGCGACTGTACTTATTAAAGGCGCCCTGCACTTTAGCCTGAGCCCACAGCCCCAGGATCAGGGCAGGCAGACTGAAGATCAAATAATAAATGTAGTAGCTTGCGAAAAAGCCACCATAGAAGTATGGAAAGAACATGGCACCCTCCAAATCCTCTCAAACGCCTTCAATCATACTACAAATCCGCGCCATTGCAGCCAATCGGAGGCCATTTCGAGAAGACTACCATGGTATTATCTCCTGATCGGTTGGCCTGTTCTCCTCGCCGGTACCGGGACGGGGACGACCCGCCGACCCTTCCCGGTCAACCAGGCGGCGATCACCGCTGCCCCGATGCCAACCGTCACCAAGACCTCCACCACTTTCTGCATGGCATTATAGAACCGATAAGATTTGTTTTCCATGTTAATCTCCTAACCAATAAACCGCTGCAGAATAGACGTCTGCAGGGCACAATTGTCTTACGTGTCGCCTAGATGCCCGCCTGTGGGTGCAGGCGCAGATAGCGCAATGCCTGTTCACGCGAGAGCGCGCCTGCCAGCATCTCGCCGGACACAACCGGCACCATGGTCACGCCAGCGCGCTCCATACTGCGCAGCGCTGCCAGCAAGTCGTTCTCAGGCTGGACGACCAGCAAACGCCAGGCGGGTGTCATGATCTGCGCAACGCGGGTGAACATCCAATCGCTGCGCGGCACGGCGGAGACTTCTCCGGCAGACACCATTCCGACCAGGCGATTGCCATCGATAACGAAGTAGGCACTTGCACCGCCTCTGCGCAGCCAGTCTTCCACCAATTCATCCAGACTGGCCGTCGAGGAGATGCGGCCGTAGTCCTGGCTCATCACGCGCGCTACAGGGGTTTCTCCCAGCAGGTGCTCCATGCGCGCCTGAGATAGAACCGAGGAAGCGGCGTTCTGCAGGAACCAGCCGATGAAGGCCAGCCAAAGGCCGTTGATCACGTTACCGGTCAGCGCGGTAAAGACGCCATAGGCGATAAAACCGTAGGCAATCACCTGACCGGCCGCGGCAGCGATGCGCGTGGCACGGCCGAAATTCTTCGTCCAGGCCCACACCAACGCGCGGAAGATGCGGCCGCCGTCCAGCGGAAAGCCGGGGATCAGGTTAAAGAGCGCCAGACCCAGGTTGATACGCGCCAGCCACAGGCTGGGAGCGGCCAGGTAGGAAACGCCCTGATCCAGCCAGTAAAGCAGTCCGAACAGTCCTGCCAATGACAGGCTCACCAATGGGCCGGCGATGGCAATGCGCAGCTCGGAGGCGGCGCTGCGAGGCTCTTGCTCGATCTGAGCCACGCCGCCGAAGAAGAACAAGTTGATCGAACGTACCGGAACGCGGTCGCGCAGGGCAACCAAGGCGTGGCCGAATTCGTGCGCCAGCACCGAGCCAAAAAACAGCAGGCTGGTGATCGCGCCCAGGATCCAATACGCCGTGCGCGACAGATCGGGATATTCGGCCACGAAGTAGCCGCCCGCGAGCGAGCTGGTCACCAAGACGAACACCAGGAACCAGCTCCAATGCAGCCCAATCGGGATGCCGCGTATTCTACCTAATTTCACACTCGCTTCCACTTTACCCCTAACCTTTCTCTCAATCCACTGCGGTTACTTTACCCGACCAGGATTAACAGGCTATTAAACCTTTGTAAACAAAGTATCAGAACCGGTCGAGCACTGCAATCGACCTCTAATGGATTGTACGCATAGCGGCTGGGGGCAGATTGGAGGCGTTTGGAGATCGACAAGCCGTCTGATGGAGCGACTCGGCTTCCCACCGGGGGGCTACACCTCGTCCTCTTTCAACACCATGACCCGAAATCCCTCCGCTGCGGCCAAGCCGACCGGTTTCCCCTCTTCGGCGGCCCACTCGCGCATTTCCTTGTCCACGTCGAAATGACCGTTGAGCTGGCTCTTATGCTGGCGCAGGGCGTTAATTTTCAGTTCGAGCGTCTCAGAGATGTCTACCCACTCGTTGGGCTGATCGGTCGAGCCCAGGTAGACAAGTTTCACCTCGTGAGGCTCGTAGCCCTCGGACAGCAGTTCGGGAAAGATTGGGCGGCTGCCCGCAGAAGGGAAGACTGCATCGCAGGCCGCGTCGGCGGCAGCGCGGTGATCGGGGTGGTTCATGTAGCGGTTGCTGAAGAAGCGTGTGGTCGGATCGCCGCACACCACCACATCGGGGCGGTACTTACGGATGAGGCGCGTCAGGTCGCGGCGCAGTTCGAGGGTATGCTGCAGGTAGCCATCCGGGTAGTGCAGGAAAACCGTCCCCTGGATGCCCAGGATGGCGTTGGCGGCCAATTGCTCGCCCTCGCGGATGCGCGCCAGGATGGGTTTGTAGCTCTCGTCCTTGCTCGGGTCATTGGTGCCGGCTTCGCCCGAGGTGATCACGATGGAGATGATGCGGCTGCCGGCGCGAGCCCACTTGGCCAGCGTGGCCGCGACGGAGAACTCCTGGTCGTCGGGATGCGCATGGATCGAGAGGACGACTTTGGGCGCTGGTCGCTCTTTGAAATCACGTTGATCGGACATAATTACTCCTATTATTGGGGAGTAATTATATCAGCTTCCC
>DAOTWA010000002.1:0-6589 GCA_034435955.1 Anaerolineaceae bacterium | reverse complement strand
GAACCCGCCCAGCGCAACTTCCACGTCTACGACAGGCACCCGGCAAGGAGGCCTCTTCGGCGGTCTGTTCGGCGGCATCTTCAGCAGAGGCGAACCCCCAGGTGGCGCGCCTCCTTCGGGTGGACCTTCGGGATCATCGGGCCGTTCCAGCGGCGGCGCCGCGGGGAATTGAGGAGGCCAACATGTCCGATTACGTGGTCGATGCCCGCGAGCTCGTCAAAATCTACCGGATGGGAGAAGTCGAGGTGAACGCTTTGAATGGCGTCTCGCTCCAGATCGCCCGCTCTGAAATCGTCGCCATCATGGGGCCCTCGGGCTCCGGTAAGTCCACCCTGATGAACATCCTGGGCTGTCTGGATCGGCCGACCAATGGCGAATATTATCTGGACGGCGAGCCAGTCGCCGCCTTGAGCGACGACGACCTGTCCAGAATCCGCAATCGCAAGGTGGGCTTTGTATTCCAGCAGTTCAATCTGCTGGCCCGTACCACCGCCCTGGAAAACGTCGAATTGCCGCTGCGCTACGCCGGTGGAAATGGCTCCCGAAAGAAGCGCGCCCTGGAGGCTCTTGAGGCGGTTGGATTGGGCGACCGGATCAACCACCGGCCCAATGAGCTTTCCGGCGGCCAGCAGCAGCGCGTGGCTATCGCCAGGGCGCTGGTCAACAACCCGGCCATCATCCTCGCCGACGAGCCGACCGGCAACTTGGATTCCAGGTCCGGGAAGGAAGTCATGAACGTCCTCCTGTCCCTGAATAGGGAGCGCGGCACCACCCTCATTCTGGTGACCCATGCGGCGGATGTCGCCGCCTTTACCCAGCGGGTAATCAACCTGCGCGACGGCAGGGTGGTGGAGGCGGGGACATGAACATCGGCCATGCGTTCGTGGAAGCCCTTGACAGCCTGATGGCAAACAAGTTGCGCTCAGCCTTGACCATCCTGGGCATCGTGATCGGCGTGGCGGCGGTGATCTCCCTGCTGGCGATCGGTCGCGGAGCGCAGAATCAGATCACCAGCTCGATCAGCGGTATGGGCACCAACCTGCTGACCGTGATGTCCGGCAATTTCACCCGACGGGTGACGAACCCGGTGCCGCTCACCATGGATGATGTGAAAGCCCTGCAAAACCCCTCGGCTGCTCCGGACATCGCTGCAGTGGGTGCAATCGTCTCTTCCCGCTTCACCGTCACCGCCAATGGGAAGACCGCAACGGTCGAGGTCAGCGGTGTCTTGCCGCAAAATGCGCAAATCAGCAATGACACCCTCTCTGAAGGCAGCTACATCACTGACCACCAGGTGCAAAGCCGCTCGCTGGTGGCCGTGATCGGCCAGACAACCGCCACCAACCTGTTTGGCGCGACCAGCGGGCTGGTCGGCAAGACCATCCGCATTAGCGGGCAGACGTATAAAGTGATCGGCGTTTTGGCTTCCAAAGGCGGCTCAAGCTTTGGCAATCAGGACGACCGGGTGTTGGTGCCCCTCACCACCGCTCAGACGCGTCTGATCCGCCGCAGCCCCTCCAACCAGGTGAATCAAATCCTGGTATCGGCCAAAAGCGCCGCGACGGTCAGCGCGGCCGAGGAAGAGGTGGCGGCAATCCTTCGTTCCCGGCACAAAATCAAAGCCGGCGCGAGTGACGATTTCAGCATCCTGTCGCAAACCCAACTGGTCAGCGCTGCTTCTTCAGTGACCGGCACCCTGACCATGTTCCTGGGCGGCATCGCCGGCATTTCCCTGCTGGTCGGTGGGATCGGCATCATGAACATCATGCTGGTGTCCGTCACCGAGCGCACCCGTGAGATCGGACTGCGCAAAGCCCTCGGCGCCCGCAAGCTGGATATCCTGGTGCAGTTCATCTCTGAATCCGTCCTTCTCTCGCTGATTGGCGGCATGATCGGCATCGGTCTGGCCTGGGTGATCTGCCAGGTGATCGTCCGCGTGGCTGCTTCATCCGGCACGAGCCTCACGCCCACCATTGGGCTGGATTCGATCCTTTTAGCGACGCTTTTCTCCAGCGCAGTCGGGCTGTTGTTTGGGCTGTATCCTTCGAACCGGGCAGCCAGCCTCCAGCCGGTCGAGGCGTTGCGTTACGAATGAGAGCCATTTATCGCGGTTATGAATATCCATCGAAAGGCAACTAAAGACTATGGAGAAAAATTTGCGCACCCTGATCATCGGCATCGTTATGGTTGCACTTCTCTCCGCCTGCCAGGCGGCCAGCAGCGCCAATACCGGAAGTGCCGGCGGGTCGACATCGGGCCAGTTCCCATCTCGCTCGCAGTTGCAGACCCAGATCGCCTCTAACCCGGAGCTGCAAACCCAAATCGCCTCCGGCGTCCGCCCGGGAGAGGGCTTCACCATGGGCCAGAGGGGGCAGGCCAATCAGACCAACGCCGCCGCAACCCAGACGCCGCTCCCAACCAACACGCCCGCGCCCACTCCAACGGCGACTTCGGCGACCAATGCTGCCGTTCAAACCGTCCAGCAATATTTCGCCGCCCTACAGAACAGCGACTTCGCCGCAGCCTCCAGGCTGATCTCGGTTTTCAGCCTGAGAACCTTCCGCATGACCGCCGGCGACGTGATCGCTGCCCTCACCACGCAGAAGTCCGCGGGAACCAGATGGTCCGATCTCCAGGTGGTGGACAGCCAGGTTTTCGATGACCAGACCGTCCTGGTGCACGTCGCTTACCGATTGACGACCAGGGATGCCAAGAGCGGCGAAGATGTTGTCACCCAAAAGGATGAGCTCTGGCCTGTTCGCCTGGAATACAAGAACTGGCGCTATAACTGGAACAACCTGATCGATTTCCACACCCTCGGTTTCGAAACCCAAACCACCGCCGGATTGTCCATGACCCCACTGCAGATCACCCGTTACGCCGATCGGATCAGCCTGACGTTACTGGCTCAAAACCGCACCAACGAGACGATCGTGATCGGCACCAGGAACCAGACACTGGCCACCTTTTACTTTGGCGACCAGGCGGTGGACGCTGAAAATACACTCTATGTCTTCGAGCCATTGCGCAGCAACCCCAATGTGACCATCGAGTTGAAAGGCTTGTTCACCAGCTATCCCGACGCGGTGGAAATCGTGAAGTACAATAATTATCAGGTGGCTCCCTGGTACACATTCGGGTTGGCGGAATGATCTCATCCCATAGCGAAGCACATCTATCCTCGATTGGGCCGCAAGAGACCCGCCTGCGGATGAAAATATGTCAAATACGATCCTCGTCGTTGACGATCAATCCAGCGTACGCCAGTTGTTGCAGGATTACCTGACCGAACAGGGCTACCGGGTGTTCACCGCGACCGACGGCCAGAATGCGATCTACATGGCCCGCCACGAACAGCCCGATCTGATCTTGCTGGACATCATGATGCCCAACATGGACGGTTATGAGTTTATCCGTAAGTACCGGCTTGAACGTCAGACCCCGATCATCATCATCACCGCCCGTGAGGAAGAGACCGATGCCGTGCTGGGCTTGGATCTGGGCGCCGACGATTATGTGGTCAAACCCTTCCGCATGCGCGAGCTGCTGGCCCGCATACGCGCCGCCCTGCGCCGTACGGAGGATAATGTAGAGAAGTTTGAAATCCTTCGCAGTGGGGAGATCGTCCTGGATGAGCGCACCCACACCGTCACGGTGCAAGGCCGGCCCGTCATGTTGACCCCCATCGAGTTTTCTCTGCTGAAAACCCTCATGCGCTCGCCGGGCCGCGTCTTCTCCCGCGCGGAGCTGGCTGATCTGCTGGCGGACAGCAACTTCGCTGGCCTGGATAGCACCCTGAACGTGCACGTGCGCAATCTGCGTAAAAAAATAGAGCCGGATGCGGACCATCCGACCTATATCGAAACGGTTTTCGGTGTGGGTTACCGCTTTCAACATCATCCCCACGCTGGCGGGGGTCTCTCGTAAAACGGGTTCGGGAAAGGCGCTTCTTAACCGATGCTCAGATCCCTTTACTGGAAACTCACCCTTGCCTTCATGCTGGTCGCCTTCACCACGGCTGCATTGGTGGCGGTGTTCATCCGCCTGACCAGCGCGAACCGGCTCATGCAATTTGTCGTCGAACAGCAGCGCAGCAGCCTGGTGCAGACCCTCAGCCAGTATTACGCGGAGAACGGTTCGTGGTCTGGGGTGGCTCAGAACTGGCGCCAGCTCCAGTTCAGGAACTTTCCCGCCCCCGCATTCCAGACGGTGGATCACACTCCTCAAGCAGGCAATCCGCCTGGGGGACAGGGCCGGGAGAGCTTTTTCGGCCTGGCCGACGCCGAAGGAACTGTAATCGTTTCCGTCGATCCGCAGCATCCCGCCGGCTCGACGTTGCCTGCCAACCTCCTGAAGACAGGCGTGGCAGTCACCGTGGATGGGAAGCAGGTGGGCACCATTCTGACCGCCCGCCAGCCGGCCGGCTTTAGCCCCCAGGAGGTTCAGTTCTTACAACGCACCACGGAGGCGCTCATCTATGCCATTTTGGGCGCCATGCTGGTTGCGCTGGTCATGGGAGTCCTCCTGGCACGCACGCTGACTCGTCCGCTCCAGGCGCTGACGCAGGCCGCGCAGAGCATCACCCGCGGCCAGTTGGAACAACAGGTGAAGGTGAGATCGAACGACGAGATCGGCCAGCTCGCCACCGCCTTCAACCGCATGAGTCAGGAGGTGGCGCGCGTCAATCAATTGCGAAAGCAAATGACGGCCGACATCGCTCACGATTTGCGCACCCCACTGACGGTCATCTCCGGCTACATCGAATCCATGCGCGAGGGCGTGCTCAAACCAACGCCGCAGCGCCTGGCGCTCATTTACTCCGAAATCGAGCGGCTCCAAAACCTGGTCGGGGATCTGCGCATGCTGTCCCTGGCCGACGCGGGTGAACTCTCGCTCAATCCGCAAAGCATTGCTCCTCGGTCCCTGTTGGACAAAGCTGCCGCGCTTTTCAGGCACCTGGCCGAACAACAAAAAGTCACCATCATGGTCACCGTAAGCGAGAACCTGCCCGAGCTGTGGGTAGACGAGGCTCGTATGATGCAGGTGCTGGGCAATTTGATCAGCAACGCGCTCAGATATACCCCTTCGGGGGGCCGGGTCACTCTTTCCGCGCGCTCCGTGGATGATGCAGTGGAAATTTGCGTCCAGGACACCGGCGAGGGCATCCCCGCCGATGAGTTGCCGTTCATCTTTGATCGTTTTCGGCGCGGGGACAAGTCCCGCCATGCCGAAACAGGGGAGACCGGCCTGGGCCTGGCAATCGTGAAGGCGCTGGTGGAATCGCATGGCGGCAGCGTCGCGGCCGAATCGGCGCCGGGCGCGGGGACGACCATCCGCCTTGATTTACCGATAAAAAAGCAGGTGGGAATATCAGGCCGGTAACGCCCCTTCGGATTTTGGAAAAGCCATGGCGAAGAATTCTGCGACTAAGGGCCTTCCTTCGAAAAATACGATGGCCCAGATTCCTTTATCCCGCCATCATTGGATGATTGCGTCTTCTGCCTGAAATCGTAAATCCCATCTTGATAGGGCCACACCCGCCCGCAGCCCGGGCAGGTCACGTCCATCTGCGTTTCGGGCATCTCCGCCCCGCACTCTGGGCAGCGGAAGAAAGCCCCTCCATCGGCCAAACCGCCCTCGCCGCTCGCCTGGGCGCGCATGAAGACGCTAGGGGTGAGCTGCCACCAGCCGCCGGTTAGCTGCAGCAGTCCATCCAACTGCGCCAGCAGTCTGGCCGGGACGAGGCGCTTGAACAGCCCCGCGCGGAAATGAGACACGGTGAGCTGGCGCTGGATATGGAAACCGGCCTCCTCCAGCCAGGCGCGCACGGCCCTGGGGTGGAAATCAAAATTCAGGCGAGCGAATTCCACCGGCTCGAGACTGAATGGGCTCCACGCCTGGCGCCGCATCAGGTAGCGCAGGATGGCCTTCAGGTTGTGCTTGTTGGCGTATTCCAGGATGAAGACCGCCCCCGGCTGCAGCGCCCGGCGCACCTCAGCCAGCGCCCGGCGCGGCTCGACCATGTGGTGCAGGGTGCGGATCATGGTCGCCGCGTCGCACAGGCCGTCAGCGAAGGGCAGGCGGTAGATATCGGCGGCCACGTACAGGTAGCGCGGAGAGGAGCCCAACCGGGCGCGCGCCTGCTCGAGCTGCGAGCGCGAGTAATCCACCAGCGCCACACGCTCGAAGCCATGATAGCGCGGAGTGTTGCGCCCCGCGCCCGCGCCCAGCTCCAGCAGCAGGCGGCCGCCCCTGGGCAGCAACCGGCGCAGGGCGATCGCCTCGGCCGCGTCCTCGTAGTCGCGCCCGCCTTGTTCCCAGAAGCGGGACTGGTAGTCCGAGCCTTCGTAATCGCAGATGGGAGGAGTCTGCATGGCGAGTGAATGTCCGGACAGGATTCCCGGCGGCACCCGAAATGGCCTCCTTACCGCTGCTTCCTCTCGGACCTGACGGGGTTCGGGGGATTCCGCCGCGCCGGTCCCACCCGGACATTCGCATCAAGCATACCAGAGCGGCGCGGGGCTGTCAACGAATCGCCGTCAGGCAACCTGCTGGTACATGGGTGGTCAAGATGGGCGGGATGCCCGAA
>DAOTWA010000001.1:0-11992 GCA_034435955.1 Anaerolineaceae bacterium | reverse complement strand
CTGGCCTTCAACGAGGCGTCGGGGAAGTGCCTGGTGCGCTGGTCTGGCACCGACCCGGCTCTGGTTGAGCTGGCGCAGAAGAACGCCCTGACCATCGGAGCTGGTCACGCGTTCATCGTCATCCTGGGCCAGGGGTTTTATCCGATCAACGTGTTGAATGCCATCAAAAACGTACCCGAGGTGTGCCGCATCTACTGTGCGACCGCCAACGCGGTGGAAGTGATCCTGGCAGATACGGGCGAAGGTCGCAGCATCTTGGGAGTGGTGGACGGCGCCAGGCCGGTGGGCATCGAGGGCGAGGAGGACATCGCCTGGCGGAAAGGCTTCCTCCGCGCCATCGGGTACAAGGTTTAAAGGGCGCCGCCGGCATCCATCCTGGCTTTACCCCCGCCTAAAAATCTGTCTTTGCCCTGAGCGCAACGAAGACTCTCGCGGAGCAGGGTCAAACGCATCGCCGCAGCGCGCAGGGGGTTATACCTTTAGATCGAGAAGCAGTCCGGGCCAGGTCGCGAGCAGACCGACACGTGATTAATCGGCGATCGGGGTATGGTTGTTTTAATGCTTGCCGCTGGCATGCTGGCCGGATCGATTCGCAGAGGGTGAAAAGGATGGAAGAGAAATATCGGATTTATCCTTACCGCTGGGCTGTCCTAGCTGTTTTCATGTTCATCAACCTGACCATTCAGGTGCTCTGGATCAGCTTCGCCGCCATCACCCAGCCGGCGGCCAGGTTTTACGGCGTGCCCGAGCTGCAGATCGGCTTCCTGGCCATGTCGTTCATGATCGTCTACGTGCCGCTTTCGATCCCGGCCTCCTGGGCGATCGACACATTCGGTTTGCGCAAAGCCGTGGGCTTTGGCGCTGTGCTGCTGGGCGTCTTTGGGCTGCTGCGGGGCCTATTAGGGGCGAGTTTTGCCGGTGTTCTGGCCGCCACGCTTGGCCTGGCGGCGGCCCAGCCGTTCCTCCTCAACGCGGTGACCACCGTGGCGGCCAAATGGTTTCCCCTGGAAGAACGCGCCACCGCCTCGGGTTTGGCATTAGTAGCCTCTTTCCTGGGGATCGCCATCGGTATGGCGCTGACGCCTGCCCTGGCGGGCGCGTATGGAATTCCGGCCATGCTGGTGATCTACGGCGCGGCGGCGGCTTTCTCGGCTGTGCTCTTTCTGATATTCGCCCGTGAGGCACCCCCGACTCCGCCCTGTCCCCCGGGTCAGGAGACGCGCGCTCTGGTGCTGGATGGGTTGAAACACATGCTGGGCATGCGCGAGATGTGGGTCTTGATGTACGTCTTCCTGATCGGTCTGGGGGTGTTCAACGGCGTGTCCACCTGGATTGACGAGATCCTCGGCCCGCGCGGCTTCAGCCCCGACCAGGCTGGATTCGTCGGCGCGGCTCTGTTGCTGGGCGGCATCGCCGGGGCTGCGCTGATCCCTTCCCTCTCGGACCGGGTGCGGCGGCGCAAGCCTTTTCTGGTTGCTGGCCTGCTGCTCAGCCTGCCCGGGCTGGCGGGGCTGACCCTGGCCTCCTCCTACGGTGAACTGATCGCCTCCTCTGCAGCGCTGGGGTTTTTCCTCATGGGCCTGGCGCCGGTGGGTTTCCAGTTCGGCGCCGAGATCACGTATCCGGCCCCCGAAGGCAGCTCCAATGGGTTGCTCAATCTGGCCGGGCAGGTATCGGTGGTGTTCGTCTTCGCTATGGAGGCGCTCAAGACGCCGGATGGGTCTTTCCGCGCTTCGCTCTTTCTGCTGGCGGCGCTGACCGCGCTGGGCGTCCTTTTGATCACCCGTTTACCCGAATCGGCCTTGATCCGTGGACAGATGGAAGCAACTCCAGCCGCCGGCGAAGCAGAATCGCAAATCAGCTCCTGAAAGCTGTCCGACTGCAGCGCGGATTTCTCCCCAATAGGCTCTTAAACTTGCCTTAAGGTCGTCTTGATTTGCGGATAAAGTCACGCCGCAGTCAGATGGGGTATGCTTTACATGAGATGCAGGGGGGAATGATTTAGCGGTAGGCTTACAAGTGTTTGTTTTTACCGGTAATAATTTAAAGGTAGTTTTATTTACCGGTGTTTTCAGCGAGGTGCAGGATGGTGTTTGCGAACCACTGCAGACTGGAAGGGAAAAGGGGCATCGCCCAGCTCGACCGTTCTGGCTCATACGCCATCATTGCCAACCGGACCCTGTACAGCAGCTCCAAAGCTCGCCGCTTCGCTTTGGTCGACACGATGCGATTGATTGTCGAGGAAGTCTATCACGACCCGAACGAAGCGCGGGCCGCGATGAAAGCGATGCCCTCATCTTCCTGACGGCGAAAAGCCGCTTTATCGGTGCCAGCAGCTTAGGGTCGCGTGTAGGTGGGAACCATTCCCCTGATTGTTTCCACCAGTTTTTCGGGCGGTTCAGCTTTACTGGTAAACGCATGAGCGCCGGAGGCCAACGCTTGCGCCGCGGCCTCCGGCCGTCCGCTCAGGGCTACCACCTTCGCCCCGGGATTGAGCGCATCCAACCGCTCTCGCCAGCCGGGGATGGGTAAACCGGGCAGCTCCCAGTCTAACAGCAGCAGGTTGGGCGAGGCGTTCCTGACAAGGTTCAATAAGGCTGCCCAATTCTCAGCTTCACCGGATACCACCAGTGCAGGCCGTTTTTTGAGGATCAGCCGAAGGGCTGAGCGCACCGCCTCATCGTCCTCCGCAATGTAAACGAATATACCGGGGCCCATCATTCCATCCCCTATGCTCCAGCCGGGTTTGCGCCCGGCTGGAGTCGTTTTTACGTGCGCAGGCTGCGCGACTGCGTACCGGGCAACATGCGATCTCCTTTTCCCGTTCATCGCCGTCCTACCACCTGAACCCTGGTTTTTATTGTATACGAAAACATCAACGGGCACGAAACGGGGTCATTTTGGAATGGTCGCGGCGGTTATTCCCCCACTCCCAATGAGACGGAACGATGGGCTAATGGAACAGAAGCGCAGCGACGTGTCGGATGTTGCTCGCCATGGTCAGAATGTGCTCTGGGGGCAGCCAGAAGGGCGTCATGGTGACGATCAGGGTGCAGGCCAGCAAGAGGATGCCGACCGACAGCATCAGTCGCCAGGCCTGGCGGTAGGTCATCGCCTGGGCGGAGATCCACCCCAGGGGGTCCTCGTGGCGCTTCTCCACAAGCATGCCGATCACCAGCCAGAGCACCACCAGCAGATAGCTCAGCACGTGGGGCGGTATCAGCTCACGGCTGTGCTCCAAATAAAAGGCCAGCATGGTGCCGCCGAGTACGGTCACACCCCAGATGATGGGCAGCCAGAAGATGCGCCAGTCGTCGCGGTTATTGAGCGAGGTGAAGACGCGTTCCAGGAACTTGCCGCCATCGGTCGCGCGGCCCAGCGGCAGCAAATTGAACAACCCCACCTGAGCGCTGAAATTGGCCAGCTGGAGCAGGTCGCTGGATTCATGAATGGTGAGGTAATAGACCAGGATGGCCATCGCTGCGTAAAGGAGGCTGGCCGCCGGCCCCGCCAGGTGGATGAGCGCGTTTTCGTAATGACTTAACCAGCGGCGCTGCTGAAGCGGCGTTTCCAGGCGCGCGCCGATAGGGGTAAAGCGCAGCCGCCAATGAACACCCTGCGTCACGTCTACCAGGATATGGCCGAGCTCGTGCGCGGCCAGGCTGGCGGCCATGATGAGCGACAGGCGCAGGCTTTGCAGCAGGAAGGAGGAGAAGATCACAAATCCGGCCAGGGTGCCGAGGGTGATCAGCGCATCCTGCGGCCGCATGTGATACTCAGGTACATCCGGGATATCGCTCATGGAACTGCTGACCGGCGGCCATGGGGAATTTCCACCCCGCCTTTCACTCAGGATTTCCCCGCTGTGTTCCCGATGCGACAAGGTATTCGCATAAAGGAATGGGCCAGATTTTCGCGCATGGATGGCTCGCCGGAGAGGCAACGGCGGATGAGGCATGGAAAAAATCCAGCGCGACTTTTCCTCCGGGAGGTCTTCAGCTCCAGGCTTTCTGCGCGCATGCCCGGAAATTCTTCTGCCGTCCGCCAGGCGCGCATCAATGGATGTCGATCACGACGCCGTGGGTGAGCGCCAGCAGCTCTTGGGGCGTGAGATGGAAGACGGCGAAGGGGCTGCCGGCAGCTGCCCAAATGTCCGTGTGCTGGAGCAGGTCGCGGTCGAGGTAAGTCGGCAACGGCTGGCGATGGGCCGCCGGCGGCACGCCGCCGATGGAATAGCCGGTGGCCTGCTGGACGAAATCGGCGTCCGCCTTCTCGACCGGTTCCCCGCAGGCCGCGGCCAGCAATTCTTCGTTCACCCGGTTGGCGCCTGAGGCAATCACGAGCAGCGGCCGTCCGCTCGACGCACCCCTGAATACCAACGATTTGGCGATCTGCTCGACGCGGCAGCCGATGGCCGCTGCCGCTTCCTTAGCGCTGCGCGTACTCTGTGGCAGCTCGACCACCTGGAAGGTGAATCCCAGCCGGTTCAGCGCATCCTGACAGCGCTGGGCGTTGGGCGAGAGATTGGCGGGCAAGGCATCCTCCTTGAACATGATGCTCATGTATTTTACAGCCTTCCCGAGCCAACCGCAACGGCGGCCCGGGTAGCCAGCCGCGGTCTGAGGCGTGTGCTGCAGGGTCGGCCCGCACGGTTTTGAGCGAGGGCGGCGGATTTATTCTCCCTGCGCCTGAATAAGGTAATGCTCGAAATTGGGAAAATGGTTGATCCCGCAGCGGAACGGGGCCGCGTCACCCGGCGCAAGCACGCGGGTCTGGACGATGGCATAGCCCGTTCCCGATACCTCGCCCTGGGCGTTGTAGAGGGTCACCACGGCGCGCACGTTGGTCGCTGGCAGCCTGCCGATATTGCGCACCTCACCGAACACCTGCAGCCATGATCCTTCGATGTGGACGGCCTGATTGGTGATCACCAGGTCCTGGCGCGGCATACCGCCGGGCCGACCCTCGGCCTGCAGGTCGTAAGCGTACACCTCAGCCCAATTGTCCGTGCCGATCTTGAAAGGGGAGCGGCCCTGGGGCGGGATCACCGGAAGGCTGGTCAGGCTGGAGGTCACTCCAATGACGCTGCGCGTCTTATCGTACAGGGTCGCGACCACGTCCACCGATTGCATCGGCAGCTCGTAAGGGTTGTACACTTCGCCCACAATGTAGAACCAATTCGTGGAAGTGTAGCGGTGGTGGCTGAGTATCTTCAGCGGCCACTGCACTTCTTTGCCCATTCCGCCCGATATCCCGCGAGCCCGAAATGGGAAGATGGCCCCCTGGGATGGCGCGCGCCAGTGCGCCTGGCCGCACAGCGGGCAGTCCAACACGCGGGCCCACCTTGCTGGCGGCACTGGCTGCCAGCAGCTCGAACAGACAAATAGGGGAAATGCGCTCATGCGGGTCTCCTTCTCGAGCGGGAACGGATGACGATCCAACCGGCTCACGACCTGCCCGACGCCGATCGAATGCGCTTACCATTATACAGGAGAAGGCGATTGGACAATCGTTGGGGCAGCGACGGGCGCCTAAGAAGTTAGATACAGCTCCTGACGCGGCAGCTCGACCCGAATCTCGTCTCCGGCGCTGATCCGGCCAGCCCGCTCGACCACGGCCACCAGTCCGCGGCGGTGCAGCGCCTGCCTGACGAACGCGTCGGCCAGACCGGAATGCTGTGGGTACTGTTCCTGAATGACCCGCCCGGGGTGAATGCAGGGTTTGTTTTCGCTGCTGATGATCAGCGCTGCGCCGGAGGCGAAGAACAGGCGCGTGAAGGGGGGCAAGTGGGTCAGCCGAGGAATGCCGGATACGGCCAGGTTGGCGCCCAGCCATTCTGCCCGGATGGCGGGTACGCCCATGGCGGCGGCCACCTCGGCCAGTTCCTCCAGCGAGACCAGCGAAACCTGGCGGTTATTGCGCACTATCTCGCCGCGTGGGTAGCGCTCCTCGCGGCTGCCGGCGGGCTTGATGAAGCCGGAATGAACGTCGCCGGTGAAGCCTTCGAGCGTCACCTGCGCTTCTGGCAAGGGCGTGGAGACCAGCGTCTGGCGGGTCAGCGTGGCGTAGACGCCCTCAACCCGGCCGAAGAGTGTCTGCTTGAGTACCTGCATGGCTGCAATTTTACCAGGGATTAAAACCCCAACTCCTTCAATATTTGACTCTCGCCCTTCTTGCCCACCCCCTTCAATTCCTCCCAGAAACGTGCGTCGTAGCGGCGCGAGCGCACCGGCAGCGGCATGGGCACGCCCCAGCCCAGCAGCAGCACCTCCTCTTTCGGCTGCAGCCGGGCCAACATGCCGCGTAGAGCATCCCGCCCCGCCAGCCCGGAAAGCACCGCCTGGATGTCGGCCTCGTCGCCCAGCCAGCCCGAGATGCGCGTGCCGAGCTGGGACATGACCTCGTCGTAGATCTGCGAGGGACGCTGGTCCACCACCAGCAGGGTGACATAATACTTGCGCAGCTCGCGCGCGATGACGCTGAAGGCCGTCTGACCGGCCATCTCGCGGTTGAGCAGCTTGTGGGCCTCCTCCAGCACGATCACCAGTGGGCGCGGCTCGACCTTCCTCTCGCGATGGTAAGCCTCGGTCATCTCCACCCAGGCCGCGCGGATGCGCCGCGTCAGCACGTTGGTCACCAGCAGGTAATCCAGGTCCGACTCATGGTCGCCAAAGGACAGCACTACGTGCTTGCCGTCCTGGAGCAGGCGGACGATGTGCGTCAGGCCGTCGCCGGCTGCCTGGGGGACGATGTACTCGCGGTTGAAGACCCGGTTGAGTTTGCCGTGCAGCCCCTCGGCGGCGGCCACGTTGACCCCGTTTTGGGTCGCCCACCAGGCCACCGTACCTTCCTCGTCTGCGCTGCCGCTGCCCCTCAGCGCCTTGAATTCATGGAACCAATTTCGGTGATAAGAATGTACCAGCGCCTCCAGCACGGTAGGGGTGGTCTCCTTCAGATTGAGCTCGCGGGTGAGCATCTCGATGTCTTCGGGGGCGATGTCGTCTTCGGACAGCTCCAGGTGGAAGTCAGGCGTCTGGCCCAGGATGCTCGTGTCGCGTCCCAGGCCGACCATGGAGACCCGTCCGGGGAACTTGCCACGCAGTCCGGCCACCGCTTCGCCGGTATCGGATGAGGTGGAATCCGGGCCGTACTCGTTGTGCATGTCGAACACCAGCAGCGAGACGCGCCCGGCCTGGATCAGCCCGGCCAGCAGCAGGCGGGTGAGGAAGGATTTGCCCGTACCGGTGGCGCCGAAGACGCCCGAAGAACGCTGCACCAGGCGCTCCAGGTTCACGCTTACCGGATGGCCTTGCTCACGGGTATAACCGATGGTGAAGGCGCCCTTCTCGCCTGGACGGCCGAAGATCTCGGCCACGTCGCCGGCGGAGGCCAGGCGCACTGGGGCCTGATGCGGCGGGATGGTCTTGACCGGCAGCGGTCGGGGCTCGCTTTCCAGTGATGCGCGCCACTCCTCATAGGCACGCGCATCTCGCGGGTCGGGTCCGACTTCCAGCATCAAAGCCGGCAGGACCTCCAGCTCGGTGTACACCGTCTGTCCAACGAGCATATCGGCCAGCCTGGGCGGCAACCGACCGGATGACCGTTCGTCAGCGAAACGCGGGTCTGTGGCTCCCAAACGGATATCGGTCACCAGGCCGTAAAAGCGCCAGTCGCCGCTCTCCACAACCACGAAGGCGCCCTCCTGGACCGTCTGTCCGGGAACGGTCAGCCGCACGCGCAAATTTTCCTTCAGCCCACCGCCGACGATGTAGCCGATGGCGGGCGTTTCGATGCTCGAGGCGCGCGCCTCGCCACTTACGTTTCGGGGGTCAGCATTCATGAGAGTTTGATTGGAGGCCGCAGATTGTTTCGAATGAGTTGATTGGGCCATTTTACCCTCTCACCGCACAGGTGTTTGTCGGTGAATCCTCCTTGCGACTGGATTTCAGACGACGAGGCGTGTAGATCATTGAAGAACGGGCGTGATGCAACGGAGATTGCCCGGTCAATAGACCTCTCCCAAGGCCCCGAGGACGTCCATCAACCGGACGTAATCGCCGCGCAGCAGGGTGATCAGCTCCTGGACGGCGGCCGCGACCCAGGCGGGGTTGCCCGAGGCGGCGTGGGCTGCGCTCGCCTGGCGCAGGTGGGCGGCCAGCAGCTCGCCGGCGGGCAGATCGTCCTGGCGCAGCACATGGCGGAAGTAGCCGAAGCGCCCGGCGGAGGTGAATTCGCGCAGCTCCTGCTGACTGCACAGGTAGATCGCGTCCAGGCTGAGTGGCGGGCGCGGCGGAAGAAGATGGAAGATATGTCCACCCTGGCGGTAGCCGGTCGCCAGCACACTGATCTCGAGCGGCACGCTGCGGTTGACCCGATTGTCGGCCAGCACCTCGGGTGGGATGCCTTCGGTCATGGCGAGCTGGCGCACCAGGCCGTCGTCCTCGATGGCGATGTTGGAGATCAAACCGAAGACCTGCAAACCGTCGGACAGGTCGGCGCGCACCAGCGCCCCATACTCGAGCGAATCGAGCTGGGACACCCGACAGCCCACGACGAAAGCATCCAGGCTGGAGCGCAGCAGCTTTCCGATCTCGATCAGGGTCATGTACGCCTCCATTTTCTCCTGGCCATGTCCTTGGCGCTCTGCTTGGGGGATTTGCTCGCCGGAGCCATTCTCTGGCGCAGCACCTCGGCCGCCAGGAGCTCGTCCAGGCGCCGTTTATCCTCCAAAGGTACCTCGGCCACCTCATGAGCGCGGTAGAGCAGGTATGGGTATGGGCGTGTACTCAGGATGTGGCACTGTTCCAGGAGCACGGTTTGCAGGGCGGCCAGCACGGATGGATCGGCGCACACCCAGGCTGGCACCTCCACACGCGCCAAAGAAGGCCGCTCCGGCAGGCCCACATTCAAGTAAAAAAAGTGCAGCGCCAGATCGCCGCGGAAACGCTGCGCCAGCGGCGAGCGTATGGCGAACACCGCCGAGCGGTCACCCGGTGTGCTCAGCAGGTCGCGGAACAGGAAGATGTCGGGCAGGTGGACTTTTGGTCGCTCCCGTTCTCCGCGGTCAAGTTTATCCTCGGGCCGGTCGGCCAGCTCCAGCAGGCGTATCACCAGGTCGCTGCGTGGGCGGTCGACATACCCGGCGGTAACCACCCGGCGCTCGGCCAGCCCCTCGAGCACGCCCAGATACTCGCTCAGCGCACGGTCATACTCGCGGGTGGGCTCGCGCTCGCGGAACAGCTCCAGCGGGCCATCGGTCAGGGTGATGACCGGGGGTTGCGCATTGGCAGCCAGCTCGGCCAGCAGGCGCCTTTCGCCCAGGTCCCGCTTGAGCGCCACTGTACCCTCGGATATCAACCCGTCCAGGGTATACAGCTCCTGGACGTCCAGCAACTGGCTGCGCACAGTGACCTGCAGCGGCTCGCCGCTGCCCACCCGCAGGGAGACCGCGCCGACGTTGATCACGCAGTAATCCACGGCTGCGTCGCGATCGGGGTTGATCTGCGAGCCGTCGGCAGCCAGCAAGGTGGCGGGCGGCGCGCCGGGCTGCAGAGGGACGCACAGGTCGAGGCGCTCTCCGGCGGGTACGGCGCAGCGCAACGCCGGGTTGATCTCTGCCGCCCGCTCGACTCGATCGGTCAGCGCTTCCAGTTCCAAAGCGTGCGCCGCCAAGCGCTCCCGGGCGGTGCGGCGGCGAAGGTCCAAGGCATCCTGGCGCAGCCGCAATTGATCCCCATAGGGCTGGATCTGTTCCTGGATCTGACGGTAATCGATCGGCATGATCAAAGGCAGTTAACCGAACATTTGTTTTTGAATTATAGCCATGATGGTTCCGTATGGCAATCCATTCTGGGGTGAGCCATGCAGAGGAATATACACCCATTTTAATTGGCGGAGAGCTAAAACGGGGAACATACCCGCCGGCGGCGCCGTCTTAAAACCGAGAGCATAACTGCCAGGAAAGGAGGCCTTATGAGTAAAAAGCTCTTCACGATCGCCATCGCCGCCCTAGCCGCTGGATCGCTGCTGCTGGCCGCCTGCACGACTGCCGATCCGGGGCAGAGCACATCAACGGCGCAGGAGCGTACCCTGCTGGTGTCCGGCACCGGCAAAGTGGAGTTAGCCCCCGATATCGCCTACGTGAATATCGGCGTGCACAGCGAGAATAAAGACGCCGCCGCGGCGGTGAATGACAACAACAGCGCTGCGCAGAAGATCATCGCCGCGATGAAATCCGCCGGGGTGGATGCCAAGGACATCCGCACGATCAACTTCAGCATCTATCCCCGCCAGGAAACGGACAATCAGGGTCACGTGACCGGGATCACCTACATGGTGGACAACAACGTGCAGGTCACAGTGCGCGACGTGGGCAAGATCGGCGCGCTGCTCGATCAAGCCGTGGCCGCCGGGGCGAACAGCATCAACGGCATCCAGTTCGACGTGGCCGACCGCACGGCCGCAGAACAGAAAGCCCGCGAGCTGGCCATTCAGGACGCGCAAAGCCAGGCTCAGGCGCTGGCCAAGGCAGCCGGGGTAAGCCTGGGGCCGGTGCAGACCATCAACGCCCAGGTGATCGCCACTCCACCGCCGCCCATCTACGCCCAGGGTGCAGCAGCAGCCGCTCCCGGTCTGGAGGTGCCGATCTCTTCAGGTCAGTTAACGGTACAGGTGAACGTGAGCGTCACCTATACGATCCAATGACTCCTGGTCGTTGGAGCGATGAGAAGGCGCATTTCTGATATGCGCCTTCTCGGTTTAATCCGGTGTAATAAATCGGGGAGGCTGCAGAGTTTCCAGGCAGTCGGTATGCAAGCCCTGGGCTGAACCCGTTTGAATGAACTCAGCCTGGATAGATCCCATGCACGTGACGGCAGCATAGTCAGACCAGCTATGCCCTTGATAGGGCAGGGCCAGGGCAACGCTGTTGGGGAACAGATCTTTCGCCCCGGCCATATTCTCCGGCGGGTCGATTGGGTCCAGGTCTCCGTTGATGATCAGCATGGGTACCTGCGACCCCGGCTGCGGGCGTGCGCCTTCGGGCATGACGCCGAGCGGGGTATACTGGCAAGCAGCAGCCTGGGCCTGAGCCAGCCACACGTCGAAGCCTTTAAGATAGCTGCCTGCGCTCAGGCGCGCCACCTCGGCAGGATCAAAAGCAGCCCATTTTTCGCCGCAGCGGATCACCCGCTCCATGACTTGATCGCCCCACCATTCATAATTCCCATTCGCTTCGATGAATTGTCTGAAGCCATCCCGATCGTTTTCGGCGTAGGCGCGGTGGATGAGCAGCGGCAGGGCAGCATCGTTCTTCGCGTTCTTGGTTATCAAGCGGATGACCGGCGCCAGGTAGTCGGGGGTCAGGGTAGCGCTGCCCAGCGACTTATCGGCAAATGTGATCGTGACCGGGTCCGTTGCCAGGCGGGTCATCACGGCCGCGAATTCTTCCCGTATGCTGGGATAGGCCGCATGGCAGGCGCTGTCTGCCTGGCACAGGTCGAAAATATGATTCAACGCCTGCTGGCCGTTTGCCGCCCAGCGCTCAAACACGGGGATGTCGAGCAGCGAGCCACCGCCCAAAAAGACGGTTCGTACGTGCGCCTCGTGCTGCATCAGGTAGTACTGGGCAGCCGTGGCGCCATAGGAGTAACCCACCAGGTTGATCTGGTCGTAACCGAGGGCTTCCCGCACCTCGTCCAAATCGTCCATGGCGACCGAGGTGGTGTAGAAGCGCGGGTCCATATTGATCCCGGCCTGGAAATCGGACACCCAGGCCCTGGCCTGTTGCTCCGCCTCGATTTGAGAGAGACCGGATAAATCCGGGGATGGTGGAATGACGACCCGGTTCGAGCCGCCCGTACCGCACTGGTCGACAAACACCAGGTCGTGATTGTCGCTGAGCGAGGATGGGAATTGCTGCCCCTTGGCGGCGTCTTCAGTCGCTGCGCCGCCCGGCCCGCCGGCCAGATAAAAAATCGGATCGGGCGCCGGG